>NZ_LQOX01000154.1 GCF_002102175.1 Mycobacterium gastri | reverse complement strand
GCGCGGCTGGTGGCAGTGAAACCGGAACCGTTTCTCAACGGAGTGCCCGCCCGAAAGGACGGGCTGCCTGAAATGCCCAGTCACACAAACACTCACATTTCAGGTAACGGGTGGTGACCAACGTCGCCGCTTTCGGCGCCTTCGTCGACATCGGCGTGCATCAGGATGGCCTGGTGCATGTCTCCGCGATGGCCGAGCGCTTCGTTGCCGACCCCCACGACGTCGTACGGTCCGGACAGGTGGTGCGGGTGAAGGTCATCGATGTCGACGTCGAACGCCGGCGGGTCGGACTGAGCCTGCGCCTCAACGACGATCCGCAACGCCGGCCGGTGAGCCGACTAGAGCGGCGAAACTCGGCTCATGGCAAGAACTTCGGCCATCAGTCGGCCAACTCGCCGGCTGGCTCGATGGCCCGGGCGTTGCGGGACGCGGGCTTCGGGAGGTAAGACCTGTTCTCGATGCTTCCGTGCCGGCCAGGGGGTGAAATACGCGGGGCGCGGGTTGCGTTGGGACTGCGACACGATCACAGGTGCATACCTATCACGGATCCGTGATCACAACGACCACATGAATCACTATCGTCACATCAGCCAACTGCGGACGTCAATCCGACGTTTGTGCCCCTGGAAGGTTGTGACATGTCGGCGATTCATCGAGTCGTGTCGGTATCGGTGGCGTCGGCGGCTGCATTGGGACTCATCAGTGCGGTGGGCCTGGCGCCGGCAGCGACGGCGGTGCCGTGCAGCGGGGACGCCGCCAACGCCCCGCCGCCGCCGAACGCCATTGTGACCAACCCGGGCGGCACGACGCTCGGCCCGATGACGAGGGGGCCGAGGCCTCGTGGTGCGAATGACCGGGCGCCGTTGCCCAGACTGGGCCCCCTGTCACGGTTGATGAATCCGGGTCCTCGGTCCGCTCCGATACAGCAGCAAGCGGCGACTCCGCCGCACCAGGCGGCGGTCCCCCCGCCCGCTCCGCCCAACCCGGGCAACCCGTCTCCCAATGCGACCCAGTTGGCCCCCAATGCGGCGCCGGTGCCGGCGCCCGGGGCACCCGATCCTGGCGCCGCACTCGGGGGTGCCACGACGTCGCTTGCCGAGTGGGTGACCGGACCCGACAGCCCCAACAAGACTCTCGAACAATTCGGCATTTCCGGAACCGACCTCGGAATCCTTTGGGACAACGGCGATCCCGCCAACCACCAGGTACTCATGGCCTTCGGTGACACCTTCGGCTATTGCGCGGTCAACGAACACCAGTGGCGGTACAACACGCTGTTCCGCAGTCAGGACCGTGACCTGGGCGACGGAATTCGCGTCGCGCCCGGCGACGCCGCCAACCGGTATTCCGGTTCGCCGGTGCGTCAACCGGGCTTTTCCAAGCAGATCATTAGCAGCATCAAGTGGGCGCCCAACGAGACCGGAATCATTCCGACCTCCGGAATCTCCATAGGGAAAACCCAATACATCAACTTCATGTCCATTAGGGATTGGGGCCGCGACGGTGAATGGACCACCAACTACTCGGGCATCGCGGTGTCCAAGGACAACGGCCAGAACTGGGGGGTCTATCCCGGCACCATCCGCGCCTCCGGGCCCGACACCGGACGAGCCAGGTCTGTGCCTGGCAACGAAAACTTCCAGATGGGGGCTTTCGTCAAGTCCAACGACGGCTACCTGTACTCGTTCGGCACCCCACCGGGACGCGGCGGTTCGGCGTATGTAGCACGAGTTCCCCAGCAGTTCGTGCCGGATCTGAGCAAATACCAATACTGGAACGGTGACTCGAATTCCTGGGTACCGAACAAACCGGATGCCGCGACGCCGGTTATCCCGGGACCGGTGGGCGAAATGTCGGCTCAATACAACACTTATCTGAAGCAATATTTGGTGATGTACACCAACGGTATGAACGACGTCGTGGCGCGCACTGCGCCGGCTCCGCAGGGCCCGTGGAGCCCCGAGCAAATGCTCGTGTCGTCCTGGCAGATGCCTGGCGGCATCTACGCGCCGATGATGCATCCCTGGTCGACCGGTAAAGACGTGTACTTCAACCTGTCGCTGTGGTCGGCATACAACGTGATGTTGATGCACACCGTGCTGGGATAACCTGCGCCGGGAAGAAGAAGAGCAAGACCTGCAGTTCTGCGAACGCCGTCGACGACCTTGTCCCGATTTCGCGACGGGACCACCCGGTAGGGCCTTAACCGGCGGCGGTACCTGGTCGACGGCGTGGCCCGCGCCGTGGGAGCGGCCATTTGCCATCTTCGGAGCGGAAAATTTCCTGGGCTCCAATTCCGGCCGCAAAATTTTCGATCCGTTTCGAAAATCGTTGCGGCATAATCGTTATCGTTGTCTTCACTCGCTGCACAACCAACTCTTAGCCGTGTGGTGACGGCCGTGGCACCCGAGATTTTTCGGACCGACGACGGTATTTCAGGCAAACGCAGGTACTGCGTGTCAAAGCCAGATATGTTTTTGCTGCCAAGCTGTTCGATGACCGGTCGGTGGCCTGGTTCTCGTGGCGGGAGGTGCGCGATGGGACGCGGCCACGCGGGGCCGCCCGGAGGTCTGCACCGGGCGCGGGCAGCTGGCCAGGAACAGCCGGTTATTCGCGACGGTGTTCCCGGTGAGACGGCCAGCACAAAGCCCCGCCAATAGGAACCAAATAGGAAAAGGATGGATCCGATGAACTTTTCCGTGTTGCCGCCGGAGATCAACTCGCTACGGATGTTTGCCGGCGCCGGGGTCCAACCGATGTTGGAGGCAGCGGCGGCGTGGGGAAGTCTGGCCGACGAGTTACAGGCCGCGGCGTCGTCGTTCACCTCGGTCACAGCTGGACTGGCGCGCGGGGCGTGGCAGGGCCCAGCCTCGGCGGCGATGGCGGCCGCGGCGGCACCCTACGCGAGCTGGTTGAGCGCGGCGGCAGCTTCAGCGGCAGGGACGGCCGGGCAGGCCACCACGGTCGCGGCGGTGTTCGAGGCCGCACAGGCGGCGATCGTCCATCCGGCCCTGGTGGCGGCCAACCGCAACGATCTGGTGGCGCTGGTGATCTCGAACCTGTTCGGCCAGAACTCACCTGCGATAGCGGCGACCGAGGGCTTGTACGAGGAGATGTGGGCCGCCGATGTGGCCGTGATGTCGGCCTACCACACCGGTGTGTCGGCGGCGGCGGCACAGCTGGCGCCGTTGCAGCAGGCGCTGGCGCTGCCGGCCGCAACGGACTTCAGTATCTCCATCTTCGGGCTGCAGCTGGTGCAGAGCGGCACCGCGAACGCCAACTCGACCTTTGGCGGCCTGGCCGTCGCCTCCGGGGCGAACAGCACGGCCAATGCCGGCGTGACCGACATCGCTCTTGCCTTCGGTAGCGGCAGCACCGCCGAGGCCACCGGCGGCGTCCTGAACGTTGCCGGCTCGTTTGGCAGCAACAGCTCAACCAGCGCCACCGGCGGAGTCAACCTCGGCACCGGCGCTCTCGCGTTCGGAAACAACAACACGATCAGGGCCAGTTCCATCGGCGTCAGCAATATCGGCACCGTGGCTGCCGCGTTCGGCAGCGACAACACGGTTACCGCCATCGCCAACGGTGTGGAGAACAACGCCACCGTGGCGGCGGTGTTCGGCAACAACAACACCGACGTCTCGGCCGTCGTCAACGGTGTGGAAAACACCGGCATCGTGTCGGCCGTGTTCGGCAGCAACAATTCCGGGGTCGCTGCCAACGCGTTCGGCGTGGAGAACAACGCCGTGGTGGCCACCGTCGCCGGTAGCGGCAACAACACGGTCCTGGCCCAGGCGGGCGGCGCGGGCCTCAATGAGATCGTTCTCGCCAGCGCCTTCGGCAACAACAACTCCGTCGCGGCCACCGCGACCGGCGTGGGTGGCAATCTCGGCACCGCCGCCACCGTGTTCGTCGGGGACGGCAACACGGTTGCCGCCAGCGCGACCGGTGCGCACACCCTCACCGCGGCCACCGCGTTGTTCGGCGACAACAACGTGGTCAAAGCCAACTCGTTCGGTGCGGAGAACATCGGGACGGTGGCCACCGCGGGCGGCAATGGCAACAGCTCGGTGACGGCCGACGCCACCGGCACGGGCAATATCGGCACGGTGGCTACCGCGTTCGGCAACAACGCCCCGAACGTGGCGGCAAGCGCGCTCGGTGCGGGCAATATCGCCAACGTGGCCACCGCGCTGGGCAATGGCAACTCGGCTACCGCGAAAGCGATCGGCGTAGACAATATCGCCACGGTGGCCACCACGGCCGGTAACAACAATGCGGTCGGAGCCAGCGGCGTGGGCGTCGGCGGCAATATCGCCAACGTCGCCACCGCATTCGGCAACGACAACAGCCAAGTCAGCGCCGACGCCGGCGGGGCCGGCGGCAATATCGCTACCGTCGCGACGTCGTTCGGTAACGGCAACAAGGTCACGGCAAGCGCGTTCGGTGCCGGCAATATCGCCAACGTGTCCACCGCATTGTTCAGCAACGACAACACGGTGTCTGCCAGCTCGTTCGGCGTGGAAAATATCGCCACTGTGGCCACCTCGATCGGCGACAACAACGGGGTCTCGGCCACCAATTCGCTTGGCGTGGGGGGCAATATCGCCACCGTCGCCACCGCCATCGGTATCGGCCAGGGCAACAATCAGGTTGCCGCCGAGTCTGGCGCCGGGGGCGGCAATATCGCCTCGGTGGCGACCGTGCTGTTCGGGGGCAACAACACGGCCTCGGCCAGCGGCCTGGGTGCCGGCAATATCGCCGACGTAGCGACCGTGTTGTTCAGCAGCAACAGCAGCGCCGACGCCAGCGCGTTGGGGGTGGAGAATATCGCCACCGTGGCCACCGCCTTGGGTGACGGCAGCAATGTCTCGGCATCCGCGCCCGGTATCGGGGGCAACATCGCCACCGTGGCCACCGCTATCGGCCAGGGCAACACCCAGGTCAACGCCGTAGCCGGCCCCGGCGGCGGCAATATCGCCACCGTGGCTACCGCACTCGGTGACGGCAACAGCGTCACCAACCAGGCCCTTGGTGCGGCCAATATCGCCAGCGTCGCCACCGTCATCGGGGACAACAACACCGCCGACGTCAATGTGATCGGCGTGGAAAATATCGCCACGGTGGCCACCGCGATCGGTGACAACAACGGAATTGCCGCTGGCGCGCCGGGGCTGGGCGCCAACATCGCCACCGTCGCCACCGCCATCGGCAGCGACAACACTCAGGTCAGCGCCGTGTCCGGCGCCGGAGGCGGCAATATCGCCTCGGTGGCCACCGTGATCGGCGACAAGAGCTCCGCTTCGGCGAGCGCGCTGGGCGCCGGCAACATCGCCACGGTGTCCACCGTGCTGTTCAGTAACAACAACACGTCTTCGGCCAGCGCTCTCGGGGTGGAAAATATCGCCACGGTGGCCACCTCCTACGGTGACAACAACAACGTCTCGGCCAGCACGCCCGGAGTCGGCGCCAACATCGCGACCTTCGCGACGGCCATCGGCCAGGGCAATACTCAGGTCAGCGCCGAGGCCGGCGGAGGCGGCGGCAACATAGCCACTCTGGCCAGCGTGTTCGGAGACAACAACACAGCCTCGGTCAGCACGCTCGGCGTCGGCAACACCGCCAACGTCGCGACCCTCATCGGTAACGGCAACACCGCCAAAATCTCGGGGTTAGGCGTGGAGAACGACTTCACTTTTGCCACCGCAATCGGTGACAACAACGGAGTCGCCGCCAGCAACCCGGGCCTGGGCGCCAATGTCGCCACCATCGCCACCGCAATCGGCAACGGCAACAGCCAGGTCAGCGCCGAGGCCGGCGGCGGTGGCGGGAACGTCGCCACCCTGGCCACCGTTTGGGGTGACAACAACACGGCGTCGGTCAGTTCGCTCGGCGTCGGCAATACCGCGAACGTCGCGACGCTCATCGGTAACGGCAACTCCGCCAAAATCTCGGGGTTCGGTGTGGAGAACGACTTCACTTTTGCCACCGCAATCGGTGACAACAACGGGGTCGCCGCCGGCAACCCGGGCCTGGGCGCCAATGTCGCCACCATCGCCACCGCAATCGGCGACGGCAACAGCCAGGTCAGCGCCTCGGCCGGCGGCGGCGGCGGCAATATCGCCACCCTGGCAACCGTTTTCGGTGACAACAACACGGCCCAGGTCAGCGCGACCGGGCTGGGCAATATTGCGACCGTCGCCACCAGTTTCGGGAGCGGCAGCGGGCTGGTTGCCAACTCGTTCGGCGTGGAGAACATCGCGACCGTGGCGACCTCGTGGGGTGACGGCAACGGCACGGTAGCCGCCGAGTCCGGCGGAGCGGGCGGCAATATCGCCACCCTGGCCACGGTGTTCGGCAGCGGTAACACCACCACGGGCGCCAAAGCCGTGGGCATCGGCGGCAACATCGCCACCCTGGGCACCGTGATCGGTGACGGCAACACCACGGTCGCGGCCAGTGCCACCGGCTCGGGCAATATCGCCAGCGTTGCCACCGCCATCGGCGACAAGGGCTCCGCCGAAGTCACCGTGTTCGGCCTGGAGAATATCGCCACCTTTGCGACCTCAGGCGGCGACAGCAATGGGGTCGCCGCCAGCGCGACGGGCGTGGGAGGCAACATCGCCACCGTCGCCACCGCAATCGGCAACGGCAACAGTCAAGTCAGCGCCGCGGCCGGGGGAATCGGCGCCAATATCGCCACCTTGGCCAATGCGTTCGGCGACAACAACATCGCCACGGCTGGTGCGACCGGCGTGGGCAATGTCCCCACCGCCTCCACCGTGATCGGCAGCGGCAACCAGATGAAAGTCAGCACCTTCGGCGTGGAGAACATCGCCACCCTGGGCACCGTGATCGGCGACAACAACACCGGGGGAGTCACCGAAGCCGGCGGTCTGGTGGGCGGCAACATCGCCACGCTGGCCACTGTGATCGGCAACAACAACACCGCCGCGGTGGCCAGAGCGGTCGGCATCGGCGGCAATATCGCCACCCTGGGAACCACGATCACCGACGGCAACGCGGTCTCGGCCACCGCCAGCGGCGCGGGCAATACCGCTACCGTCGCCACCGCGTTCATCGGTGGCGGCAATTCGGCCACAGCCTCGGCGTCCGGCGTGGAGAACATCGCCACCTTGGCGACTGCCGCCGGCGGCAACAACGGGGCCTCGGCCACCGCATCGGGGCTCGGCGGCAATATCGCCACCCTGGGCACCGCCATCGGTGATGGCAACACCAACGTGGCGGCCCAGGCCGGTGGCGTGGGCGGCAACATCGCCATCGCCGCGACTGCCATCGGCGACAACAACACCATCGCGGCCAGCGGTGGCGGGGTCAATATCGGCAGCATCGCCACCGCTGTCGGTGATTCCAACATCAACGTCGCGGCCCGCGGGCAGGGCGCTGCCGATCTCGCCACCGTCGCCACCGTCGTCGGCTTCGGCAACAACGGAGTCGAAGCCGTCGGTAACGGCCCGGCCAACATCCTCAACGCCGCCACCGTGGTCGGTGACAACAACCACGGGATCCTCGCCGGCGCCAACGGACCGCTCAATGTCGCGGTCGTCGTGGGAGGCAACAACACGGCCCTGGCCGGCGACGCGGCGGGCGCGTTGGCGGGCGCCAACCTCGCGATCGTCGGCGGCATCGGCTCGGGTGCCAAAGCCTTCAACGGATTCCTCAATCTCGCCGTGTCCGTGGCAGACGGCACCTTGGCGACCGCGGGTCCGGGCAACTTCCAAGTCAGCATCCGGCCGCTCTTCGATATTCTGCCGGGCGCCTGAGCCGCGCGACCTAGGCCTCGTGGCCCGGTGGCAGGTCCAATTCCTGCCGCTGCGGTTCGTCCAACTCGTCGTCGATCAGCACCGTTTCCCGCTGCTCCTGCCAGTCGTATGCCGTGGTCTCGAGCGGCACATCGTCGGGGTGCGACCAGGTTGGGACCGCTCCTTCGGATCCGTCGGACAGGTCGTTCGACGGAGAGTCCGCGGTCGGCAGCCGTTGTTGCACGGCATCGGCGACGGGCACGTCGTCGGGAAAGACATTGCTATCACGCATGGGGCTATCGCGCATGGACGCCGGGTTACCCGGCGTCTTGGCCTCGAAAACGCGACCAACCGGTAGTCGGTCGCCGCAGCGCCCGTGTGATCGATCACAGCCGGTAAGTCCTGACCTGGCCGGACACCCTGATCTTCGACCCCTCATCGACATGGCGGGCTACGATGCCGCCATGCCGCTCGCCGAAGGTTCGACGTTCGCCGGCTACACCATCGTCCGACAGCTGGGCTCCGGCGGGATGGGCGAGGTCTACCTGGCCCGGCACCCGAGACTGCCCCGCCAGGATGCCCTGAAGGTACTCCGGACGGAGGTGTCGGCCGACACCGAGTACCGGGAACGCTTCAACCGTGAAGCGGACGCCGCGGCTTCGCTGTGGCATCCGCATATCGTCGCGGTCCACGATCGGGGCGAAGCCGACGGCCAGTTGTGGATCGACATGGACTACGTCGACGGTGTGGACGCCGTACGGTTGCTGCGCGAGCGCTATCCCAACGGGATGCCGGGCCCCGAGGTCACCGCGATCATCACTGCGGTCGCCGAAGCGCTCGACTACGCCCACGAACACAAGCTGCTGCACCGCGACGTCAAGCCCGCCAACATCCTCATCGCCAAGCCAGACTCCGCGGACCGGCGAATCATGTTGGCCGACTTCGGGATCGCCGGTTGGGTGGGCGAAGCCAGCGGGTTGACCGCGACCAATATGACGGTGGGCACCGTGTCCTACGCGGCGCCCGAACAGCTGATGGGCCAAGACCTCGACGGCCGGGCCGACCAGTACGCCCTGGCCGCGACGGCGTTTCACCTGCTCACCGGCACCCCACCGTTCCAGCACTCCAACCCCGCCGTGGTGATCAGCCAGCACCTCAGCGCGTCGCCCCCGCCGATCGGTGATCGGCTGCCCGCCCTGGCGGACCTCGACCCCGTGTTCGCCAAAGCACTGGCCAAAGATCCCAAGGACCGCTATCAGCGGTGCATCGACTTCGCCCGGGCACTCGGCCATCGGCTGGGCGGTGCTGGCGATGCCGACGAAACTATCGCCCAACCCGTCGCGGTGCCCGTGCCGCCGGCCAAACGGTCGCTGGTACGACCAGCCGTGCTGGTCCCCGCGGTGCTGGCGATACTGCTGGTCATCGCGATCGTAGTAGCGCTCCGCGAGTTCCAGCGCGCCGACGACGAGCGCGCCGTGTCCGCAACAACATCCGGCTCGCCGGCGACAACCACCACTTCTATCGCCACTCCTACCACCGCGACGCCACTGACTACACCGTCTACTACCGCGGCCGCACAGACCGAAACCACTACGTCGGCAGCCCCGGCACCCGTCGTGGTCATCGGCGCCGTCTGTTCACCGCTGGGCAGTACCGGCGTCACCAAAACCGGGGCCACCGCCTACTGCTCGCCGCTGCAGGGCACCAACACGACCATCTGGTCGCTCACGTCCGGCACGGTCGCGAGTCCGACGATCACCGCCACCGCGGAGCCCACCGAGTCGCCGCTACCCACCGAGCAGGAATCGCCGATCCAGATCTGCATGCAACAGACCGGCCAAACCCGTCGTCAATGCCGCGAGGAGATTCGCCGCAGCAACGGCTGGCCCTGATGGACCGCGGCTACACGCAGCCGCTGACGCTGACCCGCCGACCGACATTGGCGCAGACGTTGACATTTGGCGCCGGTGGCGGGGGAGGTGGGTAGTCCTCCGGCAACGGTGCGTATTCGGCTGGGGGCGGAACGTAGGGAGCTACCGCATCGGCAATGTTGGCGCACCCGCTGACCGAAACCCGCCGGCCGGCGTTGACGCACACATCCGCGCGCGCTTGGGCGGCCGGCGCCATGATGTCGAACACTTCCGGCACGGCGGTGAACGCCAATGCCCCTGCCGCCAAGGCGGCCGCAGGCCGCTTCCAGGGACGCATCGAGATCTCCTTGCTGGCCGACAGGCGCGTACCCGGCGGTCCTGTCGGATGGAGTGTGAGGCTTTCGTCGGGCAATGAAGTATATCCGCGTCCGTTTGCAGTCACACGGAGTTCGCGCTGCGCGCCGCCGAATCGGCCCCACGGCCTGCCGGTCCCCGCGTGCGCCACAGTCCGTGCTGCCGGCAACGGCGGCGGGAGACGAGATGTCTCGAACTGATTCCACGCGACGAACACTCATCCACGTCTTGTTCTGCACTTGGCGCTGCTGCCGTTACAGTTGGTCCCGATGACCCAAACAATCGCGCCACCAGTGCTGACCGTGCGATACAACGGAGCCGAGCGCACCTTCGCAGCAGGCCACGATGTCGTTATCGGCCGTGATCTACGCGCCGACGTGCGTGTCGCGGACCCGCTTATCTCGCGAGTACACCTGTTGCTGCGCTTCGACCAGGGCCGCTGGATCGCCATCGACAACGGCAGCCTCAACGGCCTCTATGTCAACAATCGCCGTGTACCGGTCGTCGACATCCACGACGGCCAGCGGGTCAACATCGGCAATCCCGACGGTCCGGCGCTGGACTTCGAGGTCGGTCGCCGCCAGCAGGGTTCTGTCGGGCGTCCACCGCCGACCACGGCGATGCCGGTGCCCCCTATCCCGAGCGGACCCTGGCCGGCCCACGCTGCGCCGCAGACCGGCGCCCAATGGCAGCCGCACCAGCCGCCACCGCAGCCACAAGCGCCGCCGCAGCCACAAGCGCCGCAGCAGCCACCGCCGACCACCCGGATACCCGCCCAACCGTCCAGCGGCCCACAGCACGCGCCGCCGTCGGGACCGCCGCCGCACTACCCGACCGGCGCTCAACCGGTCCGCCCGCAGTCGGGGCCGCAGGCCGCACCGCAGATTTACCGCCCATCCGCGGGGGGTCCGCCGCCTCCGGTAGCCGTCCGTAGCGGGGAAACGGGCAACATCGCGACGTCGATGATGAAGATCCTGCGGCCCGGCAAAGCCGCGGGGGAGTTGCCGCCCGGCTCGCTGCGGATCGGCCGGGCCGACGACAACGACATCGTCATCCCCGAGGTGCTGGCGTCGCGCCACCACGCCACCCTGGTCCCCACGCCCGGCGGCACCGAGATCCGCGACAACCGCAGCATCAACGGCACCTTCGTCAACGGGGTGCGGGTCGAATCGGCGCTGCTGCATGACGGCGACGTCGTCACGATCGGCAACATCGACCTGGTTTTCGCCGGCGGCGCACTGGCGCGGCGCGAAGAGACCCTGCTGGAGACGCGCACCGGCGGTCTCGACGTACGCGGGGTGACGTGGACGATCGAGAACAACAAGGCTTTGCTGGACAACATTTCGTTGACCGCGCGCCCGGGAATGCTCACGGCCGTCATCGGCCCCTCCGGCGCGGGCAAGTCGACCTTCGCGCGGTTGGTGGCCGGCTACACGCATCCGACCAGCGGCACGGTGGCGTTCGAAGGCCACAACGTTCACGCCGAATACGCCTCGCTGCGCAGCAGGATCGGCATGGTCCCGCAAGACGACGTGGTGCACGGCCAGCTGACCGTCGAACAAGCGCTGATGTATGCCGCCGAGCTGCGGCTGCCGCCCGACACCACCAAGGAAGACCGGGAACAGGTGGTTGCCCGGGTTCTCGAGGAACTCGAGATGTCCAAGCATCTCGAGACCCGGGTCGACAAGCTGTCGGGCGGTCAGCGTAAACGTGCGTCGGTGGCGCTGGAACTGCTGACCGGACCGTCGCTACTGATCCTCGACGAGCCGACGTCGGGTCTGGACCCGGCGCTGGACCGCCAGGTCATGACCATGCTGCGGCAGTTGGCCGATGCCGGCCGGGTGGTGCTGGTGGTCACCCATTCGCTGACCTATCTCGACGTCTGCGATCAGGTGCTGCTGCTGGCCCCCGGCGGCAAGACCGCGTTCTGCGGACCGCCCAACCAGATCGGCCCGGCCATGGGCACCACCAACTGGGCCGACATCTTCAGCACGGTCGCCGACGACCCGGACGGCGCCCAGGCACGGTATCTGACGCGCACGGGCCCGCCCCCGCCACCACCGCCGGCCGAGCAACCCGCCGAGTTGGGTGATCCGTCGCATACCAGCCTGTTCCGGCAGTTCTCCACGATCGCGCGGCGGCAGATCCGGTTGATCGTCTCCGACCGCGGCTACTTCATCTTTCTGGCGCTGCTGCCGTTCATCATGGGTTCGCTGTCGATGTCGGTACCCGGTGACGTCGGCTTCGGGTTTCCCAATCCGATAGGCAATGCCCCCAACGAGCCCGGCCAGATCCTGGTGTTGCTCAATGTCGGCGCCGTCTTCATGGGAACCGCGCTGACCATCCGCGACCTCATCGGTGAGCGGCCCATTTTCCGGCGAGAACAGGCGGTCGGCCTGTCCACCACCGCGTACCTGATCGCCAAGATCTGTGTGTACACCGTGTTCGCGGTGGTTCAGTCGGCGATCGTCACGATCATCGTGCTGATCGGCAAGGGTGGCCCGACGCAGGGTGCGGTGGCGCTGGGCAAGCCGGGTCTCGAACTGTTCGCCGACGTCGCGTTGACCTGTGTCGCCTCAGCGATGCTCGGGCTGGCGTTGTCGGCTATCGCCAAATCCAATGAACAGATCATGCCGCTGCTCGTGGTCGCGGTCATGTCGCAGTTGGTGTTCTCCGGCGGCATGATTCCGGTCACCGGGCGTGCCGGCCTCGACCAGATGTCTTGGGCGACACCGGCGCGCTGGGGATTCGCGGCATCGGCCTCCACCGTCGACCTGATCAAGTTGGTGCCCGGCCCGCTGACTCCGAAGGATTCGCACTGGCAGCACACGCCCGGCGCGTGGTGGTTCGACATGGGCATGCTGGTTCTGATCAGTGTTTTCTACGTCGGCTTCGTGCGGTGGAAGATCCGCCTGCCGCGCGGCTGATTGTTACCGGTAGGACGACTCAGCCCCGGCCGGTGGATCGATGCAGGGTGAAACCTATCTGGGGTACCGCCAGCACGCCCGGTATCAAGGTCAAGAGGTCGGAGCGCCCGTCGGGCTGGAAGCCCTTCTTCTGGTAGAAGCGCTGCGCCTGATGGTTCATCTCGGCACACCACAGGACTGCGTCATGCGAGGGCTCGGAGCCGAGCGCATGGTCGAGCAAGAGACTGCCGATGCCCCGGCGTTCATGTCCCGCGGCGACGTAGAGGGCGTCGATCTCGAGATGGTCGGGATTGCCCGGCTCCGGGCCGAAGATGCTCACGCCGACGATGCGGCCGCGCGACTCGGCAAGCCACATCGCCCACCCGTCGCGGCTCAACGCCAGCGGGTATTCCCGACCGATCCACGTCTGCCAATCGAAGAGATCGAGCAGCTCGGGGATCACGATTCCCCGGTAGGACAGTCGCCAACTCTGGTAGTGCAGCGGCGCGACGTTCGCGTAGTCCGCCGGCTCGGCTTGCCGGATCGAGATACCGTCGGGCATCTCCGTCACGCTCGCTCCCGCTGGTTTTGCTCGAGGGGATGTGTTGAGGGTAGCGCCGTGGCGGCTTCGGATGACGCCACGCTGCTTTCCTTTCATTTGGTGATGGGTGCCGGTGGGCTCGATGCCGTGGGTTCTGCGGCGTTCAGTGCCGACGAGTCGGCTCGTTACCGTGCGGCCGGTTGGTGGTCGGACACCACGTTGTCTGATGCGGTGCGTCGAAACGCCGAGCTCTTACCCGACCGGGCCGCCTATGTCGACTACCCCGGCGGACCACTGACCTGGCATGAATTTCACTGTGCGGCTATGGCTTTGGCCGAACAACTGGCGAGCGTCGGGGTGGCGCGGGGAGACTGGGTGGCGGTGTGGCACGGCGACTCGGCAGCCATCCACGTGCTGTTCGTCGCGATCGAGCGCTGCGGGGCCGTAGTCGTCGGGCTCGGCGAGCGTGCCGGTCCTCGCGAAGTCGCGCGGATTGTGCGCGATACCCGGCCGAAAATCCTGATCAGCGACCGGCTGCGCAGCCACGCTGCTGCGGGTGTGGCCGCGCAATACCCGGTGCCGTTGCTGGTGCTCGGCCGGCGCGGGGGAGCGCCGGCGCTGAGCGTCGAGACCAAACCCGGGGCGCTGGACATCGACTGCCGGCTCGGGCCCGATGACGTCTTCCTGATCAACTCCACCTCCGGCACCACGGGGCGCCCCAAATGTGTGGTGCATACCCAAAACCGTTGGCACTACTTTCATCTGAAGGCCGTCGCCCATGGGTTGTTGACCGCTGGCGACGTGTTCCTGCCGGTCATCGCGACACCGTTCGGGTTCGGGATCTGGACCAGTCATACGACTCCGATCCATCTTGGCGCCACCGCGGTGATCCTGGACCGGTTCACCACAAGGGCGGCTGCGCAGGCGATAGCCGACCACCGGGTCACGGTGTTGTGTTGTGTGAGTACGCAGTTGACGATGCTGATGGCCGACGCCGGGTGCCGGGATTACGATCTGAGCTCGCTGCGTGTCGTTTTCACCGGCGGTGAGGCGGTGCCGTACCGGCCGGCCGCGGAGTTCGAGGAAATCACCGGGGCCAGGATTTTGCAGTTCTACGGCTCCAACGAGACCGGGCTGCTCAGCGGGACCACGTTGGATGATGAGCGGCAACGCCGGCTGCGGACCGCTGGACGGGTGCTGCCGGAGATGTCGGTCCGGCTTTTCGACGGGGATCGCGACGTCACCGCGACGGGTCGCGGCCAGCCTGCCTGCCGGGGACCGGCGACCAGCCTCGGCTATCTGGACGGCACCGACCACGACAAGCTGTTCACCAGCGACGGGTGGATGCGCATGGGTGACCTCTGCGAGATCGACGCCGAGGGGTACCTGACGGTCACCGGCCGGATCTCCGAGTTCATTGTGCGCGGCGGCAAGAACATCAGTGCGGCGCAGGTCGAAGACGCCGTGCTGACTCATCCGGCGATCGCGGTGGCCGCAGCGGTCGCGATGCCCGATCCGGTGTTCGGCGAAAAGGTCTGCCTCTATGCCGAACTCGTCGGCTCGCGCACCCTGGAGCTGGCCGACCTGGTGAATCATCTGCTGGGCTTGGGCTTTTCCAAGGAGCTACTGCCCGAGCGACTGATCGCGGTCGACGAGCTGCCCCGTTCCTCGGGTGGCAAGGTTGCCAAAAGCGCTCTCCGCGAAGACATTCGCGCCAGGATGGAGGTCGATGATGAACACTGCTGAGCCACGCCCGGGCGGTCTGGAGGTGTGGGTGCCGGCCGTGATGCCCCCGATCGGCGTCGAACTGTCCGACGAGCAGGCGCTGGCCGTGGCCTTCCGCCACCTCGCCGCGATCGGGTTTGCCGAGAACATGGCCGGACACATCACCTGGCAACCCGACGGGCACACCGACATGCTGGTCAATCCGTGGGGATTGTGGTGGCAGGAGCTCACCGCGTCGGATATCTGCGTGGTGGACGCCGAGGCGCGAGTGGTCCGTGGCCGGTGGGATGTCACCCCGGCTATCCACATCCATACCGAACTGCACCGCGTACGCGACGACGCACGGGTGGTCATTCACAACCACCCCTACTACGTGTGCGTACTCGCTGCGCTGGGCAGGCTGCCCGACCTGGTGCATCAGACCGGCTCGCTGTTCCTCGACGACCTGTGCCTGGTTGACACCTACGATGGTGAAGTCGACAGCCCTTCCCGCGCAGCCGATCTCGCGGCGCACATCGGAGACGCCAACCTGACGATCCTGGCCAACCACGGCGTCATCGCAACCGGCCGCACGCTCGCCGAAGCCGTCTACCGCGCGGCGTCGATCGAACGGGTATGCAAGCTGGCCTACGACGTCATGCTCACCGGCAAGGAACCCGCGCAGATGAAATGGGCGGACATGGCGGGTATGCAACGCTCGCTTATCGAACGCGCCGCCGACGTGTACTGGGCCGGCGCCGCGCGGACGACCATCAAGGCCGACCCAGAAGTTCTCCGGTGACGAGCATGAAATCGATTGATGAGCTGGCCGCGGACCTGAACTTCACGACCGCCAAGACCGGCGCGGACCGGTCGGTGACGTTTCTGCCCGACCCGCCGCGGGCACAACGCCACTACACGGTGATCTCGGTCGACGACCACATCGTCGAGCCGCCGGACACCTTCACCGGACGTCTGCCCCGCAGGTTCGCCGACCGGGCGCCGCGCGTGGTGGACACCGCCGACGGCGGCCAGACCTGGGTTTACGACGGTCAGGTGTTGCCCAACGTCGGGTTCAACGCCGTGGTGGGGCGGCCGGTGGCCGAGTACGGTTTCGAGCCGGTGCGCTTTGACGAGATGCGCAGGGGCGCATGGGATATCCACGAGCGCATCAAAGACATGGACCTCAACGGCGTCTACGCCTCGCTGAACTTCCCGTCGTTTCTGCCCGGCTTCGCCGGCCAGCGGCTGCAGCAGGTGACCAAGGATCGCGACCTGGCGCTGGCGTCGGTGCGGGCGTGGAACGACTGGCACCTCGAGGTGTGGGCGGGGTCGTATCCGGACCGGATCATCGCCTGCCAGTTGCCCTGGCTGCTGGATCCCGAACTCGGCGCGACGATGATCCGTGAGAACGCCGAGCGTGGCTTTCACGCGGTCACATTCACCGAGAACCCGGCGATGCTGGGGTTGCCGAGCATCCACTCGGGCCACTGGGATCCGATGATGGCCGCGTGCGCCGAAACCGGCACCGTGGTGAATCTGCACATCGGCTCGTCGGGTTCGTCGCCGTCCACTACCGCTGACGCACCGCCGGATGTCGCTGGTGTGCTGTTTTTCGCCTATGCCATTTCGGCTGCGGTCGACTGGCTGTACTCGGGTCTGCCCAGCAGGTTCCCCGATCTCAAGATCTGTTTGTCGGAGGGCGGAATCGGCTGGGTCGCCGGGTTGCTGGATCGCCTCGACCATATGCTGAGCTACCACCAGATGTATGGCACCTGGCAGGCTCTGGGTGAAAGCCTTACTCCGGCAGAGGTTTTCACCCGCAACTTCTGGTTCTGCGCGGTGGAGGACAAGTCGTCGTTCGTCCAGTACGACCGCATCGGCGCCGACAACATCATGCTGGAAGCCGACTATCCCCATTGCGATTCGACGTGGCCGCACACCCAACAAACGATTCACGAACAGATCGGCGGGCTGCCCAAGCCGGTGATCCGCAAGGTCACCTGGGAGAACGCCGCGCGGTTATACCGTCACCCGGTGCCCGCCGACGTCCAGCGCAGCCCTGACGCATTCTGACCGCTACTCGGGGTCAGCCCATGTCGAGATCGGCTTCGGCGCAGTAGACGCCGAGCAGGTCGCGAGCCGAAACGATCCCGGCCGGCGTGCCGTCCTGCTCCACTAGAACGTGACGGATGTAGCGCTGCATCATCCAGTTGGCCACCTGGTCGACGGTCGCCTCGGCGTCGCACCACACCAGCTTGGTGCTGGCGATGTCGAGGGCCCGTACCGTATTCGGGTCTTTCCCGGCGGCCACGACCCGGACGATGTCGCGTTCGCTGACCAGCGCGGCGGGCCGTTCGTCGTCGCCGATGACAATTGCCCCGACGTTGTCGGCGACCATCGCGTTGGCGACGTCGGCCACTGTGGCGTCGGCGACCACACGCGCCACCGGGTCTCCGGTAACGGTGGAAATCGGAAGTGATCCGGCAGAAGGAAGGGTAGTCACGCCACCATCTCACCCGGCGCTGCCCGCTCGTTCTAGTGACTTGAGTCCTCAAATCAGGTGGCCTTGGTACCGATGCAGCGACCAAGACGGCTCGGCTGCCGGGTTAGGTGACCCAATCAGGCTGCTGGGCAACGTCGACGGCGGAGAAGTCCTTGTGTCCCAGGCCCGCCACGGTGCCGCCGTCGACGACGAATTCCGAGCCGGTGGAATAGCTCGACTCGTCACTGGCCAGGTAGACGACGAGGTTGGACACCTCCTGCGGTTCGGCGGCGCGGCCGAGCGCGGTCTGGAACAGGTCCTCGGGCACCCACTGCGTCATCGGTGTCTTGACGAGTCCGGGATGAATGGAGTTCACCCGGATTCCGTTGACTCCGAGTTCGACCGCCGTTGACTTGGTCAGCCCTCGCACCCCGAACTTGGTCGCGGTATAGCCGTGGGAGGCCATGGTGCCGGCCAGCCCTTCGATGGAGGAGACGTTGATGATGGACCCCCGGCCGGCGGCTTTCATGGGCTTGGCGACCGCGCGGATGCCCAGGAACACGCCGGTGAGGTTGACGTCGAGAATCCGCCGCCATTCCGACAGCGCGTAGTCCTCGATGGTTCCGATGTTGAGGATGCCGGCGTTGTTCACCAGAATGTCGAGCCCGCCGAACCTGTTCAGGGCCGCCTCGACCGCTGCCTCCCACTGATCGGGATCGGTGACGTCGAGGTGGACGTAGTAGGCCGCGTCTCCGATGTCGGCGGCCACGGCGTTGCCCTCCTCGTCGAGGATGTCGCCGAAGACAACTTTGGCGCCCTCGGCCACCAGCGCCCGCACGTGTGAGGCACCCATTCCCCGGGCGCCCCCGCTGACAAGGGCGACTTTGCCGGTCAGTCGGTTTG
This sequence comes from Mycobacterium gastri, assembly GCF_002102175.1. Lineage (GTDB taxonomy): Bacteria > Actinomycetota > Actinomycetes > Mycobacteriales > Mycobacteriaceae > Mycobacterium > Mycobacterium gastri. The sequence goes on along the minus strand of NZ_LQOX01000154.1, from coordinate 44,028 downwards.
GCATTCCTCGATACTTCCACGATCAGGTCCGCGAAGACCACGGCCCTCAGCGGTGGCAGCCCGCTTCGGTACGCTCGCTGGGCCGGTGAGATCCGGAGATTGGTGGGCAATGGTGGCACCAGCCAAAGTCGACTTCAGTTCGGTCGGTTGGGGTTCTGTGGAATGGACGAACCTGGTGACCCTGTATTTGCGTGCGTATGAAAGTCGTTCCCGTAAACCCATTCTGGGCGATCGGGCGGCCGCCGAAGCGGTGGATCGGATCGACTACGACTTCAAGCGGATACATCGCAACTCGCTGCCCGCCACCAATCAGTATCTGGTGGTGCTGCGCGCCAAGCAGCTCGACGACTGGTGCGCTGATTTCCTTCGACGGCACCCCGATGCGGTTGTACTGCACCTCGGTTGCGGGCTGGACAGCCGCGCATATCGTCTTGCGGTCCCCGCGTCGGCGCTGTGGTTCGATCTCGACCAGCCGAGCGTCATCGAGTTGCGCCGCCGGTTGTACGACGAAATGGACAATTACCGCATGATCGGCATGTCGGTGACCGATCCCGGCTGGCTGCAGCAGATTCCGATCGGACGTCCCACGCTGGTCGCCGCCGAAGGGCTGCTGATGTACCTTGCCGAAGGCGACGTCCGGGAGCTGCTCGCGCGCCTGACCGACCGATTCGAGCACGGCGAAATGCTTTTCGACACCATCTCGCCGATGGGTCCCCGGCTGTCGAAGATATTCACCAAAGGCATCGTCAAGTGGGGCATCGGCGATGTCCGCGACATTGAACAGTGGAACCCGAGGCTGCGTTTCCGCGAACAGACCTCCGCACTGGCCAATTATCAGAAAATCGAGGCGACCCCGGTGCGGTTGATGTACCGGCTGCTGCATGCGACCTTCGGCGACTATGACGTGCTGAACCGCTTCGAATACTGAGCCGCCGGATCGACTAGCGTCGAGCGAATGGACCTGACCGGCAAGACTGTCCTGCTCACCGGCGCCACCGGCGGCCTCGGACGAGCGATCGCCGCGGCACTCGCCGACCGCGGCGCGCGACTGATCCTGAGCTCCCGCAAACCGGCGGAGCTGGATAAGCTTGCGGCTTCGCTGAGCGGACTCGACCATCGGACGGTCGTCAGCGACCTGTCTGATTCCGGCGCCGCAGTTGCCTTGCTCGCCGAAGCGGGGGAGATTGACGTCCTGGTCGCCAATGCCGCGCTGCCGGCCTAACGAAGTTCGGCATCCGGGGCTTCGCGCTATGCCTGCGCGACGACCTGCGGCCCGCCGGGGTGGGTGTCTCGGTGGTCAGCCCGGGGGCAATCGGCGGCGCCGGGATGTTCGCCGATTCGGGCGCCGCCGTGCCGCCGCTGATCGGCGCCGGCACCCCCGAGCAGGTCGGTGCAGCGGTAGTCACCGCCATCGAGCGAAATCGCGCCGAGGTCACCGTGGCCCCGCTGCGTCAGCGGGCGCTGGTCCGATTCGCGGCGAACGCTCCCGAGATGTGGGCCCGGCTGGCCGGGGGGATCGTCGCCAAGGCGGCAGACGAGATCGCGGCCGGTCAGACCGACAAGCGGTAACGGCGCGGCAGCGACCTCGCTTACGTCGACCCCGTTCTGTATCAGAACGGGGGTGGTTCGTCGTCGATGCCGGGTGGGGCGGGTCCGGTTTGATTGGTGTGTTCGGTTGGTGGGGTGGTGCGGGCGTGGTGGTTGTCGCGGCGTTCGGCGGCCACACGGTAGGCGTGGTCTTGGGCGCGGGTGCGGCGGCGTTTGGGCATCATCGCGGTGCGCTCGGCGCAGGGGTCTGGTGGTGCGGTTTCGGGTGTGGGCAGATCGGCGGTGGGTGCGTACAGGCTGGGGAACAGCAGTGCACTGCCGGGGGTGGTGACGTAGGTGTGCCCGGTCGGGGAGGTCAGGATCAGGGTGCCGTCGGGCAGTTGTTGGTCCTTCCAGCCCCAGAAGGTTTTGATCAAGTGGTGAGTTCTGCAGTAGCACTTGAGGTTTGACGCATGGGTGGGCCCGCCCCGGGCATAGGGAATCGAATGGTCGAGGTCGCAATCGAAGGCCGGGCGATCACAGTTGGGCCAGCGACACGTCAAATCGCGGCACCGCACGAAATCGGCCAACGTCTTCGATGGCACATAGCGTGGCTCTGGTGGGGCATCGCCGGGGTGGGTCAGCGGTATCAGTTTGGCCGACGCGGCAAACTCGGCCACCAGTTCGGGGCCGATGAGCCCGTCGGCGCAGACTTGGGATGCCGGCGTCTGGGCGCGCCCGTCGATGCTGGCCTGCTCGGCGATCACATGGATTATCACCGGGGAGGCGGCCGGCCGTTTTCCGGCCGCGCACTCGGTGCGCCCGCAACCACACCCCAGCCGATCGGCCCCGGCGGCCAAGGCCCCCAACGCATCGGCGCGGCGCTGGGCACGGGTGCGCGGATCATGGGCACATACCGTGGCCGCCAGCGCGGTTAACCGCTTGTCCAGCGCATGGGCATCGGGGGTGAACAGGGTGCCCTCGACCTGGGAGATACCGCCGATGCCTTCGTCGATGCGGATCTGGCGCTCGATCTGCTGTTCTTTGCGGCGCCGCACCGCATCGGCGTCGGCGTTGGCCACGATCTTGTCGACCTGGGCGCCCAGCCGGCCCCGGCTGAGCGAGGGGCAGCGCGGCACCAGCGCCGCCAACTGGGCATCCACGGCGGCCAGCGCCTGGCGATCCTCGATCAGCTCGGTGCGATAGGCCATCGTTTGAAACGCCCGAAAGTCGATGTCACCGGCCTTAAACACCTCGCCGACCTGCGGCAGCCGCTCACGCATAACCCGGGCATAGCGCAGCCGGCTGGCCGCTAACCCCTGGCTGATCCGCAACGCCGCCCCGACTTCGGCAGCCACCGCCTCCATGGTGTCGATGGCCCAGTCCTCGGTCTCCGAACACCGGGAGAGCCGGTAGGCAAACAGTTCCCCGATCGCGCTCAGTTGGGCGGCAGCGGCCCGATTCTCTGCCCGCCCCGCCGCACATATCCGATCCACCAACTTCGCCGACTCGAGCGTCTTGGACGGATGACGGCGCTCAAACCACTCATCCATCTCAGCGACCTCACCGCCGCGGGCCTCGAACATACATTCGATTATGCCACAGCCGGCGGACAACACCGGGTGTTCACCATCAGGCTGTGGATAACCCGCAAGGCTCTCGACCTCCCGCCAGGTCAGTCGAGCAGCCCGTGGATCGGCGGTGCCGCCCCGAGCCGAAGGCGTTGCCGTCGTCGATGACGCTGGCGAAAGTTTCGGTTTGCGATGTTGAGCGCGACGGCCTCCGTGAGCTTCGCCCCAAACCGTCGGCGGCGGGCGCCACCATGAGTTGGCACGGTTGTTCGGCGCGGCGATTGCGCTGAGGCATTGGATCAGATTGGTGCGGTTCATGATTCACGACGCCGGCTGTCCAATTCGGTGACCGTGCTACGAGAGGCGCTGCACACCAGCCATTTTGACAAGGCCTGGGCGGAAAACGCGCAGCCCTGGACATCGCTATCGAGACACTACGGGAGCTCGCCCTGGTGAGATGGGCAGTAGACCACCACTGATGCGGTGCTGAACCTGACCGCGGTTCTATTAACGCGATCAGGAACTCGCCGTAAGGACGGATCGTCCCCATAAATCATGTCGGTATTCTCGTCCACTGTGGTCTGGAACGACGTGCCGTGATCGAGTTCGCTACAAATTTGATGGGCTCGGGCTATTAGTACCGGTACGTTGTCGACGGCGGGGATTTCCAATTCATCGAGCAGCGCCAGAAACCGCTGGTCCTGGTTTGGGTCTGCTTCTGCCGTGCCACCACAGACAATTGCTGCGATCACCACCGCCGAGGCGCTAACCAGAGCGCCTGCTGTGGACACGGCGGGATTCCATTCCGTTGCGGGTCACCGGATGGACGTCGGATCCATCGACACCAGCGCACCCGGGCGATACAGAATAAGGTGATTGGCGACGTACACGACGGCTATACAATCGCATGACCAAATCAAAACATAACGGTACGGCGTCGTCTATGACGACGGGATCTACTGACTGACGACGGCCATGCACAAGCTGGCAACCACCCGCTGAGTATGCGGTAATCACTGCCCTAATAGGCACCGCCTCGAGCGTCGTCGGTGCCGCACCGGTGCCGGTGACGATATGGCTCCGATCGGCGCGCGGTCATCCTGCGGTGTATGAGCCGATTCAACGGGCCACTGCTGGCGCGCAAAACGCGGATTCCTCGGAAAATGGCCTCTGGACGCTGCCGCCGACGTCGAAGATGATCACCACGCCGGCGACGGGGCGGGAATGAGCGGTCGATGGCATCGTCGCGGCAGCCCGACGCGAGCGGGACCGGCCGGGCACTAACGCCCGAGGCGCGGTCGGCACGGCACTGATCAAGACAGTCCCCCTGGGGGAGCTTCCACCCGCGCCGCCGCCGCCGAGTATCCCGGCACCGACGATAAAGCCGCTTATGCCACGGAGCGCGGCACCGCCAGCTGCACCAAAACGCCGGCTGCCCCCTCCACGACAACAGGTAAAACCGCCGTCTCAGCAGCCGGCGCCTCCACCACCACAGCTGGAACGTCCACCACAGGTGGCACCACCGCAACCGGGCGTACCCTCAGCCCCCACCACAACAGCAGCCGACACCTCCTTCCCGGCCGCCACGGCGGGGGCATTGGGTGCTTGCCAAAGCGCAAGCGCTGCGACAACGGATGATCCTGGCGCGGTGCAAGATTCACGGCTCCGGCAATAACCATTCGGTGTCACTCACGTCGACGCACATCGACGCTAAGCTCGACGCCGTATCTCCCGGGTCCAGTGTGTCCAGCAGGCGCCCCCGACGCCCAATGATGGCATCCTTGCCTGGTGGGACTGCTGTTTCGGCTGCTCGAGTTGTTGGTGCTGGCCGCTCCGGTGACCGGTGTGATCTATGCCGGCATCCGGGCGCTCTCGTCCCTGAAAAGGCAACGGGAGGCGTCAAGCGATCCCGCAGAACCTGCGGTGGCCGACTCTGGTGAAACCGGCAATCAAGCATCGCGTTGGCGAGCAATACGTCGCGCGATCGATGCGCACGACCACACCGATGCCCGTTGGCTTCAGTACGAGCTCGACGCCGCCAAGCTCCTCGACTTCCCGGCCATGACCGACATGCGAGATCCACTGACGACCGCCTTTCACAAAGCCAAACTGGCGGCCGACTTCCACCGGCCGGTCCGTGCGGAAGATCTCCTCGACGACCGCGAGGGCGCGCGACAGTACCTCGACGCTGTCGAAAGTTATGTGACCGCGTTCAACGCCGCGGAGGCAGAGGCCATTCGCAAAGGCAGAAGCGACTTCTCCCGGGAGGAACGGCAGCGGCTGGCGCGTGCTCAGAGCCTGTTACGGGTGGCGGCCGACACTTCCGCGACGCAGCAGGAGCGGCAGCGGGCATATGGTTTGGCGCGTACCGAGCTCGACGGCCTCGTTGTATTGCCGGGCAGCACCCGGGCCAGCCTCGAGCGCGGAATAGCCGGCGAAATCGACGGGTAACCACGGTCTGAATCCGCTGCCTGCGCGGAGCTACTGCTCGGCGATCAACCTGCGTCGCTGTGCAGGCGCACCATTCGCGTGGTGCTGCTCTCGTCAAGATCCACCACGTCGCTACGGGAGCGCAGAAAGTCGCTGAAGGACTTGAAGCCCAGCGATTTCTCGCTGAACGAGGGGTCCATCCGCTTCATCTGGGCCTTGACCATCGAGTTGTGCTGCCAGTCCGCGTCGTCCTTCTCCTGGCCGATCCGCAGCGCGCGTTCGAGCAGCCTGGTGGCGGCGGCCTGCGGGTCGGGTGGAGTCGGCTCCCCGTCCGGCTCCGCGGTGCCGGCATGCCGTCCTCGTTTCTTGGGCTGCGCCGCCACGACCGTGGTGGATATCCCGGGCAGCGTGTCGTAGGTGACGAACTCGTCGCAGGCTGCGGCCAGCGACTGGCTGCTGGCACCGGCCACGCCGATGCCGACGACATACCGGCCCAGCCGCTTGCAGCGTTGCGCGAGTGCGATGTAGTCGGAATCGCCGCCGACGATCACCACATGGGTCAAGTCGGGCAGCCGGAACATATCCTCGACGGCATCCACGGCCAGACGGATGTCGGCTCCGTTCTTGCCGTACGCGGCCGCCGGGAACAGTTGTACGAGATCGACCGCGCGTCCGACCAGCTGGCCGTGGTAGCGGGCGTTCACCTCGGCCGACCAATCCGCGTACGCGCGGGTGAGCACCAGGGTGCCGAACGACGAGGCGAAGTCCATGATTGCGCCCAGGTCGACAGTCGCCGCCCGCAGCCGCTCCGGGTCCAGACCCTTGGCCTTGTCCTTTTGGAAGCTGCCGCGTCCGTGCACTTGGTCGTAGCGCGAGATCACGATGTTGTCGAAGTCGAAGTAGACGGCCACTCGGGTCGCGCTGGAATCGGTCATGATCGTCATCGTGCCGTGTGCCAGAGCCACATGGCAGCAGAACGGAGTGACAGTGAGCGCGACCAGGCGCAGCACCGCAGCCGTCGTCGGCGTACACAACACCCGCCAGGGGCGCCGCCTCGACGGTGAAACCTCTCGCAGCCTGGCGGTCAAGGCCATTCGGGGCGCCCTCGATGACGCCGGCCTCGACCTCGAAGACGTGGACGGGATCAGTGCCGGCGCGCTGTCCACCACACTGATCTATGACCTGCGCATCGGCCCGGCCTGGCAGGGACTGACCGCCGGGATCGGCATGATCACCGAGGCCGTCACCGCGATCGAGCATGGCATGGCCGACGTGGTGGTCCTCGTCGCCGCCCAGGCCGGCGAGTATCGCGACCATGCGGCCACGGCGCCGTGGACCCGGCCGGAGAACGAGTTCGTGGCGCCGTGGGGAATGTTCACCGCCGCCGAGTTCGCTCTCATCGCTCGTCGTCACATGCACGTCTATGGCACGACGCGCGAACAGCTGTCCATCGTGGCCGCCACCATCCGCAACAACGGCTCGCGGAACCCGGAGGCGGTTTACTACCAACGCGGACCGTTCACCCCTGACGACATCACCGCATCACGGCCCATAGCCGAGCCCTTTCACCTGCTCGACTGCGCCACCACCTCCGAGGGAGGCTGTGCCCTGGTAGTGGCGAACCTGGACAAGCTGCAGGTCGCCAGACGGCCGATCTACGTGTTGGGCAGTGGCGCAGACTATTACGGCCCGTCGTATCAGCACCCGCCCGCATGGGACCTCGCGGGGCGGCGCGGTGGTCCGGTCAATGGCCTGGTGGGCAGCCGTGCGGCCGATCGTGCGTTCACGCATGCCGGGCTGCGTCGTGACGAGGTGGACGTGCTGGAACTCTACGATCCGTTCTCGTTCGAGATCATCCGTCAGCTGGAAGCGTTCGGCTTCTGCGGCCAGGGCGAAGGCGGACCATTCGTGGCCGACGGTCACATCGCCATCGGCGGCAGCCACCCGGTCACCACCGACGGCGGAACCATGTCCTTCAGTCATGCCGGAAAGAATCCGCAAATGATGCAGCGCGCGATCCGAGCGGTTCAGCAGTTGCGCGGTGAGGCGGGCGCGCTTCAGGTTCCGAACGCGCGTATCGCGTTGTGCAGCAACGGGGGAGCGGGCGCCCTGTTCACCACGGTGCTGATCCTCGGAGCCGAGCCGCGATGAGTTCGGAGGATCTGTTGCAGCCGCAGACCGGGCCGGTGCCGCACCCGAGCAGTCCGCTCAGCGCTCCTTTTTGGGACGGATGCCGGGCAGGCGAGCTGCGCTATCAACGCTGTCAGGCGTGCGGCACCGCCAATTTCCCGCCGGCCGAGCACTGCCGGCAGTGTCTGTCCGGGAATCTCACCTGGACGCCCAGTGCCGGGATCGGCGAAATATACAGCTGGACAGTGGTTTACCGGCCGGTGACACCCGAGTTCGAGCCACCGTACGCGCCGGCGATCGTCACGCTGGACGAGGGCTACCAGATGCTGACCAACATCATCGGCATAGCACCGGCGGATCTAGTGGTCGGCATGCGAGTGCGGGTGCGATTCCATGAAGTGGGCACCGACCTGGCGCTCCCGTACTTCGGACTTTAGCCGCCGGCGGCGATCCGGTAGGCGGTGCCCCGCGGCTCGCGCACCCACAGCGTCTCGCCCGCGCCGACGCTCGTTCCCTCGGCGATCAACTGGCGCTTGAGCACCTTGTGGGTGACGGTGCTGGGCAGTTCGGCGGCGATGCGGACATAGCGTGGGCGGGCCTTGGGGGACAGGTCGGGCTGCGCGTCGAGGAACGCTTCGAACGAGTCGGGGTCGAAGGCGCGGCCCCGATGCGGCACGACCGCGGCCATCACCTGGTCACCGACATGCTCGTCCGGCACCGCATAGACCGCCACCCGGTTGATAGCGTTGTGGCGCAAAAGGATTCGTTCGATAGGCGCGGTCGTCAAATTCTCGCCGTCGACCCTCATCCAGTCGCTGGTGCGGCCGGCCAGATAGATCCAGCCCTGCGCGTCGCGGTAGGCGAGGTCGCCGGACCAATACATGCCGTGGCGCATGCGTTCGGCGTTGGCGTCGGGATCGTTGTAATAGCCGCTGAAAAACCCCGACCCCGTCGTGTTGACCAATTCGCCCACCGCCTCGTCGGCGTTGAGCAGGGCACCGTGGTCGTCGAAGCGGGCGACGGAACACTCGGTGACGGTGTCGCTGTGGTACACGGCGACTCCGGGGGCACCTTTACCGATCGAGCCGGGCGGAGTCCCGGGTTCGCGGATCACGATGACCGCGTTTTCGGTCGAGCCGAAGCCGTCTTCGACCTGCACCGCGAAGCGCCGCGCGAACTCCTCGATGTCCTTCTCGTTGGCCTCGTTGCCGAACGCCACCCGCAGCGGATTGTCGGCGTCGTCCTCGCGCTCCGGAGTGGCCAGGATGTAGGCCAGCGGCTTGCCGACATAGTTCATGTACGTGGCGTGGTAGCGGCGGACGTCGGCCAGGAAATTGCTGGCCGAGAACTTCGCCGGCGCAATGGCCGCGCCGGACACCACCGCCGGCGCCCATCCGGCGACCACCGCATTGGAGTGAAACAGCGGCATGGACACATAGCAGGTGTCCTGATCGGTCAGGGCGAAGCGCTCGGAGAGGCTGCGCCCGGCGAACACCGGCATCAGCTGGGACACCTGCACCGCCTTGGGGCTTCCGCTGGTGCCGGAGGTGAAGATCATCATGAACGGGTCCGTCATGCCGACCTTGCGGTGCGGGACCAACGGACCGGCGGCAGCGATCATTTCGGCCCACTGCGGTGTCGTGGTGTCGAGAATCCGGGTGTCGGCCAAGTCCAAACCGTGCAGCAGGTCGCGGTGTTCGGCATCGGTCACCACGATCTGACAATCCGCTTTTCTGATGTCGGCGGCCAGCGCCGCGCCCCGGCGGGTGGTGTTCAGGCCGCACAGCACGTAGCCGCCCAGTCCGGCCGCCGCCATCTGCGCCAGCATCTCGGGTGTGTTGCCCAGCAGAACGCCGATGTGCATCGGTCGGTCCGGATCGGCGGCGGCGATCAAGGCCGCGGCGCGCGCCGCTGACTCCGCCAGATACTGGCGCCAAGTCCATTGCAGATCATGGTATTTCACCGCGACCGACGAATCGGACAGGCGCTGTTGCAGGAGGGTTTGGATGGTGTCAGTCATGGTGTGTGGTCCGTCTGCCGGCCGGGACGCCCCGTGCGGGCCCGCGGCGATGCGGCACCGCCCACCACCGCGTCGGCGGCGGGCACACCGCTGGCGCGGGCCGAGACTGGCGCCGCGGTGCTCTGTTGAGCGCGAGTAAGCCGCCTGCGCACCTTATGCTTGCGCTGATGTCTGAGACAACCACGTGCGCGATTATCGGCGGCGGCCCAGCCGGCATGGTCCTCGGGCTGCTCCTGGCCCGGGCTGGTGTGGAGGTCACCCTGCTGGAGAAGCACGGTGACTTCCTACGGGATTTCCGCGGTGACACTGTGCATCCGACGACCCTGCGGCTGCTTGATGAGCTGGGACTGTGGGAGCGTTTCGCGGCGCTGCCCTTCAGCGAGGTCCGCAAGGCAACCTTCGACACAGGCGGGCGTTCGGTGACCTACGTCGACTTCGAGCGGCTGCGCCTGCCCCATCCGTATATCGCGATGGTGCCGCAGTGGGATCTGCTGAACCTGCTCGCGGAGGCGGCCCAGGCCGAGCCGAGCTTCACGCTGCGCATGAAGACCGAAGCCACCGGGCTGCTGCGAGACGGCGATCGGGTGTTCGGAGTGCGCTACCAAGGACCCGACGGCCCCGGTGAGCTGAGGGCGGAGCTGACCGTGGCGTGCGACGGTCGCTGGTCGATGGCTCGTCAGGAGGCCGGGCTGAGAGCACACGACTACCCGGTCAAGTTCGACGTGTGGTGGTTCAAGCTGCCGTACGAGGACACCACGGAGTTCTCGTTGCTGCCCCGATTCGGACCAGGCAAAGCCCTGGTGGTGATTCCCCGCCAGGGGTACTTCCAGATCGCCTACCTGGGGCCCAAGGGAACTGACGCCGCGTTGCGGGCGCGCGGCATCGAGGCATTCCGCAGCGACGTCGCGGCGCTGGTTCCCGAGGCGGCCGAGTCGGCGGCGGCGCTGACGTCCATGGACGACGTCAAACATCTCGACGTGAAGGTGAATCGGCTGCGGCGCTGGCACACCGATGGCTTGCTGTGCATCGGTGACGCCGCGCACGCGATGTCACCGCTGGGCGGCGTCGGGATCAACCTGGCCGTGCAGGATGCCGTCGCGGCGGCGACCATATTGGCCGAGCCCCTGCTGCGACACCGGATCACCGATCGCGACCTGGCCGCCGTGCGGCGCCGCCGCCTCCTTCCCACCGTGGTGACCCAAACCGTGCAACGGGTATTGCACCGGACGCTGGTCGGCCCACTGCTTGGCGGCAAGGACCCTACCCCGCCGGCGGCGTTACTCGCGGTGGTGGACAAATTGCCGTGGCTCTCGATGCTGCCCGCCTACTTTGTCGGCGTTGGGGTCCGGCCCGAGCATGCCCCCGCATTCGCCCGCCGCGGACCCGGTTAACTCCAGCGGCTGACCCTGGGACGCGGGCCGAAGCCCCGTGGATCATCGAAGCGCCCGCGGCAGGGATTACGTTTGACAGCGCCGTCTCGGGGATACTTACTGGATAGACGTCACCGTAGTCGCTGGCGTAGTGCCCAGGGCGACTGAAGGGCGACTGAAGGAGGGCGACACGATGATCGCGAAAAAGTTGGCAGCGAAAGCCGTAATCGCCGCAGCGTTGGGAGCATCCGCGCTCGGAATCGGGGGTGCGGTTACCCAGGCTGACCCAGGTCAGCCGTGGGTTCCGCCGGTACCGCATATCGGCGACGGGCATATCGGGAACCCCCTGCCACCGGGGCAGGTTCAGCAAGTTTGCCCCTGGCGGGCGCCGCCCGGTCACTGGGTCGGAGGCCCGCACGGGTTACCGTGCACCTGACCCTCATGCGGTGAATCGGAAACCCGCGTCCGTCAACCGGACCGGCTCGTCCATAGGACGGGAAACGCCGCGTTGAACGTCGCCGCCACTTAGTGCAATCAACATGCCGGCCGCGGCTTGTTGCCAGGTGAAGGCCTCGGCGCGGCGCCTTGCGCAGGCACGACGATTGTGCTCGGGACGGCTGACGACGCTGCGGACCGCCGTCGCGATGGCGACCGGGTTGTTGTCGGCCGATGCACCGCTGTCTGTGGTGATGATCTCGGCCAGCGCCGACGTGCGCGATGCCACCACCGGCGTCCCGCAGGCCAGTGATTCCAGCGCGGCCAGCCCGAAGGTCTCGTGCGGTCCGGGTGCCAGGGTCACGTCGGCGCAGGCCAGCATGGTGGCGACGGCGCGCCGATCGGAGATGAACCCGGTGAACTCGACGGGTAGACCCGCGGCCTGACGTTGCAGTCTGGCGCGCATCGGACCGTCGCCGACGACGACCAGGCGGGCGTCGGCACCGGCGTCACACAATGCGGCGACCGCATCGATGCTGCGATCGGCACGCTTTTCGACCGAGAGCCGGCCGCAGTGGACCAGCAGGATCTGTGTCGGTGCGGCAAAGCGTTGTCGCACCAGGGAACTGCGCCGCCGCGGGTGGAAGGTCTGCAGATCGACACCCAGTGGGACGGTGGCGATATTCGTCGCGCCGATGCGGTCGAATTCGCTACGCGCGAATCCGGTGGTGCACACCACGGTGTCGTAGTCGGCGGCGGTTCGCCGGTTCGCCGCGTCTGCGAACGCCTTTGCCGTGCGTCGCGGAAGCAGCTGGCCGGCAAAGCGATCGAGGCGTTCGTGAGAGATCATGACCGTTGTCACGCCGTGGTCGCGCCCCCAGCGGCCCAGTGATCGCAGGGTGAGCCGGTCGGAGACCTCCAGGGCGTCGGGCCGCAGCGTTTCCAGCAGCGCTCGCACGGGCCCGGGCAGCACCGCGCGGTAGCCTCCGGTGAATGGAATCAGCTTGGCCGGCAGGGTGATTCGCACGACACCGGTACGCAACCGAGTATGCGTGGCCTGGGCACCGGGAACGATCAGAAATACCTGGTGGCCGCGTGCGCAGTATTCCGATCCCAACCGGTCGACGGCAGTCCGGAGCCCGCCGGAACGAGGTCCGTAGAAGTTGGCGACCTGAACGACACGCATACCGTGAGAAAAACGGTCGCTCGTGTGCGGTCCATGAGGTCCACTCGACCGATGCCTGAACGGTCCATGAACTCCTGCTCGGGACGGCTGCCGAGCTGGCGGCTAGGCCGGCTCAGCTGGGCTTCTTGAGGTGGGGCCCCAGCATCTGCTGCCATGCTTTGGACATGTTCTGGAACTCCTCCTCGCAATTGCCGGCCCGGTCCTCCGGGAGGTCGCCGGAGGCGACCATGTTCGCGTTGGCCGTCGGGTCGGACCCGTAGATCCAGCACTCCCAGTTGTACATGCGGGTGATGTCCATGGAGTGCCCGTCCCAGAACGGAAGATCGTTCGCGTCGCCAGCCTCCTTGGCACTCAACTTCCAGTCCTGGGCGGTGTTGGTCGCCATCCGGACACCGTTGGGATAGGGCTTACCGTCGGCGCCGGGAGCCAGCAGCATGAACGCCGAGAGCTGGTCGGCCACATCCTCTTCGCGTCCGGTGAACGCGAGTTGGTAGATGGCCAGGGTGGCGTGACCAAGTTCGTGATAGAACCCGGAGGTCGTCGCATCGGTCGCGGCGACCACCGGATCCGGGTTTCCGCTGGCGGCGAACCGGTGCTCGCTTTGCTGGATGTCCTCGTAGCACAGGGTTATCTCGTTGGTATTGGGGTCCCAATAATCGTTGGGCTCACCACATTGTTTGCCCAGAACCGCCACGTCGTGGGGCAGATTCAGGGTGTCGTTGACCTGCTGAGCCAGCGCCTCCAGCAGTTTCGCGTCCGTCATGAGCTGGCGACCTTGTTGTGCCTCCGGTGTTTCGGCGTCTTCGTAGCGGGGGTTCATCCGTCCCGAGGATGCGGGCTCGATAGTGGCGGCGGTGTTTGAGCTCGATTGGTTTCCCGACGGCGAATTTTCGGTGGCCTGGCGGCTGGTGGAGCCGCCACACCCGGCAGTCACGAGGAGCACGCTAAGTGTCGCCAGCGCGGTCGTCGTTTTATTCATCGCGTTGAACCCTTTCCCTCGGCGCAGCCCGTCCCACGATGCGGTGACCTCGCATCCGGCATTTCGCTGAACCGCGTGAGACCTGTGAGAACGGTACGACACCCGAGCCATCCCGATGCGGATTTGCGATCCTGAGCCAGCCGGACCGATGACCGTCTAGCGCCGGCCGAGCTGTTCGGCGACCGCACGCTCGAGCCGGCAATGTCACCGGCCGCTAGACCAGTCTCGGGTGATGGCGGACCATCTCTACTATGGCCGCCGACGCCACCGCGACATGGGGCAAGCGAGACGACATGATCGTGCATGCGGAGCTGCCCTACAACGCTGAGCCGCCGGTCGCGGCGCTGGCCGGCAGCGACATCACCCCGATCGATGCGTTCTATGCCCGCAATCACGGCCCTATTCCCGGTATCGCGCCCACTAATTGGAGCCTGACGGTCAGCGGGTGCGTGGACAAGCCGCTGACGCTGACCTACGACCGGCTGATCAACGATTTCCAGCGCCACAGCGTGGTGGCGACGTTGGCTTGTGCGGGTAATCGGCGCGCCGAGTTGCTGCGCGTGCGAGCGATCCCGGGTAAGGAGCCCTGGCAACACGGCGCGATCTCGACAGCACAGTGGTATGGCGCGCGCCTGGCCGACATTCTCGGCGCGGCCGGGACCCACGTCGAAGACGGGCTGCATGTTGCCTTCGACGCTCCCGATGTGGCTCCGGAGGCCCGGCCCGCCCAGACTTACGGCGGTTCCATCCCGTTGCGCAAGGCGATGTCGCAGGAAGTGCTGGTGGCATGGCAGATGAACTCCAGACCGTTGCCACCTGCCCACGGCGGCCCGGTCCGGGTGGTGGTGCCGGGGTACATCGGCGCCCGCAGCGTCAAGTGGGTCAATGCGATCACCGTGCAGCCCGGCCCGTCGGAGAACTACTTCCAGGCGTATGACTACCGGATCCTGCCCCCCGGCGCCGACCTCGCCACTGCTGCTGCGGGAGAAGGCATTCCGCTCTCGACGCTCGCGCTCAACTGCGACATTCTGCACCCCGTCGACGGTGACGTCGTCGCCGCCGGCGCTCTGACAATCCGCGGCTACGGCATCGCCGGCGACGGTCACCGCGTCGCGCGCATCGACATATCGCTCGACCACGGGCACACCTGGCTGCAAGCCGAGCTGCACCCGGCGCCCGGCACATGGTCATGGCGGTCGTGGTCATCGACTGTCGACGTCGAGCCCGGCCGGCTGCACATCACCGCCCGCGCGTGGGACGACACCGGAACGCTGCAGCCGCAATCGCCGGCGTCCCTGTGGAATCCGGGCGGCTACGGCAACAACGCCTGGGCCAGGGCCACCTGCACGGTGCGCTAACTCGGCACCGGCGCGGTGACGTGACCCTCGGCAGCTCCGCCGGCGAGCCCCTTCTTGATGGCCGCGTCTTGTTTGCGCCCGACGTCGGTGACGAAGTCCGACGGTGCTTGACGTGGCCGTCGCCGACATCGGATGGCCGCCACAACCGGCCAGCGCCAGCACGCCCAGCGCGGTCGCCGTCTCGGCCGCTGCCGAAACGATGCTCATTCCAAGGCTCCTTCGGCTCAGGGTTCTGACAACAGCAACATGACCCGCCCGCCGGCAGCCGGCGCGGGAAAGGCGTTTTCGTTGAATCCGTAGTACTTGCGCTGGGTCGCGGTCACGGCGTCGATCACCTTGCCAGTGGCACTGAGTTCGCCGTGGTGAACATGGGCCATCATGCCCTTGAAATCCGGCACCGCCATCGAGTCGGCGAGCAGCAGCGCCTCACCGCCGCTCGGCAGCGTCACCAGGATCCCCGCTCCCGCGTAGTTGTTGCCGCCGCGGCCGGTCCCTTGCGGCGCCCAGTAGACGGGCTGGGACGCCACTTTGCCTGTTACGCGGCGGTATTGGCCCGGATATTGGGTGTCGGCAACGGTGACGACGGGCAAGGCGGCGATGGTGCGCTGTTCCTTCAGCCACATGGCACCGAGCGGGATGCACACGATCGCATACATCAGCACCACCAGAACCAGCACGGGTTTCCAGGCGATTTCCCAGCCCAGGCGACGTTGCGAGATCGGCAGGCCGCGCAGTTGCTCGTCGAGCCGGCGGCGGCCGATGCGGAATACGTACCAGGACAACAGGCGCGCCACCGCCATGCAGGCGAGGATGATCAGCCCGACGATCCCGCACACCCGGAAGTAGAAGGTGCTGTCGCCCTGGTTGATGGTCGCCGCGACCATCACGGCGGGTATCGGTGCGGTCAGCAGCAGCAGCAGTGCATAAGACGGGTGGCTGGTCAGGTAGGGATAGATCACCGTCCAGTTTCGGTTTCCGCCATAGACGGTGAACGCTCCGATGTCGGCGTGCACCGTCGGGGTCCAGGAGCCCTGGGCGATGCGCGGCTTCACCAGGGAACGCACGAACAAGAACCCGAAAACGAGCGCGACGACGAGCGCTCCCCAGAATGTCGCGTCGAGCCGCTCGCCGGTGCCGGGCACGCCGAAGGCGCCATGGATGTCGATGACTTTGCCGATGAAGAAGGCCAGCGGCATGACGAAGAACAATTCCTGCAGCCAGACCTGGATCAACTGCGGAATGCGGGAGCCGATTCGGTCGAAGGCCAGCACGCGTTGCCAAAGGAACCGCAAGACGCCCATGACGGGGCACCCTATCGACTCCGGGATACGGCGGCGCGGATGGCCCGCGGAGACGGCTCAGTACCGATAGCCGGTACTGGTGGCCAGAATCTCCACCGCCGCGCTGATGTTCGGGATGACCGTGGGCCCGTAGCGGCTGACGACCTGCCCGAGCGCGCGGGCGACGTGCGGACCGACGGCGCCGGCGGTCAGGATGTCCTCGGCGATGACGATGCCGTTGACCAGGTGTGCGGCGACCAGCCGGCCGTCGTGGGCAACTTCATAACGCCAATCACCGATCTGGATTCGCTCCGGGTTCGACCGGAACAGGCCGCGTCGTGCGGGTGTGTGAATCACTCCCGGAAGGTTGGCGAAAACGTTGACCACCAAGGCGATTCCGCCGGGGCCCGCGAGCGCGGCCCCGATGGTCCGGCTCACCTGCTCGGCGTCGAAATGGGTCATCAGCTATCCATGGGCAAGACGAACGACGGCGTGATGGTTTCCCCGCTGCCGGTGCGGCGTACCGCGGTTCCGGCCGCGTAGTACTCCACCGTGTGCAGGCCCCACGCATAGTTGGAGATGGCGAAATGCACGCCCACCACGCCAATGGCGCCGTCGCGCTCCGCCTCGCTCTGCATGCGCGACATCGCCAGTTCCCGCGCCTGATAGTTGCCCTGTGTCCACTGCGGCATCTCCATATTGCGGCCGATCTGTTTCAGCGTCTGCATGAACCCCTGCACGGCGATGTGGAACACGCAATTGCCCATCACGAAGGCCACCGGCGCGTACCCCGATCGCAGCAGCGTCACCATGTCCTGCCCGGACAGGTGGCTGGAGAACGCTTGTCCGTTGGGACGCCGAAATGACCCGGGCTTGGCGGTGTAGCGCACCGCCGTGCCGACCGTCATGAACTCCAGATGCTCGCCGCCTTCACCGTGATGACGCCAGTTGAGCCGGACCCCGACAATCCCGTCCGCCTTGAGCGCATCGGCTTCGGCCTGCATGCGCGCCATCGCATTCCAGCGCGCCCGATAGGTCGCCTCGGTCAGCACGCCCAATTCCTGTTGCTGCCGCATGCCGCTGAACTGGAAGCCGACGTGGTAGACCGAGACACCCATGACCAGTTCGATGGGTTCGAACCCGGCCCCGTGCAACAGCGCGAACTCGTTGATCGATAAGTCGGACGTGAATGACTTCTCGGCGTGCGACAAACGATCGCTGGCCACCGGATCGAGCGAACCTGGTTGCATGTGCAGGCGTTCCCTTCTGTGGTTTGCGTCAGCGTACGACGAGTCCAGCGCCAGCGTCGGTGATATCCCACGTCCGATGCTTCCGCGTCGGTCACCGGCATCCTCAGGTTTCGCGGCGTCGGGCCGTGAGAGCGTTGTGCGGCAATCGATCTGGCCGGCTGCTCACCGGGACAGGGTGATCGCCTGCTCCGGGCAGTTTTCCGCTCCCGTCACGGCCTGCCGCTCCAGCTCGCCCGAGACGTCCGCGACCCGCACGACGGAGTGTCCGACCTCGTCGGCGTCGAAGACATCCGGCGCCAGGGTGTAGCAGCGTCCATGCCCGACGCAGCGATCGGCGTCGACCGAGACGTGCGTCATAGCGTGACCGGGAACGTCAAGGGCAACGATTCCACCGACCGCAGGGCAGCGGTGTAAACCAGCTGGGTGCCGGATTTGATCTCGTAATCCGGGATGCGGCGGTGGAATTCGCGCAACGCCACCCGCAGCTCCATGCGCGCCAGGTGGGAACCGAGGCACCGATGCGGGCCGCCGCCGAACGCGCGGTGCCGGTTCGGGTTGCGGTTGAAGTCCACTTGTTCCGGATCGGGGAACTCCGCCGGGTCGGTGTTGGCCGCGCCGAGTAACGGGCTGACGCGTTCACCCTTGCTGATCGGGCATCCCCCCACCTCGACGTCTTGCATGGCCACCCGGGCGACGCCGGGTACCGGCGTTTCCCAGCGCAACAGCTCCTCAACCGCATGCGGCAGGACGTCGGGCTGCTCGATGAGTTGACGACGATGGTCGGGGTGTCGCGCCAGGTAGACGAAGAAGCAGTCGAGCGAGTCGGTGACCGTGTCCAGGCCCGCGATCAGGAACAGGAAGCAGATGTCGAGCAGCTCCTCGCGGGATAGCGGTTGGCCGGCCACCTCGCCTTTTAGCCCTTCTGGCCCTTCTTGCCCTTTGACGTTGGCCGCGATCATCGCCGACAGCACGTCGTCGCGCGGGTGGGCGATGTGGTCGTCGATGGCGCGGTCGAAGTACTCGTAGATCTGTTCCGCTACGGCTGCCGAAGCCTCGTGGCGGTCGTCGTAGCCGGTGGAACCCGCCGGACGGATGACGCCGTCCTTCCACTCCAGGAATTTGTCGAGGTCTTCCAGGGGAAGGCCCAGCAGCTGCAGGAAGACCGTGCACGGCAGCGGCACCGCGAACTCGGCATGGAAGTCGCATTCACCCCGGCCGGCGAACCGGTCGATCATCTCGTTCACCAGCTGCGTGACGTGGGGTTCACGCCGAGCCATCTCCCGCGGAGTGAACAGCGGATCGAGGATACGGCGGTACTTGGCGTGTTCGGGCGGGTCGAT
Organism: Mycobacterium gastri; assembly: GCF_002102175.1. Lineage (GTDB taxonomy): Bacteria > Actinomycetota > Actinomycetes > Mycobacteriales > Mycobacteriaceae > Mycobacterium > Mycobacterium gastri. The sequence goes on along the minus strand of NZ_LQOX01000154.1, from coordinate 25,152 downwards.
TTGCAGCGGAATCAGCGGCCGCAGGTTGCCGAGATCGACGGCATCCATGTTGGACGAGAACAGATCGGTGCGTTTCAGCGCCATCTCGATGTCGGCAAGCCGGCTCAGAACCACCGCTTGCGGCGTCCGGAACACGGGCGTCGAGTCCCGCAGCGCCTTGTACATCGGTTGTGGTTCTGCGATGCCGGTCACCGCCTGATCGACATACCCCTCGGTTTCTGTCATGCGGATAGCGTGGCACCGCCGCCGGGAGCGGGGCAATGCCTGCGGGTCCTTTACATTACAAAAATACGTAACTTACCGATGTTATGGTTCGCCGCTGCCGCGTTCAACCGGAAGTCGGTTCGTGGCGCTGGCGGCCGTGCCGGTTGCGGGCCAGCGAGGTGACGCTGCCCAGCGCGCCGCGCAGTGCGTAACCGGCAGCCACCACCGACAGCACGATCAGCAGGATGAATGTCGGCAGCCAGTTGCTGCGGCTGTGGTTGACCTCCCACCAGATGACGGTGAACAGCACCGCGCAGAGCAACAGCACGATGTCGCGCCAGTTGCCCTGGTAGGACATTGCGGCTTTGCGCAGCGCGCGGCTTCTGTCGGCGGCGTCCACCAGATCACCGATGCGTTCGTTGATCGTGCGCTCCAGGTCGGCGCGTTGCGGGGCGTCGGCGGGAAGCCGATCGAGCAGGTCCATGTCCTGCTTGAGCTGGCCGCGAAAGTCGGTGCCCTTGAATTGCCCAGCCGCAACGGCCAGCATGACACCACCGAAGACGGGCGCACTGCCCAATGCGAGCTCTCGTAGACCCGACACCTGTATTCCTCCTCCGGGCCCAGACCGCCACCGTCGGCCGGCTGCGGATTGCCGGGCCAGAAGAGGTGCGGCAACCGTGGCACTGTTGACCGGTCGAGAGCCGTTTACGTGATCCGAGCAGGACTATAGGCGTTGAGCGGTGGGTTCACTCGTCTCGGGTGGTGGCCGGCAACCCGGGCCCCCGGCATCGCCGGTGGCGTCGACGACGGACGTCGCGAATCCCGGTGCGCGGCCCAACTTCCGACAGCCGGCAGCTTGGGAGCTGTCGACAGCCCAAATCACACTGCCGGCAATGGGTTTGAATTACCGTGGCGCTGAATCCGGGATTGCCACAGCCTCCGTCGAAGAGGGCAGAAATCGCTGACGCGCAGTGCTAGCCGCGCGATGAGCGCTGCCGCTAACATCGCATGAATGGCTGAGGCGGGCATAGCGGGGCGGCGTGCCAACAAGCGCGGCCTTGCGACGCGCGAAAGCATGCTGGAGGCTGCGATACGGTCGCTGGCCACCGGCGAACCCGGGGCCGCGTCGGCCAATCGCATCGCCAAGGACAGCGGCGCTACCTGGGGCGCGGTGAAGTACCAGTTCGGCGATATCGACGGGTTGTGGGCCGCGGTTTTGCACCGCACGGCGCAGCGGCGTGGCGAATTGCCGTCGAATGTCGTCTCCAGCGGTCCGCTTCACGAGCGGGTCTCGGTCATCATCAACACCTTGTACGACGGGCTGACCTCGGCCGATTCCCGTGCGATCGAGACGCTTCGCCGCGCACTGCCCAACAACCGCGCCGAACTCGAGCGGCACTTTCCTCGAACCGCTGCCGAGCTGGCATCTTGGCAGCAGAGCTGGGCTGCGGCCTGCCAGAATGCATTCGCGGATATGGATGTCGATCCCGACCGGGTACGCGAGGTCGCCGCGTTCATCCCGGGAGCGATGCGCGGTATCACCTCCGAAAGGCAGCTGGGTACCTACTCCGACCTCGATCAGGCGCGCTGCGGGTTGACCAATGCTATCGTCGCCTATCTGGAAAACTCTGGGGCACAGTGACTTCCGTCCGAGCATCCGGAACCCTGCTGATGGTATGCGGCCGACGGTCAGAACCGACGGACGGGCGAGCAGGCCCGGCCGGTGCCGCAGGATATCTGCGCACCGGTCCGGTGTAACAGGTTGTGGCCGAGCAGGATCGCCGCGGCTGGGACGAGCGGTACAGCAGCCAGGGACCGCCGGATGTCGGCGCTGTCGGGCCGCCCAGCGCCTTCGGATCTCACGCGGACGTATTCCCAACCGCGGGAAAGGCTCTCGATCTGGCCTGCGGTCAGGGGCTGGGCGCGGTCTGGTTGGCCCGCCGCGGCTTGCAGGTGTGGGGAGTGGACATCTCTACGGTGGCGATAGGCCAGGCACGGGATTTGGCTGCGCGTTGCGGGGTCGCCGATCGCTGTCGATTCGACGTTGTCGATCTGGACACGGGTTTACCGCCCGGGCCACCCGTCGACCTGATCGTCTGCCATAAGTTCCTGGATCGCCGCCTGGACCAGCCGATGGCCCAGCGATTGGCACCGGGCGGGTTGCTGGCCATCGCCGTGCTCAGCGAGGTCGGCGCGGCCGCGGGACCCTTCCGCGCCGGGTGCGGCCAGCTCCGGGCGGCGTTTGCCGGACTGGACGTGATTGCCGCTGGCGAAGGTCAGGGGCAGGCCTGGCTGTTGGCGCGGGCCTAGCCGCCGGGCTCGGCGAGCCAGGACCGTGAAAATGCTTGCGCTGCAGTGACATCAGCATACTCATCGCAACTTTCGGGTGCGCGGTGGTGCGGCGGCGACGGTTTCGGCAGCACCGACCCGCAACGGCGGGGCCGGCCGGTCCGGATGTGCTCGGCGGCAACGGTGCCAGCGGCCGGGCAGCAGGCCGGGGCTTTTTGCCGAATCCACCGCCAACGATCGAAAACTATGCGAACCTGAACCGATATTGCGCGGAGCAACACCAAGGGGCAGCCATGTCCGAGCTTTTCCCGGCCTACCGGGCCAGTTGGGAAACCGATCAACATCGCGAGCTGCGCAAGTACGCTGCCGAGTTCCTGCTCAAGGAGTCCACTCCCAACCAAGAACGCTGGGCCCGCGAGCATCAGGTCGATCGTGAGTATTGGAACAAGCTGGGCGACGCGGGGCTGCTCGGCCTGGACCTGCCCGAGCGGTTCGGCGGCGCCAGTGGCGATTTCGGGTATTCCGCCGTCTTCGCCGAAGAGCAGGCACTGGCGCACGACACCTCCTCGGGGTGGGCGGTGCACTCACCGATCGCCGCGCACTACCTCAACGCCTACGGCAACGAGGAACAGAAGCAACGCTGGCTGCCCAGGGTTATCAGCGGCGACGCCGTGCTGGCGATCGCGATGACCGAACCCGGTGCCGGCTCCGACCTGCAGGGGATCCGCACCACCGCCGTCCGCGACGGCTCACACTATGTGATCAACGGTTCGAAGACCTTCATTTCCAACGGAACTCACTGTGATCTGCTGATCATCGTCACCAAGACGGATCCAGCAGCCGGTGCGGCAGGGGTCTCCCTGATCGTCGCCGAAACCGACGAGAATCTGCACGGCTTCGAGCGCGGGCGGGTCCTGGAAAAGATCGGCCAGCATGGCCAGGACACCCGTGAGTTGTTCTTCTCGGACATGCGCGTGCCCGTGGCGAACTTGCTCGGCGAAAACGAGGGGCTGGGCTTTTACCAGCTGATGGACCAGCTGGCCCGCGAGCGACTGGTCATCGCCTCGCAGTGCGCCGGTCTGGCCGAATGCGCGGTGCTCGAGGCGATCCGCTACTCCAGGCAGCGAGAGGCGTTCGGGCGGCAGTTGATCAAGTTCCAGCACAGCAGGTTTGAATTGGCACAGCTCAAGGCCGAGACGTTGTCGGTCAAGACCACCGTTGACCACTGCGTGCAGCAGTACATCGACGGCAATAACGACCCGGCCACGGCGTCGATGGCCAAGCTGATCGCCGCTGACAAAGCGGTCGATATCGTCGATCGGTGCCTGCAGTTCTTCGGGGGCTACGGCTACATGATGGAATACCCCATCGCGCGCGCCTACGCGGCGGCGCGAGTGACCAAGATCTACGGCGGCACAAGCGAAATCATGAAGGAGATCATCAGCCGGTCGCTCTAGGCGCACGCTTGCGTCGGGTACTGTCACCAGCATGCAACGGCGCGTCCTCGAAGCGATCATTTACGAGCGCGAACCACCGATCGCGCGGATCATCCTGAATCGGGTCGACAAGGCCAACACCAAGGATGCGATCCTGGTCACCGAAGTCGACAACTGCCTGCACGAGGCCGACCGCGATAAAGAGATCAAGGTCGTCATTCTCAAGGCCAACGGTAAAGGTTTCTGTGGCGGGCACGTGGCACGCTGGGGTCCGGACGAAAATCCGTATCCGGATTTCGGCAATACCTTCGAGGACCTGTACAAGGGCACCGCTGATCTGTTCCTGTGGCCCACGCTGTATCTGTGGGAATTCCCCAAGCCGACGATCTCCCAGATCCACGGCTACTGCATGGGCGGCGGCATCTATCTTGGCCTGTTGACCGACTTCTGTGTCGCGTCCGAGGACGCGTACTTCCAGATGCCGCTTGCCCAAAGCCTTGGCGAGCCCGGCGGGCACACCATGATCGAGCCGTGGTTGCTGATGAACTGGCACCGCACCATGGACTGGCTGCTGCTGGCGCCAACCCTGTCCGCACAGCAAGCCCTCGACTGGGGCCTGCTTAACCGGGTCGTACCCCGCGAAGACCTCGAAGCCACCGTGGAGGAGATGGCCCGCAAGATCGCCCAGATCCCGCTCACCACGCTGATGGCGGTGAAGAACAACGTGAAGCGGGCCTGGGAGCTGATGGGTATGCGGGTGCACCTTCAGGTCAGCCATATTCTGACGAATATGGTGGGCGCCGCCTCCGATGTTCAGGCCCGGCGAGCCGAGCTGATGCAGTCCGGAATGACGCCGCGCGATTTCGTCGACGATTCCGACCTGCCGCCAACGTGACGCTGCAGTCACATTCGCAGCCGAGCGTGACGATAGCGTCACGCTCGGCGCAAGTGCCGGGCGGCGACGTAGCCGAACACCATCGAACTGGCGATGCTCGCGCCGGCGCCCGGATACGTTCGGCCCATCACGGTCGCGGTGGTATTGCCGGTGGCGTAGAGGCCCTCGATCACCCGGTCATCCCCGTCGAGAACCTGGGCGTGCTCGTTGGTGAGCACACCACCGCAGGTCCCGACGTCGGCCGGGAACACCCTGGTTGCGTAATAGGGCCCCCGGCGCAGCGGGCCGAGGGCGGCGTTGGGCCGATAGCCCGGGTCGCCCAGGCAGATGTTGTACGCCGACTGACCGCGCCCGAAGTCGGGATCAAGGCCCTGGGCCGCAAAGTGGTTGAACCGCTGGATCGTTCGCGTCAGCACGTCGACGGGAACTCCGATCCCGCGGGCTAGCTCGCCGATGGTGTCGCCGCGCTTGACGGCGCCGCTTGCGACGAACTCGGGCGGCAACCGCCGCTTGAGGGGGTTGGCGCCCGTGACGTAGCGGCGGACGTAGCCGTGGTCGAAGATCATCCAGCACGGCACCGCCTTGGCGGCGTACATGGCCTTGCCGACTTCGACGTAGGAGTTCGACTCGTTACAGAATCGGCGGCCGGTCGAGTCGACGTAGATGGCGCCCGGCCGTTGCCGTCCGGACCCCAGTGACGCCGCCGCCGCTCCGCCGTTGGGGATGAATACCGAAGGCAGCCACCACGCTTCGTCGAGCAGGTCGGTTTTCGCGCCCAGCCGTATGGCCGCCTGCAGCGCCTCCCCGGTGTCGCCGGCATTGGCGATCGACCACTTACCGTCGTTGGGCTGATCGCCGCTGTATTGCCGTCGCATCTCGGCGTTGTGGCCAAAGCCACCGGCGGCCAGCAGGACTCCCTTACGCGCCTCGATACTCATCGCAACGCCGTCGTGGGTGACGCGTGCCCCGACCACCCGGCCGTCGTCGACAATGAGATCGTCCATGGCGGCGCTGGTCCACAGCGGCGGCCGGCCGTCGCTGAGGTCGATGAGCACCTTGAGCAACTGGCCGATCAATGATGCCCCGTTGGTGAGGATGTGGCGGCCGCGGACCCGCGCGGCGCGGCTGCGCAGAAATACCCGGGCCGCTACCGCGAAGGCGCGTGGCGACCTGTTGAAGTACTGCACCGACCGCAACTCGTTGGTCAGCACCACGTGGCCGTAGTTCTTGGCCAGCGGCGGCTGCAGCCGATCGCTCCAGACCCCCAGCTCGGCGGCGTTGAACGGAACTCCCTCGACGGCACGGCCGGCGGCGTTGCCGCCGTGGTGATTCGGGTAGTAGTCGCTCCAGCCGGCACACCGGATCAGCCGAACCCCTTTGCGGACAAGGAAATCGATCATCTCGTAGCCGGCGGTGAGGAACATCTCCCGGCGGGCGGGGGAGGAGGCGGCGCCGATGTCGCCGACCACGTCGGCCAGGTAGGCAAGCCCGTCTTCGTGGGTGTCGGCGATGCCCTCGGCCCGCATCAACGGATTGTTGGGCAGCCAGACGATACCGCCGGAGAGCCCCGTGGAACCGCCGACCAGGGTTTGCTTTTCGACGATGAGCGGCTCGAGGCCGCAGTCGAGTGCGGCCAGCCCCGCCACCATGCCGCCCCCGCCGCTGCCCACGATGAGCAGGTCGACCGAGCGGTCCCACCGGGCGCTCATTGTGCCGCCGAAACGCCTGAAGTGAATCCCAGGTCGGCGATCGGCACGTCGATGGTGGTGTTGGTCTGCTGGATCGCGGGCACCAGCGTGTCGTAGGGCAGCCCGGCCAGGAACCCGTCGATGACCCGCTCGAAGTTCGAGATCAGTCCTTCGATCTGGTTCGACAATCGCATGTATTCAAAGCCCTTGGAGTGCAGCCCTTTTTGCTGCCGCGGCAGGTTGGAGAAGTCCTGCGCGGGAATCGGCGGCCAGGCCGGGTCGTCGGGCGCCTTGGGTTCCGGTGGGGTGGGCTTGGTGACCTGATCGGGCGGGATCCGGGTGAGCGACCAGATCTCGAACAACGTCTCCTCCGGCCCCAGCGGACGGATCCGGTACGACGAGGCGCTGCTGTATTGCGGCAACAGGAAGTAATGCGGGAAGCCGAACCCGATCGCGTCGACGATGCCGCGGCGCGCCAACTCGTTCAGATCGGGAACATCGCAACCCCGCGCCCGATGCCAGGCGACGACGGCGTCATTGAGTATGCCGCGCCACGCGGTCACCGCCTCGGCGGGATCGGCCGGCAACTCGATGTGCTGCAGGCCTTCGGCGATGCGAATGTCGTTGGCGTGGGTCATGCCGCCCATGCCCACGCCGAGCGTCCGCATGAAATACAGGCTGCTCTGGATGACCGGGTGGGTGCGCGGCGCGGACGGACGGTTGCCCTGCGCCGACGGCAACAGCTGCGGGTGGGTCTGCGGCACGTGATAGCCCTCCATGAACGCTGCCGTGGCCAGCTTCCAGTTCACCGGCAGCCGGCACGACTGCCACCACTCGGTGCGTAGCGATTCGACCCTCCAGGCGTCGTAGACGGAGGCGAAGGGCTCCAGGCAGGCACGCAACGCCGGTGCTCCGTCGTCGAGGTTGATCCACGCGCAACCGCCCCACAGTTCGCACCGGACCGACACGAGTTGCAGGTCTTCGGGGCACAGGTTGCGCTCGTCGAACACCTCCGGTCGCGGCACATAGGTGTTGTGTCCGTCGATGCCCCAGCACCAGCCGTGGAAGGGGCAGACGAAGGTGCGCCGAGAGCCGTTGCCGTCCACCAGCTTTACCCCACGATGCCGGCATGCGTTGTGGTAGGCCCGCACGTCGTCACCGGCTACCCGCACCACGATGATCGACTCATCCAGGATCTGGTACTCCACGTAGTCGCCGGGCTTGGGGATCTCTTCGAGCCGGCAGGCCATCTGCCAGACGCGAGGCCACAACAGTTCAGTTTCCAGCGCGTAGAACTCGGGGTCGTAATAGCGCTGCTTGGGAATCCGGTCGGCGGTCTGGACCGCCCACGGCACCGGCAGCGGAGTCCAGTTCACCTCAATGCTCACCATCTGGTTTCTCCCTCACACGATGCTCACACGATCCGCGATGTTCGGCCCTGCCAGTAGCGTTCGCGAATGCGCCGCTTGTAGAGCTTTCCGTTCGGGTCCCGGGGCAGCTCCGCGGCGAAGTCGACGCTGCGCGGGCACTTGTAGGAGGCCAGGTGCGCACGGCAGTAGTCGATGAGCTCCGCCTCCAGGTCGGGTCCGGCCATAACGCCGTCCACCGGTTGCACCACGGCCTTGACCTCCTCACCGAATTCGTCGTTGGGAACGCCGAATACCGCCGCGTCGACCAGCTTGGGGTGCATGACGAGCAGGTTCTCCGCCTCTTGCGGATAGATGTTGACTCCGCCGGAGACGATCATGAACGTCGAGCGGTCGGTGAGGTAGAGGTATCCGTCCGCGTCCAGGTAGCCCATGTCGCCCAAGGAGCGCCACCCGTGTTCGTTGCACACCGACGCGGTCTTGACGGGATCTTTGAAGTACTCGAACGGCGGGCCGCCCTCGAAATAGAGCTCGCCGCACTGCCCGACGGGCAGCTCGGTTCCGTTGTCGCCGACGACATGCACCGGGCTCAACGGCTTGCCGACCGAGCCAGGGTGAGCCAGCCACTCCCGTGGGCCGATCGTGGTGCCTGCGAATCCCTCTGTGCCCCCATAGTATTCGTGAATGATGGGTCCGAACCAGTCCATCATCCGGTACTTGACGTCCACCGGGCAGGGGGCGGCCGCGTGCAGCACGCACTGCAGACTGGAGACGTCATAGGCGCGGCGCACCGGCTCGGGCAACTTGAGCATCCGCACGAACATCGTCGGCACGAACTGGGCGTGGGTGACCCGGTGCGTTTCGATCAGCCGCAGCACGGTCTCGGCGTCGAACTTGCCCATGATGACGACGGTGGCCCCGACACGGTGGACGGCCATGGCGTAGTTCACGCCGGCGGCGTGGTAGAGCGGCGCGGGGGAGAGGTACACGCTGGCCGGGCTCATCCCGTAGCGCTGCGTCAGCGCCATCTCCAGAACCGCCTGGGCCCAGGAGCCGTTGGCGGTGGGCAGCGCACGGCGCACCGCCTTGGGCCGGCCGGTGGTGCCCGACGAATACAGCATCTCGCTGCCGTCGGACGCCGGGAATTCCGAACCGGAGCCGGCCAGCGCGTCCCGGTAACAACGCCAGCCGGGTAACGACCCGCCGACGCAGACCAGGAGCTCGGGCCGCGGGTTGCGTTCGGCCAGCGTGCCGGCCAGATCGGCCACAGCGGAGTCGACGAACAATGCCCGGGCCTCGCAGTCCTCGACGATGTAGGCGACCTCGTCGACGGTGAGGTGGGTGTTCACCGGCGTGTAGTAGAGCCCGGAAAGCTGGCAGCCCCAGGTGATTTCGAGAAACTCTGGGCGGTTGGCCACCAGGAGAGCCACCCCCTCGCCGCGCCTGAGCCCCGCCTCGTGCAGCAGCGCGGCGACCCGTCGGCTCCGGGCGTGCAACTGCGCGTAGCAGATGGCCGGCCCGTCACCCACGATGAGTGCCGGGGCGGCGCTATCGGCGTGGTCGGTCAGGTTCATCGGCGTAACGTCCTGCGTCCCTGCGTATTACGTCGCCTGGCCACCGTCTGCCGACTCGGCCGCCGCCGCCTGGCGGCGCGCCATCTCCGCGGGCTTGATCTTGCCCTTCAGCACCTGCTGCACCAAAGCCTGCACGTCGGCGCTGATCGAGGCCAACGCCACCAGGTCGTTGGAGCTTTGCCAATGCACCCGCATGCCCATCAACTCCCAGGCCCGTTTGATGTTGGCCTTGGTGGCCAACAGCGTCGTCAGCGGGGCCTGCGCGATGTGCCGGGCAATCGCGTCCACCCGGGCGTCGAGTTGATCGCGGGGGACCACCTCGTTGACCAGACCCACCGCCAGCGCCTTCTGCGCGTCGATCACTTCGTTCAGGTAGAGGTAATAGGACGCCCGCCGCCAATTCATGAACACCCACGGCTCGATCGAGCACTCGCCCGACGGCATGCCGAACCCCTGCAGCGGCGGGTACTGAAAGTAGGCGTCGTCGGCGGCGATCACGATATCGGTGGTCAACCCGTAGTGGGTGCCTCCGCCGACGCAGTAGCCGTGCACCTGGGCGATCGTCGGTTTGGCGAACTCCCACAGGTTGAGCACCGGTTTGACGAACAGGTCGGATTGCGGTTTCCACGGCGTGCCCATGACCTTGGCGCCCTCGACGAAGGCCGGATAGTCGACCGCGTTGTTGCCGATCGCGTGTCCCGAGCAGAACCCCTTGCCGTTGGCCTTGAGGATCAGCACCTTGACGTCGTAATCGCGGTCCGCGTCGGCCAGTGCGGCGTCGACTTCCTCGGCGAGCTTCTGGTCCTGGGCATTGGCCTTCTCCGGCCAGTTCAGCGTGACCCGCGCTATCGCGCCGGTCTTCTCGTAGATGATGCGTTCGCGAGTTTCCTTGAGGTCCATGCCTTCTCCTGAATCATGAGGTGACGACGCCGATCGGTACTCCGATCTCGTAGATCCCACCGGCTGCTGCGGTCCACTGCACGACGCCGGACGCGCCGGCCTCGATCTCCTGTTCAGCCTTCTCGGTTGCGATGACGTAGATCGGGGTGCCCTCCTCGACCTGCTGGCCGCTGTCGACGAGAAGTTCGACGAGTTCGGCTTCGGATACCGCGACCGAGACGCGCGGGATTCGAATGACGAAGTCAGCCATGCACTCTCGTTCCGTCCAGGGTCCGCTGCGCGGCTCCGACGATCCGCTCCGGTGAGGGATACACCTGCGCCTCCAGCGCCGCGGCTGCCGGGTTGGGGACGAACCGCGCGCCGACCCGCTCGACCGGCGCGACCAGTTCGCCGAACAATTCCGATTGCAGTATCGCGGCGATCTCCGCCCCGGGCCCGCCGAATTGCACCGCGTCGTGCACCACGACGGCTCTTGTTGTGCGACGCACGGATTCGATGACGGTCTCGACATCGAGTGGCACCAGGGTGCGCAGATCGACAACCTCGGCGCTGATGCCCTGTTCCTGCAGCGCGGCCGCCGCCGCGAGCGCGTCGTACACGCTGCGCCCGTAGCCGATCAGGCTGACGTCGGTGCCGGTGCGCTTGATATCGGCCTGGCCCAACGGAATCGAGAAACCCGGGTCGACGGGGACGGGTCCGCGTTGGCCTTGCAGACGGATCGTCTCGACGAACAGGCACGGGTCCTCGTCGAAGATCGCGGCGGTCAGTAGGCCCTTGCCGTCGCGCGGGGTGGACGGCACGATCACCTTCATCCCGGGGATGTGCATGAACCACGCCTCCAACGTCTGCGAATGCGTGGCGCCGGTGCCCAATCCGGCGTACACCTGGGTGCGCACGGTGATCGGCGCGGTGGTGCGTCCGCCCGTCATGAAGCGCAGCTTGGCGGCATGGTTGATCAACTGGTCGGCGGCGAGGCCGATGAAATCCATGATCATGATCTCGGCTACCGGCAGCATTCCGTCGATGGCCGCGCCGATCGCCGCGCCCATGATGGCGGCCTCCGAGATCGGCGTGTCCACCACCCGATCGGCGCCGTACTTCGTCGACAGACCCGCGGTGGGCCCGGACGCGCCGGGATCGGCGATGTCTTCGCCGATCAGCATCACCCTCTCGTCGGCCCGTAGCGCCTGATCGAGTGCGAGGTTGAGCGCCTCGCGCATCGTCATCTCTTGTTCGGTCATGCTGCCCCGCCTTACCCCGGAAACCCGACCGGCGTGGCGTACACGTCACGTTCGAGTTCGTCGACAGACGGTGACTCGGCGTTGAGCACCGCACTCAAAGCCGTCTCCACGGCATACAGTGCAGCGTCGTCGATGGCGCTGAGCTCGTCCTCCCCGCAGATTCCGGCTTCTGCGAGGTGGTTGCGCAAGCGTGGCACCGGGTCGGCCGCCATGGCCGCCGCCAGCTGATCCCTTGGCATGTAGGGCATCCGGTCACCGAAGTAGTGACCGCGGAAGCGAAACGTCACGCACTCGACGAAGGTGGGACCGCCGCCGCCGCGGGCGGTGTTCACCGCGTCGTCGAGTGCCGACTTGACCGCCAGCGGGTCGTTGCCGTCGACCGTGACGCCCGGCATGCCGTAACCGGCGGCCCGGTCCGCGACATGTTGGAGCTTCATCGTGGCCGACGTCGGTGTCATCTCGGCATACAGATTGTTCTGGCACACGAACACCAGGGGGAGGTCCCAGAGCGCGGCCATGTTGGCCGCCTCGTGGAAGGAACCCGTGTTGGTGGCGCCGTCGCCGAAGCTGACCACCGTGACCCGGTCCAGGCCCTTGCGTTTGCCGGCCAGCGCCAGTCCGACGGCCACCGGCGGCCCGGCCCCGACGATGCCGGTCGAAAGCATCACGCCCACAGCCGGATTGGCGATGTGCATGGTGCCGCCCTTGCCTCGGCTCGCGCCGACCGTGCGCCCCAGCATCTCCCCGAAGATCTCCGTCAGCGGCACTCCCTTGCCGATCAGATCGTGCAGCCCCCGGTAGGTCGTCACCAGTTGATCGTCGGGCCGCAACACCACGCCCATGGCCGCGGCGATGGCCTCCTGCCCACGGGAAGGCCAGTACACGCAGATGAGCTCCCCGGTGCTGATGCCCTTGGCCAGCCGGTCGTCGGCCGCTTTCATCAGCGCCATCAGCTCATAGAGGCGTCGGAAGGCAACCGAACCGTCGGGGCTCACCATGGCCCTCCAATGCCTATGTGCTGCAGCCGAATTAACCTCATCGCCGTCACCCGCCGGACCACGGCTTGACCTTGAGAAAGCCGCCGCCGTCCACCCGCAGCTGCTGGCCGGTGACGTAGCGCGCCGCATCGGAGGCGAGGAACAACACGGCCTCGCTGATGTCCTCGGGTTCGACGTAGGGGATCGGCATCGCTTGCACCACCGGAAAAACCGGTTCAGCATCCTCGCGGGTGGGGTTCTTCAAGTCCGGCCGGAAAGCCCGGTACATGGGGGCACTGTGCAACATGTCGGTGTTGACATTGGTCGGGTGTATGGCGTTCATCCGGATGGAGAAAGGGGCCAGCGCCAGGGCGAAGTCGTTGACGTAGTGCGCGGCAGCGATTTTCGCGAAGGCGTAGCCGGCTCCGCCGGGGCCGCCGTCGATGCCGGTGGTGTTCATCGACGACATGAACGCCGCATTGGAACCGATGACGATGATCGACGCGCCGGCGCTCAGATGTTTGAGACTGGCGTGCACCAGGTTGAGCACCCCGACCAGGTCCACGTCCACCGCGTCGGCGAAGGCCTGCGGTGGCAGGCCGGCCGTCAGCGGGCAGATGCCGGCGTTGGCAACCACGATGTCGAGATGGCCCAGCTCGGCAACCGCGTTGTCGATCGCCGTCGACAACGCGGCACGGTCGCGCACGTCGGCGATAGCGGTGATGGCGCGCCGGCCTTCGTTTTCCACCAGACGTGCCGTCTCGGCGAGGTCCTCGGGCCGGGCCAGCGGGTACTCGTTCGTTTCGATGTCGGCGCACAGGTCTACGGCGACGATGTCGGCGCCCTCGGCGGCGAGCAACCGTGCGTGCGAGCGTCCCTGCCCGCGGGCCGCTCCACTGATGACCGCTGCCTTACCGGCTACCCGGCCCGCTGTCCGGCTCATCACCACCCCTGCCCGCGTACCGGAACCGACGACCCGCATTGGGAGTCAAAGCCGTTCGCCGCCTGCGGCAACAGCCCACGGGTGCACCGCACCGGCGTCGAACCATCGGTGGTTCCCATCGCATCTCTTCCGAAAGAACCGCGCGTACCTGCAGCCGGGGTATCTTCATTCGCTACGCTAGCTAGAATATCTAAAATAGCAAGGAATGGCGTGCGGTGACCAAGGGGATTGCATGACAGGGGTGCTCAACGGTGTCCGGGTTGTCGAGCTGGCGTCGTGGACCTACGTACCGTCGGCCGGTGCCGCCCTGTCGGATTGGGGCGCCGACGTGATCAAGGTGGAGGGCGTCGCGGCGGGCGATCCCGGCCGGGCATTGGTGGTGGGTGGTTTCACCCGCGAAGCGGCCCGGGTCGACGCCGACTTCATCCTCGAGTTGGGTAACCGCGGCAAACGCAGCATCGCGATCGACATCAAATCCGAGGCCGGCCGTGAGCTGTTTGGCCGCCTGCTGGCCAGTGCCGATGTGTTCCTGACCAATTGGCTGCCCGGCGCCCTCCAGCGCGCCCGGCTGACCGTCGAGGACATCCGCTCGTTCAACCCCAAGATCATCATCGCCAGAGGAACGGGACTAGGCGTGCGCGGCCCGGATCGCGATCGCGGTGGCTTCGACGCCGCCACCTACCTGGCCCGCGGCGGGGTCGCATACACCCTCACACCCTTCGGCAGCGAGACCCCCGCTGTGCAGGGGCCGGCGTTCGGCGACTTGCAGGGCGGGGCGACACTCGCCGGCGGGGTGTGCGCCGCGTTGTTTCACCGGGAACGCACCGGGGAGCCGTGCATCGTCGACTCGTCGCTACTGGCTCAGGCGATGTGGGCCATCGCGCCGTCGATTTCGGCGGCCGACTTTTTCGACATTGACGGCATTCCCGGGGCGCCGCCCGGGTTGGCCGTCAATCCGCTGGTGAACCGGTACAAAACCAGAGACGGCAGGTGGATTCAGCTGGTGTTCTTACAACCCGACAAATACTGGGCCGGATTTTGCCGGCGGATGGGACTTGCCAAGTTGGCCGCGGACGAGCGGTTCGTGCCGTCGCGCAACCTCATTGCCAATGCGGCCGAAGCCACGCAGATCTTCGCCACCGCGTTTGCCGGTCACGATCTCGCACACTGGCAGCAGGTGCTCGAGGACGAGCCCGGCGTGTGGGCGGCCCTGGCGACGCCGCGGGAAACCCTCAACGATCCGCAGGTGCAACCCAACGGGTACGTGGTGACCAACCTCGACGACCACGGGCAGCCATACCGGATCGTGGCCGCGCCGGTTCAGTTCAACGAAACACCGCCGGCTCCCGCGCGTGCCCCGGAGCACGGGCAGCACACCGAGGAGATTCTGCTCGAGCTCGAGGTGGACTGGGACGACATCGCACGGGCCAAGGATCTCAAAGCGATCCTGTGAGAGCGGACGGCTACCGAGCGGGGGCTGCCCGGCGGGCGGCGATCTTGGCGCGCACGGTATCCATGTCCGGTGATTTCATCTGGTCGATCAGATTCGCCAGCACCAGTACTGGTCTACAGCCAGCCCGGCGCGATGCCACCGGCGGACCTCTCGTAGATCGGGGCGAACGCGTGGCAAGGGCGGCCGTAGGATTGCCCAAAAGTCAACCAGCACAAGTGGATTGTCGGTAACGGCGGACTCGAACGTGTCGTGGGTAAGATTGACGGTGGTCATTGTCGGTCCTTCCATCCGAGGATACTGATCCAAGAACAAATACCCCATGGGGTATATACCGGTGTCTTCGCTGGCTATTCATACCCCCCGGGGTACTATGGTCGATAAGACCGATGAGACGGGAGGATCCACCATGATTGGTGACCAAGACAGCATGGCTGCGGTACTGAACCGGCTGCGGCGCGCCCAAGGGCAGCTTGCCGGAGTGATTTCGATGATCGAGCAGGGCCGCGACTGCAAAGACGTGGTTACCCAGCTGGCGGCGGTGTCGCGGGCGCTCGACCGGGCCGGGTTCAAGATTGTGGCCACCGGCCTACGGGAATGCATCACCGGAGCCCGGTCCGACGGCGCCGCGCCGTTGAGCGAAGCCGAGTTGGAGAAGCTTTTCCTGGCACTGGCCTGAACAGAGTTCCGAAAGAGTCCGAAAAGAATAGAGGAGATATTGGTGATGGATATTGCATTGTCGACCACGTTGCACACCGGCTTCGACGAGGCGGTCAAGCGCACCCGCGAAGCGCTGGCTCAGCAAGGCTTTGGCGTCTTGACCGAGATCGACGTGAAGGCAACCCTGAAAGCCAAACTCGACGAGGACATGGAGAACTACCTGATCCTCGGCGCCTGCAATCCGCCGCTGGCGCACCGCGCAATCGAGGCGACCCGCCAGATCGGCACCCTGCTGCCCTGCAATGTCGTGGTGCGATCGGACCCCGAACAGGCCGGCACCATCGTCATCGAAGCGATGAACCCGCGGCTGTTGGCCGACGTCACCGGTGAACCGAAGCTTGCCCCGATCGCCGATGAAGTCACCGGCCGGATCCAAGCCGTCATTGACGAGCTGCAACGTTCGGATGCCGCGACCGAAAGGTCATAGGTGAAATCGGTCCGGTCCCACCCATACGCAGGGTGTAATGACGGCTATGTCAGATGAACACCATCATCAGGTCCTCGAGGATCTGCGGCCGCAACACCGGGCGCTTCGGAATCAGATTCCGGACGTCTACAAGGGATTTGCGGCCCTGAGCGGCGCCGCGCTCACCGACGGCGCCCTCAGCCGTAAGGTCAAGGAACTCATGGCGATGGCGATCGGGGTCGTACAGGGGTGCGACGGCTGCATCGCCTCCCATGCCCAGGCCGCGGCCCGCGCCGGTGCCACGGCCGAGGAAGCCGCCGAGGCGATCGGTGTCACCATCCTCATGCATGGGGGACCGGCCACCATCTACGGCGCTCGGGCCTACACCGCGTTCTGCGAATTCGCCGAGACCAAGCCATCCTGAGCCAAGCAGCCGGCGGCAGCCGCGAGATCGCTGAAACATTGCGGGGCCATCCGGCGAAACATCGGTAGGTCTCCCGGAAATGCGGGGTGTGCTGACCCGATGGCGATACCCTTTGCCGAGGGTTGATGGCGACCGGGCGACCGCCGGGTTTCCGTGACGTGGTGGGAGGTCCCTGATGTCGTATCTCATCGCGGCCCCAGAGCTGGTGGCGGCTGCGGCAACGGATCTGGCGAGTGTTGGTTCGTCGATAAGTGCGGCCAACGCTGCCGCCGCCGCGCCTACGACGGCAGTGCTGGCGGCCGGTGCCGACGAGGTGTCGGCCGCCATCGCTGCCCTGTTCGGGGCGCATGCTCAGGCCTATCAGCTGCTCAGCACCCAGGCAGCGGCATTCCATGAGCAGTTTGTGCGGCTGCTCACCGCGGGTGCGGGCTCGTATTCCCTGGCCGAGGCGGCCAATGTCTCGGCCGCACAATCATTGCAGCAGGACGTGCTCGACCTGATCAACGCGCCCACCCAGGCGCTGTTCGGGCGTCCACTGATCGGCAACGGCACCAACGGAGCGCCGGGGACGGGTCAAAGCGGCGGTGACGGCGGGATCTTGATCGGCAACGGCGGCAACGGCGGGTCCGGCGGCATCAACCAGGGCGGTGGTAACGGCGGCAACGCCGGCCTGTGGGGCAATGGCGGTGCCGGGGGAGCCGCGGGGAACTCGACCACCGCCGGTCTCAACGGGTTCAACGGCGGCGCCGGGGGCAACGGCGGCCTGCTGTGGGGCAACGGCGGTGCCGGTGGCGCCGGCGGCAACGGCGGCCCTGCGCCACTGGCCGGTGGCGTTGGCACCACCGGCGGCAACGGCGGCAACGGCGGCGGCGCCGGGCTGATCTACGGCTTGGGTGGCGCAGGTGGAAACGGCGGAATCGGGGGAGCCGCGCCGGCCATCGGTCCCTCGCCGGGCATCATCCCCGCGGGCGGTGTCGGCGGGACCGGCGGAGCCGGCGGCGGGGCGGCGGCCCTGTTCGGCGTCGGTGGCGCGGGCGGGACCGGCGGGGCCGGCGGCCTCAGCAACGCGACGGTCCAGAGCGTGGGTGGCTACGGCGGCATGGGTGGTCTGGGCGGACAGAGCGGACTGCTGTACGGCGCCCCGGGCGCCGGCGGAGCAGGTGGAGCCGGTGGAGCCGGGGACGGAACCTTCGCCAGCTTCGGCGGCCACGGTGGGTCCGGTGGAGACGGGGGCGCGACCGGCCTGTTAGGCAACGGCGCAGTCGGCGGTGACGGCGGGCTGGGGGGCGACGGCGGTAGCGGAGGCGTCGGCCAGGGTGGCCAGGGCGGCATCGGCGGTCTCGGCGGCACCGGAAGCCCCGGTGGTCTGCTGATCGGCAATGGCGGCGCGGGCGGCAACGGCGCACTCGGTGGCAATGGCGGCCCCGGCGGCACCACCGGCTTTGCCGGCTCGGGCGGGTTCGGCGGCGCCGGCGGCGATGCCCAGCTGCTCGGGATCGGAGGTGTCGGCGGCAACGGCGGTGGTATCGGCGCCGGCACCACGGCCGCGGTGCCGGTCACTTCGCAGCCGGTGGGCGGCATCGGCGGCAACGGCGGTCGCTCCGGATATCTGTTCGGCACAGGTGGCAACGGCGGCAACGGCGGGGCCACCAGCACCAACGGAGCGCTGTATGCCAGCGGCGGCAATGGCGGCAACGGCGGCCTGATCTTCGGCAACGGCGGCACCGGTGGCAACGGTGGCGCCGGCGGCGGCACCAGTGTCGGCAGCGGTGGCCAGGGCGGCAACGGCTCGTTCTTCTTCGGCAACGGCGGTGCCGGCGGCACCGGCGGCGCCAACGGCCAGGGCGCCGGCGGCTCCGGCGGGTCGGGTGCGGTGTTCTTCGGCAACGGCGGTGCCGGCGGTAACGGCGCCCCCGGCGGCTTCGGCGCGGGCGGTAACGGCGGCAGTGCGGTGATCATCGGCAACGGCGGCAACGGCGGAAACGGCACCGGCTTGGCAGCCGGGGGCAGCGGCGGGGCCGGCGGATTCCTCTTCGGCCAAAACGGGACGACCGGGTCGCCCTGATCCGGCGGGACGCACCGCGGCCGCCTATCGCAAACGGCGCAGCCGGCACGCCATTCGGCATACATCATCGATCTGCTGCCAGAGTCCGTCACGTTCAGTAAGGTGACGGCGTGCCTGAGGTGGGTCGCGAGCAGCGTGCCGACGAGCCGCTCAGGCTCGACGCGCACGGTCGGCTGCGACGGTACGAGAAGGCATTCGCCGCTCTGGACGCACCGTTTGCCTTCGTCGACCTCGACGCGATGTGGGCCAATGCCGGTCAGCTGCTTTCCCGCGCGGGTGACAAGCCGATCCGGGTGGCGTCGAAGTCGTTGCGGTGCAGGCCGTTACAGCGCGAAATCCTCGACTCGAACGCTCGATTCGACGGGCTGATGACGTTCACGCTGGCCGAGACTCTGTGGTTGGCCGGCCACGGCTTCGACAACCTGTTACTCGCCTATCCGACGACCGATAGGGCGGCACTGCCCAAGCTCGGCGAGCTCACCGCCGAGGACCCCGAACGGGCACCGATCGTCATGGTCGACAGCGTCGAACATCTCGACCTGATCGAAAATGCAACAACCAAGCCGGTGCGGCTGTGCCTGGACCTCGACGCCGGCTACTGGCGAGCCCGCGGGCGGGTGAAGATCGGGCCCAAGCGCTCACCGTTGCATACGCCGGAACAGGCCCGAGCGCTCGCGGTGGAGATCGCGCGCCGGCCGTCGCTGACGCTGGTGGCGTTGATGTCCTACGAGGGTCATATCGCCGGGTTCGGCGACAACGTGGCCGGCAAGTCCGCCCAGAACGCGGCCGTTCGGTGGATGCAGCGGCGGTCCTTCGCGGAGTTGCGGGAACGTCGCGCCCGCGCCGTCGAGCTGGTGCGCGAGGTCGCCGACATCAAGATCGTCAACGCCGGCGGCACTGGCGACCTTCAGCTGGTTGCCCAGGAGCCGGCGATCACCGAGGCCACCGCCGGCTCGGGGTTCTACGCGCCGACGCTGTTCGACTCCTACTCGACGTTCGCCTTGCGGCCGGCGGCGATGTTCGCACTGCCGGTATGCCGCCGGCCCGACGCCAACACCGTGACCGCGCTCGGAGGCGGCTATTTGGCCAGCGGCGTCGGCGCGAAAGACCGCATGCCCACCCCGTACCTACCGAGCGGGCTCAAACTGGACCCGATGGAAGGCACCGGTGAGGTCCAGACGCCGCTGTCCGGCGCGGCGGCGCGGCAACTGAAGATCGGCGACAACGTCTACTTCCGTCACACCAAGGCCGGCGAGCTGTGTGAGCGGTTCGATCGGTTGTATTTGGTTCGGGGCGCGCAGATCATCGACACCGTCCCGACCTACCGGGGTGAGGCTCGCACGTTTCTTTAATGATGGAATGGTTCGCCGACGGACCGCGCGACAAGGAGCTGCCATGACTGCGATCACCGCATTGCCGACCGAAT
This sequence comes from Mycobacterium gastri, assembly GCF_002102175.1. GTDB lineage: Bacteria > Actinomycetota > Actinomycetes > Mycobacteriales > Mycobacteriaceae > Mycobacterium > Mycobacterium gastri. Next base: position 5,147 of record NZ_LQOX01000154.1, on the reverse strand, counting down.
TGGCCACGATGCGTGAGGTCATCGAGACACTCGCACCGATCGAACGCGGCGCCGGCGACCCCGGCGAGCAGGAGGCTGCGGTCAAGATCGTCGAATACCTACGCGCCGCCGGGGCGCAGAACGCGCGGATCGAAGAGGAACAGTTCTATGACGGCTACCCACAGCTGCACGCCAAGCTGTCGGCGGTTGGCGTCGGGGCCGCTGTCGCGGGGCTGATCAGCCGACGGTTGCGGGTGCCTGCCGGGCTGGCGGGTCTGGGTGCGGGGCTGGCGATCGCCGACGACTGTTCCAACGGGGTACGCGTCGTGCGCAAGCGACTCCAACAGCCCCGAACGACATGGAATGTCGTGGCCGAAGCCGGTGACCCCACCGGAGAGCGGACGGTCGTGGTGTGCGCTCATCACGACGCCGCGCACAGCGGCAAGTTCTTCGAACCCGGCTATCAGCGATTCTTCGTCGAGCGATTCCCGGGGATCGTCGAACGCATCGACACCTCACTGCCGAACTGGTGGCCGTCGATCCTGGCGCCGGCGGTGGCCGGTGCCGGCGCGCTGCGGGGCAGCCGCAAGATGATGCTCGCCGGGGCCGTGATGAGCGCGATCGGGGTGGCGGCGTTCACCGACATCGCCCGCAGCCCGATCGTGCCCGGCGCCAACGACAACCTTTCCGCCGTCGCGCTGATCGTCGCGTTGGCCGAGCGGCTACGCGACCGCCCGGTGCAGGGTGTGCGGGTGCTGCTGGTATCGCTAGGGGCCGAGGAGCAATTGCAGGGTGGCATCTACGGTTTCATCGCCCGCCACAAGTCCGAGCTGGACCGTGACCACACGTATTTCCTCAACTTCGACACCGTCGGCTCGCCCGAACTCATCATGCTCGAAGGCGAGGGCACCACGGTCATGGAGGACTACTACTATCGGCCGTTCCGTGATCTGGTGGCCCGCGCCGCCGAGCGCGCCGACGCGCCGCTGCGGCGGGGCCTGCGATCACGTAACAGCACCGACGCCGTGATCATGAGTCGGGCGGGCTATCCGACCGCCTGCTTCTCGTCGTTTGACCGACACAAGGCGCTGTCGAACTACCACCAAATGTCCGATACCGCGGAAAACGTCGTCTACGAGACGGTGATGCACGCGGCGACGGTGGCCGAGTCCGTGGTGCGGGAGCTGGCCCGGTGAGCACCGTGTGGCGCAACTGGGCCGGCGATCAGGTGTGCGCCCCGTCGGAGATCGTCCGGCCCACCTCGGAAGCCGAGCTTGCGGACGTCGTCGTCAAGGCTGCCCGGCGTGGCGAATGCGTGCGCGCCGTCGGCACCGGGCATTCGTTCACCGACTGCGCGTGCACCGACGGGGTGATGCTCGACATGAGCGGCATGCAGCGGGTCATCGACGTGGACGCGGCGGCAGGTCTGGCGACGGTGCAAGGTGGGGCCAAGCTGCACCCGCTGTTCGCACAGCTGGCCGAGCGTGGGCTAGGGCTGGAAAACCAGGGCGACATCGACAAGCAGTCGATCACCGGAGCAGCCGCAACCGCCACGCACGGCACCGGGGCGCGCTTTACCAACGTGTCGGCGCAGGTCGTCTCGCTGCGCTTGGTCACCGCCAGTGGTGACATCCTGACCTTGTCGGAGGGTGACGACTACCTGGCAGCGCGGGTGTCGATCGGCGCGCTGGGGGTGATCTCTCAGGTCACGCTCAAGGTCGTGCCGCTGTTCACGCTGCATCGCGACGACGAGCTGCGCCCGCTGGCCGATACGCTCGAGCGACTCGACGAGCATGTCGATAACAACGACCACTTCGAGTTCTTCGTGTTTCCCTACGGCGATACGGCGCTGACCCGCACCACCCGGCGCAGTGACGAGGAGCCCAGGCCGGTGCCGGTGTGGAAACGCACGATCCACGACTATGCCGAAAATGCCGGGCTAAGCCTGATCTGCCGCGCCGGCCGGCAATTCCCCAGTACCGCACCGTCATTGAACCGACTCATGACGAACTTGATGTCGCCGGCCACCGTCCGGGATCATGGCTGGAAGGTCTACGCGAGCGCGCGCAACGTCAAGTTCACCGAGATGGAATACGCGATCCCGCGTGAACACGCGCGCGAGGGCGTGCAGCGGGTCATCGACCTTGTGCGCCGCCGCAACCTGCCGATCATGTTCCCGCTCGAGGTCCGCTTCGGCGCCCCCGACGACGCGTTCTTGTCGACCGCGCACGACCGGGACACCTGCTACATCGCCGTGCACCAGTACACCGGCATGGAGTTCGAAACCTATTTCCGCGCCGTCGAAGAAATCATGGACGAGTATGCGGGCCGGCCGCATTGGGGTAAGCGCCACTATCAGAGCGCCGGCACGCTTCGTGATCGGTATCCCGCGTGGGACCGCTTCGCGGCGGTCCGCGACCGCCTCGACCCCAACCGGGTCTTTCTCAACGACTACACCCGGCGGGTGCTCGGCCCCTGACGAGGCGACCAATGGCCCCACTTGCAGGGACCAAAGTCCTTGGCTACCAACACGCTAGTGACCGCAGCCGGCAGGCATCGTACGTTTGTCGGTGGAGCAATCATGACTGAATTCATGCGCAACAGCGATGCCTTTACCTGGGCCATGGAAACCGACCCACGGCTGCGATCGACGGTGGTCACGCTCGTGCTGCTGGATCGGACCCCGGACTGGGACGAGGTGCGGCGACGATTCGACCTGATCAGCCGGGAACTGCCGATGTTTCGCCAGCGGGTGGTGGAATCTCCGCCGCCCGCCCCGCCGCGGTGGGAGGACGACGCGGACTTCGACTTGGACTATCACATGCGGCGGGTGGCCGTTTCGGGAGCCGGCACCCTCGACGACGTGCTCGAGATGGCCCGAGTGGCCGCGATGCAGGATTTCGACCGGGCCCGGGCCCTCTGGGAGGCGACGCTGGTCGAGGGCCTGCACGACGGCGCCGCGGCGGTGATCTGCAAGTTCCACCATGCCCTCACCGACGGTGTCGGGGGCATCCAGATCGCGATGCGGCTATTCGACCTTTCCGCAGAGCATTACGAGCTGGAGTCACTGCCCGCCGCACCGGAGATACCCCAGCCGTCTCGCCTGGAGGGATACCGCGATTCGTGGCGCTATAGCGCCTCGTTGCTTGCCAACGTGGTGACCGGCACGGCACGGCAGGTACCGCAACTGGTGTACGGCGGTATCCGGCGGCCCATCTCGACGCTCCGGTCGGCAGCGGCCAACGCGGCCTCGGTCTACCGGACGGTCCGGCCGCTCAACCGCACGGGTTCACCACTGATCAGGGAGCGCGGCCTGATCCGGCGCCTCGGGGTGCACGAGGTGCCGCGGCTGCAATTGCGCGATGCCGCGCACCGGTGTGGCGGCGCGCTCAACGATGCGTTTGTCGCCGGGGTGGCCGGCGGGTTACGCATCTATCACGAAAAGCACGGCGTTGCGGTTGGCGATTTGCACCTGACCATGCCGATCAGCTTGCGGACGGACACCGATGACATGGGTGGAAACCGAATCACGTTGATGCGGTTCGACATTCCCGTCGGCGAGGCTGACCCGGCGAAACGGATCAAGGCCATTCACGAGCGCGTCGGCGCGGTGCGGCAGGAAAAGTCGCTGCCCTACACCCAGGTGATTGCTGGCGTTCTCAACCTGATGCCGCGTTGGTATATCGGCTCGGTGCTGCGCCACGTTGATTTCCTGACCAGCGACGTACCCGGGATCCCGGTGCCGGTGTTCCTCGGAGGTGCGGCAGTGCGCACGCAATACGCGTTCGGCCCGACGATCGGCTCGGCCGTCAACGTCACGCTGCTGTCCTATGTCGATACCTGCGCACTGGGCATCGACGTCGACACCGCCGCCATCCCCGACTACGACGTCTTCCATGACGCTCTCGTCGCCGGCTTCGACGAAGTATTGGCGCTCGCAGGCTAATTGGCGCTGACGGTGGACCTGACACCGGATGAGGCACTCGCCTCGGTTGCCGGTATCGAGGTGATCACGGGCGGATACCAATGTGGGCGGCGGCCTGGCACTGCGGAGCCGATACCCGAATCATGGCACGGTAGCCGGTGCGGCTCACCCTGGTGACCCGCCCCCGGGGCCGAGGTGTTTGTGGTGGGTATCGGGACGATTCGACAGGAGTTGACAGGGCATGACGGCCAACTGGGTGCCGACCCAGATCTCGGGTGGCCCGAACGCTGGTCGCATTCTCGACACCGCGCGGGGCATTCTCATCGGGCTGCGCCGGTGCCCCCCGGGGACTGCACTCGATGAGTTGCACACGGCGGCACAACGTCACAAGGTGTCGGTGTTCGCGATGGCATGGGCGTTGGTCCATCTCGCGGGTGACGGCGCAACATCTCACGTATTCGCCGATGCCCAATCGGCGGTTCGGCGCGAGTGGGGTCAATGGTTTGCCCGCCCGGCTGGTTCTCCCGCCGGGTCGACCGGCTGAGGGCCGGCACTCAGAATCTGAACAAGCCCGCGCCGGTGTTTCCGAAGCCGAAAATGCCGGCGAGCAGGTTGGGCAGGGTCAGCGGAAGGGTTCCGGTGTTCGCGAGGCCCGATACCGCGCTACCGAAGTTGAACAGCCCTGAGGTGCTGGTGCCGACGTTTTGGTAACCCGAGCCGCCGAAAAGTCCGGCGGGATTCACGTTGAACAGACCCGAGAGGCCCAACCCACGATTGCCGAACCCTGAGCTGCCCCCGCCGCCGGTGTTGAAGAATCCCGACGAGGGTGCGGTGCTGGTGTTGCCGAAACCCGGCGGCGGCGGGACGTCGAAACTCGCGATCGTGGTGCTGGGCAGCGTGATGCTGGGAATCGTGAGGCCCGGGACCGTGAAGCCGTCGAGGTGCACGGGCGGGATCGTCAGGCCCGGAATGGTGAAGGGATCGAGCTTGATGGGATTGACGGCGAGTTCGGGAATGCTGAAGGCGCCCAGCTTGATCGGCGGGACGTTGATGTCGGGCAGGGTGATCGGCGGCAGGCCGAAGGAGTCCACGCCGATCGGGTTGATGGTGAACGGAGTGGTGGTGGCCCCCGGAATGCTGAAGGCGCCCAGCTTGATCGGCGGGATGTTGATGTCGGGCAGGGTGATCGGCGGCAGGCCGAAGGAGTCCACGCCGATCGGGTTGATGGTGAACGGAGTGGTGG
>NZ_LQOX01000153.1 GCF_002102175.1 Mycobacterium gastri | reverse complement strand
TGGCTAGCCCCACCAGCCTCACCCGCACCGCCCGCGACACCGTCGGCGCCGGCGGGCACGGCGGCGGGGCCGGCCGAGGCAGCCTGCTGGGTCACCCGGGCAGCGCCGGTGATGGCGGGGCCGCCGGTAACGGTGGTACCGGTGGGACTCCCGGCAACGGCGGCTCCGGCGGTGACGGCGTTGTCGTCGCCGGGGTCGCCGGGGCCGGCGGGGCCGGCGGAACCGGTGGCAACCCCGGTGTCGGCGGTGCCGCCGGGATCGGCGGCGCGGCCGGTGGGCCCGGCGGAATCGATGGCGCCAACGGTACGGCGGGCCACATGTCCGGCAGCGGCGGCAACGGCGGGGACGGCGGCAACGGCGCCGACGCGGTCATGCTCGGTGGTGCCGGTGGTGGCGGCGGAGCCGGTGGCAACGGCGGGGCGGTCGGCAACGGCGGCAACGGCGGAGATGGCGGGGCCGGCATGGCCGGCGCCACGGGCGCGGCCGGCACCACAGGTACCTCGGGTTTCGACAGTCCTGCCGGCGGCCGTGGCGGCAACGGCGACACTGGCGGGGCCGGCGGCGTCGGCGGCACCGGCGGCGCAGGCGGGAGCGGCGGGTCGGTGTCCGGCAACGGCGGCAACGGCGGCAACGGCGGGGCCGGTGGCACTGGCGGGACCGGCGGGGTCGGTGGTGTTGGGGGCAGTGGGGCCCCCGGCACGATTTTCGTTGACCAACGTGTCGCTCCCGGCTGGGCCGGTGGGGCCGGGGGTGACGGCGGCACCGGAGGGGCCGGAGGGGCCGGCGGTGACGGCGGCGCACCCGGTGCGGCCCTAGCATCATCCGGTCAGGCCGGCACCCACGGCGCCGGCGGGGCCGGCGGCAACGGAGGTCTGGGCGGGGCCGCCGGGGACGGCGGCAACGGCGGCAACGGGTACTTCGGCGGTACCGGCGGTGCCGGCGGATACGGCGGCGACCCGGGCGCCGGCGGGGCCGGCGGAGCCGGCGGTAACAACGGCAACGGCACACACGCCGCCAGCGGCACTGCCGCCAGCAACAACGGGCCCGGGACCGGTGGTAATGGCGGCAACGGCGGCAACGGCGGCAACGCGGTCGCCGCCGGCCGTCAAGGTGGGACCGGCGGGGCCGGCGGCAGCGCCGGGACCGTCGGCAACGGCGGCAACGGCGGCAACGGCGGGGCCGGTGCCACCGGCAGCATCGGCGCGGCCGGCACCCTAGGTACTTCGTCGACCAACGAGGGCAGTGACGGCGGTGACGGCGGCCACGGTGCCACTGGCGGCACCGGCGGCGCCGGCGGCGACGGCGGGGCCGGCGGTAGCGGCGGATCGGTGTCGGGTAATGGCGGCAACGGCGGTGCCGGCGGGGCCGGTGCCACCGGCGGGGTCGGCGGAGTCGGCGGTAACGGGGCTCGCGGGGCCGGCGGCTCCTTCTTCTTGTCTTCTGGCGGTGACGGCGGGGGCGGCGGTGACGGCGGGGCCGGCGGTGCCGGCGGGGCCGGCGGCAACGGCGGCGCGGCCGGCGCGGCCCTGGCACCATCAGGCAACGCCGGCACCCACGGCGCCGGCGGGGCCGGCGGCGACGGTGCCCTGGGTGGGGCCGGCGGCAACGGCGGCAACGGCGGCAACGGAGCAAGCATCAGTTTCAGCTTTGGCCAATCCATCGCCGGCGGAGCGGGCGGTAACGGCGGCAACGGCGGTGACCCGGGCCTTGGCGGGGCCGGCGGTGCCGGCGGCTACAGCGGCAACGGCGCCTACACTCACGCCGGCGTTGCCGCCGGCAACAACGGCCCCGGGACCGGGGGCAACGGCGGCAACGGGGGCAACGGCGGCAACGGCGCGACTGCCGGTGGTCAAGGCGGCGCAGGCGGGGCCGGTGGCGACGCCGGGATCGTGGGCAGCGGTGGCAACGGCGGCAACGGCGGCAACGGCAGCAACGGCAGCAACGGGGCCGCCGGCAGCACAGGTACTTCGCCTGCCGGCCCGGGCGGCGCCGGCGGTGACGGCGGCACCGGCAGCACAGGTGGCACGGGCGGCGCCGGCGGCGACGGCGGGGCCGGCGGCAACGGCGGGTCGGTGTCCGGTAACGGCGGCAATGGCGGCGCCGGCGGGACGGGTGGCAAGGGTGCCTCAGGCGGCGTCGGCGGTGACGGGGCTGCCGGAGCCGACGGCTCCTTCTTCTTGTCTCCTGATGGTTCCTTCCATCTTGACGGCGGGGCCGGCGGGTTCGGCGGTGACGGCGGCAACGGCGGGGCCGGCGGGGCCGGCGGCAACGGCGGCGCGGCCGGCGCGGCCCTGGCATCGTCAGGCAACGCCGGCACCCACGGCACCGGCGGGGCCGGCGGCGACGGTGCCCTGGGCGGGGCCGGCGGCAACGCCGGCAACGGCGGCAACGGAACCGGCGTCTTCAGCTTTGGCCAAACCCCCATCGCCGGCGGTGCGGGCGGCAACGGCGGTGACGGCGGTAACCCGGGCTTTGGCGGGGCCGGCGGTGCCGGCGGCTTCAGCGGCAACGGCGTATACGCCGCCAACGGCGCCACTGCCAGCAGTATCGGGCCCGGAACCGGGGGCAACGCCGGCAACGGCGGCAACGGCGGCAACGGGACCGCCGGCGGTCAAGGCGGCGCGGGCGGGGCTGGCGGCAGCACCGGGGTCGTGGGCAACGGCGGCAACGGCGGCAACGGCGGCAACGGTTCCACGGGCGGCACCGACGCTGACGGCGGCAAGGGTGGCGACGGCGGCGCCGGTGGTACCGGCGGATCGTGGTCCGGCAACGGCGGGGACGGCGGCACCGGCGGGACGGGTGGCAACGGCGGCAACGGCAGCAACGGCAGCAACGGCGGCAACGGCGGCAACGGCGGCAACGGCAGCAACGCCGGCAACGGCGGCAACGGTGGCAACGGCGGCGCGCCCGGCGCGGCCATCGCATCTTCAGGCCGCCCCGGCGACCCCGGCGGCGGAGGCCTAGCCGGCAACGGCGGCAACGGCGGCAACGGCGGCAACGGCGGCGCCGGCCCCGCCGGCACGAGCGGGTTCAGCGGATCCCCGGGACTTCCGGGCGGGACAGGCGGCAACGGCGGCACCGGCGGCCACGGCGGCACCGGGGGTAACGGCGCCACGAGCTTGTCGGGGGGGCCCGACGGCGCTGCCGGTCACGGGGGTACTGGCGGCAACGGTGGCACCGGCGGTGACGGTGGTGACGGCGGCGACGGTGGTAGTGGCACTTTCGGCCAGCAGGCCGGTGGTAACGGCGGTCAAGGCGGCACCGGCGGTGCCGGTGGCGGCGGCGGCGACACCGGCACCGGTTCCATGCCGGTGCGGTCACCTGACAACTACACCGGGTTGGCAAATGGCGGCACCGGTGGCAACGGCGGCACCGGTGGCAACGGCGGCGATACCGGCTCTTCCGGCGGCAACGCCCCCGCTGCTCAAGCCGGCGACGGCGGCGCCGGTGGAGCCGGCGGCACGGGCGGCACCGGCTTTGTTCTCCCTGGGCTCAGTGGGCTTGACGGCGGCCCCGGCTCCAGGGGCATTGTGGTGCCCTAACGACACGGCGGTGTGGTCCCTCAAGCCCATCAACCAACCTGTAACGGATTCCTGACGGTCCCTCCCTTGACTCTCGACTGAACACACGTTTAATGTACTGAACATGCGTTCAGTCGACTTGACTGCGGCGGCCCGCATCAGGGATGCGGCCATCGAGCAGTTTGGTCAGCACGGTTTCGGCGTTGGACTGCGAAGCATCGCCGAAGCCGCGGGAGTGAGCGCCGCCCTGGTCATCCACCACTTCGGCTCCAAGGAGGGTCTGCGCAAGGCCTGCGACGACTATGTCGCCGAAGAGATCCGCAGCGAAAAGTCGGCGGCGATGCAGTCCAACGACCCGGCCACCTGGCTGGGCCAACTCGCCCAAGTCGAGTCCTACGCACCGCTGATGGCCTACCTGATGCGCAGCATGCAATCCGGCGGTGAATTGGCAATGACGTTGTGGCAGAAGATGATCGACAATGCCGAAGACTACCTCGAGGACGGAGTGCGGGCCGGCACCGTCAAACCCAGCCGCGACCCCCCGGCCAGGGCCAAATACCTGGCCATCACCGGGGGTGGCGGCTTTCTGTTGTACCTGCAAATGCATGCAACCCCAACCGATTTGCGCGCGGTACTCCGTGATTACACACGCGACATGGTGCTGCCGGCGCTGGAGCTCTACACCGCGGGCCTGCTGGCTGATCGCTCCATGTACGAGGCCTTCCTCGCCGAAGCGAAGCAAGGAGAATCCGATGTCCAGTGACAACGCCTCAGCCCTCATCGATATTCGAGGGCTGATCAAGAACTTCGGGGTGGTGCGTGCGCTCGACGGCCTTGATCTCACCGTGCACGAAGGCGAAGTCCACGGCTTCCTCGGACCCAACGGCGCCGGGAAGTCGACCACCATCCGGATTCTGTTAGGCCTGGCCAAGGCTGACGGCGGCAGCACCCGGCTGCTGGGCCGCGACCCCTGGGCGAACGCGGTTCAGTTGCACCGCCAAATTGCCTATGTGCCAGGCGATGTCACGTTGTGGCCGACGTTGACTGGTGGCGAGACCATCGACCTGCTGGCTCGCATGCGGGGCGGTATCGACGAGAAGCTTTGTGCTGAGTTGATCGAGCGCTTCGAGTTCGACCCGCGCAAGAAGGTACGCACCTACTCGAAAGGCAACCGCCAGAAGGTGTCCCTGATTTCGGCATTTTCGTCCCGGGCCAGCCTGCTGCTGCTCGACGAGCCCTCCAGCGGGTTGGACCCGTTGATGGAGAACGTCTTTCAGCAATGTGTCAAGGAAGCACGCGGCCGTGGGGTCACGATCCTGCTCTCCAGCCATATTCTGGCCGAAACGGAAGCCCTGTGCGAACGGGTCACCATCATTCAGGCGGGAAAGACCGTCGAGAGCGGCTCATTGGAATCCATGCGCCACCTCAGCCGCACCTCGATCAAGGCCGAAATGATCGGCGACCCGGGCGATCTCACCCGGATCAAGGGCGTCGAGGACGTCACGGTCGAGGGCAACACGGTGCGGGCCCAGGTCGACAGCGAAAGCCTGGGCGAGCTGGTCCGGGTGCTCGGCGACGCCGGGGTGCGCAGTCTGGTCAGTCAACCACCTTCGCTGGAGGACCTGTTCCTGCGCCACTACAGCGTCGGCCCGCGTGTCGGCGAACACTCCCAGCAGGTACCGGCGACATGAGCACCGCAACGCTGAATCGCCAACGCCCCGAACCCCAATCTGCACCGCCACGCGGCTCGGGTTTCACCGGCACCCTCGGACTGCTGCGGCTCTACCTACGGCGCGACCGCGTGGTGTTGCCGCTGTGGGTGTTGCTGCTGTCGGTGCCGCTGGCCACGGTGTATGTAAGCAGTATCGAGAAGGTCTACCCCGCCCAGCAGGATCGTGCGGGGTTCGTGGCCTCGATCGCTGCCAGCCCGGCCCAGCGTGCGCTCTATGGCCCGGTCTACAACGACAGTCTCGGCGCCGTCGGCATCTGGAAAGCCGGAATGTTTCACACCCTCATCGCGGTGGCGGTCATCCTCACCGTGATCCGCCACACCCGGGCCGACGAGGAGACCGGCCGGGCCGAGCTGATCGAGTCCACCGCCGTCGGCCGCTACGCGAGCCTCAGTGCGGCACTGCTGTTGTCGTTTTCGGCGTCGATCGCAACCGGTGCTATCGGTGCGGCGGGACTGCTGACCACCAAGGTGGCGCCGTCCGGGTCGCTGGCCTTCGGCGCGGCCCTAGCCGGGTCGGGATTGGTGTTCACCGCCGTGGCCGCCGTCGCCGCGCAGCTATCGCCCAGCGCCCGGGTGACCCGCGGTGTCGCGTTCGCCGTGCTCGGCACGGTGTTCGCGCTTCGGGCCGTCGGTGACGCCGGGTCGGGGGCGTTGTCGTGGTTTTCCCCGCTGGGATGGTCACTTCAGGTCAGGCCCTATGCGGGGGATCGCTGGTGGGTATTGATACTGCATCTGGCGACGGCCACCGCGCTGACCGTCGTGGCCTATCGGCTGCTCGCCGGCCGCGACGTCGGCGCCGGGCTCATCGCCGAACGCGGCGGTCCCGCCACCGCGGCACCCTGGTTGGGCAACATCTTCGGGCTGGCGTGGCGGCTTGACCGCGGCGCGGTGCTGGTCTGGACCGTGGGTCTGGTGCTTTACGGGCTGTTGATCGGCAGCATCGTGCACGGCATCGGACAGGAGTTGGGCAGTGGCACCGCGGTACGAGACATCGTCGCGCGGTTGGGCGGCACCAGCGTGCTGGAGCAAGCCTTTGTCGCGGTGGGCTTCACGATGCTGGGCATGGTCGCCGCCGCGTTCGCCGTCTCGCTGTCGCTACGCCTGCACCAGGAGGAACTCGCCCAGCGCGCCGAGACCCTGCTCGCCGGATCGGTATCCCGGATGCGGTTACTGTCAAGCCATTTGGTGATCGCGCTGGCCGGTCCAGCGGCTGCGATACTGCTCTCCGGCGTGGTGGCCGGACTCACCTACGGCGCCGCCGCCGGCGACCTCGGCGGCAAGCTGACCACCGCTGTCGCCACCGCGGCGGTACAGCTGCCGGGCGTCTGGCTACTGTCCGCGGTGACCATCGCATTGTTCGGTATGGCACCGCGGTTCACCCCGGTAGCGTGGGGCGTCCTGGTCGGCTTCGTCGCGTTGTACCTGCTTGGTTCGTTGTCGGGTTTCCCGCAGTGGTTGCTGGACTTGGAACCGTTCGCACACACACCACGAGTTGGCGGCCGCGACTTCACCGCCGAGCCGCTGCTGTGGCTGCTGGCTATAGATGCGGGATTGACCACGTTGGGCGCCATGGCTTTTCAACGACGTGACATGCGGAATTAGCCGAGAGCATCGGGAGGGGAAATGAAAACTGGTCTGCGGGCCGTTGTCTCGGGGCTGGCCGGTCTGATCGTATTCGGATTTGCGCTGTTTTACCCTGCGGGCACGTTCAACTATTGGCAGGCATGGGTTTTCATCGCCGTATTCACGGTTGCAACGATCGTGCCCAGCATCTACCTGGCCCGGACAAACCCGGCCGCACTGCAGCGGCGCATGCACGCGGGACCGCGCGCGGAAACCAGGACAGCCCAGAAATTCATCATCATGGGCGCGTTCGTCGGCTTCTTCGCCATCATGGTGCTCAGCGCGCTCGACCATCGATTCGGCTGGTCGGCAGTGTCGGTGGCGCTGTGCGTGGTCGGCGACCTACTCGTCGCGACCGGACTTGCAATCGCCATGCTGGTGGTCGTCCAGAACAGTTACGCCGCCGCGACGGTGACGGTGGAGGCGGGTCAGAAAGTCGTGTCCAGCGGTTTCTACCGGTTCGTGCGGCACCCGATGTACTTCGGGAACGTGATCTTGATGGTGGGCATGCCGCTTGCGCTGGGCTCCTATTGGGGGCTGCTGGGTGTCATCCCGGGGATGCTCGTCCTGGTTCTCCGCATTCTGGACGAGGAGAAGGCACTCGCCGTGGAACTGGCTGGATATCGCGACTACATGCAGCGTGTGCACTATCGGTTACTGCCCTACGTCTGGTAACAAGTCACATCGGAGTGGCGTAATTCGGTTGCCACCAAGCCGGCGCGCTTTAAGGTAACGGCGTGTCCAGTGATCCGGCGCCCGCCCTGGACCGGCCGTGGCGACGGCCGGGCGCTCTTCGATACGCGCTCAGCCGAATTCGCGGAATCGTCAAGCCCCCGGTCACCGTTACCCGCCGCCCGGCCGACGTCCTCGTCGAGCGTGACGTCGAGGTCATAACCCGCGACGGAACCGTATTGCGCGTCAACGTTTTCCGTCGAACCGGCGAGACCGCTCGGCCAGTCATCGTCAGCATCCATCCCTACGGCAAGGACGATCTGCCGACCACCCGGCGCAAGCGCTGGACCGTCCCCCGGCTGTACCGGGTGCTGCGCCAACCCGAGGCGGTGACATTCTCCGCCCTGACCGGTTGGGAGGCGCCGGACCCGGTCTGGTGGACCGCACACGGGTTCACCGTGGTCAATGCCGACTCGCGCGGCTGCGGTCGCTCCAACGGCACGGGGAGGCTGCTCTCCGCCCAGGAGGCCGAAGACACCTACGACCTGGTGCAATGGGTGGCCGACCAGCCCTGGAGTGACGGCCGGGTGGTCATGCTCGGGGTGTCCTACCTCGCCATCAGCCAGTACGCCGTCGCCGCCCTGCAGCCACCGGCACTGCGGGCGATCTGCCCGTGGGAGGGCTTCACCGATGCCTACCGTGACTTGGCGTTTCCCGGCGGAATTCGCGAGATCGGCTTCACCCGATTTTGGTCACGCAACGTGCGTCGTACCCGGCAGGCCTACGACCTGGAGCAGATGCAGGCCGGCCATCCGATGCGCGACGAGGTATGGCGCGCAATCGTTCCCGATCTATCGGCAATCACGGTGCCGATGTTGGTCTGTGGCAGCTTCTCCGACAACAACCTGCACAGTCGGGGCTCTATCCGGGCGTTCACCGATGGCGGTTCCCGATACGCCCGGCTCTATACCCATCGCGGCGGCAAGTGGGCGACGTTCTACTCCGAGTCCGCGTTGGCCGAGCAGCTCAAGTTCTTCCGCGACGTGCTCGACGGAGCACCCATGACCCGCAGCGTTCGCCTCGAGGTTCGCGAGGATCGCGACACCATCGCCGAGGTGCGCGAGGAGGCCGAATGGCCGCTCGCCCGCACCCATTGGCGGCCAATGTATCTCGCCGCAGCTGGACTGCTGACGGCCGAAAGGCCACCGAAAGCCGGCAGCATCACATTCGAAACACATTCTCGTGCAGCAGCTTTCAACTGGACAGTGCCATCGGACATCGAACTGACCGGACCTATGGCGGCCCGGCTCTGGGTGCAGCTGGACGGCGGCCAAGACGCGAACCTGTTCGTCGGCGTGGAGAAGCGGCGCGACGGGCGGTTCGTCGGATTCGAAGGGTCCTACGGCTGGGGCCGCGACCGGGTCACCACCGGCTGGCAGCGGGTCTCGCTGCGCGAGCTGGACCCCGAAGCCTCCCGGCCCTGGCAGCCCGTCCCGGCGTGCGTCCGGGCGCAGCCGGCTACCCCGGGCGAGGTGGTCGCCGTTGATGTCGCCCTGGGTCCGTCGGCGACGTTGTTTCGTGCCGGAGAGCAACTGCGCCTGGTGATCGCCGGTCGATGGTTGTCCCCGCGCAACCCGCTCACCGGTCAATTCCCGGCCGCCTATCCGGACTCGCCGCGCAGTCGAATCACGCTGCGCTGGGGCCCCCGCTACAACGCCCACCTGTTGGTCCCGGAAATCCCCTGACCGGTCACGGCCGGGCAAGTCCGCACGCGACACGTTACAGGCCCGCGCCGCTACCAAACCCGCTGGAAACCGTACCGGGTGTGATGAACGCGGCTACCCAAGCGTGATCGGACGCTGACCGGCGGCTGGCCACTCACCGGTGTCGCAGGACACGCTTCAGATCCAGACGCCTTTGCCCACCGCGACCACTCCGCCGGCGCTGACAGCGAACCTTTCCCGGTCTCGGTCCAGGTCCACTCCCACCATCTCTCCAGGCCCCACGACGACGTTCTTGTCCAGGATCGCGTGGCGTACCACCGCGCCACGGCCGACCCTGGTGCCGGGCATGATCACACTGCCCTCCACGATGGCGCCGTCGTCGACAACGACATTTGACGACAACACCGAGTTGCGCACCGAGGCGGCCGAAATGATACTGCCGGCACCAACCACCGACTCCTGCGCCGAACCTCCGTTGACAAACTTCGCCGGCGCCAGATTCTCCGACTCACCCCGGATGGGCCAGCGCCGGTTGTACAGGTTGAACACCGGGTGCACCGACACCAGATCCATGTGGGCGTCGTAGAACGCATCCAGCGTCCCGACGTCACGCCAGTAAGCCCGGTCGCGGTCGGTGGCACCCGGAACGTCGTTGTCGGAGAAGTCGTATACCGCCGCCATCCCGTCCTCCACCAATCGCGGGATGATGTCACCGCCCATGTCGTGATCCGAGTGATCGTCATCGGCGTCGGCGCGAATTGCGTCGATCAGCACCTTGGTGGTGAACACGTAATTGCCCATCGAGACGAACGTGGAGTTGGGGTCATCGGGGGTGGCGGGGGGGTCCAGCGGCTTCTCGAGGAAGCTGCGGATGCATCCGGAATCGTCGGCGTCAATGCAGCCGAACGCGCTGGCACCGGCACGCGGGACCCGGATGCCGGCCACCGTAGCGCCGGCACCGCTGTCGATGTGGAACCGGACCATCTGTTCCGGATCCATCCGGTACACGTGATCGGCCCCGAAAACCACCAGGTAGTCGGGATCTTCGTCGTAGATGAGATTGAGTGACTGGTAGATCGCGTCGGCGGAGCCGGTGTACCAGCGCGGACCCAGACGCTGCTGCGCCGGCACCGGGGTGATGTATTCACCGGCCAAACCCGACAACCGCCAGTTCTGCGAAATGTGACGGTCCAGCGAATGTGACTTGTATTGGGTGAGAACGCAGATCCTGAGGTAGCGGGCGTTGACGAGGTTAGAAAGCACGAAGTCGATCAACCGGTAGGCGCCGCCGAAGGGAACCGCGGGTTTGGCCCGGTCCGCCGTCAACGGGTAAAGCCGCTTGCCCTCACCGCCGGCCAAAACGACGCCCAGCACGTGTGGCGCTTCCCTCATGGCCTCAAACCTATCGGCACCCGCGAACCGCTGCCAGGGGCATTCCCCACTAGCCGCCCCACTAGCCGCCCCACTAGCCGCCGTTGTGACGAGCTGTTGGCCAAGGTAATTGGCCGGTCCGTCCGGCTCCTCAACTGCCCGCAATGCGGGCCGCCTCGTCGCCGACACCATCCGCTTGTCCGGCTCCTCAACTGCCCGCAATGCGGGCCGCCTCGTCGCCGACACCATCCGCTCGTCCGGCTCCTCAACTGCCCGCAATGCGGGCCGCCTCGTCGCCGAACTACGGTGCTGCGTATGCGGGTAGCGATGATGACTCGGGAGTACCCACCGGAGGTCTACGGCGGAGCCGGGGTACATGTCACCGAACTGGTATCCCAACTGCGGCGTTTATGTGCAGTCGACGTGCACTGCATGGGCGCGCCTCGCCCGGGAGCCATCACACATCAGCCCGACCCGCGGCTGCGCAACGCCAACCCCGCACTGTCGACCCTGTCCGCGGACCTGGTGATGGCCAACGCTGCGAGTGCGGCCACCGTCGTGCATTCACACACCTGGTACACCGGCCTGGCCGGCCATCTGGCCAAGCTGCTCTACGACATCCCGCATGTGTTGACCGCGCACTCGCTCGAGCCGATGCGGCCATGGAAAGCCGAGCAGCTGGGCGGCGGCTACCAGGTCTCGTCATGGGTCGAAAACACCGCCGTGCTCGCCGCAGACGCCGTCATCGCCGTCAGCGCCGGTATGCGTGACGACCTGCTGCGCGTCTATCCGACGCTGGACCCGGATGTGGTGCATGTGATCCGCAACGGGATCGACACCGACGTGTGGTATCCGGCCGGACCCGTGCGCACCGGGTCGGTACTGGCCGAACTCGGAGTCGATCCAAGCCGGCCGATAGTGGCGTTCGTCGGCCGGATCACCCGGCAAAAAGGTGTTGCGCATTTGCTGGCGGCGGCCCACCAGTTCAGCCCGGATATTCAGGTGGTGCTGTGCGCAGGGGCTCCCGACACCCCCGGGATAGCCGATGAAGTGCGGTCCGCAGTGGCCCAACTGGCCCGCACCCGCACCGGCGTGTTCTGGGTCCGCGACATCCTACCGATCGGAAAACTACGTGAAATACTCTCTGCTGCAATGGTTTTCGTATGCGCTTCGGTGTACGAGCCGTTGGGCATCGTCAACCTGGAGGCAATGGCCTGCGCTACCGCGGTAGTGGCCTCCGACGTTGGGGGGGTGCCCGAGGTGGTCGCCGACGGGGTCACCGGGTCCCTGGTGCATTACAACCCTGATGACCCGAGCGGTTACGAGGCCGGGTTGGCCGAGGCGGTCAACGCGCTCGTCGCCGACCCTGCCACAGCGAAGCGTTACGGCCAGGCCGGACGTCAGCGCTGTATCGAGGAGTTCTCCTGGGCGCACATCGCCGGGCAGACGCTGGACATCTACCGGAAGGTCTGCCAGTGACGCACCACCCGCCCCGGAGCTGATTTAGCTGGTAACGCTCTTCAGTTCGTCACCGAGTGCCGCGGCCTCGTCGGGCGTCAGCTCCACGACGAGACGGCCGCCACCCTCGAGTGGTACCCGCATCACGATGCCGCGCCCCTCTTTGGTTGCTTCCAGAGGACCGTCGCCGGTCCGGGGCTTCATCGCCGCCATCGAGTGCTCCCTCCAGATTCGAGCTGGCCCGCCCTCGCGGACCTGGTCGGCGCCGAGCATGCCCCGTAAGTGGATTCCCAGCCGTACCCGACATTGAACTGCCAAATCACCCCTCCATTGTTCCCTATGCCGGTTCACCAGGTGCACAAGACCCGGTTCTGTGGCCGCGCAGTGCTGCTCTACCCGCTTGCCCGTCCCCGGTCGGGATTTCGACGCTCGGCTTCAAGGGATGGCCGCAACACCTCTGATATGAGGACTTTTGCCGCCCACGATCGCCCGGCGCCGCGCCGCACTCACCGGGAAGGCACCCAGCACGTGCGGACGTGATCGTCCACCATCCCGGTGGCCTGCATCAGCGCGTAGGCGGTGGTGGGCCCGACAAAGCGAAACCCGCGCCGTTTCAATTCGCGCGCCATCGCCGTGGATTCCGCAGTGGCTGAAGGGATTTCGGACGGGGTTGCCGGCCGTCGCCGGGGCGGGGGCGCGAACGACCACAGCAGGTCCGAAAGGGCCTGTGATGACCCGAGCTTGGCAGCAGCGCGCGCGTTGGCGATCGTCGCCTCGATCTTGGCCCGGTTGCGCACAATGCCCGCGTCTGCCAGCAACCGCTGCACATCAGTGTCGGTGTAGTCGGCGACCGCCTCGATGTCGAACCCGGAAAACGCGCGCCGAAAGTTCTCCCGTTTCCGCAAGATGGTCAACCACGACAGGCCGCTCTGGAAGGCCTCCAAGCTCATCCGCTCGAACAACGCCACCCCGCCGTACAGCGGGCGCCCCCACTCCCGGTCGTGGTAGTTGCGGTAAAGCTCGGCGTCAGGACCGGCGTGAACCACCGCCCAGCCGCAGCGCACCAGGTCGTCGTCGCTCACGTCGGGTTGGGACGGTCGTAAGCGACGGCGTCCACGTCAGCTGCCTCGGTGCCCTCCAGCCGGGCCTCGGCTTCACCGGCGGGGGGCAATCCGTGGACGGCCGCCAGCTGGCCGCGCAACTCATCCAGCTCACGGCCGAGCCGGTCCAGCACCCAGTCGACCTCGCTGGTCTTGTAGCCGCGCAGCACCTGCGTGAACTTGACCGCCTCCACGTCGGCCGCGGTGATGCCGGACGCGGGCAGCACCGTGGCTGTCGTCGCCCGCGGCAGCGGCGGCAACTGCTCGCCGCGCCCGAACAGCAGGCTCGCCGCGCCGAACAACACGATCGCCACCAGGACCAGCACCACCAGGTACAGCAATACCAACGCCACGTCGTCGATCTTGCCCTAAGCGGCCAACAATCCAGTGTTCACCGGGGTCTCAGCACTTTCATCGGCGGCCGGTCGGCCAGCGAGACCGGCCAGGTGTGCTCGGTGTAGCCGTCACCGACGGCGAAGAACTGGGTCAACCCGACACCGGAATCGGGGATTCCGCACCGGGACAGCAAGGTCGCGATGACCTGGCGGCTCATCGCGCCCAGCTCGGCCAGCGGCCGGTTGCGGTGGGCCCGCACGCCGAGGTTGACCTGCGCGATCGCGTCCAGGCCCAGCCGGTCGAAAGTGTCGACCAACAGACCGATCTCCACGCCGTAGCCCGGGGCGAACGGTAGGGACATCAACAGCTCCCGGCTGGCCGCGTACTCACCGCCGAGCGGCTGCAACACGCCGCGCAGCTCGGGCCGCAGCGCCGCCAACAGCGGTCGCGCCACCAGCTCGGTGACCCGCCCACCACCGGTTGCTCCCGCACTGCCGCCGGCATCGCTGACGGTGAGCGGTCGCCGGTAGAAGCTTTTGACCAGGTGAATACCGTCGCGGGTGAGCAGCGGGCCGACCAGCCACGGAACGAACATCGGGTGCGGGTTGACCAGGTCGGAGTCGACGAACACCACGATGTCGCCGCTGGTGGCGGCCAGCGAGCGCCACAGCGCCTCACCCTTGCCCGGGCGCGTCGGAACCTCGGGCAGCGCCTGTTCACGGCTGACGACGCGGGCGCCGGCGGCGATGGCACGGATCTCGGTGTCGTCGGTGGAGCCCGAATCCAGGACGATCAGCTCGTCGACCAGGCCGCCGGAGTCCCGGACCAACGGCGAGATGCTGTCGATCACCGATTCGATGGTTTCTTCCTCGTTGAGGGCCGGCAGCACCACCGAGATCGTCCGCCCCGCCTTGGCCGCCACCAGTTCGCCGATCGTCCAGCGGGGACGGTTCCAGCTGCGGTCCGACAACCAGGTGTCGCCGGGTTTCGCCGCCCGGACCGCGTCATGAGTAAGGTCGCCCGCGACCAACTCCGATGCCGTCATGCGAGTCCCCTCACCGCGCGCATCGGAGGTCGCATCCCCTGGATGGAGGCCACCATCTCCAGGACTCGCCTGGTGGCCGAGACCTGGTGCACCCGAAACATGCGCACTCCGGCAGCCGCTGCCAGCGCGGTGGCTGCCAGCGTTCCCTCGAGGCGTTGGGTCACGTCCACCCCCAGAGTCTCCCCGATAAAGTCCTTGTTGCTCAAAGCCATGAGCACCGGCCACCCGGTCTTAACAAGATCGTCCACGTGGCGCAACAGCATCAGCCCGTGGAAGGTGTTCTTCCCGAAGTCGTGAGCCGGGTCGATCAGCACCCGGTCGCGGGCCACTCCGGCTGCCACCGCTCGCTCGGCCGCGGCGGTGACCTCGCGAATGACGTCGTCCACGACAGCGCGGGCGGTCGTACCGTAACTCACCCGGAACGGACGGGTGCGCGGCAGCGCTCCCCCGGTGTGGGCGCACACCAGGCCCGCACCGAACTCGGCCGCCACCTCGGCTATCGCCGGGTCTACACCCCCCCAGGTGTCGTTGATCAGATCGGCGCCGGCCGCGCAAGCCAGCCGGGCCACCTCGGAGCGCCAGGTGTCGACGCTGATCAGCTGGTTGGGGTAGGCGGCACGCAGCCACTCGACGAAGGGCAGCAGCCGGGCGATCTCGGTGTCGGCGTCGACGTCTCGGCCGGGGCCGGCTTTGACGCCACCGACATCGATGACGTCGGCCCCCTCGTCGATGGCCCGGTGGGCGGCTTCTCTGGCGGCTCCGTCGCTGAAGGTCGCACCCTTGTCGTAGAACGAATCCGGGGTGCGGTTGACGATCGCCATGATCAGCGGACGATCCCCGGCGACTGGGCGGCCGCACAGCATTGATTCCACGTCTACATAGTGCCGGACCATCGAGCCTGCGCTCAGCGCTACTCAAGGTGTGGGCGGGCGCACTGTGGACGCAGTTTCGGCGCCTTCAGCGCAGGCTCGACGCCAACGCGTGGCCGCGAGGGCTGCGAACTGGCCCGATTGACGGGTACGCTACCGCGGCGCCGTTCAGCCTCGGGGGCGTTTACCGGCCGCGACCTCTTGCGGGTACTCGGCGTAGTACGGCACATAGCCCTCATCGCGGCCGGCAAGTACGTACAGCGGATCATCGACGTCGGCACCGTAGGCCTGCGCACGCAGTTCCACTTTGCGGCTCTTGAAGGTCGTGGTGTGGGCCATCGACTCGACCACCCGCACGAACAACGGCAGGGCATAGCCGGGCAGCTGACCGTATACGGCCCGGGCCAGCGATTGCCCGTCGAACTGGGCGCCGTCGCGCAGCTTGACCGCGGCCATCCCGGCGCGGCCGCCGGTGTTGGGCACCTCCACGCCGTAGACCGTGCACTCCTCGACCGCGGGGTCGGCCGACAGCGCCGCTTCCACCTGCGTGGTGGCAACGTTTTCGCCCTTCCACCGGAAGGTGTCGCCCAGCCGGTCGACGAACGCGGCATGCCCCATGCCCTGCGGACTCATCACGTCGCCGGTGTTGAACCAGCAGTCGCCGTCACGAAAAGCGTTGCGCACCAACTTCTTTTCGCTGGCCGCCGGGTCGGTGTAGCCGTCGAACGGCTGCAGCCGGTTGACCGGGCTCAGCAACAGTCCCGGCTCACCGGGGGGCACCCGGCGTACCCGGCCGCTCCCGTCGCGCAGCGGAGCTCCGGTGTCCGGGTCGTATTCCACGTAGGCCAGCGGCATCGGCGAAACGCCGGTGGTCCTGGGCACGTTGAAGATGTTGATGAAAGCGGAATTCCCCTCGCTGGCAGCGTAGAACTCGCAGACTCGCGCAATGCCGAACCGCTCGGTGAACTCGTCCCAGATCTCCGGCCGCAGGCCGTTGCCGGTGATCACCCGCACCCGATGCGCGCGGTCGGTCGATTTGGCCGGCTGGTTGAGCAGATAACGGCAGACCTCGCCGATATAGATGAACGAGGTGGCGCCGCTGGCGATCACCTCGTCCCAGAACCGCGATGCCGAGAACGATGCGCCCAGCGCCAACGTCGCCCCGGAATTGATCACCGACGACACCGCCACGGTCAGCGCGTTGTTGTGGTACAGCGGCAGGCAGCTGTACAGCGTGTCGGAGCTCTTCAGCCGCAGCCCCATGCCGCCGAACACCGCCAGCGCCCGCAACCACCGGTGGTGGGTCATCACGCTGGCCTTGGGGTAGCCGGTGGTGCCCGAGGTGAAAATGTAGAACGCGGTGTCCTTGGCCCGCACCGCCGCGGCCGACGCGGGGTTGCCGGTGGGCGCGGTTGCGGCGAAGCGCTCCAGGTCGTCGATGGTCACCACCTCGCCGGCTGGGCCGCCGCTTTCGCTGACGGAGCTGACCAGGTCGGACTCGGCGAGCAGCAGCTTGGCGTCCAGCAGGCCCAGGCTGTGGGCGAGCACCTCGCCGCGCTGGTGGTAATTGAGCATGCCGGCGACGGCGCCACACTTGACGACGGCCAGCATCGCCAGCACCGTGTTGGGCGAATTGCGCAGCATGATGCCGACCACGTCGCCGGGGCCGACGCCCCGGGCGGCCAGTACCGCGGCGTACCGGTTGGCGATCGCGTTGGCCTCGCGATAGGTCAACTGCTGCTCGCCGAACTTCACGAAGACCCGGTCACCGAAGCGGGCGGCCCGGTCCTGAAAAACGCTCCCGATCGATGCCTTGGACGTTGGCCGCGCCAGCAACCCGGTCACCGCCCCCCGCACGATCGACGGGGTGTCAGCCAGTACTCCGGGCACCCGGGCTGCAACGTCGGTGAGCTTGACCCGTGCCCGCGCGCCACCCTGGTGATCGGACACGTTCTCCCTCGATTCGCTCTTGAGAAGTGACGGGCGCGGCGCCCATGCCCGGTCACACGGGTGCGCACAACTCCAGCGCCGCGCTCACCTTATCGACCACCATCAGCCGTTCCATCGCTACCTGCGCGATGAAACCGGTGTCGACCAATCTGTTCAGCCACGCCAATAGACCGTCATAGTGTCCCCACGGGTCGAGGATCACGATGGGCTTGCGGTGCATACCGAGATAGCCGGTAGTCCAGGCATCGAGGAGCTCGTCCAACGTCCCTAGGCCGCCCGGCAGCACGATGAATCCGTCGGCGCGTTCCTCCATGATGTGCTTACGCTCGCGCATGGTGTCGGTGACGATCAGCTCGTTGGCCGCGTCAGCGTCGGACAGTTCGCGGCGGATCAGCAACTTGGGAATCACTCCGACGGTCCGGCCGCCGCGGGCGTGCGCCGCGCCGGCGACAGCGCCCATGGCCGAAAGGTTGCCGCCACCCCAAACCAGAGTCCAGCCGCAGTCGGCGATTGCCTCTCCGAGCTCCGCGGCGAGTTCGAGCAATTCCGGATGCGTCGGTCCGGCCGCGCAGTAGACACATATCGCCCACTCTTTTTCGGCTGAGTCGAGTCGTGGGCACATATACCGAAACGTAGACCAACACGGCGGAACGCGAGCAGAATTGGGCCACCATTGCGCCAGTTCATATCGAGCGCCATAAGATTCCAGCGGTGCCCATTCGATGGAACGTCCCGCAACATGCGGCCGCGCTGGAGCGGCTGGACGTTTCCCTGGGTGACGCGTCGTCAACCGGGGGGGCAGTCGTACTCGGACCGGACGGCGTCGGCAAATCCACGTTGGCCCGGTTGGCCGCCGAACAATTCTGTGGCCGGCACCCCACTACTCTCATCCGCTGGGTCATCGGCACCCCGACCGAGCGCGTGGTTCCGTTCGGCGCCTTCGGCCATCTGGTGAACATCGCCGAGCTGGGCAAGCCGGCCGCCTTACTGCGAGCCGCCCGGGCATCGCTGAGCGGCGACGATCAGCAAGGTGACCTGCTGCTCATCGTCGACGACGCCCACAACCTGGACATCCTGTCGGCCACCCTGGTGTACCAGTTGGCGCTGTCCGGTACGGCCCGGATGATCGTCACCGCCCGCGGCGCGGATGTCACCGCCGCGCCCGAGGCCATCACAGCGCTGTGGACCGACGGGTTGCTGGACCGGATCGACATCGAGCCGCCGGGCGGAGCGACCGAACCGGCCGAGGTCGACGAATTCATCGCCGAACTGCCCGCCGCGGCGCGGTCGGTGCTGGATTACCTCGCCATTGCCGAACCCTTGTCGCTCGCGGACCTGACATACCTCGCCGGTGACGGCGCCGTGCGGCAAGCGGAGGAGCTGGGAGCGGTGGAAACTCGGGTACGCGGCGGACACGCCGAGGACCCGGTGGTCTACACGGCGCACCCGCTGTTCGCCGAACGCGCGCATGCGGCGCTAGGCCACGACGGGGCGCGACGACTCCGAACCGACATAGTCGTCCTGCTGTCGCGGCATCCGACCGAGCACCTCAGCGACCGGCTGCGGCTGGCGTCGCTCGCACTGGACAGCGAGGCCGCGCAGCCGGTGGCAGAGGTCGTCGACGCCGCGCAGCAGGCGCTGCGCCTGGGTGATTTGCGGCTTGCCGAGCGGTTGGCCCGAGCGGCGCTGGAGCGGTCGGCCGGACTGGACGCACGGCTGGTCCTGGCCCAGGCGCTGAGCTGGCAGGGACGCGGCCGGGAAGCCGCCACGGTGCTGGCGGCGGTGGACCCGGCAGGCCTGTCCGAGGCCGAGCTGATGGCGTGGGCGGTACCGCGGGCGGCCAACCAGTTCTGGATGCTCGGCGAGCCGGAGCGGGCCACGGCGTTCCTGCAGACCACCCGCAACCGGATCAGCGAGCCCACCGCACAGGCCGAACTGGACGCGTTGACGGCGACGTTCGCCATGAACGCCGGCAACCTGCCGCGGGCCATCACGCTGGCCGGCACGGTGTTAGCCCAGCCGTCCCCCGGCGACACGGCCGTGGCCTGGGCGGCTAGCGCCGCCGCACTGTCGTCGGCTCGGATGGGTCGCTTCCGCGACGTCGAGCCGCTGGCCCAACGGGCGTCGGCCGCCGAGCATCCCGGGCTGCTGCGGTTCACCGTGGGCCTGGCTCAGATCACCTCGCTACTGATGGCGGGTGAGATCGCCCAGGCTCAGGCGCTGGCCCAGCAGTTCACCGACTTTGCCGAGCTGCAGCAGCCCGGTCGCGCCATCGGTGAGGTGTTGCTGGGACACGTGCTGCTCACCAAGGGCGAATTCGGCACTGCGGCATCGCTATTGGAGCCCGCTGCCGCCGAACTGGAACGCACCGGCTATTCCTGGGGTCCGCTGTCGCTGATGCTACTGGCCACCGCCATTGCGCAGCAGGGCCGCATCGCCGAGTCCGCGAAAGCGTTGCGGCGCGCCGAAACCCGACACGGCACCAAGTCAGCGTTGTTCGCCCCCGAACTCATGCTCGCCCGCGCGTGGACCAAAGCGGCGGCCCGGGACAAGGCCGGCGCCATCGCCGATGCCCGCGAGGCGGCCCGGACCGCTGAGCGTGGCGGGCAGTCGACGGTGGCACTGCGGGCCTGGCATGATGCCGTTCGCCTCGGCGACATTCGGGCAATAGTGCCGGTGACCCGGCTGGCCACCGAAATCGACTGCCCGGTAGGCGATCTCGTGGCCAGACACGCCCGTGCGCTGGCCGATGGAGATGCTGCCGAGCTGACCGAGGTGGCCGACGAGCTGGCCGCGATCGGGATGGCCGCCGCGGCTTCGGACGCAGCAGCAGCGGCAGCGGCGAACCAGTCGGGCTAGCCGCGGGCTAGCCGCTCAAGTAGCGCCGCAGCATGTCGACGGCCACCGTGATCTGGGCGGCCGGAACCCGCTCGTCGCGCCGGTGCGCCAGGTTGGGATCACCGGGTCCGTAGTTGACCGCGGGAATGCCCAGCGCCGCGAAGCGCGACACGTCGGTCCAGCCGTACTTCGCCCGGACCTGGCCGCCGGCGGCCTCGACCAATGTTCTAGCGGCCGGCTCCGACAGCCCGGGAAGGGCACCCGGGGCGGCGTCGGTCTGCTCGATCTGCACGTCGAGCCCGTCGAACACCGCGTGGACATGTCGCAGGGCCGCAGCCACCGACCGGTCGGGGGCAAAGCGGTAGTTGACCGTGACCGACGCGCGATCGGGAATCACGTTGCCGGCCACGCCGCCGTCGACCCGCACCGCCGACAATCCCTCTCGGTAGGTGCAACCGTCGATGTCGACGCTGCGGGCCGGGTATCGCGCCAGCCGGTCCAGGACCGCGCCCAGTTTGTGAATTGCGTTGTCACCCAACCAGGAACGCGCCGAATGGGCGCGGGTTCCGGTGGCGCTGATCACGACGCGCAGCGTGCCCTGGCAGCCGGCCTCGATATAGCCGGCGGTCGGCTCGCCGAGGATGGCCACGTCGGCCGACAACCAGTCCCGCAGCTCATTTTCGATGCGGCCCAACCCGTTTGCCGCAGCCTCGATTTCCTCGCAGTCGTAGAACACCAGCGTCAGGTCGTGCACCGGATCGGCCACGGTGGCGGCCAGATGCAGGAAAACCGCGTCACCGGACTTCATGTCGGCGGCGCCGCAACCGTACAGGTCGCCGTTCTCGAGCCGGCTGGGCAGGTTGCCGGCAGACGGCACGGTGTCGAGGTGTCCGGCCAACAGCACCCGTGACGGCCGGTTGCGGCTGGTGCGCGCCAGCACGGCATTGCCGTTGCGAATGATCTCGAAGCCGGTTGTCTGGGCCCGCAGTGCGGCCTCCACCGCGTCGGCGATGCGGGCCTCGTGGCGCGACTCGCTGGGGATGTCGACCAGTGCCGCGGTCAATTCGATCGGGTCCCCGCGTAAGTCCAGCACAGCGACCAGGGTAGTGGGTCACCCCTTGCGGCGAGCAGACACGGAATCGCACTCCCGGGCACCCCGGGATGCGATTCTATGTCTGCTCGCGCCAGCAAGTAGCGTGTCGAGGCGTGACTGGAGCAGCAGGCATCGGCTTGGCGACCCTCGCCGCGGACGGATCGGTCCTCGACACCTGGTTCCCCGCACCGGAGCTGACGCAATCGGATAGCAGCGGAACCTCCCGACTGGCCCTGTCCGACATTCCCCCCGACCTGGTCGCACTGGTCGGCCGCGACGACGATCGCGGCACCGAAGTCGTCGCGGTCCGCACCGTCATCGGCTCGCTGGACGATGCCGCCGCCGACGCCTACGACGCCTACCTTCGGCTCCATCTGCTGTCGCACCGGCTGGTGGCGCCGCACGGGCTGAACGCCGGCGGCTTATTCGGGGTGTTGACCAATGTGGTGTGGACCAGTCGCGGACCGTGCGCCATCGAGGGGTTCGAAGAGGTGCGGGCACGGCTGCGCCGCCATGGACCGGTCACGGTCTATGGTGTCGACAAGTTCCCGCGGATGGTCGACTACGTCCTGCCCACCGGGGTGCGCATCGCCGATGCCGACCGGGTGCGGCTGGGGGCCCACCTGGCGCCGGGCACCACCGTGATGCACGAGGGCTTCGTCAACTACAACGCCGGAACCCTGGGCGCCTCAATGGTCGAGGGCCGCATCTCGGCGGGCGTGGTAGTGGGCGACGGCTCCGACATCGGCGGTGGCGCGTCGATCATGGGGACCCTGTCCGGCGGTGGCACTGAGGTCATTTCGATCGGCAGACGCTGCCTGCTCGGCGCCAACGCCGGGCTGGGCATCTCCCTGGGCGACGACTGCGTGGTGGAGGCCGGCCTCTACCTCACCGCCGGCACTAAGGTCAGCATGGCGGACGGCAGCACCGTGAAGGCACGCGAGCTTTCCGGCCAGGGGAATCTGCTGTTCCGCCGCAATTCGGTGACCGGGGCCGTCGAGGTGGTAGCCCGCGACCGGGAAGGCATCGCACTCAACGAGGATCTGCACGCCAACTAACCCTCAAATAAGCGAGCCGAACGCGGTGCCCGTGGTTTCGGGAAGCAGGTAGGTGCAAACCAGGCTGACCGCCACCAGAGCGGCCATCATCAGGCCGACGGCCCAGCTGCCGTAGACGACCGCGAGGGTGCCGGCGACCAATGGCGGCAGCGCGCCCCCGGCAATGCCGGCGAGGTTGATCGCCAGGGCGGTGCCGGTGTAGCGGTAGCGGGTGGCGAACAGTTCGGGGATCAGCGCGACGACGGGTCCGATACCAGCCGCCGCGATGCCGTAGACGCCCAGGATTGCGACTGCGAACCAGGTGCGATTGCCGGAATCGATCAGCGGCATCACCACTAGCGACCACGGGAGGCCCGCTGCCCACCCGACCAGCATGAGGCGCCGGCGCCCGAACCGGTCGCACAGCGTCGCCGTCGTCGACACGAACACGATGCAGGTCAGCCCGCCCAGCACCCCGACCAGCAGGATGAAGTCGCGGGAATAGCCCAGCCGGGTTTGCGCGTAGGAGGGAAGGTAGGTGCTGGCCAGATACAGGTAGCCGAAGGCCCCGAGTACACTGCCCGCAGCCAGCGCGACCTCGCGGCGCTGCCGGCGCAGCACTTCGGCCAACGGCGCGGGGCTACCGGTTGCGTCACCAGCGTCGGCCTTGGCCATCTCGCCGGCGAAGACCGGGGTCTCCCCGATCTTGAGGCGCACATACAAACCGACGACGATCAACAGTGCGCTCAGCAGGAACGGGATACGCCATCCCCACTGCATGAATGCGGAGCTGTCTGCTCCGACGGTGTAGTTCACGCCCAGAAAGGTAAGGCCGCTCAGCACCAGTGCGATGCCACCGCCGAGCGCGGTGAACATCCCGTAATAGCCGCGTTTGTGCGCGGGCGCGGACTCGGCACTCAACAGCGCCGATCCGGCCCATTCACCGCCGACGGCGAAACCCTGCAGCAGGCGCAGCAGTATCAGAATCAGCGGAGCTAGCACCCCGATGGTGGCGGTCCCGGGCACCACGCCGACGGTGACCGTCGACACGGCCATGATCAGCAACGTGGCGAGCAGGGTCTTCTTACGGCCCAGTCGGTCCCCGAAATGTCCGAACACCGCCGCACCGAGCGGCCGCGACAGAAACGCCGTGGCGAATGTCCCCATCGAGGCGACGGTGGCCATCGCAGGGCCGAGACCGGGATAGAACACCGAGGGAAACACCAGCGCGGCCGCGGTGCCGTAGATGTAGAAGTCGTAGTATTCGACCGCTGAGCCGACGACGCAGGCGAGCGCCACCCTTTTCATCGGTGTTACCAGCGGGCCGGGCTCACTCGTCCCGATACCGACCACCGCGCCGCTGGCCGCCTCCGCGGTTCCATACACGGCGATGACGATAAGCCACGAAGCCGACCGGATTCCGTTCCAGCGCCGTGAATTTACTGCCAACATGCTGAGCAAGTCCGTTCTGAGCTCGCGGATCGTTACCTAGCCCAACGAAACCCGTTGCGCAGCAAGCTGAGGCGCCGGCTCGTCCTCACCCCGAACCGAAGGGCGTTCGGCATGTCAACCATTCGCACCTTGTCGGCGGATGTCCTCTGCGCCCTTGGCCTTTCGCTCGCCGGGACGTTTGGCGGACCCGCTATAGCGTCGGCCGCCCCGGGGCAGCCTGTCGCAGGTCCGATGCGCCCGGGCGCGGCTCCGATGCACCCGGTGCTCGCACCGGCCGGGATGCGTGGACCGCACCGGCCCGACTGTTCAGCGCCTGATGTGGTGCACGACGACCCGCCCGCCGTCTTTCGGCAGGAAGCCGAGGCCGCCCGCCCGAATCTTCTCCGGCGGTGCCGTGGTGGTTTCGATGGTCAAGTGGCGCAAGATGGTTCGCAGCACCACGTTCATTTCCATCTTGGCGAACGCGGCCCCCGCACAGCGCCGGGTTCCGCCCCCGAACGGCACCCAGGCAAAGGGCGACGGTTTCCCCTCGATATAGCGTTGCGGATCGAAGCGATCAGGATCTGGGAACGTACCGGCGTCGGCATGGCAGCGCGAAATGCTGACGACGATGGAATAACCCTCCGGAATGATGTACTCCCCCAACTCGAACGACGGCGCCCGCACCCGGCGACCGGAGAAGTCGATCACCGACCTGGTGCGCTGCACCTCGTAGATCGCCGCATGGCGCAGCTCGTTGTCGTCGGTGTCGGCCTCCTCGACGAGCGCCGACAACACCTCGGGCTGGCGGGTCAGCCGTTCGAACACCCAGGCCAAGGTGGTTGCGGTGGTCTCGTGTCCGGCGACCAGAAGAGTGAGCAGATCGTCCCGGACGTCCTCTCGCGACATGGGTGAGCCATCGTCGTATGCGCTGCGCAGCATCAGCGAGAGGATGTCGGCGCGGTCCTCCAACTCCGAGCCCGATTGGGCGCCCGATTGGGATTTGTCGATGATTCTGTCGATGATCGTGTCGTACTTGCCCCGCCATTCCGCTAGCCGGCCCCACGGGGTGTAGCGACCATAGGTTCGGTTGGGCAGGGGCAGCGTCGACAATCGTGAACCCCACTTCGCCCACGGCACGATGACCTGGCGCAGCTCGTCGAAGTCGTCTCCCTCGGCGCCGAACACGGCGCGCAAGATCACGTTGAGGGTGATGCGCTTCATCGCCGGCAGCGTGGGGAAGGCCGTGCCGTCGGGCCAGTCGGCGATTTCCCGCAGTGTCTCCTGCTCGACGATCCGCTCGTAATTCCTCATGTTGCTGGCACGGAAGGGATGCGCCAGCAGCTTTCGGCGCCTGCGGTGCTCTTCGCCGTCGAGCCCGAATACCGAACCCGAGCCCAACAGCCGGCTCAAGTTCGGCTGAATGGCGCCGAGTTCGTCTGTCGTGCTGGTGAACACCTTTTTGGCCAACCTGGGGTCGGCCACGACGACCAGGCGTCCGAACACCGGAACATCGAGCCGAAACGCACCGCCGTAGCGACGTGCGAGCTGCTCGGTGGCCCACCGCCGCGCCGCTACGAACGCGATGCCCTGCAGTCCCTTGGGGATTATCCGCGGTGGTGCCGGCGGCAACCTGGTCGTCGTGATCGCCGGGCCGGCAGCGCCGGGGCGCCCGACGGGTTCACTCATCTCGGCAACCATGCGAGACGGTGATCGCGAGGCCGGCGGCTAGCGCGAGGGTCATGAACGAGGGATACCCGCCAGAATCCGTCCAA
Source organism: Mycobacterium gastri (assembly GCF_002102175.1). Classification (GTDB taxonomy): domain Bacteria; phylum Actinomycetota; class Actinomycetes; order Mycobacteriales; family Mycobacteriaceae; genus Mycobacterium; species Mycobacterium gastri. The sequence continues at coordinate 81,460 of NZ_LQOX01000153.1, read as the reverse complement.
AACAGTTGACAGTTTTCATGAGTTTGCTATGCGCGACAGCGGATCGCGGTTACTCGATCACCCCACTGAGGTCGAACTCGGCCAGGGTGCGTGCCGCCAGCTCACGCAATTGGGGCTTGGAGCAGACCTCACCGGCCTGGTAGGCGACGACGGTGATGCACATCTTGCCGCTGATCCGCACGAACACCAGCGATAGTTCGCCGTGGCGCTCGAGATGCTCCCGCATAACCCGTTGGATCACACCACCGCCGAACGCGTATTCGGCTTCGGTTCCGTCCGGGCAGGCCGCCACGGCGGCCAGATCGCCGAGACTCGAACACGCCACGGGCAGATCGTCATAGCCGAACGTGGCTTCGGCCAGCCGTTTGAGCGCCCGCTTCGGGACGAACGACACCAGCGGGGCAAGCGGAAGCATCGGCGATGCCACGTCCGGGGTTTCGCGCAAGGTATTGAACACCTGCTTGATGGCCGCGCGGGTTGGCGACAAGTTGGTCGTTACCCGGCTGGGGTCGACACTCACGCTCACAAACGACAGCGTGTTGGCCCGGGTGTCGTGTTCGGACCGATCGCTGAGCGGGATCTGCAAGGTGACGGCGCCGTCACCGGAGCGTCGGCGCCCCATCCGCTCGCCGAGTTTCGCCGCGAATCCAGCGGCCAGGTGGTGACTGGTTCCGCCAAGGGCGTCGGCGCGCTCATCCCACTGATCCAGATCGACGTGGATGGCGATAGCCGGCACCACGACACGTTCGTCGCCGCAGCCGCTCCCGGCGGCGACGGACCGCGACGGTGTCGACGCAGGCGCCTGCTCTTGGCGGCGACGACGGGCCGCTCTCGCCGCCCCGGCAAGGGCCCGGCCAACCTCGGGCGCGCCCCGCACGGTTTGGCGGGCGTCCTGGGCCAGCGCCCGCAGCCGGGTGCGGGAATGCGGCGGCGGATAGCCCAGGTCGCGCGTCTTGCCGATGGCCGCCTCGGCGACCGCGAGGCCCATCCCCAGCCCGTCGATCAGGCAGTGCGACGCCACCAGGCTGACCGCCGTCGAGCCGTCCGTCAGCGGAAGGACACCGAGGCGCCAGGCGGGCCCCCGCTCGGGATCGATCGGCTCCTGGGCGCGTTCGTCGATCCAGTCGCTGAGTTCGCCGCGCGGACGCGGACGCTCGGCCACGTCCATCTCCGCCGGCCCCCGGTCGCAGACCCAACGATGGCGGGCGAACGGCAGTGGCGAACGCTCGATGCGCCGTCCCAGCAATCCATAGCCGAGGTTGTGGTGGAAGCGTTTCAGTGCCTCGAAGTCGACGGGATGTTCGTATACCCACACACACTGGACGACGGCAACCCGGTCCATGGAGCGCAGCAGCGTGAACATGGCGTGGTCCATGGACGACAGCTGATTGTCCGGCGGTACTTCGCCGATGGGCGCATTGCCTTTCCGGAGTGTCTGCAGCGCTCGCGCCGGCCGTATCTGGACTGGCACTTGTCGGCCTCCGATCGATTGCGAGTTGTGTCGCCGGGCAAACACCCGCACCCACGGTCAACGGGTCAATGCCGGCGCCGCGCGCCCCCCGACCGCCTTGCCGGCGATGGCCACCGGGATCCGTTTCCCATGCTTTGCCAATGCGGGCCAAACGCGATCTCAGACATTGGTCACGACCCGGTTGGCGACGGTGTTGGTGTGATCGTTGATGTAGAAGTGCCCGCCGTCGAAAAACGACAACGTGAATTTGCCGCGGGTGTGGTTGGCCCACCGGTGCAGTGACCCGGCATCGACGCGATTGTCATCCCGGGCGCCGATGACGTGGATATCGGCGCGAATCCGCACACTGCAGCCGCAGCCGTACCGGTTGAGCGCCTCATAGTCGCACCGCGCCGCATTGGTCAGCAGCGCAGCGAACTCCTCGTCGGCCAATAACCGAGGGTCGGTCCCGCCCATGTTGGCAAGGTCGGCAAGCAGTTCCGGGTCACTGGTCGGCAGCTGGGGCAGGTCCGCGACAGCCGATGGCACCGGGCCGGCCGACACCCACAGCTTGCGCACCGCGATGCCGCGCTGTTCGGCGATCCGGGCGAACTCGAAAGCGACCACCGCGCCCATGCTGTGCCCGAACAGCCGCAGCGGCGCCGCCCGGTGCCAGGGGCCCGCATGGAACAATCCCCGGGCCAGGTCGTGGATATCTCTGGGCGCAGGATGGTTCAGCCGCTCGGCCCGCTGCGGGTACTGGACGATGAACGTGTCGCCGCCGGCGGCCAGGGCCGTCGCTAATTTCCGATAGCTGGTGGCTGCCGCTCCGGCGTGCGGGAACACCACGATAGCGCCGCGGCGAGGTTGACGGTCCGGCCCCGGCACGCGTTTGATCCAGGGCGCGAATGTTGTTGACATGTATGTCCTTTCATCGATCGTCAGGGGGTGCCGGGTGGGGCATCGCTTGGTGGCGGCCCGGCTGTTCTTGACCGGGTCCTCCTTGGTTGTCTGCGCTCTGGTGTGTTCCGGGTGTCCAGCTCGACTCGCGACGGCTCCGTCCGATTAGGCGTCTGATTCGGCGTCGACGGTGGCCGCTGCGGCCCGGGTTGGATTCGTCGCGGGCCCGCGGCAGCACCGCGCAGTCGCTATGGTCATCGGCGTCATCGGCGTCATCGGCTTCGAAGGCGGTCGGTGCGACCAACACCGACCCGGACCCAATCCGCGCCAACTGCTGCCTGCCGAGCCGCTCGAACACATTCACTGCGATTCCCTGTACAGACGCAGTCGAAACCATGACGGGGGTAACGAAATAGCGGGTCCTCATGATCGCCCGCGACAGGCCATCTCGGCGTCGGCGACGGCGATGACCGGGATGCGCCGCACGATGTTGCGCACATGGTTGCGCACGGGTGGCGGGCGCGGCGGTGAACGTCCGTTCATCGGGGTCGTCCATATACCGCCGCAGTGCCCTCTCAGCTGCGTGTTTACCGGCTGGCAGCGGCGGGTATCCGGGTCTGGACGGTCAGCTTATGAGCTGATCGCATAGTGCTAGCACTTCAGGTACTTCGTGCTAGCACTTCAGAACTTCGGCCGGTGGGTGGCTCGTCGGCGTTGTATCGCCAGCCGATCTGCCGGCCGGCCAACAGATGAATATTCGGAACTGATCGTTGGGCGGGAGGTGGCGATGGTGGCATTGCACCTGGGTTGCCCTAGGTTCGGCCGGTACCAGCATGGGTACGGGCGGACCTATGGCTCGGCCGGACTTGGCCCAGTGAAGTGCGGCGATGCTGGATGCGACGTCCGACGATCGGTCGCCGCGCGCCGGGCCTGGGGAGACGGCCCCGCTAGTGGCCTGCCTAGATGGCGTGACCACACGCAGGCGACGAGATCGGCACTGCGGTGCTGACCGCAGCGCTACCAGTGCGGGATCTCTTCGGACGCAGCGCGCCCGGCGACGCCTACGCCCGCGCCGGTTGCGTCTACCCGAACATCACTACTTCAGCTCGTCAGGCCGTCTCCGATGTCTGACCCCCAGGCGAGCACCGTCGTCGACCCCGATCCGATCGTCATCGTCGGCATGGCGATCGAAGCGCCCGGCGGTGTCGACACCGCGGAGGGCTACTGGGACTTCCTGTCGCAACGACAGGAAGGGTTGTGCCCGTTGCCCACTGACCGGGGCTGGCCGATCCGCGACCTGCTGACCGGATCCTGCCGTGAGGGATTCAAGAAGATCCGCAATTGCGGCGGCTTCTTGACCGGGGCGGCGACCTTCGATCCGGCGTTCTTCGGCATTTCGCTGCGTGAGGCCATTTCGATGGACCCGCAGCAGCGGGTTGCCTTGCGAGTCGCCTGGCGCGCCCTGGAAGGCAGCGGTATCAACCCCGACGACCTGGCCGGACACGACGTGGGTTGCTATGTCGGCGCCTACCTCACTGGATACGGCCCCGACATGGCGGAGTTCTCCGGCCACAGCGGACGCTTGCTCACCGGGACCGCTTCCGGGGTGATCTCCGGCCGGATCTCCTACCTGTTGGGACTGGCCGGCCCGGCGTTGACGATCGACTCCTCCTGCTCGTCTGCGCTGGCCGCACTTCACGTTGCGGTGCAGGCATTGCGGGCCGGCGACTGCGACATGGCCCTGGCCGGCGGGGTCACCGTGATGGGCTCTCCCGGCTTCTTCGTCGAGTTCTCCAAGCAGCACGCCCTGTCCGACGATGGCCACTGCCGCCCCTACAGCGCGCAAGCCAGTGGCACCCTCTGGGCCGAGGGTGCGGCAATGTTTGTCCTGCAACGGAAGTCGGTTGCGCTGCGCAACGGCAGGCGAATCGTCGCAGAGGTCCGCGCCAGCGCGCTCAACCAGGACGGCCGCAGCGCGGGGCTCGCCGCCCCGTCGAGTGCCGCGCAGAGCCGCCTGTTTCTGCGGGCCATGGCCCAAGCAGGGCTCGGGCCCGAACAGATCGGCATGATCGAGGGACACGGCACCGGCACCCGGCTCGGTGATCGCACCGAATTGCAGGCGCTGGCCGAAACCTACGGCAACACCGAACCGGGTCGCGGCGCCCTGCTGGGGTCGGTGAAGTCCAACTTCGGCCATGCGCAGGCCGCCGGCGGAGCGCTCGGTCTGGCCAAGGTTCTGGTCGCCGCTGACCATGGCGCGGTGCCACCCACCCTGCACGCCGCCGAGGCGAGTCGGGAAATCGATTGGGACAGCCAGGGTTTGCGACTAGCACAGGAACTGACCCCGTGGCCGGCCGCGGACGGGCAACGGATCGGCGCCGTCTCCGCCTTCGGCATCAGCGGCACCAATGCCCATCTCATCGTCTCGATGGCATCGATAGCAGGCGCCGCATGATGGCCACGCACCGACTTCCCGATAACCGCGTGCCGGTGCTGCTCAGCGCACATGAAGAAGAGCTGATCGGTCAGGACGCCGCGGCCATCCTCGACTACCTCGGGCACCTCGGGGCGCAACCCGGAACCGACGACGTGACCCCGGCAGTGGCGGCCACGCTGCTGCGCACCCGGCGGGTGCGCCGCCACCGCGCGGTCGTGCGGGCCGCCGACCGCGCTGAACTCCAGGCCGGGCTGCGCGCACTGGCCGCTGGTGAACAGCATCCGCTGGTCGCCCGGTCTTCGGAGAACGCCACAACGCGAACCGCGTTCGCGTTCCCGGGCCAGGGCAATCAGTGGCCCTCGATGGGAGCCGAGGCGTACCAGCGTCTTCCGGCGTACCGGGCGGAGGCGGACCGATGCGCGCAAGCGTTCGTCGCTGCGGGTTTGCCTTCGCCGCTGCCTTATCTGTTAGGCGAGACTCCAGCCGGCGCGAGGGCCGGCAGGAGGGCCGGCTCGACAGCCGGCTCGAGGGCCGGCACGGACCGCGGCTGGTCGCAGATCGACGTCCAGGGAGCACAATTCACCCACGCCGCCAGTCTGGCGCAGCTGTGGCGATCCTGCGGAGTGCTGCCCGACCTCACCATTGGGCACAGTCTGGGAGAGGCGGCGGCCGCTTATGTGGCCGGCACCATCACGCTGGCGGACGCGGTCGCCGTCGTAGCCGCCCGGGCCACCGTGGTCGGCCGGCTGTCGGGCCGCTACGGCATGGCGGTCCTCAGCATGGGCGCCGATCAGGCTGAGCGATTGATCGCCGAAACGCCGGGCTGGCTGGAAGTTTCGGCAGTCAACTCGCCGTCGTCGAGTGTCGTTTCCGGGGACCGCCACGCAGTGGCCGCCATCGTGGGACGGGCCGAAAAGGACGGCATTTTCGCCCGCAAGCTGACCGTTGACTATCCGGGGCACACCAGCAAGCTGGAATCGCTGCGCGACACGTTGAGCGAACTGCTGCCCGCATCGAAGTTCTTGGACGCACCGGTGGAGTTCGTCGGCTCGACTCGCGGCGACGTGGTCACGCCAGACACCGACTTCACCGACTACTGGTACCAAAACCTGCGCAACACAGTCAGATTCGATCGGGCCGCGGCAACGGCCGGGCAACGCGGCGCGGGCACGTTCGTGGAAATGTCGGCGCATCCGTCGCTGCGCTACGCACTTGCCGAACTGGCCGAAGACGCCCTGATCGTGGGTTCGGGGCGCCGTGACGAACCCGTCGTGGAGCAGTTGTCCGCCAACATCGCCGCCGCCGCGGTGGCCAATCCCGGTTACCGCTGGCGAGACGTCGCGGGCGTCGGCGACCAGCCGCTGCTGCGGGGTTTCCCGACCGCGCCGATGCGGGCCATACATTTATGGGCCACCCCCGAGCCGTTGCCGCCGGCACCCGGGTCGGCTCTGGTGGTCGCCTACGAGCAGTGGGACCAGTTGCCGCCGCGCGACCGAAGTCAACACGACACGGCCGGCCGGGCGCGCACCGCCGTCGCGGTCGTGACGCCCGACTCGGCCGACGATCCGTTGATGCGCCGGCTGACCCGTGCCGTCCGGGCGCATCCCGCGTGCGACCTGAAGGACCCCGCCGAGGCGGAGATCGCCGTCATTATCGCACCGGCTCTGATGCAGCCGGACCCGATCGCCGCAGCCGGCCAACTCCGCAGCGGCGCGGGACAACTCGACTACCGCCACGCGGTCGGGCCGCGCTGTCGACGCGTCTGGCTGGTCACCAGCCGCGGTGAGCAGGTGGACGCCGGCGCACCGGTGGCGTTGCCGGCGCAGGCCGCGCTGGCCGCGATGCACCGCAGCGTCGGCTTCGAGTTCCCCGACCAGACATTCGCCCACCTCGACGTGCCGAGCCGAGGTATCGACAAGGCGACCGCCCACCGGTGCGTCGATGTGCTGCTCGACGATCACACCGAAGTCGCGGTGCGCGCCCACCATTCCGGCACCGGGCTCGATTGCTTTGTCCGGACGCTGCGCGAGTCCGCCGAATCCGCGCCCGAACGCGTCGACGCCGCGGCGCTGGACCACGTGGTCATCACCGGCGGCAACGGCACCATCGGCCTGCGGTACGCCCGGCACTGCGTTGAACACGGCGCCCAGCGGGTCACGCTGTTGAGCCGCAACGGCCTCGACCGGGCCGAGCTGGACCGGTTGACTGCGGGGTACCCGGCGCAGGTGCACGCCCCGGCTTGCGACATCACCGACACCGACGCGCTGGCGGCCGTTGCCGGCGAGTACGCCGGCCACGGCGCGTCGCTGTTGATCCACGCCGCCGGCGCAGCCCGCTTCGCCCCCCACGACCAACTCGGCGACCAGGAGTGGGCAGATGTGTTCTCCGCCAAGGTAACCGGGCTGATCCGAATGATCGACGGGTGGCCGCTGCGGCCGGATGCGCGGATCCTGCTGTGTTCCTCGGTGTCCGGAGTGTGGGGCGGCTACGGGCACGCCGGCTATGCGGCGTCCAACCGGATGCTCGACACGGTGGCCGCCCAGTTGCGCGGCAACGGACTGAACTGCATGTCGGTGCGCTGGGGCTTGTGGCAGGGCACCACGATCGCGGGCACCGACGACGTCGCCCGCATTGAGCGGTCCGGCTTGATCGCCATGGACCCCGACGCGGCGATCACGGCCAGTCTCGGGCGCCGTCACGGCGACCCGCTGATTCTGGCCGCCGACTTCGACCGCCTTCGCGTGTTCTTCGAAAGCCAGGGCGCCGCAATGCCGTTCGCGACAGCAACCACCGAACGCGACGATGATTCGGGGGCCGACGGAGACCGCCCGGACCAGCTATCGGTCAGCGATCTGGTACGCGCCGAGATCGCCGCGGCATTCAGTCTCGATGGTCCGGCGGCGGTCGACCTGAACGCGTCGCTGGTCGACCTCGGCGCGGACTCGATGCTGGCGCTGGACCTGCGTGACCGGTTGCGCCGGTGGACCGGCCAATCGGTGCCCGCGGCCCGCCTGCTCGGCGGTATCACCGGCGCCGAGCTGATCGGGATTCTGCAGTCGGCCCCCGGCGCGGACGGCCCGGCCGCAAGCCCGGAGTCAACCGCGGAGCCCGGGTCCACCGCGAATCCCGAAAGACGAGAAAAAAGACGAGAAAGGTTGACATCCTCGCGTGACTGACACCGACCAAGACTTGACGTCGTGGCGCGCTGGGCCGGCCGAACCTGACTTGGCCTGGTCCGCGTCACCATCCCAGGACTCACAGCAGGACGCCAGTCCCCCGCTGTCCGATAGTCAGCGCCGGCTGTGGTTCGTGCAGTCGGTCGATCCGAGCAGCTCGCTGCTCAACATCTGCGCGTCCTACCGGCTGACAGGAACCGTCGACGTCGGGCGGTTGCACCGGGCGCTGGACGCCGTGGCGGTTCGGCACCCGGTGCTGCGCACCACCTATCACGCCGACGACGACGGCGATCCGCGCCCGATGGTGCACGCTGACCTGCGGCCCGGCTGGACCCAACACGACCTGTCCGGGCTGGCCGAGCAGGCCCGGCGGTTGCGGCTGGAAGTGCTGGCGCAACGGGAGTTTCGCCGTCCTTTCGATCTGACCGCCGACTCCCCGCTGCGGGTCACCGCGGTGCGGCTGGGCGCCGATGAGCTGATGCTGTTGATCACCGCCCATCACATCGCCTGGGACGACGGATCGTGGGGCCCGTTCTTCACTGACCTGACCCGCGCCTATTCCGACCCCGACGGCCTCGACGGCGCGACGCCGCCGGTATCGGCCGCTGCCGCCGGCACCCTCGACGAAGATCTCGCCTATTGGCGATCGTTGATGTCGGATCTGCCCGAGCCGCTGGAACTTCCGGGCGCCAACGGATCGGCGGTGCCCAGCACCTGGCGAGCGCAACGGGTGTCGACGCACCTGTCCGCGGACACTCTCGACCGGGTCACGGCGCTGGCCGGCGAGTGCGGCGCCAGCCCATACCTGGTGATGCTGGCCGCATTCGCCGCGCTGATCCACCGCTACACCCATGCCACGGATTTCCTGATCGCAGCACCGGTGACGGACCGCAACGCCGGAGCCGAGAATGCTATCGGCTATTACGGCAACACCGTCGTGGTGCGCGCCCAACCGCAACCCCGGCAAACATTCCGCGACCTACTGGCGCACACCCGCGACATCACTACCGGGGCTTTCGCCCACCAGCACGTCAACCTCGACTGGCTGGTGCGGGAGTCCAACCCCGACCGCCGCCACGGCGCCGACCGGATGACCCGGGTGAGCTTCGGTCTCCGCGAATCCGATGGCGGCGGCTTCTGCCCGCCCGGCGTGCAGTGTGAGCGTGGCCATCTGTGCGGTCAATTCAGCCAGTTGCCCCTGAGCTTCACCCTGGAACTGTCCGGAACCGGGGCGCTGGTGGAGGCCGAGTATCTCGTCGAGGTGCTCGATCCGTCGCTGGCCGCTCAGCTGCTCGAGCATTACGCCATCCTATTGGACAGCGCCCTGGCCGACCCCGACACCGAGCTGAATCGATTGCAGCTGTTCGGTGCCGGCGAGGCCGAGTGGCTGCGGAACGTCGCCACCGGCCAGGAGTTCTCGACACCACCGACCACCATGCCGGCGTTGGTGGCCCAACGCGCAGCGACGTCGCCCGATGCCGTCGCCGTCGTCTACGAGGGCCGTCATTACAGCTACCGCGAGCTCAACGAAGAAGCAAACCGATTGGCGCACTGGCTGATCGACCAGGGTATCGGCACCGAGGACCGGGTCGCCGTGCTGCTGGACAAATCTCCCGAGCTGGTCATCACCGCGTTGGGCGTCCTCAAAGCCGGAGCCGTCTACCTGCCGGTCGACCCGACCTATCCGGAGGACCGGCTGTCCTACATCCTCGGCGACGCCGAGGCCACACTCGTGCTGCGCGAACCGGTTACCGACCTGGCCGGGTATTCGCCCGCCGACCCGGCCCCCGACGAACTGGTCCGGCCGCTGCGGCCGGACAACACCGCCTACCTGATCTACACCTCCGGATCCACCGGGCTGCCCAAGGGGGTGCCGGTGCCGCATGCCCCGGTCACCGAATACTTCGTCTGGTTCGGCGACGAGTACCAGGTCGACGAGACCGACCGGCTGCTGCAGGTGGCCTCGCCGGGGTTCGACGTGTCCATCGCCGAGATCTTCGGGCTGCTGATCTGTGGCGGGCGGCTGGTGATTCCGCGGCCGGACGGTTTGCGCGACATCGGTTATCTGACCGATCTGCTCTACCGCGAGGGCATCACCTCGATGCATTTCGTGCCGTCGCTGCTCGGCCTGTTCCTGTCGCTGCCCGGCGTCAACCAGTGGCGCACCCTGCGCCGGGTGCCGATCGGCGGCGAGCCGCTGCCGGGTGAGGTCGCCGACAAGTTCCACGCCACCTTCGACGCGCTGTTGTACAACTTCTACGGGCCGACCGAGACCGTCATCAACGCCACCAGCTACCAGGTCGAAGGCACCCAGGGCACCCGGATCGTCCCGATCGGCCGGCCCAAGATCAACACCCAGGTGTATCTGCTCGACGATGCGCTGCAGCCCGTCCCGGTCGGGGTGATCGGCGAAATCTACATCGGCGGAACGCATATGGCGCACGGTTACCACCGCCGGCCGGCACTGACCGCCGAACGCTTCGTCGCCGACCCGTTCACCCCCGGCGGCAGGCTGTACCGGTCCGGGGACTTGGCGCGCCGCAACGCCGACGGCGACATCGAGTTCGTCGGCCGGGCCGACGAGCAGGTGAAGATCCGCGGCTTCCGCATCGAACTCGGCGAGATCGCCGCGGCCATCTCGGTCGACCCCAGCGTCGGGCAGGCGGTCGTGATCGCCAACGATCTGCCGGGTCTCGGCAAGAGCCTGGTCGGCTACGTCACCCCGTCCGGCGGCAACACCGAAGCCGTCGACGTGGACCGTATCCGGGCCCGGGTGGCGGCCGCGCTGCCGGACTACATGACCCCCGCCGCCTATGTCGTCCTCGACGAAATCCCGATCACGACGCACGGCAAGATCGACCGGGACGCCCTGCCGCAGCCCGAGATCGCGTCGGCCGCCGAATATCGCGAACCGACCACGGCATCCGAGCGCACCGTCGCCGGCTTGTTCACCCAGTTGCTGGGCCACGACCGGGTGGGTGTGGACGACTCGTTCTTCGACCTCGGCGGGCACTCGCTGGTGGCCACCAAGCTGGTCGCCGCGATCCGCTCCGAATGCGGTGTCGAACTCGGCATCCGCGACGTCTTCGAGCTGGCTACGGTGGCGCGGCTGGCCGAACGGGTTGACCAGTTGCAGTCGGGTGCGGTCACTTTCAAGCGGCCCAAGCTGGTCAAGACCTCACACGAGGGTCCGCTGCCGCTGTCGGCCGCCCAGCTGCGAACCTGGTTCGCCTACCAGATCGAGGGACCCAGCGAGGTCAACAACATCCCCTTCGCGGCCCGGTTGAGCGGGCCCTGCGATGTCGATGCTCTGGTCGCCGCCGTCGGCGACGTGGTCCGGCGCCACGAGATCCTGCGCACCACCTACACCGAAATCGACGGTGTGCCTTACCAAGTGGTCCAACCGGCCGCTGAGCTGCCGGTGCGGCAGGCCTCCGGGGAGGGTGAACAGTGGTTGCGGCAGCAGCTGGACACCGAGCGCCACTACAGTTTTCAGCTGGACCGCGAATGGCCGATCCGCGCCGCGGTGCTGCACACCGGTGACGAGCACGTGGTGTCGTTGGTGGTGCACCACATCGCGATCGACCACTGGTCGGGCGGAGTGCTCTTCGCCGACCTGCTCACCGCCTACCGCGCTCGCCACGCCCGGCAACAACTGTCGTGGGCGCCGTTACCGCTGCAATACGCCGATTACGCGGCCTGGCAGGGCGAGTTGTTGTCGGGGCAGGACGAACACTCCAGCCTCGCCCGGGCGCAACGCGACTACTGGGTGCGCCAGCTGGAGGGCATACCCGAGGACACCGGGCTGCGGCCCGACCTGCCGCGCCCGGCGGTGCCCAGCGGTGCCGGTGACTCCGTCGAATTCAGCATCGATGCGCCGACTCGCGCCAGGCTCGCCGAGCTGTGCCGTGAGCTGGGCATCACCGAGTTCATGCTGTTGCAGTCGGCGGTCGCCGTGGTGCTTAACAAAGCCGGTGGCGGCGTGGACATTCCGCTGGGCACGCCGATTGCGGCGCGTACCGAGCCCGAACTGGACCAGCTGATCGGCTTTTTCATCAACATCCTGGTGCTGCGCAACAACTTGGACGGCAACCCGTCGCTGCGCGAAGTGCTCAGCCGGGCGCGCGACACCGCGCTGGCCGCCTATTCCCACCAGGATCTGCCGTTCGACCGGGTCGTCGACGCGGTGAGCCCGGTACGCACGCTGTCGCGCAACCCGCTGTTCCAGACCGTCGTGCACGTCCGCGATCACCTGCCCGCTGAACGGGTCGTCGACACCAGCGCAGCCGGAAGTACGGTATTCACCGCGCTGGAGCCGACATTCGACATCGCGCACGCCGATCTGAGTGTCAACTTCTTCGCGATTTCCGATGCGGAAAAGGCCGAGTATCGGGGCAACATTCTCTACCGCACCGAGCTGTATCACCGCAGCACGATCGAGCGCCTGGTCGGCTGGCTGTTGCAGGTCATCCACGCGTTCGCCGGCGACGTCGACCAGCGGCTGCGCGACGTGCAATTGCCCGACGCCGAAGAACGGCAACGCATTCTCACGCAGTGGAGCCGTGGCCCCGAGCCGCCGGCCGAACGTCCGCGCACGATCGCCGAGCTGCTCGAGCCCAGCCGCCGGTGGGGCACCGATCGGATCGCCCTGCGCTGCGGCGACGAGCAGATCGATTACCCTGCGCTGCATCGTCGTTCGGACAACTTCGCGCAGCTGCTGGTCGCCCAGGGCGTGGGACCCGGATCACTGGTGGGCCTGTCGACGCGGCGCTGCATCGACATGGTGGTCGCGTTGGTCGGCATCATGAAAGCCGGGGCCGGCTTTTTCCCGCTGGATCCCGGTTACCCACTGGCACGCAAACAGCTGATGCTGGACGACGTCAAGCCGCGGGTCGTTGTGGTGACGTCCGAGGCCATGGACACCATGCCGGAATCGCCTGAGGTGACGTTCATTTCGCTCGACGACCCGGCGGTGCAGGAGGCTCTGGACAGTGAGCCTTCGATGGATCCGTTGCCTGCCGCGCATCCGGACGACCCGATGTATCTGGTCTTCACCTCAGGGTCGACGGGCACCCCCAAGGGCGTCTTGGGCACTCACCGGGCGATGACCACCCGGCTGAACTGGCAGCTCTGGAATTACCCGGTAACCGGCACCGACACCCGCCTGGCGCAGGCGTCGTGGACCTTCCTCGAAGGGTGCATGGAAACCTTGGGTGGCCTGGCGGCAGGGGCCACCACGATCCTGGCCGGCGACGCCGAGCACCGCGATCCCGAGGCGCTGGCCTCGCTGATCCAGCGTCACTCGGTGGCCCAGGTCACCGCGGTGCCCAGCCTGGTCTCGACCATCGTCGACGCGTGGCCCCAAGCACTGCGGTCGTTGCACCGGCTGGTGTGCGGCGCCGAGCCGCTGACCGCGTCACTGCAGGAGCGGCTGCTGGCCAACTACGGCTCCGACGGTTCGGGTTCCGGCCCGCAGCTGCTGAACAACTTCGGCGCCACCGAAACGTCCGGCGCGCTGGTCCGCGGACCGATGACCCCGCCGGTGCCGCTGCTGGGCACCCCGATGCCCGACGCGCAGGTGTATCTGCTCGACGACGGCCTGAACCCGGTGCCGCCCGGCGTGGTCGGCGAATTGTATTACGCCGGTGGTCAGTTGGTGCGCGGGTATTGGAAACGGCCCGGCCTGACGGCAGCGCGGTTCGTGGCCAACCCGTACTCCCGCGAAGCCGGCGCGCGGTTCTACCGCAGCGGCGACCGGGCCCGCTGGACGGAGGACGGTCGACTCGAATTCGTTGGCCGCACCGACCATCAGGTCAAGGTGCGCGGGTTCCGCGTCGAACTGGGCGAGGTGGAAGCCGCCTTGAAGGCCGCCGACGGGGTGGCCGTGGCGGCGGCGCGCACCTGGGACGTCGACGGCAGCACCACCTTGGCAGGCTATGTGGTGCCGCATCACCCTGCCGCCGGCGAGGAAGCGAAATCCGCCTTCGCATCGGCGGTTCGGGCCGAAGTCGCCGCGGTGCTGCCGGGCTACATGATGCCCTCGTCGATCACCGTGCTCGACGAGATGCCCAAGACCGAGTCGGGCAAGCTGAACCGGCCCGGCCTGCCGCGGCCGTCGGTGAGCACCACCGGACACCGCGAGCCGCCGGCTACCGACACCGAGCGGGCGCTGGCCGAGGTCTTCGTCGACCTGCTGCCGATCACCGAAATCGGGCGCTTCGACAACTTTTTCACGCTCGGCGGCGACAGCATCCTGTCGGTGCAGCTGGCGGCGCGGGCCCGGGCCGCCGGTCTGCCGGTCAGTCCGCGACTGGTGTTCGAGAACCCGACCGTGCAGCAGTTGGCTGCCGCGCTGGACTCCAGTGGCGCCGCCCTGGACTCCCGAGGGGCCGACGCCGCTGCCGAGGCAGATACCCACCACGCGCCGATGAGCACTTCCGGGTTGTCCGCCGAACAGCTGGCGGCGGTGATGCAATCGTGGGGCAAGCGATGACCGCCACCGAAACCGGTGCGCCCTCAGGCATCGAAGACGTGATGGCGCTGAGTCCTTTGCAGGAAGGGCTGTATTCGCTGACGGTGCTTTCCGGGCTGGCCGATGCCCATGACGGCTCTCCGGTCGACGACCCGTACCTGGTCGGGATCGCCGCCGATATCGCCGGTCCGCTCGACGTCGAGCTGCTCAAGGACTGCGCGGCCAAGATGTTGATGCGCCACCCGAACCTGCGGGCCAGCTTCGTCAGCCGCGACATCCCCCGGCCGGTGCAGATCGTGCCGTCGTGGGTCGAGTTGCCCTGGCGTCAAGTTGCCGCCGAGCCCGCGGAAATCGAAAAACTGTCGGCCGCGGAACGGTCTCGGCCGTTCGACTTCGAAAAGACACCGGCGATCCGCTTCCTGCTGATCGAATTATCGTATGCTCGTTGGCATTTGGTGATAACCGCGCATCACATCGTGATCGACGGGTGGTCGCTGCCGGTGTTCGCAGCGGAGATGATCACGCTGTACGGGGCGGGCGGTGACCTGGACGCGCTGCCGGTCAACCCGCGGCCGTACCGGGATTACATCGGGTGGCTGGCCGGACGTGACCGCTCGGCCAGCGAGCGGGTGTGGCGCGAGCACCTGGCCGGGTTGCCCGGCCCGACGCGATTGGCGGCGTCGATGGCCAGCGAAGCGCCGCGCACCGGACTGCCGCGGCGCACCGAATTGCGAACCGACCGTCAGACCACCGCGCGGTTGAGCGACGGTGCCCGCTCCCACGGAATCACCGTGAGCACCTTGATGCAGATGGCCTGGGCGCTGGTGTTGTCACGGCTGACCGACCGCGACGACGTCGTGTTCGGCGTCACGGTGTCGGGCCGGCCCGCCGAACTGTCCGGTGTCGAAACCATGATCGGGTTGTTCATCAACACCGTGCCGCTGCGGGTGCGACTCGATCAGCACACCGCCGTCGGTTCGCAATGCGTTGCGCTGCAACGAAATGCAGCGGCGCTGCGGGACCACAGCTACCTCAGCCACGCACAACTGCGGGCGATCGGCGGCGTCGGCGAGATGTTCGACACGCTGCTGGTCTACGAAAATTTTCCTACCGCCGGACTGGCCGAATCCGGTGAATTGACCGCAGGCGGCGTGACATTCCGGCCGGCCGGGCTGGAGAGCGTGACACATTTCCCGGTCGCGCTGGCCGCCCACCTGGACGACGGACAGCTGGTCATGTTCGTCGAGGTGCTCGACGGCGCACTGGGTGCGACCACCGCGGAGATGCTCGGCCGGCGCGTGCTGGCCACCGCCGAGCGGCTGCTGTCGAGTTGGGAGCGCCCGCTGCGCCAGGTCAGCGTGCTGTTCGACGAAGAGACCCGGCCGCTGCGCGCCGCCGGCACCGCACCGGCCCGCCCGACAGCAGGCGTTCACACCCGCTTCGCCGCGGTTGCGCAGGCCAGTCCCGACCAGGAGGCGCTGAGCTGGACCTCCGGGTCCATGTCCTACGGCGAGCTGGACGCGGCGGCCAACCGGCTGGCCGCGGTACTGATCGATCACGGCGCCGAGCCGGAATCGCCGGTGGCGGTGCGGCTTTCCCGTAGCCCGCAGTATGTCGTCGCGCTGCTCGCGGTGCTCAAAGCCGGCGCTTTATGCGTGCCGCTGGAACCGGGGACGCCGCCGGAGCGGGTGGAGTCGATCCTGCGCCAGACCGGTGCCACCATCGTCATTGACGAGGATCTGGTGACAGCCTCGGAGGCGCCCGACCAGGCCGACGATTTCCGCCCCGCCGACGTCGACCCCCGGCAGTCCGCCTACATCGTCTTCACCTCCGGGACCACCGGAGAACCCAAGGGCGTCATCGGAACCCACGCCGCGCTGGGTGCCTATGCCGACGACCACATCGACACCGTGCTGCGGCCCGCCGCCGCCAGGCTGCAGCGTCGGCTGCGTATCGCACACGCCTGGTCGTTCGCGTTCGACGCGGCCTGGCAGCCGCTGGTCGCCCTGCTCGACGGCCACACCGTGCACGTCGTCGACGAACGCACCCAGCGCGACGCCGAGTCGCTGGTCCACGCGATCGCCGAGCACCGTATCGACATGATCGACACCACCCCGTCGATGTTCGCCCAGCTGCGAGCCTTCGGCTTGCTCACGACCGTCCCGCTGGCGGTGCTAGCGCTGGGCGGCGAAGCCGTCGCCCCGCCGACCTGGAACATGATCCGCGACGCCTGCGCGCGCGGCGGGATGGCGGCCTACAACTGCTACGGCCCCACCGAAACCACCGTCGAGGCAGTGGTCGCCGACATCACCGAGCACCCGGCGCCGTCGATCGGGCGCCCGACCCAGCAGAGCCGCGCCTATGTCCTGGACTCGGCGCTGCGCCCGGTGCCCCACGGCGCGGCCGGTGAATTGTATGTTGCAGGCGCACAATTGGCGCGCGGCTATCTCGGACGTCCCGGTGAGACGTCGCATCGGTTCGTCGCCGACCCGTTCGGGTCTGGGGAGCGGATGTATCGCACCGGCGACGTGGTGCGCCGCCAGCCCGACGAGTCGCTGCAGTATCTGGGCCGCGCCGACGAGCAGGTGAAGATCCGCGGCTACCGGGTGGAACCCGGCGAGATCGCCGCGGCGCTGCAGGCGCACCCGGGGGTGCGTCACGCCCATGTCGTGGTCCGCGAACACCAGGGCGGCGCCCGGTTGACGGCCTGCGCCGCGACCGCGAACGGCTCCGAGCCCACCGAAGCCGAGCTGCGGGCCATGCTCGGTGAGCGGCTGCCGCGCTACATGGTGCCGCAGCGCATCGTCGTCGTCGATGAGATCCCGCTGACCGCCAACGGCAAGCTGGACGAGTCCGCGCTGCCCGACGTCGATGCCGGCGCAGTTGAGTCCGCACCCGAGACGGCCACGGAATCCGCAGTGGCCGCGTTGCTTTCGGAGATGTTGCAGATCCCCGAGGTCGACGTGACCGCAGATTTCCTGGAATTGGGACTGGACAGCATCGTGGCGCTTTCGGTGGTCCAGGCGGCGCGCCGCCGCGGCATCCCGCTACGCGCCCGGCTCATCCTGGAATGCAACAATATTCGCGAACTCGCCGCCGCGATCGACGCCGAAACCACGGGCACTGCCCCCGACATCGAGCACAGCACCGAACCGATTCCGTTGCTGCCCAACGCGATTTGGGTCTATGAATACGGCGAGCCGCGGCGGATGGGACAGGTCGAGGCCATCCGGCTGCTCGAGGACATCACCGCAGAGCAGCTGCGAGCTGCGCTGACCGCCATCGTCGACAGCCACGAAGTGCTGCGTACCCGACTGGACCGAACCAGCATGACCCTGGTGCCCACCCCCGTTGGAGACTTCTTCGACGAGGCTGCGGTGTCCGGTGATCTCCGGGCAGCGGTCACCGCACACGCCGAACGGGCGCTGGAACGCCTTGACCCCGAGCGTGGTTCGCTGCTCTCCGCCAGTTGGCTGCGGCCGCCGAGCGGACCGAGCGTGCTGCTGCTGGCCGCACATGTGCTGGCGATGGACCCGGCGTCGTGGCGGGTGGTACTCGGTGAACTCGATGTCGCCTTGCACGCGCTGGCCGGCGGCCACTCACCCGCGCCTGTTCCCGAGCACACCAGCTACCGGCGGTGGGCCCAAGCGCTCATGCGGCGCGCCGAAACCATTGACACCATACCGTTTTGGCTTTCCCAGCTCCAGGGTGAGGACCCGGATCTGGGTGCCCGACGGGTCCAGGCCGACCGTGACCGGACCGCCGGCCTGCTGATCCGTGCCGCAGTGACCGACACCGACATCACGGGTCGACTGCTGGCCTCGGGTGTGCCGATGTTCGACCTGCTGGTCGCGGCGGCGGCGCGGACGGTGACCCGGTGGCGACAGCGCCGGGGTCAGCCGACGCCGGCACCGCTGCTGGCCCTGGAAACCCACGGCCGCACCGACGCTCTGGTCGACGACCCCGACGGCACAATTGACACCACCGACACCGTGGGCCTGCTCAGCGCGATCTATCCGCTGCGAGTGCATTCCACCGACCTGCATCGCGTGATACAGCAATTGGCGCAAATCCCGGGCGGCGGAATCGATTACGGTCTGCTGCGCTACCTGCGCAGCGACACCGCGGCTGCGCTCAACGGTCTTCCAGGGCCGCAGCTGCTGCTGAACTACCTGGGCCGCACCGACGTCGGCGGAGTCTCTCAGGCCGGCGACGGCGTGCGCCTCGACCGCGAGCTGCTGGGCGGACTGCCGCCGCTGCCCGAACCGGATCTGGCGGTGCGTCATGAACTGGTCATCATGGCCACCCTGCTGGGCTCCGGCGACCAGCAGCTGCTGCTGACCCAGTGGCGCGCCCTGCCGGATATCCTCAGCGAGCCGGATCTGACCGCGCTGCAGGGTCTTTGGAATGAATCTCTCAGGGAGATCGTGACATGACTACGCTAGCGGTCGTCGGTGCCGGGGCCAAGGCGGTGGCCGTCGCCGCCAAGGCGTCGGTGTTACGCGCAATGGGTGTCGACACGCCTGACGTCGTCGCGGTGGAACGCACCGGGGTGGCCGCCAACTGGCAGGCCGGCGGCGGCTGGACCGACGGCGCGCAAAGCTTGGGCACTAGTCCTGAGAAGGACGTCGGCTTCCCGTATCGCTCGTCGCTGGTGCCGCGCCGCAACGCCGAGCTCGACGAGCGGATGACGTGCTACAGCTGGCAGGCGTATCTGATCGCTACCGGTCAGTTCGCCCAATGGATCGACCGGGGGCGCCCGGCGCCGACCCACGGCCGGTGGGGCCGGTATCTGCGCTGGGTGGCCGAGCGAATCGACATGACGGTGGTCTACGGGGAGGTCGACCGAATCGCCCTCGACGGCCGGCGCTGGGCCCTGCACACCCCCGAGCGCACCGTGCACGCCGACGGGTTGATGATCACCGGGCCCGGCCAAGCCGAACGGACCCTGCTGCCGGGCAATCCGCGGGTACTCTCCATCGCGCAGTTCTGGCATCGCGCCGCCCACCACGACCGGATCAGTGCGGAGCGAGTCGCGATGATCGGCGGCGGTGAAACGGCCGCGGCCATGCTTCATGAGCTGTTCCGGCACCCGATTTCGACGATCACCGTCATCTCACCGCAGGTCACGCTGTTCACCCGGGGCGAAGGCTTCTTCGAGAACTCGCTGTTTTCCGACCCGTCCGACTGGGCCGCCCTGACTCTGCCGGAACGACGCGACGCGATCGCACGCACCGACCGTGGAGTGTTCTCGTCGAGCGTGCAGGATGCGTTGATGGCCGACGACCGGATCCGGCACCTGCGCGGCCGGGTTGCGCACGCGGTCGATCGCGACCAGCAGATCCGGCTCACCCTGAGCACCGACCGGGGCACCGAAAACTTCGAAACCGTCCACGGTTTCGACCTGGTCATCGACGGCTCGGGGGTTGACGCGTTGTGGTTTACCACGCTGCTGAACCAGGATGCGCTCGACCTGCTCGAACTCGGCCTGGGCGGGCCGCTGAGCAGCGAGCGCTTGCAGGAGTCGATCGGCTACGACCTCGCCGTCAACAGCGTCATGCCGAAGTTGTTTTTGCCCGGTCTGGCCGGACTCAACCAGGGACCCGGATTTCCCAACCTCAGCTGCCTGGGACTGCTTTCCGACCGGGTGCTGGGCGCCGAGCTATCCCAAGACGACCCTTCGAGTAGGAGAAATGATGAGTACCAATCCCTTCGATGACGAGACGGGCACCTTTTGCGTGCTGGTCAACGACGAAGAACAGCACAGCCTGTGGCCCGCGTTCGCCGAGATTCCGGCCGGCTGGCGCAAGGTATACGGCGAAGCCGGCCGGGCGGATTGCCTGCAATACGTCGAGGAACACTGGACCGACATGCGGCCGAGGAGCCTGCGCGAGGCGGTGAATTCCCGACAGCCATAACGACAACCGAAACCCGAGATGACATGACTGAACCCGACGTGATCCTGCCGCGGGAACTGAGCGACCTACCCGACGAGGTCCGAAACATCCCGCCGCCGCCCGCCAAACCCGAAGTGCCCGAACCATACGCATTCCGGCTGGCCGATCCCGATACCGACGCCGAGATGATCGCCGAATGGATGCGCCGGCCGCATCTGGCCGAAGCATGGGAATACGTGTGGCCGGTGTCGCGGTGGCAGCGCTACCTGCGCGCCCAGCTCGACGGCAGCTACTCGCGACCGATGATCGGCAGCATTGACGGACAAGATCACGCCTACGTCGAACTCTATTGGGCTGCCAAGGATTCCATCGCGACCCGGTACGAGTGGGCTCCCTATGACCTGGGTATACACGCCGGCATGGCCGACCCGGAGATCACGAACAAGGGAATCGCCCAATTCGTGTTGCCGCACTTGGTGGCCAGTGTGCTCAACGCCGAACCACGATGTCGGAGAGTCATGTTCGACCCGGACTACCGAAACAAGATAGCGCGCAGGTTCTGTGAGAGCGCCGGCTGTGTATTTCTCGGCGAGCATGACATGGCGAATCGCCGGATGGCGCTTTATGCATTGCCCCGCACGCCCGACGATGTGCCCCGGGCTCGAGAGTCCTGATCGCCGATTCCCGATTTGCGGCCGCCGAGTGCCGACCCCCGAGCCCAGGGAATCCCAGCTACCCCGCACCGGGCCGTCATGGCGCCGTATCGAGTATGCGGTGACGGCTCTGACTGTGTATGTAGGGCGGGAATATCCACGATCTGCCCTCCCTGACGGCACACTCGACGCCCTCAACGCACACTCGACGCCCTCAACGCACACTCGACGCCCTCAACGCACACTCGACGCCCTCAACGCACACTCGACGCCCTCAACGCACACTCGGCGCCGGGATTCGGCCATTACCCGGCGGCCGGCGTCCGAGGCATGACATAGGGCCGCGGCGTGACCCGCAGCACGCCGCTGACGCCGCTGCCACCGCCGGCGTTGGCCAGTTGGCCCAGCGGCAGCCCACCGAGCATAGGTGCGGGCCCGGATTCGGCGGCGCTGACCAGGCCGGCAAGCGGCAATGCCCGGGCCGCCGGGACGACCGCCTGATTCGCCGCCGCCCACCCTTGCGGCACCGACAACGAGCCGATCGATAGCGCCCGGCCCAGACCCGCCGCGACCCCGGAACCGCCGATCCCGGAGGAACCCAACCCGCTTCCCAGCGACCCTATGGTCCTGGCCCCCGTTTCGACCGCGGCTTCGACTGCCTTGGCGGCCGCTGGAGCCATGCCCTTCATCACTGAACTCGCCGTGTTGGTCATCGACATGCCGGAGTTGAGCATCGAAACGTGATTGTTGAGCATCGACACGATGTTGCTGATCGGCGACAGATGCGGCGAAATCGCCTTCCAGAGCTCTCCCACGGTTGTGAAGGGTGTGGCGCTTTGCGTGGGCTCGGCGAGTTGTTGCAACGCCTGCGGCACCGTGGACATCAGTTGGTTCGCCGCGGCGGTGTCGGTCGCCTCCTCGACCGCCGCGGCCTGCTGCACCAGCCCGCCGGCATTGGTGATCTCCGGGGCCTCGTCGAACGGCGTGAGCGTTTCCGCCGCCACTGCCGCCGAACCCGCATAGCCATACATCGCGGCGGCATCCTGGGCCCACATTTCGCCGTACTCGGCCTCGGTGACCGCGATCGCCGGGGTGTTCTGCCCGAACAGGTTGGTCGCGATCAGCGTCAACAGCTGGATACGGTTTTCGGCGATCACCACCGGCGGCACCGTCATGGCAAAGGCCGTCTCATGGGCTGTCGCCGCCGCCCGGACCTGGTCGGCGGTCAGCTCGGCCTGCGCTGCGGTGATACCCAGCCAGGTCACGTACGGCGATGCGGCCGCGGCCATCAAGCCCGCCGACGAACCCCGCCACGGCCCGACCAGCAATCCCCAGGTCACCGACTGAACAGTGGACGCAGCGTTGTACAAGTCGATAGCCACGCCATCCCAGACCTGCGCGGCGGCCAGAAGCGAGCCCGAACCGGGACCGGTGTACATCCTGGCGGAGTTGATCTCCGGCGGCAAAGCTCCGAAATCCATCGTCAGTCCTATTCTTGGAACGCCGTCGGTCACTGGGCGGCCGCGGCGTTGGCGGCTTCGGTGGCGGCATACGAACCGGCGCTCGTGGCAAGAGTGGCCACCAACTGATCGTGAATCGCGGCGGCCTTCGCACTCACCGCCTGATAGGTGGCCGCGTGCGCCGCGAACTGCACTGCGACCAATGCCGAGACCTCGTCGGCAGCCGGGGGCAACACACCCGTCGTCGGAGCCGCGGCAGCGGCATTGCCGGCGCTCAGTGCCGCACCGACCGATCCGAGGTTGGCGGCTGCGGCCGCCAAGGCGTCCGGTTGTGCCGTCAGGAAAGACATGAGGGTACCTCCTCGAGACGCCGGGCACCCGCCCGGCAATGCAGGTTGATGGTCGGGTCACCGGTGGCCCACGTTCTCCGCCGCGGGTCGGGTCGGCGGTGATGAACTGGCGTTGATGATTGCGAACAGGCAACGACGGCAACAGGTTAATCTCACCCGAACAGGCCAGCCGGAGGTGCACAATGCACCAACAGGTCCGGCCAGCGGTGAAATCTTCCCCATTGGGCCCGACCACAGGTGCAAAGTGCACAGTGGCCATACAGCGCGACACTTTGTCCCGGACCGGCCGGCGGGTCATCGCGGGTCGGCTATTGCACTGCGCCGCAAGCCGTTCCAAACGGGGATCCTTGACGAGATCGGTTCTGGCGGCGGAACCCCGCCAATCGAGCCAATCGAGCCAATCGAGATATGTTCAGCCTGAATTGAGCTGATCAAGACCGCCCCGGTTGCCGGGTTACCGTTTGCCTCCCGACGAGCATAACTGTCGGGTCCCGTAAGCCGGCCACTCCAATGGCATTCCCGGTCCACGCGGTCAAGCGGCTTCGCGCCCGTTCAACCAGCGACTTCGCGAATCCGCAGCTGCGGCCGTGCCGGCTATCACATCAGCGGCAAACGGACAAGGCGCTGCTGCCGTGAATCCGAGAGGGCAAGGGCGACACCAGGTTAAGTCCCACCCGACAGCGCAAAACGATAACCTATAGCACCAACCCCCGATCCTAAAATCAGCACGTGGTACGGCAACGACCCTCGCCGCGGATTCGTGAGCTCATCCGAGAAGGAGCCCGGATCGCCCTCAACCCCGGCCCGGAATGGATCGCGGAGCTGGATCGTGCCACGGTGGCGGCTAACCCGGCCATCGCCGATGATCCTGTCCTGGCCAAGGTTGTCCAAAAGGCCAACCGCGCCAACCTGGTGCACTGGGCGGCCGCCAATATGCGCGACCCCGGCGCACCGGTGCCGCCCAACCTCGGCGCGGAGCCGCTTCGCATGGCCCGCGACCTAGTGCGCCGGGGCCTGGACACCTTGGCGCACGACGTCTATCGAGCCGGGGAATACATCGCCTGGCGGCTGTGGCTGCACATTGCGTTCGACCTCACCGCCGATCCTGCGGAGCTGCGCGAGCTGCTCGACGTTTCCGCCCGATCGGTCAACGACTTCATCGAGGCCACACTTGCCCACATCGCCGCCCAAATCCAGCTCGAACACCACGAACTGAACCGTGGCAGCCATGCCGAGCGCCTCGAGGTGGTCGGGCTCCTTCTCGAAGGCGCCCCGATCAGCCGGGAGCGCGCCGAGGCTCGGCTGGGTTACCCATTGAATCGGACGCACACCGCAGCCATCGTCTGGAGCGACGAGATCGACCGCGACCACGGCGATCTCGATCGCGCCGCCGACGCGTTCAGCCACACTGTGGGCTATGCGCAACAACTCACCGTGGTCGCCAGTGCGGCCACCCGCTGGGTGTGGCTGGCCGACGCCGCCGGCCTCGACATCGCCGCGGTTGAGCGGGCGCTGGACAACACTGCCGGGGCGCGCATCGCCATTGGAACCACCGCAACCGGGACCGGGGGGTTCCGGCGCAGCCACCTCGAGGCGCTGACCACGCAGCGCACCCTGATGCGACTGAAGTCCGGCCAGCGGGTGGCGTTCTTCTCCGACGTGCAGATGGTCGCTCTGGTCACCCAAAACCAGCAAGCAGCAAGCGAATTCATCACCAGCACGCTCGGGGACCTGGAATCGGCAAGCCCGGAGCTGCAGACGACGCTGCTGACGTTCATCAACGAGCAGTGCAACGCCTCCCGCGCCGCCAAACGCCTCTACACGCACCGCAACACCTTGCTGCGCCGAATCGAGTCCGCTCAACGACTCCTGCCAAGGCCCCTGGGCCGCACCTCCGTCGAAGTCGCGGTCGCCCTCGAAGCGCTGAAGTGGCGCGGCAGCAACGTCGGCAATCTGCCCGCACCCGCACGTCACGACGACGGCGTGCCGGCTTAGGCACGATGGCCCACCAGATCCGGTTCTGGTCGAAGCCGTACAGCGGCAAGTTGGCCCGGCCGGTGCCTTTGGCGGTGCGGATACGGTCTTCGCAGCGAGCTGGCGGCGGTGGCGCAACTGCAGATCGGGCAGCTGACCGCGACCGTGTTGGCGACAAAGGCGTTCAGCCGCACCCATTTTCGGTCGGTGTACCGCAGCTGGCCACCGGGGTGGGTCGTTCGCGGCGCACGATGACCCGCATCCGTGGTGGCCAACCGGACAGATCCAGCACGCCGGCGGCCTCAGCCACCCAGGCGCCTTCGCGGACCTGTTCCTCGGCGTCGTACACGGGATCCACGGTGCCTGGGAATCAGATCAATCGCCGCGCAGTTTCCGCGGATCATGGCTGGCCCACGGCTTAAGCCACGGCGCCCACGCCTCCGACGGCGCCGCGGTCAAACCGCTCAGTTCTGCCGTGCGCGCCAGCGCCCCCCCACCTGCGACACAACACCTGAACCCGTGGCCTCACTGCACCACAATGGATAGGACGCTGAGACTTCCCACCAGCTAGGTGCTCCGATTCTCGCGATATTCAGACTTCAACAATCCGAATTATCCCAGCTCAGAGCATCTTTCTTCAGACGTCCGAGCTGCGCACCCAAGCCAGATATGCCTGTTCAGCAGAAACGTCCTGCGGGCCCAGGTCCGCGAACATTACGGGTGTGGCGCCAGGGACCCCGGTATGTGGATAAAAGTGTTGCACTTAACGTAGATGCGTGTCACACTTTTATCCATGTCGGGGCTCCCGGAACTGCCCGATACATTCACGACCGCGACCGCCCTGGCTCGTGGTGTGCATCCGCGGGTGCTATATGCCTTGCGTGACAGCGGTGACGTCGTCGAATTGTCGCGTGGAGTTTTCCGACGCGCCGACGCGCAGCTAGCCAGCGCACCGGATCTCCTGGCAGTTGCGTACCGATCCCCGGTGGCGATCGTATGTTGTCGGTCGGCCGCGGCGGTTCACGAACTGAGCGACGAGCTCCCCCCCGCGGTGCAGATCGCCGTGCCCACCGGGCACCGCCCACCGCGGATCGCATATCCACCGACAGAGGTATTTCGCTTTGCTGCCAATACTTTCGAAGTTGAACTATCCCGACTGGAGGCGGCGCCAGGAGAGTGGGTACGGATCTACACTCCCACTCGCACGGTCATCGACCTGATGCGACTGCGGCATCGATTCGGCGAGTCGCTCGCACTCGCCGCGCTGCAGCGATACCTGCGCCGACGCGACGCCGCACCAGCGCAGTTGCTGCGCCTGGCATCGATGTTTGATGTGGCGGGACCGGTCCGCCGTGCGCTCGAGGTGGCCACTGCCGAATGAGCCGTCCGACGCGCAGTACTCCGGCCGGGCGCGCCTACCTGGATCTGCAGCTCCGTGCCCGTGCCGAGGGCCGTCCGACCCAAGAGTTGCTTACCCTCTACGTGGTCGAGCGGTGGCTTGCGCGACTGGCACTCTCGTCATACGCCGAGCAATTCGTGCTCAAAGGCGGGATTCTCTTGGCGGCGTTCGACGCGCGCCGGCCGACCGCTGACGTTGATGCGTTGGCGCGGAACTTCGCCAACGACGAAGCGACTGTCGTCGCGCGAATCGTCGCGATCGCCGAGCAATCAATACCCGACGACGGGGTCGAATACCGCACTCACACTGTGACATCGCGCGTAATCCGTGACGAGGACCTGTACTCGGGAGTGCGCGTCGCGATGGACTGCGCAATCGCGTCTGCGGTCATCAAGCTGCGTCTGGACGTCAACTTTGGCGACCCGGTCACTCCCGCACCGCAACACATCGACTTACCTGCGCTGCGGCCGGAGCATCCACCGATTCGAATCCTCGGCTATCCGCTCGAGACCGTGCCGGCCGAGAAGATCACCACTGCAATCAGTCTCGGACCAGCAAACACCCGCGTGCGTGACTACGCCGACATCTACACCCTCACCGGCGACCGAGACATCTCGCATTCGGCCGCTCGCGGCGCGCTAATCGCAACCGCCAATCACCGCGGAACCGATGTCGTCACGCTGTCGTCAGTGATCGGAGACCTTATCGAATCGAGGCGACGTGCCTACGACGCCTACCGGGCCGGCCTCGGACCCGATGGCGCTGCGCTACCACAGGAATTCGCCACCGTGGTGCATGCGGTCCTCGCCTTCGCCGATCGACTCACCGACGCAGCAGCGCCGACGACAAACTGGAACGGTTCGACGCGTTTGTGGATCCACTGAGCGCCGGTGCTGGCGGGCCTACGATCCAGGTCAGACCTCGGGAGCTCTGGGCACCTATCGCGGGGCCGCCACGTCGGTGGACTCTGGCGGGAGGTTGGCGCCCAGATCGACTGCACGGCCTAGTTTCTCGTGGACCACAATCGATTACGTAGATAAGAAGATCTCAATAACACACATGCTGTGAAGTTCCCGGATGCATGTCTCCGGGCATGGCCTACATCCTTACCGTAATATTAAGTTATTCTTATTTTTCTTAAAGTTGATGTACTGTCGGTGCATTGCAGAGGCCGATAGAGCGGCCCTGCGCCGGCGAGGAAAGGAGCCGCGATGGCTAATAAGGGTGCGCATGCCCTGGTTTTGGGGGCTGGTGTGGCGGGGTTACTGACCGCCCGGGTGCTCTCGGAGTTTTACGGGTCAGTGACCATGGTGGAGCGAGACGTCCTGCCAGATCGTCCAGAACACCGCAAAGGTGTCCCCCAGGGACTCCACCTACACAACTTTCTCAGCCGCGGCACTCAACTGATCGGCGAGCTGTTTCCGGGAATCTTGGAAGAACTGGCCGCCGCTGGCGCCGCTGTGGACGATGGTGATGACTTGTCCCGGCTGTATGTCCGCGTCGCCGGCTATGAGCTGAACCCCCCGGGCAAACTGGCCGATCCAGTGCCCTTAGCGGCCTACCAGGCCAGTCGCCCATTTGTTGAGTTTCACCTTCGCCGGCGGGTGGCCGCGTTGGCCAACGTCACGATCCTCGACAACCACAAGGTGATCGAGCCGCGTGTCACCGCCGGTACCGTCACCGGCGCGCGAATTATCAACCACGTCAACGGTATCGAAAGCACTGTGGACGCCGATCTTGTGATCGATACGACCGGTCGTGCATCGCGGACCCGCGCGTTCCTAGAGAGCTATGGCTTTGGCCCTGTGCCGCAAGACATGACGCCCCCAACGTGGGGGTACTCCAGTCACCTCATGCACATCCCATCGGGGCGTATCGGCGAGCGGATGGCGTTCGTCAGTCAGGGCAGTTCGGCACCAGGTGCGGTGCTGATGGCCTACGAGCATGACACCTGGATGCTGGCTATCTCCTGTCCCGTTGGCCTTGGTCCTCCACCGAAAACTTTCATCGAGATGCTGGAAATGGCTGACCGCATCCTTCCCCCCGCCATCAGCACTGTCCTACACGATGCGACACCTATCGGGGAGATCGCGATCTCGCGAGCCACCGCTACACAATGGCAACGCTACGACCGCATGTCCCAGCTGCCCACAGGCCTGTTGGTACTGGGAGACGCGCTGTGCACGCTCAATCCCCTTTACGGCCAAGGCATGACGATGGCCGCCATGCATGCGTTCACGCTCCGTGACTGCCTACAGGCCGGCGACACCGACATGGCGCGCTTCTATAGCGCTGCCGTCGAACATATTGCGCCAGTGTGGGCAATGAACCAGGCCAACGAACTCCCAGCCGCTCCGAACCCTTCGCTACAGGCAAGGATGCGCAGCTGGATGCAACGAGCAGCTTTGGCAGCCGCGACCACCAACATTGCCGTCGCCGAACGGCTCCTACGCGTCCGCGGACTCATCGACCCACCCACACGACTGCAGGACCCAGCCTTGCTCGTCCAGATCCTGCTGACCAACCTCCGACACCCACGCATTAAACCCCTTGACCACCTGACTACCGGGCTGAGCGTCCAGCCTTCCGTATAACGGAAGGCCTCTCGTGTCACGGAAGCGCCCGAGCCTGTTACCGCTCATCTGAAAGTGACCGGTCCTGCTCATTGAAAGTGACCACTCGTAGTCAATTCGAGCCGATTCAGCTTTCCGGCAGCAATTGCTTCTTGAGCACCTTGCCCAGCGCATTGCGCGGCAGCGACTCGACCATCCGCACCTCGCGTGGTCGTTTGTGAATCGAAAGCTGCTCAGCGACAAACTGAATCAAGTCATCGGGGTTCGCTGAGCCGACGACGTAGGCAACGATGCGCTGGCCCAGGTCCGCGTCGGGGACTCCGACGACTGCGGCCTCGGCCACATCAGGATGCCCCAGCAGCACCGTCTCGATTTCGCCCGCACCGATGCGGAATCCGCCCGATTTGATCAAGTCGACCGACTCGCGTCCCACGATGCGGTGCATGCCGCCGGCGTCGACGACCGCGACGTCGCCGGTGCGATACCAGCCGTCCGCGTCGAAGGCTTCCGCGGTGGCATCCGGTCGATTCAGGTAGCCCTCGAACATCGTCGGGCCCCGAACCTGAAGACTGCCAACGGTTTCGCCGTCGTGCGGGACCGGGTCACCGCCGTCGTCGACCAGCCGGGTCTGCACGCCGGCCACCGGCAGGCCCACCCAACCCGGGCGACGTTCGCCGTCGGCCCGGGTCGACACGGTGATCAATGATTCCGAGGCGCCGTACCGTTCGATGGGCCGGTGCCCGGTGAGCGCGACCAGCTTGTCGAAAACCGGCACCGGCAGTGCCGCGCTGCCGGACACCAACAGCCGCGCCGGCCTGAGCGCCTCGGCGGCAGCCTGGTCGGCCGCCACCCGCGACCACACCGTCGGCACCCCGAAATACAGCGTGCCGCCCGCAGCCCCGTATCCGGCCGGCGTCGGTTTTCCGGTGTGCACGAACCGATTTCCGACCCGCAGCGAACCGAGCAGACCGAGCACCAGGCCGTGGACATGATACATCGGCAACCCGTGCACCAGAACGTCATCGGCGGTCCACTGCCAGGCGTCGGCCAGCGCATCGAGGTCCGCGGCGATCGCGCGCCGGCTCAACTGCACGCCCTTGGGCAGGCCGGTGGTGCCCGAGGTGTAGATCACCATCGCAACGGCATCGGGAGACGGCTCGGGATAATGGTGCCAGGACCGGGCCCGCAACCGCACCGGAATGTGCGGCAGCCCTTCGGTTTCGCTGGGTACCGGTCCCAGCCACGCCTGCGCGCCGGAGTCGGCCAGCATATGCCGGCGTTCGGCCACCCCGACGTCGGCCGGTACCGGGACGACTTGCACGCCGGCGAGCAGACAACCGGTGACGGCCAGCACGGTGGCGGCGGTCGGCGTGGCCAGCACCGCGATCCGGTGCGCGCCCGCGACCCGCTCGGCCACCGACGTCGCGGCGCCGACCAGGTCGCTGCGGCTGAGTGTGACGCCGTCGATGCTTACCGCGTCGGCGATGTCGGCGGCGGACAGGTCAGCGGGGTTCAGCGAGGGCAGCAGCACTTGAGCAGGCTACCCAGACCAGTCAACATCCGGGAACAGCGGCCGCAACAGCGCCGGAGCACGAAACGGGGTCCAGCTGTCCCGCGGTTGCGCCAGCCGGTCGGCGATTGCCCACACCGTCGCCGGATGGTGGCCGTAACCGATATGGCTGGCCAGTACCGCGATGTTCTCGCTGCGCGGCCCGGGCGGATTGATGCAGGTCTGCCAGGCGACCATACCGTCGAAGCGCGAGTAGATCGCCGTCGCGGGCACCGGCATGGGTTCGGCTTCGGACTTCAACGGCAGCACATGCTGTTCGGAGTGCAGGTGGGCGTAGCGCTTGAAGCTGGGGGTCGCGCGCGTCTGGCCTTCGTCCTCCATCCGAAACGGGCTGCCGAGGGTGATCACCTGACGCACCGCCGACGGATGACGCCGGGCCAGCGCACGCGCGAAGATGCCGCCCAGACTCCAGCCGATCAGGGTGAGCGGAACGTCATAACGGGCGTGCAGCCCCTCGAGGCGCAGTTCCATGCCGCGCACCGCTTCGGGCGTGGGACCGATGTTGCGGCCGAGGCCCCAGCCGTGGGCCCGATACCCGAGACGACGCAGCAGCCGCCGCAGCGTCCAGGTGGAACCGTCGCCGGCCAGCAGGCCGGGCAGCACCAGCACCGGATGCCCGTCACCGACCGGCAGCATCCGGCGCAGCGGCAGCACGCTGACCAATTGCCCGTACTCGGCCACCGCGCGCGGGATGTCGGTGAGGTAAAGCGCCAGTGGCGGGGCGCTGACGGGGTTGGTCGTGGACACCGATCAGCCCTCCTCGTCCCAGACCTTCATCAAGGTCGCCAAGATCTCCTCGCCGCGGCCCAGCCCGGCGAGGTGGCTTTCTCCCGGAAGGTGGAACAGCTCGGCGTTGGGCAGGCGCGAAACGACGTGCTCCCCGTGGGAGAACGGAATGATGTGGTCGTGGTCGCCGTGCCACCAGCGGACCGGGACCCTCACCTCCTCGAGCCGGAATCCCCAGTCCCGGGCGAACACGATGACGTCGGCAAACGGCGCGGCCAGCTGCTTGCGGCTGCCGTTGAGCAGGTCGTCCAGAAACATCGCCTTGAACTCGGGACGGGCCAGCAGATGCCGGTCGGCCTGGGGTGAGAGCAGCGCGTACACGTCCAGTGCCGGGGACGCGACCGGCCGGGCCGCCCGGATCAGCAGGCTGGCGGACAGCCGCAGCGGGCTACCGCCCAGCTTGAGCAACGGCGCCACCCGCACACCGAGGTTCATCACACCCCCGCTGATCGCGTCGGGACCGTGCGTCGGTGCCACCCCACCGAGCACCCCGGCGGCCACCACCTTGTCGGGCAGCCCGGCGGCGCAGGCCAGCGTGTAGGGTCCGCCGCCGGACAGGCCGACGACGGCCATCTTCTCGATTCCGAGGGTGTCGGCGATGGTCCGCATGTCGTCGGCGAACGCGGAGATGGTCTCGTACTGATACGGCGTCGACGAACCGATGCCGGGCCGGTCGACGCCGATCAGCCGGACGTTGTGGTGTTCGGCATAGACCCGGGCCTCGGTCGGGATCTGCCGGCGGGCACCGGGGGTGCCGTGCAGCCAGAAAACCGCACGTCCCTGCGGGGCGCCGAACTCGGCGAAACCGATCTGGCGGTCCTCACCGACCGCGATGTTTCCTTCGATCTTGGGACGGGCAATTGCGACGACCATCCCGAGAGCTTCGCATGCGAACTTTGCTCGTGACAATCGGAATGGGTCTGGGACGGGCCGTTTTGCCGCATCCCTCAGGCGGGCATCCCGATCGCCTTGCGCTCCATGTACTGGTGCAGGCCGGCGATTCCGCCGCCCTCGCGGCCCAGGCCGCTCTGTTTGAAACCGCCGAACGGCGCGTCGCCGGGACCGAAGCCGTTCACCGCGATCTGGCCGGTGCGGATGCGGCGAGCGACACCGACGGCGCGTTCGGCGTCGGTGCCCCACACCGCGCCGGACAGGCCGTACTGCGAGTTGTTGGCGATCGCGACCGCCTCGTCGTCGTCGCGGTAACGCATAACGGTCAACACCGGCCCGAAGACTTCCTCCTGCGCAATGGTCGCGTCCGGGGTCGAGCCGGTCAGGATCGTCGGCTCGTAATAGAAGCCCGTTTCCAGCGCCGGCGGACGCCGGCCGCCGGTGGCCAGGGTGGCGCCGTCACCGAGCGCGCGGGAGACCAGGCCCTCGACTCGCTGCCGTTGTTGCTCACTGATCAACGGGCCCATCTGGACCTCCGGATCGGCGGGATCGCCGACCTTCACCTGACGCGCCAGCGCCACGAGCCGGTCGACGACGTCGTCGTGCATCGCGTCGGGCAGCAGCAGCCGGCTCTGCAGGATGCATGCCTGGCCGGCATGCAATAGGCAGGACTCGAACAACATCCGCTGCAGCAACTCGTCGGTCAGCGCGGCGTCGTCCAGCACGATGCTCGCCGACTTGCCGCCGCACTCCAGCAGGACCCGCTTCATGGTGCCGGCCGCGGCGGCCATCACCTCCCGGCCGACCGCCGAACTGCCGGTGAAGCTGACCATGTCGATTCGCGGGTCGACGGCCAGCAGCTTGCTGGCCTCGATGCTGCTGGGCGTGACGACATTGACCACCCCGGGCGGGATGTCGGTGTGCTCGTCGATCATTCGGGCCAGCGCCAGGCCGGCCAGCGGGGTCAGCGGCGACGGCTTGAGCACAACGGTGTTGCCGGCCGCCAGGGCCCGGCTGACCTTCATGACGTTGAGGCTGTGCGGGAAGTTCCACGGCGTCAGGATGGAGACGACACCCAGCGGCTCGTGACAGAGCACGGTGGCACCGGCGCCATGTGACCCGATCGGCTCCTCGCGCAGCGTGGTGGCGAGTTGGCCGGCGCGCTGCACGATGAAAGACACGCTGTCGATCTGCATCATGCGCTCGTTGGCCGTGCATCCCCATTCGGCCTGGGACAAGCTGAAGAACTCGTCGGCGTGCTGTTTCAGCGCCTCGCCGAGCTGAGTCAGGCAGCCGGCGCGTTGTTGGTGGCTCATCGCCGGCCAGGGGCCTTCGTCGAATGCGCGACGGGCGGCCTCGATCGCCTCGGCGACCTGGCCGACGCTGGCGTCCGGCGCGGTGGCGATCGTCGCGCCGGTGGATGGCGAGATGTCGTCGTAGCGGCCATTGTGCGGTTCGACCCAGCGTCCGCCGATATAGAGCTGGTAGCTGTCGACAAGAGGTGATTCAGCCATCTGCATCCCCAAACCGAATATCGGTCATATCAACACCTGGTGTACACCGGCCGCAGTTCGGAGTCAACGAGCGTCAGCCCGAATTACCGGCAATTTCAGGCATATTGACAACCAACGTCGCCCCCGGGTAAACACATTGGCGAACATCTTGTGTCGATGTGTCCGATCAGCTGGTTCTCTGACCGATCTGCAACGGGAGGGTGCCGTGGCGTCAGCCGAGATCCGCGCCAAGTTGCGGGCTCTCGTCGGGCAGCACACCGGTGGTACCGGAAAGCCTTTGGTGGCGCCGGATCCGGTCAATCAGCCGATGATTCGGCATTGGGCGCATGCGCTCGACGACATGAACCCGGTGTACCTGGATCCGGAGTTCGCGGCCACGTCGAGGTTCGGCGGCATCGTGTCACCGCCGGTGATGCTGCAGACGTGGACAATGCCGGCGCCGAAGCTGGCAGGGATCCGGGAGCGGGGCGGAGCTCCGACCGAAATCACTTCCAACCCAACGGAATTCCTCGACGAGGCCGGATATACCAGCACGGTGGCGGTGAACTCGGAGTTCGAGATCGAACGCTACCCGCGCCTGGGCGACGTGATCAGTGCGATGACGGTGTACGAGGACGTCTCCGACGAAAAGGAGACCGCGCTGGGCACCGGCTTCTTCCTCACCTGGGTGACGACCTATGCCGACCAGCATTCAGAGGTGCTGGGCCGCCAACGATTCCGGGTCCTGCGATTCAGGCCGAAGCGCTGATGGCGACCCGCCCGGCACCGGCAATCAGCCCAGACACCGAATTCTTTTGGCGCGGACTGCGTGAGCACAAACTACTGATCCAGCGCTGTAACGGATGCACAGCACTGCGCCACCCGCCGCGCCCCATGTGTCCCGGGTGCCGCTCCCTGGACTGGACGGCTGTCGAGTCGTCGGGCCGCGGCACCGTCTTCAGCTACGTGATGCCGCACCAGCCGCGGTTTCCGTTCTTCGATTACCCCTACATCGTGGTGCTGGTGGAACTGGCGGAAGGGGTGCGGTTGGTGTCCAATCTCTGCGACATCGATCCGGCCGATGTCGCGGTCGGGATGCCGGTCGAGGTGTTCTACCAGAGGTTCGACGATGACTTGGTGCTGCACCAGTTCCGTCCCAGCTCGCGAGTCCCGGGAGGATCTCGATGACGGCGGTCAGCACTCTGAGATGGGCCGACGTGGCCGTGGGCGACGAGCTGACTCCGCTCGAGATCCCGGTCACCACAACGATTATCGTCGCCGGCGCCATCGCATCGCGGGATTTCATGCCGGTGCATCACGACCGTGACTACGCCAACAAGCAGGGTTCGCCCAACGTGTTCATGAACATCTTGACCACCAACGGGTTGTGCGTCCGTTTCCTGACCGATTGGGCCGGGCCCGAGGCGATGGTCAAGAAGCTCTCGATTCGCCTTGGCGTGCCGTGCTTTCCGGACGACCCGCTGCGCTTCACCGGCAGTGTGACGGGCAAGTCGGCCGGCTCGGGCGGCGAGAAGTTCGTCGAAGTGACGTTCCAGGCCGCCAACAGCCTGGGCAAGCACGTGTCCGGCACCGCGATACTCAGCCTGCTCGACAAGGCAGGTGCATGACCGGCTTGCTGGCCGGTGCCGCGGCCATTGCGGGAATCGGCCAGACCGAGTTCTCCAAGGAGTCCGGGCGCAGCGAGCTGCAATTGGCGTGCGAGGCGGTCAGCGCCGCACTCGACGACGCCGGTGTGGCGCCCGGCGACGTCGACGGCATGGTCACCTTCACCATGGACGCCAGCGACGAGATCGCCATCGCGCGCAACGTCGGAATCGGCGACCTCAACTTCTTCAGCCGGGTGCCACACGGCGGCGGCGCGGCGGCCGGGACGGTGGTGCACGCGGCAATGGCGATAGCCACGGGTGTGGCCCACGTGGTGGTGTGCTACCGCGCGTTCAACGAGCGTTCCGGCCTGCGGTTCGGCGGCAGCGGGCGCACCAGCAGCGAAACTCCGCTGTTCATGGCGCATTACGCACCGTTCGGGTTGCTCACCCCGGCAGCATGGGTCGCGCTGCACGCCCAGCGCTACATGTCGGCCTACGGCGTCACCAACGAGCACTTCGGCGCGATCGCCGTCGTCGACCGTGCTCATGGGGCCCGCAACCCCGACGCGTGGTTCTATCAGCGGCCGATCGCGTTGGCTGACCACCAGAGTTCGCGCTGGATCGTCGAACCCGTGCTGCGGCTGCTGGACTGCTGCCAGGAAAGCGACGGCGGTGTCGCGCTGGTGGTGACCAGCACGCAGCGGGCGCGGGACCTTCGGCAGCCGCCTGCGGTGATCACCGCGGCCGCCCAGGGCGCCGCCGCCGAGGGCGAGATGATGACCAGCTACTACCGCGAGGACATCACCGGCCTGCCGGAGATGGAGGTGGTGGCCCGGCGGCTGTGGCGGGATTCGGGTCTCAAGCCCGCCGACATCCAAACCGCTTTCCTCTACGACCATTTCACGCCTTTCGTGTTCGTTCAGCTCGAGGAGCTCGGCTTCTGCGGGCGCGGTGAGGCCAAGGACTTCGCCACCGTCGAGAACCTGTCGCTGGGCGGGATGCTGCCGATCAACACCAACGGCGGTCTACTGGGCGAGGCCTACATCCACGGCATGAACGGCATCACCGAGGGAGTTCGTCAGGTGCGCGGCGCCTCCTGCAACCAGGTCGACGACGTCGAACATGTCCTGGTCACGTCGGGAACCGGGGTGTCCACCAGCGGCCTGATTCTCGCGCCGGCCGGGTGATCTGGGTGCGGACGGCTTCTGCGGTGCTCCAGGCGGGCGATACGCGCGAGCTCATCATCGGGGCGGCGTACGGCTGTTTCCGCAAGCACGGATTACGCAAGACGACGATCGTCGACATCGCCAGGCTGGCCGGGGTATCCCGCAGCACCATCTACGAGTACTTCCCGGGCAAGGCCGCCATCATGGAAGCCTGCGCCGAGCATGCTTCGCAACAGTTCTACCGCGAGATGTCCAAAGCCATGAGCCGGGGCAGCGTGTTGGAGGAAAAATTGAGCCACGCAGCGGTATTCGTTACGCAGGCGCGTCAGGCGATAGCCTCGGCGAAGTATTTCGACGAGGACGCCGTCAGCCTGTTGCTGACCAAGGACGTCGCGGTGCTACTGCGCGAAAGCGTCGACTTCTTCGCGCCCTACCTCGCCGCCGCCAAGCTCACCGGCGAGGTCCGCAAAGACCTCGACGTCGAGGCGGCCGGCGAGTGGTTCGCCCGCATCCTGTTCTCGTTGTTCAGCATGCCATCGCCGATCCGCGATATGGACGACCCCGATGCCCCTGAAGCCGTAGCCGATTTCGTGCGCGCGCATGTGGTGCGGGGTTTCTGCGGTGACCGGCCGCGGCCTGCCCGCAACGCGTCGAAGCCGCGCTGAATGTGTGCTGGCTGCGCCGAGTGTGGAGTGATGGCGTCGAGTGTGCGTTGGTGGCGTCGAGTGTGCAGCGGCGGCGGCGAGTGTGCAGCGGCGGCGGCGAGTGTGCAGTGATGGCGGCGAGTGTGCAGTGATGGCGGCGAGTGTGCAGTGATGGCGTCGAGTGTGCAGCGGCGGCGGCGAGTGTGCAGCCAAGGCGTCGAGTGTGCGGCCAGGGCGGCCGACCCGCAGAAAACCCGCCCAGTGGGCACACTCGACGCCACCAACGCTCACTCGACGCCACCAACGCACACTCGACGGCCCCAACGCACACTCGACGCCACCAACGCACACTCGACGCCACCAACGCACACTCGACGCACACCCGACGCACTCAGCGCACCAAGGCCCGCAGGAAAAACGCGAGGTTCGCCGGGCGTTCGGCCAGGCGTCTCATGAAATAGCCGTACCACTGACTGCCGAACGGCACGTACACGCGCACCTGATTACCGGCGGCGGCCAGCCGCCGCTGCTCGTCGTCGCGGATGCCATACAGCATCTGGTATTCGAACTCGCTTGCGCTACAACCTAATTCGGCAGCCATGCCGCCGGCCGCGCCGATGATCTCCGGGTCGTGCGACGCCACCATCGGATACCCGGAACCCGACAGCAGAACGTGCAGGCACCGCAGGTAGGAGTCGGTGATCTCGGCGCCGTCCCGGTAGGCCACCGCTGCGGGCTCGTCGTAAGCGCCCTTGCACAGTCGCACCCGGGCACCCACCGAGGCCAGCTCCCGGCAATCCGCAAGCGTGCGCCGCAGATATGCCTGCACAACCGTGCCCAGCCAACCGAAATCGACTCGCAGATCCCCCGATATCGACAGGGTCGAATCGGTGGTGGTGTGGTCTTCGGCGTCCACGGTGACCCACACCCCGACCTGCTCGGCCCGCTCGCAGATGGTGCGGGCATTGTCCAAGGCGATCTTCTGACCGTCGCGATCCAGTGCCTGCCCCAGCGCCGACAGCTTGACCGACACCTCCAGCGGTCGTACCCCGTCGAATGCCGTGTCCGGCCGCCGGCCCAGCGCATCGAGCAGGTCGAGGTAGGCCCGCACGGTGGCCGCGGCGCCTTCCGTGTCGGTGACATTCTCGCCGAGGTAGTCGATGCTGACATAGCGGCCCGAAGCACGCAGCGCCGCAACCACTTCCAGGACACTATCCAGAGTTTCACCGGGCACGAACCGGCGCACCACCCGCCGGGTCAGCGACGAGCGCCCGGTCATGAGCCGCAACCTATCAGACCGTCCGGCCGCCAGCAGGGCCGGACGCAGGGTGCGGGCGAACAACCGGGCCATCAGTCGGCAGCCATGTGCGGGTAACGGTGGGCGGTCGCCGGGACGAACGTCTCCTTGATGGTGCGCGCCGACGTCCAGCGCAACAGGTTCAGCGGCGAACCCGCCTTGTCGTTGGTGCCCGACCCGCGCGAGCCACCGAACGGCTGGCGCCCGACGACCGCACCGGTCGGCTTGT
The DNA here is from genome assembly GCF_002102175.1 of Mycobacterium gastri. Taxonomy (GTDB): domain Bacteria; phylum Actinomycetota; class Actinomycetes; order Mycobacteriales; family Mycobacteriaceae; genus Mycobacterium; species Mycobacterium gastri. The sequence goes on along the minus strand of NZ_LQOX01000153.1, from coordinate 43,036 downwards.
CGTTGACATAGAAGTTTCCCGCGGCGAACCGCAGCCGGTCTTGTGCCGTCAGCACGGCGCGGCGATCGTCGGCGATGACTGCGCCGGTCAGCGCGTAGCGCGATCCGGTATCGACGGCGTCGAGGATACGTTCGTAGTGCCCGTCGGGATAGACGTGCACCGCCAGCACCGGCCCGAAGTATTCGGTGGCGAACGCATCGTAGGTCGGGTCGTCGGACAGCAACACCGTGGGACGGACGAAATAGCCGACGCTGTCGTCGTATTCGCCGCCAACCGCAATCGTGACACCGGCCGTACCCTTGGCCCGCTCGATCGCGTCGACGTTCTTGATGAAAGCGCGCCGGTCGATCAGCGCCCCACCATAATTCGACAGGTCGGTGATGTCACCGTATTTCAGCGCGGCAACGGCCCCCAGGAAGTCATCACCCATTTGCTGCCACACCGAGTGGGCGATGAACGCCCGCGACGCCGCCGAGCACTTCTGGCCCTGATAGTCGAACGCTCCGCGAATCAAGGCGGTGGACAACACATCCGGGCGCGCCGAAGCGTGTGCCACCACGAAGTCCTTACCGCCGGTCTCCCCGACCAGCCGCGGATAGCTCTGGTAGTGACCGATATTGGCGCCGACCTGCTGCCACAGGTGGCAGAAGGTGGCCGTCGATCCGGTGAAGTGGATGCCGGCCAATCGCGGATCGGCGAGCGCAACGTCGGAAACCGCGAAGCCGTCGCCGGTGACCAGGTTGATCACACCCGGCGGCAACCCCGCCGCTTCCAGCAGTTGCATGAGCAGATAGGCCGACAGGGTCTGGGTGATCGACGGTTTCCAGACCACCGTGTTGCCCATCAGCGCCGGCGCGGTGGGCAGATTGCCCGCGATCGAGGTGAAGTTGAACGGCGTGATCGCATAGACGAAGCCGTCCAGCGGCCGGTAATCGGTGCGGTTCCACTCCCCCGGGCCGCTGATCGGCTGCTGGGCCAGAATCTGGCGGGCGAACGAGACGTTGAATCGCCAGAAATCCACCAGCTCGCAGGGCGCGTCGATCTCGGCCTGATACACCGACTTCGACTGGCCGAGCATGGTGGCGGCGGCGATCTTTTCCCGCCACGGCCCCGCGAGCAGATCGGCGGCGCGCAGGAACACCGCGGCGCGCTCGTCGAAAGGCAGTGCGGCCCAGCCATTTTTCGCAGCCATGGCGGCCGCGATAGCCGCTGCCGCATCGGCATGGTCGGCGTTGGTCAGGGTGCCCAGCCGCGCGGCATGCCGGTGTGGCGCGACGACGTCGATCGGCTCGCCGTCGCCCATCCGGTGCCGGCCGCCGATAACGTGCGGCAGGTCCATCGGATGATCGGACTGCAAGGCGAGCTCGGCGCGCAGCCGGCCGCGTTCCGGCGAATTCGGCGCATAATCATGCACCGGCTCGTTGACCGGGACCGGCACTTGGGTAATAGCGTCCATGCCTGCCAGGTTCCCCGTCCGGGGACCGGAATCGATTGGTCGATACGACAGGAATTGCCACCGCTGCTAGTAGGATCGGACAATATGCGGGCGCCTGGTGTCGGATTGGGCCAGTTACTCCTCGCCCTGGATGCAACCCTGGTCAATCTGGTCGAAGCCCCGCGGGGGCTGGATCTCACGGTGGCCTCGACAGCGCTGGTCGATTCCGACGATGTGCGGCTGGGCCTGGCCGAAGCGGCGGGCTCGGCCGACGTCTTCTTTCTGCTGGGCGTCACCGCCGACGAGGCGCTGCGTTGGATTGGGGGCCAAGCCCGCGCGCCGGTGGCGATCTTCGTCAAGGAACCGTCGGACGCGGTGGTGGCCCAAGCGGTCCGAGCGGGGTCGGCGGTGGTTGCCGTGGAACCGCGTGCTCGCTGGGAACGCCTTTACCGGCTGGTCAATCACGTCTTGGAGCATCACGGGGACCGCGGCGATCCCATGGACGACTCGGGCACCGACCTGTTCGGCCTGGCCCAGTCCCTCGCCGACCGAATCCACGGCATGGTCAGCATCGAAGACGCGCAGTCTCATGTGCTGGCCTACTCGGCGTCCAACGAAGACGCCGACGAGCTGCGCCGGCTGTCCATCCTGGGCCGCGCCGGTCCGCCCGAGCATCTGACTTGGCTGGCTCAATGGGGCATTTTCGATGCCCTTCGCTGCGGCGGCGAGGTGGTCAGGGTAGCCGAGCGCCCGGAGTTGGGGCTGCGTCCGCGGCTTGCGATCGGGATTCATCAGCCGCCGGTGGCGGCGCGGCGGCCCCCGGTGTTCGCCGGCGCGATCTGGGTTCAGCAGGGCTCGCAGCCGCTGGCCGACGATGCCGTAGAGATTTTGCAGGGCGCGGCGGTGCTGGCCGCCCGGATCATGGCGCGGCTGGCGGCCCGGCCCTCCACGAGCGCGCGGCGGGTACAGCAACTACTCGGCCTGGCCGACGGTGAACCGGTCGAGGTGGCCGCCATCGCGCGCGAACTCGGGCTGGCCAGCGACGGGAACGCCGCGCTGATCGGCTTCGACACCATCGCCGCCGAAAGCCAACCAGCCCGGCTCGGCGATGTCTTGGCGTTGAGCGCCAGCGCTTTTCGTCGTGACGCCCAGGTAGGGGCCAACGGATCACGGATCTATGTGGTGTTGCCGCAGACCGCGACGGCCCGTGCGGTCACCTCATGGGTGCGTGGCACGGTCAACTCGCTGCGCACCGAGCTGGGCGTGCAGCTGCGAGCCGCGATCGCCGCGCCGGTCGCGGGTCTGCAGGGTATCGCCGCGGCGCGCACCGAGGTGGACGGCGTGCTCGACAGTGCTGTGCGCCACCCCATCTCGATAGGGCAGGTGACCTCGGTGGCCGAAGCACGCACCGCGGTGCTGCTCGACGAAATCGTCACGCTGGTCGGCGCCCAGGCGCGGCTGATCGACCCGCGGATACCTGACCTGCGCGCCCGGGATCCGGCGCTGGCCGAAACGTTACGGGTCTACTTGGACAGCTTCGGCGATATTGGCGCCGCCGCGCAGGCACTGCAGGTACATCCCAACACTGTTCGCTATCGAGTGCGGCGGATCGAGAAGCTGCTGTCGACGTCATTGGCTGATCCCGATGTGCGGCTGCTCTTTTCGCTGGGGTTGCGGGTGACCGAACGGTCTGGCTGACACAAGCCGAATCACGCGCAGAGTCAGTTTTCTTCCGGATACTCTTTTTTCGTGGCAGACCGCCCGTCGTCATACCTGGTGTTGGCATCGCAGCGCAGCGGGAGCACGCTGTTGGTCGAATCGTTACGCGCCACCGGCGTAGCCGGCGAACCCCAGGAGTTCTTCCAGTATCTGCCGACGACGAGCCAGCCGCCGCAACCGCGAGAGTGGTTTGCCGGGGTTGACGACGAATCGATCCTGCGCCTGCTCGACCCGCTGGACGACGGTAAGCCCGACGTCGCGCCGGCGGAGATCTGGCGTGACTACATCCGCACGGTCGGCAGAACGCCCAACGGTGTCTGGGGCGGCAAGCTGATGTGGAATCAGACCCCGCTGCTGGTGAATCGCGCAAACCAACTTCCGCAACGCTCAGGCGAGGGCCTCAAGGCGGCCATCCGCGACGTCGTCGGTGAGAACCCGTTCGTTGTCTATGTCTACCGTCCCGACGTCGTGTCGCAGGCGGTGTCGTTTTGGCGTGCGGTGCAGACGCGGGTCTGGCGGGGGCGCCCCGATCCGGTCCGCGACGCCCGCGCCGTCTATCACGCCGGGGCGATCGCCCATGTCGTCACCATGCTGCGCGCCCAGGAAGCGGGCTGGCGCAGCTGGTTCGCCGCGGAGAACATCACACCGATGGAGGTCGCTTATCCGGTGTTGTGGCGCAATCTGACCGAACTGGTCGGCACCATCCTCGAGGCGTTGGGGCTCGACCCGCGGCTGGCTCCCGCGCCGGTGCTGAAGCGGCAGGCCGATCAGCGTTCCGACGAGTGGGTGGACCGCTATCGAGCAGATGCCGAAAGGGACGGGCTGCCTGGGTGATGGTGCGGACCGCGGCCAGCGCACGCCGAACACGCAACGACGGCCCAGCACGCTTACCGGCGTGGGTCCGAGCCGAGCCCACGCTCGACGGCAACGGTCACGTCTCCTTCCAGAGCGCCGGCGTTGCAGCCGGGGTCCAGGTTGGATCGTAGGCGGTGTGCGCCTGCAGGCATCGGTAGGTCTTGCCGTTGTAGGTGACGGTGTCTCCCGCCGCATAGGTCGCGCCGGCGGCCCATGCACTGGCCGCTGCCGGAACCGTCGTCGTGGTGCCGGCGGGCGGGGTCGTGGTGCCGGCGGGCGGGGTCGTTGTGCTGGTGGGCGGTTGGCCGCCGCCGACTTGCAGGTCGACGCAGGAATAAAACGCGTTGGGAGTGTCGCCGATAAGCCATATGGCCAAGAGCTTCTGGCGACCGCTGAACCCACTCAGGTTGACCGTGTGGGTGACCGTCGCACCAGGTGGCACGTTATTGCCGTCGAAGCCGGCGACTTTGGTGGCACCGATGTAATATTCCCAGCCGACGGTCCGGTGTAGTGCGGTGTTGGTCCAGGTGAACGAGACGGTATTGCCGACCGGCGTCGGCCGCCACGGCTTGCTGTCGTCATTGAGCTCGGCGAACTGCCCGAGGCCGCCATTGCAGCTGGTAAGCCCCTTGGGGCCCTCCACACTCTGCGGCTCATACTTGATCGCGCCGCATTGAACTGCACCCTGTGCACACTGGGCCTGACGGCTGGGCGGAGACGAGACAAAGCCATGCGCATAGGCGTTAGCCATCGGAAGAACGACCTGAAGACAAGGGACCAAAGTTGCGGTGCCGATAATAGACAATACGCGGTTCGTCATTTGCGTTTACTCCCTGCGTGTTTCGACTAGATCGCGTTGATGCCGACGCTATTCGGTTGTGGTGATCGAACCTATACACACGAAAGAGATGCGTCAACGATGCTGTTCTTACGGCGTTTCGGAATCTGATTCGGTTGCGATGCCGCATTTTAGGCGAGGCTGGCTATGTACATCGTTGCGAAATCACGCTGTTTGGGCCACACCAAATCAAATTATCTTGGGCTGGAAAATAATTCACTGACATTATTGCCTTGCCGGACGTCGCATAGAGAGAGGCTTGCCAACGGCAACGGTCAACTCGGCCTGGATTACCAGAAGCGAGAGCACGTTGACGCTCTCCTCCGGCATCAGGCAGCAGCCCCTCCGACCGGCTCCCCCGCAGTTTGTTGTCGCAACGCCGGTGCCGGCCCGTGCGGCCGCACGTAGCGCCACCAGGTCAACCACGTGGCGCCGATATAGCACAGCAGGAAGACCCAGAATGCCGGGGTTTCGGTGCCGGCGCTCACATACGACTGCCGCAGCACCAGGTTGACCCCCATGGCACCCAACCCGCCGAGTGTCCCGGCAAACCCGATCAACGCTCCCGACATGACCCGCTCCCAGTCGCGGCGTTCGGCTGCGGTGACATTCAGCGCGCGGCTGCGATTCTGAAAAATCGACGGGATCAGCTTGAACACCGAGCCCTTGCCGATGCCGCAACAGATGAACAGCGTGATGAAGCCGAAGATGTAGCCGATCATCGTATGGACTGTGGGCCCCCCGCGCGTCCCCTGGGTGAGGTCGTCGTGGGTGCTGACCGCGACCAGGAACCCGCCGGCTCCCGCCATGGCGGCCAACGCACTGAGGGTCACGTAGCCGCCACCAAAGCGATCGCCCAACCTGCCGCCGATTATCCGCGCCACCGAGCCCAGCAGCGGGCCGATGAAGGCGATCTCGGCAGCGTGCAGCGATGCCTGTGCGTGGGTCTGCCCCGCGGCCACGAAATTGTGCACCAGCACCTGGCCGAAGGCGAACGCAAAACCAAGAAACGAGCCGGAGCAGCACAGATAGAGAACCGAGATTGCCCACGAGTCGGGAACCCGCAGAACCGATCGCACATGCCCCATGTCGATGACGTGGCTGAGGTTGTCCAGGAACAGTGCCGCGCCGACAGCCGCTACGGCCAGCAGCACCAGGTAGACCGCGCACACCAGATAAGGCGCCTGGTGACCGGCGGTCGCCAGCACCACGAGCCCGACCGCCTGAATGGCCGCCGACCCCAGGTTGGTGAAACCTCCGGTGAAGCCCAGCGCGAATCCCTTGAGCCGCTGCGGGTAGAAGGCTTCGATATGCGCCAGCGAAGCGGCGTAGTTGCCGCCGCCCAATCCGGTCAGCGCGGCGCACACCAGATATGGCCACAACGGCAGGCCGGGGTGAGCCAGCAACACCATCGCGCCGACGGTGGGGATCAGCAACACCAGGGACGAGAACACGGCCCAATTGCGTCCGCCGAACCTGGTGGTAGCCATTGCATAGGGGATGCGCACGATCGCCCCGACGAACGTCGCGGTGGCCGCCAGTAGCAGCTTGTCGCCGGTCGAAAAACCGTAGACGCCCTGCGGCATGAACAGCACCATCACCGACCAGAGGTACCAGATGGAGAAGGCGATGTGCCCGCTGACGTTTGACCAAATCAGGTTGCGACGGGCTATCACGTTGTTGCCGTCACGCCAGGCGGCGGTGTCTTCCGCATCCCAATCCGCGATGCGGTGCGGTCGCGCCATAAGGTACTTACCTTTCACAGACGATGTCGGCGTACCACCGAGCGGCAATACATGGTGGCTTAGTGTGCATTCACTCAGGAAGATCAGGCAACAGTTGGTCGATGCGTTTAGTTGCCCACCGAAACCGCCCGACGTTGCTCGGCCGATCGGTTCGGACGCCCGGCATACGGACTGTCAGATGACGACGCGCCGCCGGCTGGCCGCGGGTTGCCAAACCTCTGCAACGACGGCCCTGACGAAAAGTGCACGAACACTGCTCTTCCTCCGCATCACGAATGACTACCTGATCGGACAGCCATGCAATGCGGTTCTAAGGGGCTTTTGACGACGACCGGTGACACCTGGGCAATGACGAACACGGGCACCGCTGCACGCCGTCACACCGACCACCCGATAGTGAAACCCAATCGCGGTCACCCGACAACTAGACATCACTGACGCACAGGAGATTTTCAGCTCACTTGGCCAGTACTGCCAGCCGAGCCGAGGCTTCACCTCACCGGGCCCGGCTCGGCTTCGAGCCGCAGCCGACGCCCGAGCAGCGGCGATGATGGAGAGCGGCAACGCTTTTCGCTGATGTACCCTTCACCCAGATTGCGGCACTCTCCTGGTTGGTCGAAATAGCTTGCCATGTAACCATATCCGGACTTGCGTAATGCCTGAAACCCAGTCAACAGGCACTGCCGTGGCAGAGTCGCCGGGGGCATGTCCCGCCCTCAGAAATCCGCGATTCGCAAATACTTCCACCCCAACATGATTCGTGTCATGCGGGTGGACGTTCCGGACAGCTCGTCGACCACGGGCCACTTGACCGCATCGTTACACCCGAAGGTTAGCTGTAAATCTCCTGTGCATCGTTGCATTTTGATGTCCATATGCAACAATTGCATGTAACTATTGAATGGTCAGTGAGTCTTGCGCTGTCAAGATTGAGTACGCGGCGGATGGTCAACGTGCGTTGGCAGCCCGGCTCGTCCTTGACTGCGCTTCGCCAATGACAGCCACAATCGTTGCAACACAACAGCTGTAGGGGCGCCAGTTGTGTTTGGCAACATCGCGGTCAGCCGCCGATTGCCTGACCTAGCCACGCGTGCTCAGCGAATCAACGACTCGATTGGTCGCCACCTGGCCGCAACCGAGGAAGGTGATACCGATACTCGACTACGGGGTCCTGCCACCAGAGGTCAACTCGGGCCGAATGTATTCGGGTCCTGGCTCGGCGTCAATGCTGACAGCCGCCGCAGCCTGGGAGGCACTCGCCGCAGGCTTGGAGTCCACATCGCGCGCGTATTGCGTCGTGATCTCGCACCTGCAAGGCGAAAGTTGGTCGGGCAGTGCGTCGGTTGCGATGGGCAGTGCCGTCGCACCATACCTGGCATGGGCGACGGCGACCGGAACGCAGGCCGAGCAGGCTGCCAGCGGGGCTCGTGCGGCAGCGGCCGCCTATGAGGCTGCGTACGCCGCGACGGTGCCGCCGGCGCTGGTGATCGCCAACCGCGACCGGTTGGCGACGCTGGTGGCAACCAATGTTCTGGGCCAGAACACCACGGCCATCGCCGCCACCGAATCCGAGTACGAGGAGATGTGGGCCCAGGATGCGGCTGCGATGTACGGCTACGCCGCCGCCTCGTCGGCAGCGACCAGGCTGACCCCTTTCCGGGAACCACCCCAGACCACGAACCCCGTCGGGCAGGCAGCCCAATCCACCGCGGTGGCCCAAGCCGGCGCCGCATCGGCCGCCAGCAATCTGCACACAAGCCTGACGCAATTGATGTCGACGGTGTCCCAACAGCTGCAAACCCTGTCTGCGGGTGGACATTCGGCCCATTCCTGGTGGCTGGGGCCATCAACGATACTAGCGGCCTTCAGCGCCTTCAACACGCTGGCCGGCCCGGCGAGTTTGGCCTCGAATTTCAGCCGTACCAGCACGTCGGCCGGAAGTTTCCTTACCGGGGCCTACCGATCCAGCATTCAGGCCGGCGGCAGCGCTGCGAAGGCGATAGCTAAGGGCGCCGAGTCGGTTGCTCCGGCAACGCTTCGCGGCCAGGTTGCGGTGAGTGTAGGTAACGCGACACCGGTCGGGCGGCTGTCGGTTCCGCAGGGCTGGGCGACGGCAAATCCGCCGGTCGTGGCGGCTGCCGAAGAGCCGATCTGGTTGTCCGACACCGAACTCGACGGCGGCCCGTCATGGTCAGAGACACCGGAGATGCTCACCGGAACGCCGACCGCCAGCATGGGGCCGATAGCGGGCTTCTCGACGCGGCCCACCGTCGGCAGCGTATTGCGGGTGGAGCCCCGCCGGTTCAAGATGCCACGCCCGTCGCTTGGCGGCTAGTCCGTCGGTTACCTGAACCCGGCCCGTCCATGCACAGAAAGGGTGCCGATGCTTGATTTCGGGATATTGCCTCCCGAGATCAATTCGGCCCGAATGTATTCCGGGCCCGGCACGGGACCGATGATGGCGGCCGCGTCGGCGTGGGCGGCGCTTGCCGCGCAACTGGAACTGTTCGCGGACGGCTACGCCACAGTGCTGTCGGAGCTGCTGGACACCAACTGGTCGGGCGCCGCGGCCATCGCGATGGCCAGCGCCGTCACGCCGTATGTGGCGTGGGCGCGGACCACAGCGGCGCACGCTGAACACATCGCCGGTCAGGCTCGTGCAGCGGCGGCCGCGTACGAAGCGGCTTACGCCGCAACGGTGCCGCCCGAAGTAGTTGCAGCCAACCGCATCCTGCTTGCGGCGCTGGTGGCAACCAACTTCTTCGGTCAGAACACCCCGATGATCGCCGCCACCGAGGCTGCCTATGTGGAGATGTGGGCACAGGACGCGGCAGCGATGTACTGTTATGCCGCTTCGTCGTTGGTTGCGACGCAGTCGGTGCCGCTCAGCGCTCCGCCGCAGAGCACAACTGACGGCGGACCAGCCGACGAGGTGGTTGCGACGGCGCATCTGGTTGCCGCCTCGACCGCCGGACACGCCAAACTATGCCACATTGTGGCGCAGCTGCTGAAACCCCTTGCCACAGCAGGGCATTCGGGTTCTTGGTCGATGGTCTGGCCGACCTTGTTGCTTACGCTCGTCAGCGACTTCAATGCCCTCACCGGCCCGGCGAATCTTGCTGCCGCCCTCAGCCGCACCGTCACCTCCGCGGGCCGATTCGGAACCGGGCTCTACCGCTCCGACGTCCAGGCCGAAGCCAAGGCCATTCCGATTAGCCGGGCGACCACGGTGCGGGCCGGACAAAACGGTGCGGTCCTTGCCCGGGTGGGGCGCGCTGCGACGGTGGGACGATTGTCCGTCCCGCAGAGCTGGACGTCGGCTATCCCGCAGCCCAGCCTTGGCGAGACGCTGCAGCCCCGCGGAACCGGTCTTCGCGCTGTTCCGGGAGGCGCCGCAGCCTCACCGCACGCTATCTCCAACCGGCTGCCCGGCATGGGGCCGATGACCGGCAACGTCGCCCGACGCACCGGCACCCCGGTCTTGCGGAGCGGGCGGCGCCGTTTCACGATGCCGCGTCCGCTATCGGGCGGATAGCCCGGTGCACTGGGTGCCGCCGGCGAGCACATATGACCGTTATCGTCTGCCGGCCTGTTGCGCAGCTCCGGCGTCTCCGGCATCCGGGTTCGTCGGTGGCTCCTGCAGCACGTGGTAGCCGGGGTCGAGCATCCACATGGGTCGATTGCCGCCCTGGCGGGCCTTGCCGGTGATCCGCAACAGCTGACCCGGCTGGATGTCGGCGCCACCGCGCCCGTCGCGAAACGCGATCCGGATGTCTCCGCTCTCGTCGCCCACCAGGATCCATCGCTGGGTCCGCCCGCGTTTGCTGATGTCCTGGACCTGACTGACCCGCCCTTCGATGGTCGCGCGCAGGCCGGGAATCAGCCCTGCCACGGTGATCACCGACGACGGCCGCTCGGGATGCTCGTAGGCGTAGACGGGCGACCCGTCGTCCTGGGAAACCCAGGCTTCGAACTTGTCCAGGACCCGAGCAACCCCTTGCTCGAAGCGCTCGGGGTAGGCCTCTTTGATCCGGGACTGGACGTCGTAGGGCACGATCGTCGCCGCGGCGTCGGGAATCAGGCTGACAGCCCGGGCGATCTTGTCCGCCGTGCGGTCGTGCAGCAGCCGCCCCAGCACCGGCGCGAAAGTTCGGCGTGGCAGCAACACCGTCACGTTGGTATCTGGATGTTCATCGCGCGCTTGGGCGACCAGCAGCTGCGCCGCCCGGTTGATGCGCCGATCCGGACAGTCCACCACCCGCAGCGGGGTCTCGAGCTCGAAGTGATTCCAGCGCTTGCGCAACTGCGCGGCCTGGGCCGCATCGACCATGAAATGCACAGCGATCAGCTCGTCGGCCCGAAGCCCCTTTCCGTACCGCAATGCTTCGAGCACCGAGAGGTCGACCGAGCTGACGAAGACATACACCCGGTGGCGCGCGTACTTCACCACCTCGGGACGGTCGGTCCGGAACATCTCGAGAATGGCCGCCTCGGCTCGGTACTCCCGGTTGAGCCGGGTCAGCACGAACACCAGCACAGGGAATACCACGACGACCAGCCAGGCACCCTCGGTGAATTTCGCCACCGCGAAGATGCCCACCACAACCGTCGACAAGATTCCTGCGGACAGGTTGATCGCCAGGCGGTAACGCCAGCCGGGTTCGCGTTGGGTCAGGTGGTGTTTGGTCATCCCGTAGCCGGCCATCGAGAACCCGGTGAACACGCCGATCGCGTAGAACGGGACCAGCGCGTTGACCGACCCGCCGGTGATCACCAGCAGCGCCACCGAGAGCGCCGTGAGTGTGATGATGCCGTTCGAAAAAACCAGCCGGTAACCACGTTTGGTCAGCTGCCGGGGAAGGAACCGGTCTTCGGCGACGAAACTGGCCAGGGCCGGAAACCCGTTGAAGCTGGTGTTGGCGCCGGTGAACAGGATTGCCGCGGTTGACGCCTGGACCAGAATGAAGAAGACGTGTCCGATCACCCCGGTGCCGAACACCGCCCGGCCGATTTGCGAAAGCACCGAAGGATACTCAGTGCGGTACGGCGTGGCGTGGGTGGCATAGGCAAGGTAGGCGACACCGGCCAGCAAGAAACCGAGAATGCAGGCCATCGTGGTGAGAACTCGACGCGCATTGCGGCCCTGAGGTTTCCGGAACACGTCGACCGTATTGGAGATCGCCTCGACGCCGGTCAGCGACGAACCGCCGTTGGCGAATGCGCGCAGCAGAACCAGGATGGTTGCGCCCATCACCAACCCGCTCCCCTGGTGGACGGGCACCGTCCCCGGCAGTTGCTGAGGGTCGTATATCGGTAATTCCCAGAATATTTGGCGGACGACACCGGTGATGATCGTCAAGGCGATCATGATGACGAAGAAGTACGTCGCCACCGCGAAAGGCCGGCCGGCTTCGCGCATGCCCCGCAGGTTCGCGTAGCAGATGACGATCACCACACCGACTGTGATTTCGAGGCTGTAGGGACCCAGCGCCGGGATGGCCGACACCACCGCGACCGTCCCGGCCGCCGACTGCACGGCGACGGTAACCACGTAGTCGATGAGCAATGCCGCCGCGGCGATCTGCGCGACCCGCGGCCCGAAGTTCTCCCGCGCCACGATGTAGGAACCGCCGGCCCGCGTGTAGGCGATCACGACCTGCCGGTACGAAGCCGTGACCAGCACCAGGATCAGCAGGATGACGCCCGTGATCGGCAACAGCAACGCGAAGGCCGCCAGCCCGGCGCGGGGCAGCAGTTCGATCAGGATCTGCTCCGGACCGTAAGCCGTCGACGAGATGGCGTCCGGCGAGAGTGCGCCCAGCGCAACGGGATTCGACAGCTTCTCGGATGTCAGGCTTTCGGTGATGAGCGGTTTGCCCAGAAAGACCCGCTTGACTATGTCGCCGACCGACAGGGGGATAGCCGGCTTGGCGGCCGGATTGCGAGCCAAAGCGGTCACGACCACTCCTTACCCAACGTGCAGCATTGACGAAGCATTCGATGCATTCTGCCAAGACGATGCATTCTGCCAAGACGGTGCTTGCTTGAGGGTTGGTTAGGGTGAGCACTCGTGGAGCCTGGCCGTGACCTGCACTCCCGGGGCTTCGCCGGGGAATGGCGGCGGTATCAGCAGCAGGCATTGGACGCGTTCGACGCCGATGTCGCCACGGGCGACAACCGGTCGTATCTGGTGCTGCCGCCGGGCGCCGGAAAAACGATGATCGGACTGGAAGCCGCACGCCGGGTGGGACGGCGCACCTTGGTTCTGGTTCCCAACACGGCGGTGCAGGCACAGTGGGCCGCGGCGTGGAATACCAAGTTTCCGTCACCGGACCCGTCGGCGCCGGCATGCGGGACCGACCGCGCCCTTACCTCGGCGATGAACGTGCTGACGTATCAGTCCCTGGCGGTCATCGACGGCGAAACGGATGCCACGGTGCGGCGGGCGATCCTGCGCACCCGGGACCGGCAAGCCCTGTTGGACCTGCTGCACCCCAACGGCAGGGCGCTGATCGAGCGGGCCGCATCGTTGGGACCCTGGACGCTGGTGCTCGACGAGTGTCATCATCTGCTGGCGACGTGGGGCGCACTGGTCGGGGCGTTGGTGTCGGTGCTGGGACCGCGGACGGCGCTGATCGGGCTGACCGCGACCCCGGCGACCGCGCTCACCGAGTGGCAGCGGGCCTTGCATGACGAGCTGTTCGGCACGGCCGACTTCGTCGTCCCGACACCTGCCCTGGTCAAAGAGGGCGACCTCGCCCCCTATCAAGAACTGGTCTACCTGACCGGGCCAACCCCGGAGGAGCAGGCCTGGATGGCGACCGAGCGCGCCCGCTTCGCCGATCTCATGCTGGCGCTCGTCGACCAGCACGTGGGCAGCATGTCGCTGGCCGCCTGGCTGCGGATCCGCATCGTGGACCGGTCGACGCGCGACGGCAACCAGATCGCGTGGTCGACGTTCGAGCGCGCCGAACCCGCCGTTGCCGCAAGCGGTCTGCGCTTTGCCTTTGACGGCCTCATCCCGCTACCCGACGGCGCCCGCCTGCGCGAGCAGCACCGGGTGGCACCCGACGCCCAGGATTGGGTCACCGTGTTGACCGACTTCGCCGTCGGCCACCTCCAAGACAGCGACGATCCGCGTGATGCGCAGGCGCTCACCGCGATCAAACGGGTGCTGCCCGGCCTCGGTTACCGGCTCACCAGTCGCGGAGTGCGCGTCGCGACCTCGCCCGTGGACCGGGTGTGCGCGCTGTCGGAGTCGAAAGTCGCGGCGACGACCCACATCCTCGATGCCGAGGACGCCGCGCTGGGGGCGCGGCTGCGGGCCCTGGTGCTGTGCGACTTCGAATCGATGACCGGCACGCTCCCCACGTCGCTGAAGGGAGCACCCGTCAACGACCTGTCCGGGTCGGCGCAGCTGGTCACCGCGATGCTGGCCGCGTCCGACAATCGACGCGGCACCCCGCTGCGTCCCCTGCTGGTGACGGGTCAAACCTTCGCCTGTCCGGCCGCGATCGAAGACGACCTGATCGCCTTCTGCGCCGCCCGGGGCGCGCTGGTGTGCACCGAGCCGCTGCGGACCCATCCCGGATTGCGGATCGTGCGGGGCAACGGCAACTTCGGCCCCCGCACCTGGGTCGCGCTGGCCACGGAATACTTCATGACCGGACGCGCCCGCGTGCTGGTCGGCACCCGCGCCCTGCTGGGCGAAGGATGGGACTGCGCCGCGGTGAACGTCACCGTCGACCTGACCAGTGCGACAACCCCGGGAGCGATCACCCAGATGCGCGGCCGGGCACTCCGCAGAGATCCCGCCGACGCCGACAAAGTGGCCGACAACTGGTCGGTGTGCTGCGTCAGTCCCGATCACCCGCGCGGTGACGCCGACTACCTGCGTCTGGTGCGCAAACACGACGCGTACTTCGCGGCGAGTCCGCAAGGGCTCATCGAGTCGGGAGTGACCCATTGCGATCCCTGCCTGTCGCCCTACGGCCCGCCGCCGGCCGATGCCGGCATCACCGCCCGGGCCCTGCGGCGCGTCGCCGAACGCGGCCAGGCCAGGGCGTGGTGGCGGATCGGTCAGGCCTACCAGGGAACCGATGTGGCAACCATCCGCATCCGATCCCAGCGCTCCGCGGGCATCGCCGCACCCGGCATCCCGGCGTCGGCTTTGGTCCCGTCGCTGCCGGGCCGGCGCAGTCCGCTGCCGGCGGCCAGGGCCGCCGGCGCCGGCCTGTCCCTCGCCGGCGCGGCCAGCGGCGCCGTGTTGGCCGGCACCAGCCTTGGCCCACTCGCCGCAGCCGTCACGACCGGTGGCGTCATCGCGACCAGCGTCGGGCTGCTGGCGGCTGCCGCCAGAGCCGAAAGCCGTCGGCTGGCCCAGGCACCCAACGCGCTCGAGCAGCTGGCCGCGGCCGTCGCGGACGCGCTGCGGGCCGGCGGCGGCGCCGACCGAGGATCCGACGCGCTGCGAATCACCGTGGATCCCGACGGCTGGATCCGCTGCGAACTCGGCGGGGTGCCCACCGAGCAGTCACAGCGGTTCACCGCCGCCCTCGACGAGCTACTCGGCCCGCTGACCGAACCGCGTTACCTGGTCGGACGCAAGATCCTCACACCGCCCACCGGGCGTGTTGCCCGGGGCCTCTTCGCGGCCCGCGCCGTCGTCGGACTGCCGCTGCCCGGCGCCATCGCCTGGCACGGCGTACCGCAGTGGTTCGCCCGCCGCAAGGACCGACTGGGCGCTCTGCTGCAGTCATGGCAACAGCACATCGGTCCACCGCGGCACCTGCGAGCCGACTCCCCCGAGGGCCAGGCCATCCTCGAGCTGTTCCGCGGCGACAACCCGCTCGCGCTCACCACCCAGCTGCGCACCACCTGGCGGTGAGCCCGCTCAGCGCAGCCGCTCTATCGCGGCGGCGATGCGGTCGTCGGTGGCGGTCAGTGCGACCCGCACGTGCTGGGCACCACGCGGTCCGTAGAAGTCACCGGGGGCCACCAGGATGCCGCGCTCGGCCAGCCATGCGACCGTGTCGTGGCACGGCTCGCCCTGGGTGGCCCAGAGGTACAGGCCGGCCTCGGAGTAGTCGACGGCAAAACCCGCCGAGCGCAGGGCCGGCAACAGTGCGCCGCGCCGTCGCGCGTACCGCTCCCGCTGCTGCTTTTCGTGGTCGTCGTCGTCCAGGGCGGCTACCATGGCGGCCTGCACGGGTGTGGGCACCATCATCCCGGCGTGTTTGCGCACCGCCAGCAATTCGGCGACCAATGTCGCATCCCCGGCGACCAAACCGGCCCGGTAGCCGGCCAGCGACGAGGTCTTCGACAGCGAATGCACCGCAAGCAAACCGGTGTGGTCGCCGTCGCAGACCGCCGGATGCAGCACCGACAGCGGTCCTGGATAGTCGACGTCCCAGGCCAAACCGAGGTAGCACTCGTCGGAAGCCACCAGCACGCCTCTGTCGCGGGCCCAGCCGACGACCTTGCGCAGATGATCGAGCCCGAGAACCCGTCCGGTGGGGTTGCTCGGGGAGTTCAGATACAGCAGTGCCGGGGTTTGCGGTCCGAGCTGGGTCAGTGAGTCGGCTCGCAGCACCTGCGCCCGGGCCAGCCGGGCGCCGACGTCGTAGGTCGGGTACGCCAGCTCGGGCACCACGACCATGTCGCGCGGACCCAGCCCCAGCAGCGTCGGCAACCAGGCGATGAGCTCTTTGCTGCCGATCACCGGCAGCACCGCCGACTCGGCCAGCCCGGTGATGCCGTAGCGGCGGGCCAGCGCCGAAACCGCGGCCTCACGCAGCCGCGCGGTCCCCGCGGTGGCGGGATAGCCCGGCTCGGAGCCGGCGGCCGCCAGGGCTTCGCGGATCAGCGGCGCGACCGGGTCCACCGGGGTACCGACGGACAGGTCGATGATGCCGTCCGGGTGGGCGGCGGCCCGCGCTTTCGCGTCGGCCAGCGTGTCCCACGGAAAATCCGGCAGGGACGCCGACACCCGGCGGCCAGGGCGCGGAACTGCGTACCTGGTCAGTCGCCTTCGCCCTGCGGTAGCAAATCCTTGACCACCTGCGGGTCGTTCTCGGTCATCCCCACCTTGGCGGCACCACCCGGGGACCCCAGCTCGTCAAAGAAGTCGGCGTTGATCTGCGTGTAATGGCTCCACTGTTCCGGCACATCGTCTTCGTAGTAGATAGCTTCGACCGGGCACACGGGTTCGCAGGCACCACAGTCGACGCATTCGTCGGGGTGGATGTAGAGCATCCGGGCACCCTCGTAGATGCAGTCGACGGGGCACTCCTCAATGCATGCCTTGTCCTTGATGTCGACGCAAGGTTCGGCGATCACGTACGTCACGGACGTCTCCTCAACGTGTACTGCAGATACTGCTCAGTGTAGGGCTGTTGCTTGCCTTACCGCGGGCCCCGGGCCGCTGATCGGCGAAGCGTTCGGTTACTGATACTAGACGTTGCACATACACGTCAATCAACTGGCACGCCGGTCAACCCACGGCCGGTATGCACCGCGCCGCGCAGCGGCCAAGTGACATTTATGCTGCCCCGGTGGGCTGGCCCACGCGGTCGCCGCGCCGGAGACCGGTTCGATGAGCAGCTGAACTACCGCAGGAGTACCCGTTGACGAGCCAGTACCCGAACCTGTTGTCGCCGTTGGACCTCGGTTTCACCGTGCTGCGCAACCGGGTGCTCATGGGTTCGATGCACACCGGGCTGGAAGATCGGGCCGGCAGCATCGATCGGCTCGCCGAGTACTTCGCCGAACGCGCCCGCGGCGGTGTTGGACTGATCATCACCGGCGGCTACGCGCCCAACCGCACCGGCTGGCTGCTGCCGTTCGCCTCGGAGCTGGTCTCTTCGGCCCAGGCCCGCGGGCACCGCCGGATCACCAGCGCCGTCCATGATGCGGGCGCCAAGATCCTGTTGCAGGTCCTGCACGCCGGACGCTATGCCTACCACCCGCTTTCGGTCAGCGCGTCGTCGATCAAGGCTCCCATCAACCCGTTTCGGCCTCGGGCGCTGTCGGCGCGCGGTGTCGAGTCCACCATCGCGGATTTCGTGCGGTGCGCGCAGCTGGCCCGCGAAGCCGGCTATGACGGTGTCGAAATCATGGGCAGCGAAGGGTATCTGCTCAACCAGTTCCTGGCACCACGCACCAACAAGCGCACCGATTCCTGGGGCGGCACACCGGCCAATCGCCGCCGGTTCCCGGTGGAGATCGTGCGCCGCACCCGCGCGGCGGTGGGTGCCGACTTCATCATCTGTTACCGGATGTCGATGGCCGACTACGTCGAGGATGGCCAAAGCTGGGACGAAATCCTCTCGCTGGCAACCGACGTGGAAGCTGCCGGCGCGACCCTGATCAACTCCGGTTTCGGTTGGCATGAAGCTCGGGTGCCGACGATCGTCACCTCGGTGCCCAACAGTGCGTTCGTCGACATCAGCAGCGCCATCGCCGAACACGTCAGCGTCCCGGTGGCGGCATCCAACCGGATCAACATGCCGCAAGCCGCCGAACACATTCTGGCCGAGACCCCGGTGCGGTTGATTTCGATGGCCCGGCCGCTGCTGAGTGACCCGGAGTGGGTGGCCAAGGCGGAATCCGGCCGCGCCGCGGAGATCAACACCTGCATCGCCTGCAACCAGGCCTGCCTGGACCACGCATTCGCCAAGAAAGCGGTGTCGTGTCTGCTCAATCCACGGGCGGGACACGAAACGACGTTGGTGTTGTCGCCGGCGCGGCGTGCCCGCTCGGTGGCCGTGGTCGGGGCCGGTCCGGCCGGTTTGGCGGCGGCGGTCAACGCCGCCGCGCGGGGCCACCGGGTCACGCTGTTCGAGGCCAACGACTTCATCGGCGGACAGTTCGACCTGGCCCGCCGCATCCCGGGCAAAGAGGAGTTCAGCGAAACAATCCGCTACTTCTCGACGATGCTCGACAAGCACGCCGTCACGGTCCGGCTGGGCACCCGGGTGACCGCCGACAAGCTGACGGGCTACGACGCCGTCGTCCTGGCCACCGGTGTGGTGCCGCGGATTCCGGCTATTCCCGGGATCGACCACCCGCGGGTACTGACCTATTCCGAGGCGATCACCGGCGCCAAGCCGGTCGGGAAGGCCGTGGCGGTGATCGGCGCCGGCGGCATCGGGTTCGACGTCACCGAACTCCTGATCACCGACCATTCGCCGACCCTGAACCTCAAGCTTTGGAAGGAGGAGTGGGGCGCCGCGGACCCGCCGGAAGCCCGCGGAGCGCTGACCACGCCGCGCCCTGCCCCGCCGGCGCGCGAGGTTTACCTGCTACAGCGCAGCAAAGGTCCGCAGGGCAGCCGGCTCGGCAAGACCAGCGGATGGGTACATCGCGCTTCGATGCGGGCCAAAGGCGTCCACCAGCTTTCCGGGGTGAACTACGAGCGGATCAGTGACGACGGGCTGCACATCAGCTTCGGCGCGCACCGGCAGCGACCCCGGGTGCTGGCAGTGGACACCGTGGTGATCTGCGCCGGCCAGGAGCCGGTGCGGGATCTGGAGGTCGCGCTGCGCCGCGGCGGTGTCGACCCGCACATCATCGGCGGTGCGGCGGTTGCCGCGGAGCTGGACGCCAAGCGCGCCATCAAGCAGGGCACCGAGCTTGCCGCCCGGCTGTGACCCGGCCGGGACCGGATGGGACCGGCTGGGACTGGCTGGGACTGGCTGGCGACCGATTTCACTCAGCGTGAAATCGCCGCGATTACGTCGCTGACCTGCAGATAGTTATGCCGGGAAGGGTCTTGTCGATAAGACGTTTGATATGAGTTGGCCCACGGAGGCTGCTAATCTTGACCGAAGACGGCAACCCGCTGGGCAGATGTCGTCGATGTCTTGTTGACGGTGCAATAACTGGGGAAGGTGTCCACACATGAGGCTGTCATTGAAGGGACTGACTGTCGCCGCCGGCGCGTTGGCATTGTCGCTGAGCGCTGGCGCTGGAGTCGCGTCCGCAGATCCGCTGGACGCGGTCATCAATACCACCTGTAACTACGGCCAGGTGATGGCGGCGCTGAACGCCACCGACCCGGGGGCCGCCGCGCAGTTCAACGCCTCGCCGATCGCGCAGGGCTGGCTGCATTCGTTCCTGGCCGCGGCGCCGCCGCGGCGCGCGCAGATGGCCGCGCAGGTGCAGGCGATGCCGGGGGCTGCGCAGTACGTCGGGCTGGTCGAGTCGGTCGCGTCGTCCTGCAACAACTACTGATTCTGAGCTTGCGGGCGTAACGCCACCCAAGACTCCCATCCGGGGATCGTGCGCGCGTTACGCCCGCGCTCTTATGGGCTCCTGTGCCAGCGAGGCGTAGGTCGTGGTGCGCTGGCGCGCTGGCCGGCCTATCCCCTCGGCGATGGCCACCAGTTCGGCGACGGTCTTGGCCGAACCGTGTTCGGAGCCGGCCATCCGCGAGATCGTCTCCTCCATCAGCGTGCCGCCCAGGTCGTCGGCGCCGCCGTTGAGCATTGTCTGCGTGCCTTTGTCCCCGAGCTTCACCCAACTGGTCTGGATATGGGCGATGCGGCCGTGCAACATGATCCGCGCCAGGGCGTGCACCGCCCGGTTGTCACGCTGCGTGGGCCCCGGCCGCGCCGCCCCCGCCAGGTACAACGGCGAATTCTGGTGCACGAACGGCAGCGGCACGAACTCGGTGAAGCCGCCGGTGCGGTCCTGGATGTCACGCAGCACGTTGAGGTGGGCTATCCAGTGCCGAGGGGTGTCGACGTGCCCGTACATCATGGTCGACGACGACCGTAACCCCACCTCGTGGGCGGTGCTCACGATCTCGACCCACAGCGACGTCGGCAATTTGCCCTTGGTGAGCACCCAGCGCACCTCGTCGTCCAGAATCTCGGCGGCGGTGCCGGGGATGGTGCCCAGCCCGGCCTCGCGCAGGCTGATCAGCCACTCGCGAATGCTCAGCCCGCTCTTGGTCACGCCGTTGGCGATCTCCATCGGAGAAAACGCGTGCACGTGCATTTCCGGCACCCGGGTCTTGACCGCGCGCACCAGATCGGCGTAGCCGGTGACCGGCAGCTCCGGGTCGATGCCGCCTTGCATGCACACCTCGGTGGCACCGGCGACGTGGGCCTCCCAGGCGCGGTCGGCGACTTCGTCGACCGACAGCGAGTACGCGTCGGCGTCGCCTTTTCGCTGGGCGAAGGCACAGAACCGGCAGCCGGTGTAGCAGATGTTGGTGAAGTTGATATTGCGGTTGACCACAAACGTCACGTCATCGCCGACGGCATCGCGACGCAACGAATCCGCCAGCGCGGTAACAGCTTCCAGCGCCGGACCGTCGGCGCTGGCCAAGGCGAGGTATTGCTCGTCGGTGCAGCCGGCGGGGTCCCGTTCCGCCGAACGCAGGGCGGCAAGGACATCGGTGTCGATGCGCTCGGGAGCGCGAGCCGCCAGATCGTGCACCTGCGAACGGATGGATTCCCAGTCGCCGAAGGCGCTGTCGAGGTCACTGCGAGCTTCGGTGCTACGGCCCTCGGTGTCGATGGCCGCGTTCAGATCCACCCGGCCGGCAGAAGCCATGTCGTCGGGCTCCTGCCACGGCATGCCCACCGGCTTGACGTCACGCGCGAAGCCGGTCGCCGGATCGGCAAGGGCCGCAACATGTCTGCGCACCCGCGGGTCGATCCAGGCCGCGCCCGCCTGCACATACCTGGGCTGCGCGGTCAGCCGTTGCACCAAGTCGTAGCCGGCCTCCGCGGTGACGGCGGCCAGGTCATCCAACGCGGGCCAGGGCCGTTCCGGGTTGACGTGGTCGGGTGTCAGCGGGGATACGCCGCCCCAGTCGTCGACGCCGGCGGCGATCAGCGCCAGGCAGTCGGCACGGGACACCAGGTTCGGTGGCGCCTGGATGCGCATGCCGGGGCCGAGAACCAGCCGCGCGACCGCCACCGTCGCCAGGTAATCGTCGATCCCGGCGTCGGGAACAGCAGCCATGGCGGTGTGCTTCTTGGCCCGGAAGTTCTGCACGATCACTTCCTGGACATGGCCGAACTCCTTGTGCGCCTTACGAATTGCATGCAAGGTATCGGCTCGTTCGGCCAGCGTCTCGCCGATGCCGACCAGCAGACCGGTGGTAAACGGGATGGAGAGCCGGCCGGCGTCGGTCAGGGCGCGCAGCCGCACCGCAGGGTCTTTGTCCGGGCTGCCGTAGTGCGCCAGGCCCTTGGTTTCGAACAACCGCCGCGATGTCGTCTCCAGCATCATGCCCATCGACGGCGCCACCGGCTTGAGCCGCGACATCTCCGACCAGCTCATCACCCCGGGGTTGAGGTGCGGAAGCAGTCCGGTTTCTTCCAGCACCCGTATCGCCATCGCGCGCACGTAGGACAGCGTGGAGTCGTAGCCGCGTTCATCGAGCCACTCCCGCGCCTGCGGCCAGCGGTCCTCCGGACGGTCCCCGAGTGTGAATAATGCTTCCTTGCAACCCAGTTCGGCTCCGCGCCGAGCCACGTCGAGGATCTCGCCGGGTTCCAGATACATCCCGGCGCCGTGGGCGCGCAGCTTGCCCGGAACGGTGACGAATGTGCAGTAGTGGCAGGTGTCGCGGCACAGCCGGGTGATGGGGATGAAGACCTTGCGCGAGTAGGTGATCGGCAGCCGGCCCCCCGGGCCGCGCCGCCCGGCCGACTCCAGACCCGCGTCGCGTACCCGCGCCGCGCTGGCGCACAGGTCGGCCAATTCCGCGCCGCGCGCCGTCATCGCGACGGCCGCTTCGTCGAGGTTCAGCAAGACCCCGTCTCGAGCCCGCCGCAGCACCCGCCGCAGTGCCGACGAACCGGGTCTGGGCGGCACCACGGGGTGAGGCAGAGCTGAGGACTCCTGGCGCGAAGTCAGTGGCACGTTGGTACAACTTCCGTCCGCGCGTCAATGGTCGCAAACTCGGCGGGTGCCATATTCGCAACAGTAGCGGCAGGACCAGGCCCACCACCGACCGGCCTGCACTGCGTCTTGGGTCGATCCGCCACTATTCGCACCCGATCGCGATACGCTAGCCAGACCACGGTGGAACGGGGGTGCAGACGCGATGTCGTATCTGGCCGCGACGCCCGAGGCGCTGATGGCGGCGGCTTCGAATGTCGCCGGCATCGGTTCGGAAATCAGCACGGCCAACGCGGCGGCGGCGGTTCCGACGACCGGAATCACCGCGTCGGCCGCCGACGCCGTCTCGGCGCAGGTGGCGGCGCTGTATTCGGCGCACGGTCAGGTGTATCAGCGGCTCAGCGCGCAGTTGGCGGCATTTCACGACGAGTTCGTACAGGCCCTGAGCGCCGGCGCCAACGCCTATGCGTCCGCCGAGGCCAACGCCGCCAAGACCTTGTTGGGCGCGGTGAACACGTCTGCCGAGAAGCTGGTGGGGCAGGCGTTGGCCGGGCCGAACAGCCTGGTGACCAACGCGGTGAGTCAGCTGCAGAGCGTCTTCGGCGGTGCGCTGGGCTCCAGCGCACTCGGTGGGAACGCGGCCGGCCCCGCCGGCACGCTGGCGCTGCCGCCCACCGGCGGACTCGGCGCTCTGGCGGGCACCGGCGCGCTGCTGCGGCCCTTGGCCGGCGCCGCCGCAGCACCGGCAGCGGTCATACCGGTGTCGGTGGCCACCGCCATCGAGAATTTCTATCTTTTCGCCGAGCCGTGGGTGCAGTGGGGCTTCAACGTCGCCTCCTGGGCGGCGGGTTGGGTGCCGTACATCGGCATCTTGGCGCCGCAGATCAACTTCTTCTACTACCTGTTTGAGCCGATGGTGCAGAGCGGCCTGTTCAATACGCTCGACTGGCTGGATGGGACGATCACCTTCAGTCAGGGGCTGAGCAACTTCTGGTCGACCACTACTGCATCGGTCAACCAGTTCATCAACACCGAGATCAGCTGGATCCGCAGCTTCCTCCCGCCGTGGCCGCCGCTGCCGTAACCGGCGGTAACCGGCGGTAACCGTTAAGGGTGGATTCGCCGCCGCCACAGCACCCAGGCCGGCGGCGCGACCCCAACCCCGATGAGGATCAACGCCCCATAGGCCATCAGCCCTTGTCCGCCCAGGACGATGTCGTCACCGGGACCGCCCAGGCTCAACACCGCCACCGTCACCAGCCATGTCCACAACGGCAACGCGGCCACCCGCGGCGACGTGGTCCATCGCGCGGCCGCCCATACGAGGGCGGCATTGACCAATCCACTGATCACAGCGCTGATCGGGAAGGGCACCGAACCGATGTAGGACGGCAGCAGCAGAGCCCCGGCTAGTGCGGATAACACCCCGTCGACGGCCAGCAACGCCAAGACAACGACACGTATCGCGGGGTCGGTGGCGGCGGTCTCTTCACCCGAGACGGCGCGCGGCTGAGTTGCAGTCAGGTTGGGACGCTGTCGATCTGGGAGAGGATCGAGCCGATGACCCACTGCAGGCTGTCCAGCCGGTCCTGCCAATGCTGCAGGTTAGGGTCCAGGTCGGGGTCCATGCGAATTCCTTCCGTGGCTGCCTGATTGGCAGCCTACGTGCCGTAACCGGTGAAGCCCAGACCGGCGAGCAGATCTGTTTCCCAGCCACGCTCATCGCGGTCCCCCGCGACGCCCGCGGCGAGCACATAGTGCTCCTGAGCCGCGATCGGCAGCGCCATGTTGTTGGACAGGGCGCAAGCCCGGCCGGTCGGGCCGACGGTGACCTGGGTGGCGTGTGCCGCCAGCGCCGCGGCCTTGGCGGCCTGCGCGTGCGAGTCACCCTCGACGACGGCGTCGATCCGCTCGTCCGGAAAGGCGAAGGGCACGTCGTCCGGCGGCATCACCCACTCGGGCCGCAGATCCTCGGCCATCAGGTTCTGCTTGGCCGCGCGGAATGCGCTGAGCCCGAAGACAGTCCAGTAAACCTTCGGAACCATCCACGGGTCGCCCGGGAAGTCTGAGGTGTGCGCTGCGGCCACTGCGGCGGCGGTGACTTTGTGGGTATGCACGTGGTCGGGATGTCCATATCCGCCGCCGGGGTCGTAGCTCACCACGACATGCGGGCGGACCTCGCGGATGATCCCCACCAGCGCTCCCACCGCCTCCCGTTCGTCGGCATCGACGAATCTGCGGTTGCTGCGCTGCTCGGTGCCGGCCATCCCGGAGTCACGCCAGCGGCCCGCCCCGCCCAGGTAGCGGGGTCCGCTCACCCCCAGCAGCTGCAGTGCGGCGGTGAGTTCGGCAATGCGGTAGCCGCCGAGTTGATCGGCGTGGTCGACGGCGAGTTGGGCCCAGCGGTCGCCGATGACCTCGCCCTCCTCACCGAGCGTGCAGGTGACGACATGGACCACTGCCCCCCGGGCGGTGTAGTGGGCGATCGTTGCGCCATTGCTGAGGCTTTCATCGTCGGGGTGGGCATGCACGAACAGCAGCCGCGGCGTCTTCTCAAGCATCGGCAAGCACCCTAGCCGCCGGGCGCCGCGGCATCTAGCCCCAACCAATGCCCTACCGCAACCGGACCGAACGCGGCCCCCTATCGGCCGGTGACGAGGCCGGCGAGGTCGGCGGCGACGTTCAGGCTCTGGTCGAAAGCGCCTGCCAGACCGCCGATTTGACCGCCGTTGAAGACCTGGGCCCCGCTGCCGGTGAGCAAACTGGAGGTGAAGTTTGCCGGCACCGGTGCGCCCACCACCGTGTCGAGAGCCTGCTCGCCGGTGCCCACCAGCAGGTTACCGACGTTTTACCGACGTTTTACCGACGTTGAAGCCGCGGTTGATCACCCCGTTGAGCGCACTGTCGGTGCCGAAGAACCGCTGCTCCAATCCCACCTCCTTGGTCACCAGCCAGCAGTTGAAGCCCAGCTCGTTGTTGACCAGATTGGTGTTGAAATTCAGTTGTGCCGCCTCGGTTGCTGCGTGGGGCTGCCCGGCGAACTCGCCGTCAACGCCTGGCCCGGGGCGCTGAGCAGGTTCAGCGCCGCCTGCATCGGAGACGCGTTGGCGGCCTCGGCGCTGGCATACAGGTTTGCGCCGGCGTTCAATGCCTGCACAAACTGGTCGTGAAAATGCGCGGCCTGGGCGCTGAGCGCCTGGTACCCCTGGTACGCCTGGCCGTGGGCACTGAACAGCGACGCGAGCGCTGCCGACACCTCGTCCAGAGCGGCCGGTATCAACCCCGTTGTAGCGGCTTCCGCGGCCGTATTGGCCGCGCTGATCGTCGAACCAATTCCCGCCAAATCCGTTGTGGCGACTACAAGTTGCGGTTCCGCTAAGAGAAAAGACACTTCCGACCGCCCCACACCACTACTAGCGGCCGTCCCGCCCTGATCGAGTGACCAAAGCGGAGCGTATCGCGATCCAGGGACTTAGATAACCATTTCCACAGAATCTGTCAGCAATAATGTGCCAATCGGGTAATCGGCCCGCCTCGGGACCGTACCGAGGACGAAACCGCCTGCCGCCGAGAGCCTTACCGGCCGGGCCGATTGCCGTCCCGAGCCCTGGAAGCGGCCGCACGCAGGCCGGATGCTGAACCGCCGGCTCCAGGAGCAACAAATAGGAACGAGAGCGGCTACTATCACACCATGTCCCAGCTCACCCAGGACCGGTCGAACGTCCGCAGTCGCCGGCGCGGCGAAGTGCTCGAACGTGCGCTGTATGCGGCCGCGTTGGCTGAGCTGGCGGCGGTCGGGTACGGCGGCCTGACGATGGAAGGGATTGCGGCGCGCGCTCATACCGGCAAGGCCGCACTGTATCGGCGCTGGGCCAGCAAGCATGACCTGGTCCACGCCGCGCTGCAGTACGCTGTACCGCCGCTGGAGGACCCGCGCCCCGGCCGATCGGCGCGCGAAAACCTGTTGACGGTTTTCACCGCTCACCGTGACGTGCTGGCCGGTAAGACCGATTTTCCGGGCCTGGAAATCATCGGTCAGCTGATCCATGAACCCGAACTGCGCGCCATCTTCACCGACGCGGTGATCGCTCCGCGCCTGAAAATCGTCGAGTCGATACTGCAGGCCGCTGTTCGCGACGGCCAGATCGATGCGGCCCTGCTCACCCCGCTGACGGCACGGGTCGGGCCCGCCCTGATCAACCAGCACGTCATGTTGACCGGAACGCCGCCAAACCGCAGAGAGCTGGAACTCATCGTCGACACGGTGATCCCGCGAAAGACGTCTCAGACGTTGTAGTTGCCGACAACCGACCGCGGCGGTCAGTACGTTCCGCCGCCGATCTCGCTGCCACCGCCGGTTTCGCCGCCACCGCTCAACTGGACAGCCAAGCCGTCGATCGCACTGTCGAAGCCGCCGGTCAGCAGCTGACCCGTCGGGATCAATCCGGCAAGAAACTGACCACCGCCTTGCACCGAACCGCCGACCAGCAGGCTGGCGCTGAGATTCGGCGCGACCGGCGCACCCGCGAGCGTGTTGACGAACTGCTCGCCGGCGTACACCAGTGAGTTGACGGCGTTGAAGCCGGCGATGAGCGCACCGCCCAGCGCGCCGTCGACGCCGGCGACCGCCTGCCCCAACGCGGTTTCACCGGCGACCAAGGTTTCGTTGAACGCAAGCTCGGCGCGAGCCAGGCCGGCGGCCAGACCAGCCTGTACCTGGCCGGCCTCCTCCAGCTGCGTGCTGAGCTGCTGATATGCCTGGCCATGCGCACCGAACAACGCTGCGATGCTCGCCGACACCTCATCGAGAGCCGGGGGGAGCACGCCGATCGTCGCGGCTGCCGCGGTATTGCTGGCTGTGCTTATCGTCGAACCGATGTTTGCCAAATCCGTTGCCGCCGTTGCCAATAGCTCGGCGTCTGCGAATACAAGAGACATCTCGGGCCTCTCAACCGTGCTTGATTGCTGGCCGTCCCTGGCCCGATCAGAGCAGCCCGCAGCGGAGCGTATCGCGATCCGCGAGCCGCTTCAGCCGTTTCGATGCAATCCGTTGGTCACAATTTGCCGCTCGGGCAATGAGTGATGGTTTCCGCGGGCGGCCCCGTGATCGCAGCGAAAAGGGCTACCGCCCACGGGTTTACCCGAATGATGCTTTCCGAGATCCGCTACGGCCCGGTCTTGACCCATTGGCCGGCGTCGCCGACGATGCCGACCGGGACCGCGCCGGACAGGCTGACGTTCTGCACGCTCGGGCCGGCCGCGACGATCGTGGTGTCCTGCAATATCGGCAGCACGGCCGACATATTCCACAGTCGCGGTTCGACCGCCGTGATCACATCGTTGATGTTCTTGGTGCCGATGAGGGCGGCGTCGATATTCGACTGGATGCTGCGATCGCAGATTCCGGTGAGGTTCGACGGCGCCTTGATCAGCGCGCCGGGATCGGCCGGCGGGCCGGGCTGCGGCGTGGGCATGACCGTGTCGGGGGCCACGGTCGGCGTGGCGCCGGTCGGGGTAACCGCCGGCGAGGCCGGTGGCGGGACCTGGGTGGCCTGCAGTGCGGGACAGCTGTAACGGGAGGCCAGCAAGGTCGCCAGGTTTCCGCCGGCTTGGTGCCAGCCCACGATGGCGTCAATCCGGTTGTCGTTCAAAGCATCCCGGTAAAGGATGACCGGGTCCAGCGCCAGCACGGTCGCGTCGATCCCGACGTTGCGCAGTTGGTCGGCGGCCGTGTTTGCGACGGCCACCGACGTCGGGTCGTTCGTCGCCACCCCGATGACGAGCGACAGCTGTTTGCCGTCCTTACTGACGCGGCCCCGGATCACTTCGGGCGGCCCGGTGCTCACCGGCGTGGTCGTCGAACCCGGTCCCGGCGGCGCGGTCGACGCCGACGGGTTGCTGTCGATCTCATATCCGGATGCGGCCAGCAACCCCAACGCGGTGGTGGTCGTCATCGCCGGGGGCGCGGTCGGCACATAGCCCGGGTCGCTGGGCGAGCGGATCTGCGCCTGGTCCAGGGTGACGGTGTTGTCGCTGCCCGCGCCCACCGCGGCCAGCAGGTCGATGTCCAGCAGACCCAGGATCGCTTTACGGACTTGCGTGTCGGCCAGCTTCGGCACGTTTGCCCGCAGCGTCAGCTGCATGACCCGCGGTGTCACGATCCGCGCGGTCCGCACATCCGGAATGGCCGACAACTGCGCCAAGGCGGCCGAACCGCCATGCACCTGCGCCACCTGTGTGTCGCCGTTACGCACCGAATCGGCCAGCGCCGCGGGTGCCCCGGCCCGCCGGAAGAGAATCAGACCGGGTTTGGCCGGCGGCCCCCAGTACCGGTCGTTGCGGGCGATCAGGATCTCGTCGCGCTGCGGGTCGATGTTCTCCACCCGGAACTGCCCGCCGGTGACGGGCAGCGCCCGGGCCAGCCCCGCGGCGAAACCGCCCGGCACGTCCTTGACGATGTGCGCCGGCAGCAGGTTGTTGAACAACTCCCGCCAGGCCGGGTACGGCTGCGCGAAGGTCACCACGGCCTGCTTGCCGCCTTCGAGCGACTGCACACCGGTGATCAGGTCATAGCCGGCCGGGTCGACGACGCCCGGCTGGCTGACCATCTGCCGCCACAGGTACCAGAAGTCGTCGGCGGCGATGGGCGCGTTGTCGGTCCATTGCGCCTCGGGCCGGATCTTGTAGGTCACCGTGAACGGGTTTTCGCTGGTCACGTCCGCCGACACCAGCAGCGTCGGGTCCATCTCCCAGCGCGAACCGGTCGGCGAGTTGGCATCGGGCACCGGGCGGAACGCGCTGGGCAACACCAGCGCGCTGATCGCCGCGTTCACCGGCGACAGATCCGAGAGCAGATGCGGATTGAACCCGGCGCCGATCGAGTCGATGCCCATGATGATCTGGGTGGGATGCGGCGGCGGCGGGGGCGTGACGTGCGTGGTATCGGTGCTCTGCGGCGCCGGCGGCGGGCTCACTGTGCAACCGGACAGGGCCACACCCAACGTCGAAATCAGCACGCCGACCGTCACCAGCACATGACGGGCTCGACTCAGCACGCCCCTCAGGGTATCGAGCCGGGGGTACCGCCCGCCCGCGAGCGTAACGCCATGGCGAAAAGCCGCGCCGATTTTCGCCGTGGCGTTACGCTGGTGCGCCGGGAGCGGCCCCAAGCTAACCCCGGGCCTTGGCCCGCGCCCGGCTGCGGGCCCGGGAGGTGGCATCCAACTCGACCTTGCGGACCCGCACGATCTCCGGGGTCACCTCGACGCATTCGTCGGGCGCGCAGAACTCCATGGCCCGCTCCAGGTCGAACTCCAGCGGCTTGGCCAGGGTTTCGATGACGTCCGCGGTCGACGAGCGCATGTTGGTCAGCTTCTTCTCCCGGGTGACGTTGATGTCGAGGTCCTCCGGGCGCGGGTTGATGCCGACGACCATGCCCTCGTAGGTGTCCTGGCCGGGCTCGACGAAGAACTGGCCGCGATCGGCGAGCTGGAGCAGCGCGAACGGGGTGATGGTGCCGGACCGGTCGGAGACCAGCGATCCGGTATGCCGGGCCCGGATTTCCCCGGCCCACGGCTTGTACCCGTCGAACACCGCATGCCCGACGCCGGTGCCGCGGGTCTCGGTGAGGAAGTCGGTGCGCCACCCGATAAGGCCGCGGCTGGGCACCACGAAATCCATCCGGACCCAGCCGGTGGTGTGGTTGGCCATCTCCACCATGCGGCCCTTGCGGGCGGCCATCAATTGGGTGACCGCGCCGACGTATTCCTCCGGGCAGTCGACGGTCATCGCCTCGAACGGTTCGTGCAACTTGCCGTCGATGGTCTTGGTCACCACTTGCGGCTTTCCTACTGTCAATTCGAAGCCCTCGCGGCGCATCTGCTCGACCAGCACCGCCAGCGCCAGCTCGCCGCGGCCCTGCACCTCCCAGGCGTCCGGCGCGCCGATGTCGAGGACCCGGATCGACACGTTGCCCACCAGTTCGGCGTCCAGCCGGTTGCGGACCATGCGGGCGGTGAGCTTGTGGCCGGGCACCTTGCCGGCCAGCGGCGAGGTGTTGGTGCCAATGGTGACCGAGATGGCCGGTTCGTCGACGGCGATCCTCTGCAGCGCAACGGGATTCGTCAGGTCGGCCAGCGTGTCGCCGATCATGATCTCGGGAATGCCGGCGACCGCCACGATATCCCCGGCCGCCGCGATCTCGGTCGGATTGCGTTCCACCCCTTCGGTGGCCAGCAATTCGGTGATCTTGGCCGTAGCGGTGCCCGCTTCCCGTATCCAGGCGACCTGCTGGCCCTTGCGGATGCGTCCGTTGTAGATGCGGATCAACGCCAGCCGGCCCAGAAACGTCGACGCGTCGAGGTTGGTGACCAGCGCCTGCAGCGGCGCGTCCGGGTCGCCGTGGGGCGGCGGCACATGCTCTTCGAGGACCTCGAACAGCGGATCGAGGTTGTCGCCGTCGGGAACATGGCCGTCGAGCGGCTGGACGGTGCTGGCCACCCCGGCGCGTCCGGATGCGAACAGCGTGGGCAGGCCCAGCGCGTGCTCGGCGGCTGCGGCTGCTTCGTCGTCGAGATCGCTGGCCACGTCCAGCAACAGGTCGTGACTGGCCTCGACGACCTCGGCGATGCGCGCGTCGGGCCGGTCGGTCTTGTTGACGACGAGAATCACCGGCAGATGGGCGGCCAGCGCCTTGCGCAGCACGAACCGCGTCTGCGGCAGCGGCCCCTCGGACGCGTCGACCAGCAGCAACACCCCGTCCACCATGGACAGCCCACGCTCCACCTCGCCGCCGAAATCGGCGTGTCCGGGCGTGTCGATGACATTGATCACAGTCACGGTGCCATCGCTGTTATGGCGGTGCACGGCGGTGTTCTTGGCCAGGATGGTGATGCCTTTTTCCCGCTCCAGGTCACCGGTGTCCAGCACGCGTTCCTGCAGCCCACCGCGTTCGGCCAGCGCGCCGGATTGCCGCAGCATGGCGTCGACCAGCGTGGTTTTGCCGTGGTCGACGTGCGCGACGATGGCGACATTGCGGAATGGCACGTCGGTGATTGTGGCAGCCCGGTGGCCGGTTCGCGAAAACCAGCGCCCGGCGGCCTTAACAAACCATCGCGCGAACATCGACTCTGCGTGCAGCGCTGCCGGGAGCCGCTCGGCGGGGCGCTGTGCGCAGTCCCGGCGCGCTGTGCGCAGTCTCGGTACCCGCCGACAGAGACGCGGTTACCAGCCGCGTCGGCGCGGCGCCGAGCCGACCAATTCGTCGTTCGCGGCGACGTCGCGGCTGCGGTAGACGATGTAGGGCCTGAACAGGTAGGCGACCGGGGCGCTCAATACATGCACCAACCGGGTGAACGGCCACAGCGTGAACAGCACCATCCCGATCAGGGCATGCAACTGATAGTCCAACGGTGCGTTGATCATCACTTCCCCGTGCGGCTGGAACAACCAGATCCGCCGAAACCACATCCCGACCGTGTAGCGGTAGTGGAACTCGCCGCCGTGCGGCCCCGTCCCGATCAGGTCGCAGTAGAGACCCACCACGATGGCCAGCACCAGCACCACATACATCACCTTGTCGCTGCGGGTGGTGGACGCCGACACCGCGGGACGGGTGAACCTCCGGTAGATCAGCAAACCAACTCCCAGCAGCGTCGCAAAGCCCGCAATGGACCCGGCGATCACCGCTTGCAGGTGGTAGACGTAGTCGCTGACATGGAGCGCCCTCGTCACCCGCGGCGGGATGAACAACCCCATCACGTGCCCGGCGAACACCGCCAGGATGCCGAAGTGAAAGATCGGGCTGGCGATGCTCAGCAGCCGCGACTCGTAGATCTGCGAGGAGCGTGAGGTCCAGCCGAACTTGTCGTAGCGGTATCGCCACCACAGGCCGACCACCAGCACCGCCAGCGTGACGTAGGGGGTGATGTCCCAGAACAGCACGTTGTTAAACATCGGGCCCACTTTCTTGACGACGGGGCGGCACGGTCAAGGTAAATGGTTGCAGCCCAACGGCTTCCGCGGGCGGCCCGGCTTCGTAAAGTTGCCGAGCCAGGCGCTGCGCCCGGCGCGCTTCCTGATCGGTGGCCGCCGGCAACGTCTCGCACACCGCCGCCACGGTGTGCTGGTACGGCGAGCCGGCGTCGGCCAATGCGGACCGCAACACGTCGATCGGGATCCGGTGCTCGGTCAACAACCGCCGTCCCACCTCGGGTGCGACGGTCGCGGCGAACTCGAGCACGACGGGCAAGTGGTCCGGCGCCTCGCTGCGTGGTGGCTCAACACCCGCCTCCCGATACGCGGTGGCGAAGGCCAGCATCTGACGGCCGCGGTTACGGGTGTCCCCAGCCGTCCAGTACGTCAAATACATTGTGGCGCGCCGGCGCATGTCGAATGTGGCGACGTAGTCCATGGCGGCGGCCATCGGCTCCGCGGCGCGCAGCGCGGCGACGGTTTGCCCGAGCAGCTCCGCGACGGTCCCGTCCAGGTGCGCCAGCAGGCCTTCGACGGTGTCCAGGCGCTCGGTCAGCCCGTCGTCGGGGTAGGCCAGCAGCAGTGACGCCGCCTGCCACACCAGCCGGTCGCGCAGCGCGGGTTCGCGGGATCGGGAGCGCAGCTTCATCGCTGCTGCTTTTCCGGGAACATCCCGGCCGGCGGCTGGTCGCCGTCCCAGGTCAGCAGGTCCACCTGGGTCGAACGCTGGTGGGCATGGAAGGTCTGCACCGAGACGGGCACCGGTGCGCCGTCTTCGTCCATACCGGGGCCGCCCGCGCCGGTCAGCGAGCAGCCCATCTGCTCCAGCTCGCGGGCCTGCGGGCTGAACGCCGTCGGAATGACGTACCGCTCTTCGTACTTCGCGATGGCCAGCAACCGATACATCTCGTACATCTGTTCCTCGGTCATCCCCACCGACTGCGGAATGTGGGGCTGAGTCTCCCGACCGAGATTGATGTCGCGCATGTAGGAGCGCATCGCCGCCAGCCGCTGCAACACCGCTTCCACCACGCCGGTGTCGCCGGCGGTGAACAGTTCGGCCAGGTATCGCATCGGGATGCGCAGCGCCTCCAGTGCGCCGAACAGATTGCCCACATCCTCCCCGTCGTGACCACTGCGGCTGACCGCGTCGACCACCGGCGACAGCGGCGGGATGTACCAAACCATCGGCATGGTGCGGTATTCCGGGTGCAACGGCAGCGCCACCTGATAGGTGCTGATCAACGCATACACCGGGGAACGCTGCGCGGCCTCGATCCACTCGTCGGAGATTCCCTCGGCCCGCGCGCCTTTGATCACCTCGGGATCGCGCGGATCCAGCAAGATCTGCCGTTGCGCCTCGTAGAGGTCGGTGTCGTTTTCCACCGACGCCGCCTGCAGCACCCGGTCGACGTCGTAGAGCACCAGGCCCAGATAACGCAGCCGGCCCACGCAGGTCTCCGAACAGATGGTCGGAAGGCCTACCTCCATCCGCGGATAGCACAGGGTGCACTTCTCGGCCTTGCCGGTCTTGTGGTTGAAATAGACCTTCTTGTAAGGACATCCGGACACGCACATCCGCCAGCCGCGGCACCGGTCCTGGTCGACCAGCACGATGCCGTCCTCGCTGCGCTTGTACATCGCACCCGACGGGCACGACGCCACGCAGGAAGGGTTGAGGCAATGCTCGCAGATCCGGGGCAGGTAGAACATGAAGGTCTCTTCGAGCTTCAGCCGGACCTCTTGGTTGACTTCGTTGACTTTCTTCAAGATCGGGTCTTCGGCCAGGATCTCCGGTGAGCCGGCCAGATTGTCGTCCCAGTTCGGCCCCCACGACACCTTCATCGTTTCGCCGCTGATCAGGCTTCTGGGTGCCGCGGTCGGAAAGGTGTCACCCGCCGGCGCGGTGGTCAGGTTTTCGTAGTCGTAAGTCCACGGCTCGTAGTACTCGTCGATGGTCGGCAGCTTGGGGTTGGCGAAGATCCGCAACAGCTTGTGGAAGCGGCCGCCGTCACGCAACCGCAACCGGCCCTTCTTGTCGCGTACCCAGCCGCCGCGCCAGCGCTCCTGGTCCTCGTAGGTGCGCGGATAGCCTTGTCCCGGACGGGTTTCGACGTTGTTGAACCATACGTACTCGGTGCCGGCGCGGTTGGTCCAGGCCTGCTTGCAGGTGACCGAACAGGTATGGCAGCCAATGCATTTGTCGAGGTTCATCACCATCGCCAGCTGCGCCATGACTTTCATTGTCTCGCTCCGCAAGCGTCGCTCGGGCCTTTCATTGTCAGTACCGCACTTCCTGGCAGCGGCGGCGCACCACCGTCACCTCGTCGCGCTGATTGCCGGTTGGGCCCAGATAGTTGAACGCGAACGCGTGCTGACCGTAACCACCGGCCAAGTGGCTGGGCTTGATTCGGATGCGGGTGAGCGCGTTGTGGTTACCGCCGCGCTTGTTGTTGGTCTCGGTGCGCGGCGTGTCCACCGTGCGCTCCTGCACGTGGTAGACGAACACCACGCCGTCGGGGATCCGGTGTGACACGATGGCCCGGCTCACGTAGATGCCGTTAGCATTGACGGCCTCAACCCAATCATTGTCGCGCACTTGGATTTCCGCCGCATCTGCCGGACTCATCCACATAGTCGGGCCGCCGCGGGACAGCGACAGCATGTACAGGTTGTCCTGATAGGTGGAGTGGAAAGACCACTTCGAGTGCGGCGTCAAATACCGGACGGTGAGCCCGATTCCGTCCTTGGCCGGGCCGAGCTCGGGCTGGCCGAACAGCCGCGTCATGTCCAGCGGCGGGCGGAACACCGGCAGATGTTCGCCCAGCTCCTCGATCCAGTCGTGCGCCAGGTAGAAATGCATCCGCCCGGTGAGCGTGTGGAACGGTTTGAGGTTCTCGATGTTGATAGTGAACGGCGCATAGCGGCGCCCGCCGGTTTCGCTGCCCGACCACTCCGGGCTGGTGATCACCGGGACTGGACGCGCCTGGGTATCGGCGTAGCTGATGCGGCGCTCTTCGCTGCCCTCGGCCAGATGCGCCAGCCGCTGCCCGGTGCGTTTCTCCAGCTCGCGGAAGCCTTCGACGGCCAGGCGGCCGTTGGTCGTCCCGGACAGCAGCAGCAGCACGTCGGCCATCCGCGCCGCGGTGGTGATGGCCGGACGCCCCGCCGCCGCACCGGAATTCAGCACTCCGAAGCTGGCTCCGAGTTCCTCGACCTCTTGGCGGGGATGCACCGTGACACCCTTGGTGGTCAGCCCGAACTTCTCGACGAGCGGGCCCAGCGTCACCCACTTGTCGTAGATCGCGGTGTAGTCGCGCTCCACCACGGTGATCTTGCCCATCGTGCGCCCCGGGACCGGTGTCGCCCCGGTACGCAGCCAATCGCTTTCGGCTCCGTCGGGAAATGCCATCGCATCCGGGGTGTCGTGCTCGAGCGCGGTGAGCACCACATCGCTACGGGTGCGCAGATGACCTTTGGCCATGGCGCTGAAAGCCCGGGCGATGGCGCCGAAAGCGTCGAAATCCGAACGGGTTTCCCAAGGCGGATCGGTCGCGGCGCTGAACGCGTGCACATACGGGTGCATGTCGGTGCTGGAGATGTCGGCCTTCTCGTACCAGGTCGCCGCCGGCAGCACCACATCGGATACCAGTGTCGTCGAGGTCATCCGGAAGTCGATCGACATCATCAGGTCGAGCTTGCCCTCCGGAATCTCGCCGTCGCAGGCCACGTCGACGGGCCGGATCCCGTCGCCCTGCGGCCCGGCCTGCAGGTTGGAGTCGGTTCCCAGCAGATGACGCAGGAAATATTCGCCGCCCTTGCCCGACGAGCCGATCAGGTTGGCCCGCCACACCGTCAGCACCCGTGGCCAGTTGGTGGGGTTGTCGGGATCGGTCACGGCGAGCTTGAGTTTGCGCTGCGCCAGCTGTTCGGCGACATACTCACCGGCCTCACGACCCGCAGCCTGCGCCTCGTCGGCGAGATCCAAGCTGGATCGGTCGAACTGCGGATAGAACGGGCTCCAGCCCATCGCCGCCGCCGAGGCCAGCACGTCCATGGTGTGCTTGCCGGTGAACCGGCCCCGGCCCACCGGGCTGGCCAACTTGTCGGCTCCGTAGCCGTCGTAACGCCATTGGTCGGCGTGCGCATACCAGTACGAGGCGCCGGGCACCTGCCGCGGCGGGCGCACCCAGTCGGTGGCCATCGACATCGTCTGAAATCCGGTGAGCGGACGGATCTTTTCCTGACCGACGTAATGGGCCCACCCGCCACCGTTGCGTCCCATCGAGCCGGTCAGCATCAACAGCGCCAGCACCGCCCGGTAGATGGCGTCGCCGTGGAACCAGTGGCAGATGCCGCCGCCCATGATGATCATCGACCGGCCGCCGGATTCCTCTGCGCTGCGGGCGAATTCGCGAGCAACGCGGATGGCTTGAGCGGCCGACACCCCGGTGATCGGCTCCTGCCAGGCCGGGGTGTTGGGCTGGGTGGGATCGTCGTAGCCGGTGGGCCATTGGCCGGGCAGGCCTGGGCGCGCCACGCCGTAGTGGGCCAGCATCAGGTCGAACACCGTGCACACCAGGTGCTTACCGACCCGGCGTACCGGGACCCCGCGGGCCACCGTCGTGCCTTCGCCGTTGACCGTGTCGAAGCTGGGCAGCTGGATGAGCGCGGTGCTGGTTTCGCCGTCGACACTGGGCGCGCTCTGCACGGTGAGCGCCGGCAGCAGATCACCCAGATCGAGGTTCCACTTCCCGAGGCCGTCCTCGCCGTAGCGGAATCCCAGCGAGCCGTGCGGCACGACGACTGCGCCGGTCGTTTCGTCCAGCACCGCGGGCTTGAGCGCCGCGTTCTCGGAGTTCTTACTGGCCTCGCCGAGGTCCGCCGCGGTGAGGTTTTTGCCCGGCACCAGCACGTCGCCCCGTTGTTCCAGCTTGATCAGGAACGGCAGGTCGGTGTAGCGGCGGGCGAAGTCGACGAAAAACGGAACCTGCTGTTGCACATAATATTCCGAGAGAATGACGTGGCCCATCGCCATGGCCAGCGCCCCGTCGGTGCCGGCCGCGCACGGCATCCACTCGTCGGCGAACTTGGTGTTGTCGGCGTAGTCGGGGCTGACGGTGACCACCTTGGTGCCGCGGTAGCGGGCCTCGGCCATCCAGTGCGCATCCGGGGTCCGGGTGATGGGCACGTTGGAACCCCACATCATCAGATAGGCCGCGTCCCACCAGTCCCCGGACTCGGGGACGTCGGTCTGGTCGCCGAACACCTGTGGCGAGGCCACCGGCAGGTCGGCATACCAGTCGTAAAACGACGTCATGGGGGCGCCGATCAACTCGAAGAACCGCGAGCCGGCGGCATAGGACACCATCGACATCGCCGGGATCGGCGAGAAGCCGGCAACCCGGTCCGGGCCGTAGGTCTTGATCGTGTACACGTGGGCCGCGGCGATCAGCTCGGTGGCTTCGGCCCAGCTGACCCGGACCAGTCCGCCCTTGCCGCGGGCCTGCTGATAGCGGCGGCGGCGCCGCGGATCGGCCTGGATGTCGGCCCACGCCAGCACCGGATCGCCGAGGCGGGCTTTGGCCTCCCGGTACATCTCGATCAGCACCCCGCGGGCATACGGGTAGCGAAGCCGGGTCGGCGCATAGCTGTACCAGGAGAACGACGCCCCGCGGGGACAGCCGCGTGGTTCGTACTCGGGGCGGTCCGGGCCCACCGACGGATAGTCGGTCTGCTGGGTTTCCCAGGTGATGATGCCGTCTTTGACGTAGATCTTCCATGAGCAGGATCCGGTGCAGTTGACGCCGTGCGTGGAGCGGACCACCTTGTCGTGACTCCACCGGTCACGGTAGAAAACGTCGGCGTCCCGCCCGCCGCGACGGGTTATGGTGCGCAGATCGGGCGAGACCTCCCCGGGGGTGAAGAAGCGGCCGCTGCGCTGCAGCAATTCCTCGAGTGCTCCGCCGACGTGCGGTGTGACCGTCAATGGCTGACCCTCCTCGTCATGGACGGCTTGAACCTGGGCCATGGGCAGTCGATCGCGCGCGCGGGCCAGTCGGAGCCGGCGCGTGGCCGACCATAATCGGCTCGCGCGGTGTGTGGGCTGAAATTCGCGTCAACATCGGCATGGCAGCCGGCCACTGACATCCAGCGGACCGCCGCGTTCGCTACCGGCATGCAAATCCCAGGTTAGTGGTTTGTCACGTCCTTGCTCCAGTGGACGGCGGCGACCTTGAGTGGGCTTGGACATTAGCTGAAAGGCGGCTGTGGAACCGTCGTCAGAGCGCCTTCGTGAGATCGGGCAGCCAGCCGCGGTCGGCCGGCACCCAGTCCAGATCGTGCAGTTGCTCCGCCGTCACCCAGCGCAGCGCACGATGGTCACGCGCATCTGGTTCACCACCGAGCAGGCGCACCCGGTAGGCCCGCAGTATTACGTTGTCACCCAACGCAATGTCGTCGCCCAAGCGGTCCCCCACGGCGATGTCGTCGAGCCCCAGCTCCTCAGCCAGCTCCCGGGCCAGGGCGGCGCGCTCGGGTTCGCCTGCGGCGACCTTACCCCCGGGAAGCTCCCAGCGCCCGGCCAACTCCGGCGGCCTTAACCGTTGCGCCACCAAGACCGCCGAGCCACAGATGATGGCTCCCGCCACGACGATCTGCGCCGACATGGGCAATCACGGTATACCGTCGAGGTGCTGGCGCCGGCTGCCAGTATCCGGACGGGAAAGTGCACGGACACCATTGGAGGACTCCGCCGTGACCGGAGCAGGTGCCGCTGCGGTGCTGGCTGTGCGAACGCGAGCCGTCGCGGCAAATCGCGGTGACGTCATCGTTCGAGTTGTCCGGACGCGGAACGCAAACACCGCTCGAATTCGGATAGCTGCCCGGCGGGCACAACCCGGCGGCCAACGCGGTTGAGGTTTTCGGACCGAACGCCACCGCGGCGACGACGACTAACACGACGGCCAACGAACGAAACATGCGAGCCCCCAGACACTTAACGTCCTGTGCGTGCTGCGGTTGAAAGAGCTGGCCCGATGGCGACCATACCGGGTTGCCCGGCCCGCCGTGGCTGCTTTGGGGAGATTCGCTGCGGCCGGGGTACCGTCGCGTTATGGCTGTGTTAACGGATGAGCAAGTAGACGCCGCACTGCCCGACCTCAACGGCTGGGAGCGCGCCGGCGGTGCCCTGCGCCGGTCCGTCAAGTTTCCGGCGTTCCTCGACGGCGTCGACGCCGTGCGCCGGGTGGCCGAGCACGCGGAACGCAAGAATCATCACCCGGATATCGATATCCGTTGGCGGACGGTGACTTTCGCGTTGGTCACGCATTCAGAGGGCGGGATCACCCAACACGATATCGACATGGCACGCGATATCGACGCCATCATCGGGGCGTGACCGGCCCGCCGCTCCGCTGCCGCGACGCTCGACGCGTCGCGGCCACCCAGGCCAGGGTCGCCAGCGTCGCCGCCGGATAGACGAGCCCGGCCCAGGCCAGATACCAGGGCCGGCTGATCACCCAGATGGTCGGTTGCGCGAAGCTGAGCAACCACGGCACGCCGATGATCGTCAGCGCCAACCAGCCCCAGCCCAAGATCCGGGCGCCGAGGCGTTGCCGCAGTGAGCCCTGCAGCAGCCAGATGATCAGCGGCACCAGCCATACCCAGTGGTGGGTCCACGAGATCGGCGAAAACAGCAGGCCAAACAATTCGACCACCAGCAACTTGCCCAGCTGATCGGACGCGTCGAGCGCCCGCCAGGCCAGGATGGCCAACACCGCCGTGACCGCGATGGCCGCCAGCACCAGCGGACCGAAACCAGCGTCGTGACCGAGAATCCGGGAAATCGCGCCCCGCCAGGACTGATTGAACGACGTGGCAACAGGCCCTACCCGACGAGCATCGCCCAACAGATCCGTGAAGTAGTAGCGAGCCTGATCGCCGACGATCAGCATCGACACGCCGACGGTGGCCAGGAACACCACCGCCGAACAGGCCGCGGCAAGCCAGCGCCTTACCCCAACGAGATAGACGGCGGTGATCGCCGGCGTCAGCTTGATGCCGGCCGCCACCCCGACCAGCAGGCCCGAGAGCCACCCCCGGGTGGTGTAAACCGCCCACAGTGCCGCCAGCATCAGCAAGACGTTGATCTGCCCGTAGTCGAAAGTGCTGCGCAGCGGCTCGAGCCAGATGGCGATCGCCGTCCACAGCACCGCCGCCCGATGACCGTGACCGGCCGGCACGCCCAGGAGGCGCTGGCTGATCCGGACGCAGCCGTACAGCGCGGCCATCGTCGCGATCTCCCACAGCAACGCAACCAGGCCGAACGGCAGCAGGTGCAGCGGATAGAAGACGACCGCAGCAAACGGTGGATAGGTGAACGGCAGCGGGAAGTCCGGCGTCTGGTCGGCGTACACGTAGCTGTACAGGGTGCCCGGGTGATCCAGAGCCGCCGCCCCGCCCACATAGACATGCAGGTCGACGAAGTTCGCGCCGTTGGGCGCCAGGTAGGTCCAGGCGAATCGCGTGGCGACACTCAGGAT
The DNA here is from genome assembly GCF_002102175.1 of Mycobacterium gastri. GTDB lineage: Bacteria > Actinomycetota > Actinomycetes > Mycobacteriales > Mycobacteriaceae > Mycobacterium > Mycobacterium gastri. The sequence continues at coordinate 2,068 of NZ_LQOX01000153.1, read as the reverse complement.
CAGCAGCAGCGGCGCTGCCCGCATCTCCCACCGGGTGGTTCTCGCCGTCGGGACGGCTGAAGTGCTGTCTACCCGCATGACATTAGTGGGACAGGTTCCGCGGGCGCCGGGTCACTGCCGCCGCTCGTATCGGTAACGATCACATAAACGCCACACGTGTCACTTGAGTCACACCTGTACCGCGATAGCTTCGGCTGCGGGACCTGTCACCGCTAACCAGGGAGAGTCATGCCAACCATGTGGACCTACGTACGCGCCGCCGCCGTCTTGGTCGGTTCGTCCGCCGCCTTACTCACGGGCGGTATCGCCCATGCCGACCCGGCGCCGGTGCCGGATCCGGTTTCCAACATCCCGCAGCAGCTGATCGCGTCGGCCGCCAACGCGCCGCAAATTCTGCAAAACCTTGCGACGGCACTGGGAGCCACCCCGCCGGTCCCCAAAGCTCCAGAACCCGCGCTCAGCGCGCCCGGCATCGCATCCATGATTCCGGGATTGACTCCGGCCGCACCGGCGGTACCGGCTACGTCGGCCGGAACGCCGGTCATTCCCGGGGTGACCACACCGATCCCCGGAATCACCGCGCCCGTGGCGGCTCCGACGGCTCCCGCACCGGCGGCAACGCCGGCCATTCCCGGGGTTACCACACCCATCCCGGGCGTCACCGCCCCGCTGACCCCGGCGGCTCCCGCGGCGCCGGCAGCGGCGCTTCCCGGGTTGGCATCGGCGATTCCGGGTCTCGCCCAGGCCGCTCTGCCCGGGTTGGCTTCGGGCGCCATTCCGGGACTACCGGCTGCTGTCCCTGCCCCGGCGCCCGCGGCACCCGCGCCTGGGGCACCGGTAGGTCCGCCCCAGACCCTGCTAGCGGCCCTGCCCTGAGCATCGGGTCAAACGGCTAACCATCACCGAGGACTGGGAGAAACGATCGTGGTCAGCACACGGAGCCTGTCCAAGGGTTTGGCCGCCGCCGTCGTCACCTCGGCTGCCGCGTTCGGGCTTTGCCCGGCCGCGGCAGCCGACCCGGCGGCCCCGCAGCCAAATCCCGCTCAACAGCTACCGGGCCTGCCGGCGTTGACCCAGTTGAGTCCGATAATCCAGCAAGCCGCCAGCAACCCTGGACAGGCGACGCAGCTGCTGATGGCCGCGGCGCAAGCATTCGTCCACAATCCGGCTGCGCCGGCCGAGGCCAAGAACGTCGCGGCTTCGGTGAACCAGTTCGTGGCGGAGCCGACCAATCCCGGTTCGCCTCCACTGGGGGTGCCGGCGCCGGCGTCGGCTCCCGAGACCGCCCCGGTGCCACACGTGCCACCGCCTGGTGTGGAGCCCGGCATGCTGGCGCATCTGCCGACCGGGATCGATCCCGCACACGCCGCCGGCCCGGCGCCGGCTTCTCCGTCGGGTGGAGCGCCGCCCGTTGCGGCACCGCCCGCTGCGGCACCCGCACCGGCTCCCCCGCCGAGCGTGCACGCGCCGGTCGCCGCACCGGCTCCCCCGTTGAACGCACCCGCGCCGGCTCCCGAAGCGGCCCCTTCTGCTCCGGCCGCTGCACCGGCCGCAGCTCCGGCGGCGGCCCCCGGATTCGGCCCCGACGCTCCGCCCACGCAGGACTTCATGTACCCCTCGATCGGCACGAATTGCTTGGCCGACGGTAGCAACGTGATCGCTACCGCGCTGTCGGTCGCGGGCCCGGCCAAGATTCCGTCGCCCGGCCCGGGCCCGGGCCAGACGGCCTATGTGTTCACTGCCGTCGGGACCCCCGGGCCCGCCGAGGTGCAGCGGCTGCCGTTGAACGTCACCTGGGTGAACCTGACCACCGGCAGGTCCGGAAGCGCCACGCTCAAGCCGCGGCCGGACATCAATCCGGACGGGCCGACCACGTTGACCGTGATCGCCGACACCGGTTCGGGCAGCATCATGTCGACGATTTTCGGTCAGGTCACCACCAAGGAAAGGCAGTGCCAATTCATGCCGACCATCGGCTCAACGGTGGTTCCCTAGGAACGCGCTGAATAACCTGTCCATTGTTGGTCGTGTCTGACGGCTGTGCGCGGTGTGGCGTGTGATGATGTTG
>NZ_LQOX01000152.1 GCF_002102175.1 Mycobacterium gastri | reverse complement strand
ACATCATGCTCGCTGAGCCAAACAGGTGGTCCCTAGCTGGTGGCAAACCAGTGGTCCCTTCCCGGTGGCAAATGACACTCGCACCCGAGGCGTGGCTTTTCGCGGGCTTGGGCTTCAACGGCTTTCGAGCAGGCAGCCTCGTTACGGTTCGTCGTCGTCGTCTTGGTCGTGTAGCAGTTTTCGGGGTGATGGAACGTGGTGGTGCGGGGTTAGCCGCGATCCAAACGGGCCGGCGGGATCCATTCGGTGTCGCCGTGGGTGTTCGTGGTCCAGCCTTGGTCGAGGAGTTTGTGGTGGGGTCCGCAGGCGAAGGTCAGTTGGTTGACGTCGGTGGTTGGGGATTGGGCGTAGCGGGGATGACGTGGTGGACTTCACAGCAGTCGACTGAAAACCCTGCGCTGAGACTGCTGAAACCAAAGGGACACGAGTTATTTGAGATCTCACGACTCCGCCGCTACGAAGGCATCTCGAATCTCGAAGCGAAATCGTTAGCACAGTGTTGCCGTGTCGTCGTCCGCGATCGCCAGAATCCTCGGTGACCCAATGCACGGGAGGGGACCTTGGTGCGGTTTCCCGCGGCAACGTTGGCCGTTCCGACGGCATTTCTGGCCGCGTGCGTTATTTCCCTTGTGCCCGCGGTTGTTTCACCAATGATCCCCGCTCAGGCGCGGGCGGCAGCCACATTCGGTCCGCTGGCGCCGCCCAATCCGTTCATGGCGCCGAACGGCTTGGCGTCCATGCACAACGACGCCGCCTCAGCCGACGCGGGACCGCTTCCGGGACCCGGTGCCCGGCCGGCGGCGATCCTGGCGTACCCGCTGGTGGCCGCGTGCCCGACCATCACGCAGGGGACCGACGGCCTGGTGCTGGCGCTGTGCACGTCCGATATCACCCAGGCCCCGGTGGTTCACCTGATCGATCCCAACGGCATTGTGCCGCGGGTCATTCCGCTGGCCAGCATGGACATCGCCAAGGGCGGCCTGCTCGGCGGCGTCTACGCCTACTTGGACAACAACAACCAGCTGGTGATGATCGACGGAACCAACCACCTGCTGCGCATCGCGCATGTCAAGGACGCCAAGGGCCGCTGGCAACTGACCGTCACCGAGTCCACCGACGTGTCCAGCGCAATCCCACCAGGCGACCAATCCGTCGGCGTGGTCCCCGATTACCTCGGCAACGTCTGGTTTGCCACCGGCACCGGCGTGGTGGGGGTCGCAAAAACCGGCGGGGGTGTCGCCAGCGTGCAATTGCCTGCCGGCGAGCAAGTGGCGAACAGCATCTCCGCGGCACCCAGCAACCGCGTCGCGGTCGCGACCACGTTCGCCCTCTACGAGCTCAACCTCGACGGCATGGGCAACCCGCAGGTGCTGTGGCGCCAGGCCTATGACCGGGGCCCGGCCCGCAAGCCCGGGCAACTGAGCTGGGGAACAGGTTCCACACCAACCTATTTCGGTCCGACCGGCGCCGACTATCTGACCATCGTCGACAACGCCGATCCGCTGGTCCACGCACTGGTCTACCAATCCGGAACGGGCACACTGTTTTGCGAGCAACCGGTGCTGACCCAAGGAGGCCCGGGCAGCGAGAACTCTCCCATCGGTGTCGGGAATTCGATGTTCATCGCCAGCACCTACGGCTATCCCTATCCGGCGGTTCCGGCGGGTGCCGGTCCGGCAGTCCCGCCGACAGCGCCGTTCGTCGGCGGGATGACCAGGGTGGACGTCGAGCCCACCGGATGTCGCACGGTGTGGGACAGCCGAACTCGCAGCGCCGCGTTACCGCACCTGTCCATCGCCGATGGCCTGATCTACACCATCACCCGGATCGGGCTGGACAACACCACGCCACTGGACGTTTTCGCGTTCGCGGTCATCAACCCTAACAACGGGAAAGTGCTTTTGCAGCAACCGAAGTCGGCCACCATCCTGAGCGACCCGGTTCAAACCGCCAGCATGGTGTTGATGGGGAACAAGATCATGCAAGGCAACATCACCGGAATCGGCCGGATCGGCTGATACGCCTATTCCTCCTTGCCGAACGTCATCATGTCGAGGTTCCAGTACCCCCGCATGTTGGTGATCAGCCCCTCGTCGTTGATGCGATAGGTGAACACGCCACGCACCTCACTGGTGAAGCCGCCCGGAAACCTGCTGCGCAACACCAGGATATGGGCGATCTCGTTCGGTGAACTAGACGGGAAGGTCTCCTCGCAGGTGATCGTCAACTGATTGGCAGCGATGTTGGTGTCGTAGAATGCGGCTACGCCGTCCTTGCCCCGCACCCCGGTGCCATCCGGATTCGTGACGGAGTTGCCGATCGGGTCCTCGATCACCACGTCATCGGCCATCAACGCGAGCCAACCCTGCCGATCGTGAGCTTGCACGCAGCGCCATGACGACTGCGACGCCGTCAGCGCCGGGGATGGGGCCGTCTGGGTCATCGATCGGCGTCCGTGAATCGGATGACGCCGCGAATGTTCTTGCCGTCCAACATGTCCTGGTAGCCGTCGTTGATCTGCTCCAGCCGGTACTGGCGGGTGATCATGTCGTCCAGGTTCAGCTTGCCGGCCCGATACATCGACAACAGCTGCGGAATGTCGTACTGCGGATTGCCGCCGCCGAAGATGGTGCCCTGCAGGTTCTTCTGCATCAAGGTCAACATCGCCAGGTTCAGCGTCACATTGGTGTCCAGCAGGCTGCCGATCGCGGTGAGCACGCAGGTGCCGCCCTTGGCGGTGATGGTCAGGTAGCTGTCGATCTCGGCGCCCTGGAGTTCGCCGACGGTGATGACCACCTTCTTGGCCATCAGACCGTAGGTCACCTCGGCGATTCCCATCAGCGCGGCATTCATGTCGGGGTAGACGTGGGTGGCGCCGAATTTCAGCGCCTGGTCGCGCTTCCACTCCACCGGCTCGACGGCGAAGATGTAGCGCGCGCCGGCGGCCACTGCGCCCTGCAGCGCGGCCATGCCGACGCCGCCGAGACCGACGATGGCGACGTCGTCACCGGGGCGGATGTCGGCGGTGCGCACCGCCGAGCCGTAGCCGGTGGTGACGCCGCAGCCGACCAGGCAGGCGACCTCGAACGGGATCGACGGGTCGATTTTCACCACCGAGCTGCGGTGCACCACCATGTACGGCGAGAATGTCCCCAGCAGCGTCATCGGGTAGACGTTTTGGCCGCGGGCCTGGATGCGGAAGGTGCCGTCGCTCACCGCCGCGCCGGCCAGCAGCCCGGCACCCAGATCGCAGAGATTGCGCAGGCCGGCCTGACAGGTGGGACATTTCCCGCAGGACGGGATGAACGACAACACCACGTGGTCGCCGGGGGCGATGTCGTCCACGCCCGGTCCGACCTCGGTGACGATTCCGGCGCCCTCGTGTCCGCCCAGCACCGGGAAACCCGCCATCGGAATCCCGCCGGTCACCAGGTGGTTGTCGGAGCGGCACATGCCCGCCGCTTCCATCTGGATCTTGACCTCGTCCTTGACGGGGTCACCGATTTCGATCTCTTCGACCGACCATGGCTGGTTGAACTCCCAGATCAGCGCGCCCTTGGTCTTCACCGTAAACCTGCTTTCATCGTTGAACTCGGCTACGAACGGTCCCGGTCCTCCGCCGGAAAACGACCTATTGGCCTGAGTGTAGGTCAGCGCAGTGACCGGGCTCACCACAGCGGTACCGGAGCCTGGCCCAGCGGGTAATAGCCAGGCATTTTCTCGCCCGACATGCCCCGCTCGATCCGTTTCTGCATGCCGGCAGACAGCTTCCCCTTCTTCATCAATTGCATATAGAGCGCGGAGACGTGCCCGAAGTCGAAAAAGTCCCGCTGCCACTCGATGAGTTTGTCGGCGTTGAGCCGAAACCAGCTGCCGCCGATGCCGTAGATCTCCTGCCGGCCGCCGTCGGCGTCGGCGACGACCTGCTTCCAGAAGCCGACGATCTCGCCCTGCCGATCGTCGACGATCACCTTCTGGTAGGGATACTGCCAATCCTGCAGTCCCTGCATCTCCAGGCCCAGCGCGATCTCGCGGATCTCGTCGATCCCGACGCACATCACGTCTTCCTTGGGGCCGATGTTCCAGCCGTAGGTGGCGTCGACGGCGTAGAAGCCGGCCAGCGGGGTCCAGTCGCCCGCCCGTTCGCAGTCCTTGTTGGCCTGCAGCCAGGACTGCACCCACCCATCGAGTTCGGCACGTTCGAAAGACACCATCGTCGCCAGTCCTCAGTCAGTCCTGTTCTTTGATGAAAAGTGCTTGGGTAGGACACATCCGGACCGCCCGCTCGATCTCCCCGCGGGCCGTCTCGGGCGGCTGGGCGTCGACGATCTCGACCTTGCCTCGCTTGGGCACCCGGAAGTAGTCGGGCGCCTCCAGTTCGCACATCGCGTGACCCTGGCACAAATCCAGGTCCGCTTCGATCCGGTAACCCATGCTCAACACCTACGGCGGCGGTAGCGCACGGTGGCGGGCCGCGCCAACTGCACCACCATCTTCGAATGGTCGTTGCGGTAACTCTGCGCAGGCTGCGCCATCTCGAACTCATACTCGCGCAACAGCACCGAGAAAATCGCCTTGATCTGCATGGTGGCGAAGGCCGCGCCCACGCAGCGGTGCCGGCCGGCACCGAACGGAATCCACGTCCAGCGGTTGATCAAATCCTCCTGGCGCGGTTCCTGATAACGCTCCGGCACGAATTCGTCCGGATCGGGGAAGTCTTGGGGAATCCGGTTGGAGATCGCCGGTGAGGCCGCCACCAGCTCGCCTTCGTGAATCGGATAGCCCTCAACCTCGAACCCGCCCTTGGCCACCCGCATCAGAATGATCAGCGGCGGATGTAGCCGCAGCGTCTCCTTGAGCACGTTCTCCAGATGCGGAATCTGGCGCAGCGCATGAAAACTCACCGGCTGCCCGTCGGCGTAGAGCTCGTCGAGCTCGGTGATCACCTCGGCGTAGGCGTCGGGGTGGCGCAGCAGTTCGATCAGCGTCCACGCCGAGGTGCCCGAACTGGTGTGGTGCCCGGCGAACATCAACGAGATGAACATGCCGGTGATCTCGTCGGCGGAGAACCGCGGGCGGCCGGCCTCGTCGCGGATCGACACCAGCACGTCGAGCATGTCGCGGTCGCGCTTGTCGGTGGGCGGGTTGGCCATTCGTTGGTGCATGATCTCCTGCACCAACGCCACCAACCCTTTTCGGGCTTCGTCGCGTCTGCGGAAGCTTTCGATCGGCAGATACGGGTCGACGTAGCACAGCGGGTCGGTGCCGCGTTCCAGTTCGTGGTAGAAGTGTGCGAATCGCGAGTCGAGCTGGTTGCGGAACTTGGTGCCGATCAGGCACGAGGTGGAGGTGTAGATGGTCAGCTCGGCGAAGAAGTCCAGCAGGTCGATTTCGCCTTGCTCGCCCCAGTTTTCGATCATCCGGTGCACTTCGCGCTCGATCGTCGTGGCATGACCCTTCATGTGCTCGCCGCGCAGCGCCGAGTTGTGCAGCATCTCTTTGCGGCGTTCGGGGCTGGCGTCGAATACCACGCCGTTGCCGAAGATCGGCGTCATGAACGGATAAGCCTGCGCCTGGTCCAGCTCTTCGTCGGAGGACCGGAAGAAGAACTCGTTGGCTTTGGCGCCGGACAGCAGGACGACGTGCTTGTTGGCCAGTTGAAACCACCCCACGTCGCCGCACTCGTCGCGAACCCGCTGCATCAGGCCGATCGGATCGGTACGGAACTCTTCGAGATGTCCGTGTTCGTCCTCGCCGCCGGACACTCGCGGCACGATGGCTGTGGTCATGAATCCAGCGTTCCCTCATTCACCAATGCTTTTTCATCGACCCTGAGCTGCTGACGCTCTGTGGCGGCGGCCAGCGGCGCCTCCGGCTGCAGCTCCATGGTCACCACGAAGCCGCCCCTGGGTGTCTGTGCGACGAACGCGATCGCCCGGGCGATATCGGATGCCCGCAGGAAGTAGTTGTGGCGCGCCTGACCCCATTTGGCCCAGTCCTGCAGGGCCGGCCCGATCGACTCGACTGGGAGACTCCAGCCCATCCCGGTCTTGGTCGGGCCCGGGTGCACGATCGACGCGCGCACCCCGGTGCCTTCGAGCTCCATCTGCAGGTTGGTCACCATTGCCACCAGCCCGGCCTTCGCCGCCCCGTAGGCGCCCATGTGCGGACGCTGACGCAGCGCCACATCCGAGCCGACGAAGATCAGGTCACCGCGCTGGCGGTCCAGCATGCCCGGCAGCACCGCCGTGGCCAACCGGTTCGCCCCGATCAGGTGGATCTGGACCTGCGATTCGAAGCTTTCGGTGTCGGATTCGTGCAGCCGCCCAAAGTAGGTGTCGCCGGCACCGGCGACCAAAACCTCGATGTGCCCGAGCTGTTCGGTGGCCTGGTGCACAAAGTCCTTGACCGAGTCGGGATCGGTGACGTCGAGTGGCAGTGCCACCGCCTCGCCCCCGCCGGCGCGGATCTTCTCGGCGATCTCCTGGCACATGTCCACCCGGCGGGCACCCAGCGCGACCGGAAAACCTTGGGCGGCAAGCTCCACCGCAGTAGCCGCGCCGATACCCGAGGACGCGCCGGCAACAATCGCGGGCCGGCGGTCCGGATGCGGTGGGAAGCGAGGCATCAGCGAACCTCCACGGCTATCGGCAGGGCAGCGAAGCCGCGGACATTGCTGGAGTGGACGCGGACGGCGTTGGCCTCGTCGACTTCATATCCGCGGATCCGCTTGAACAGTTCGGTGAGCGCCACCCGGGCCTCCATCCGGGCCAGGTGGGCCCCCAGGCAGAAGTGCGCGCCACTACCGAAACTCAGGAGTTTGGAGCCGATTTCGCGGCCAATCAGATACTTGTCGGGATTGTCGAACACCCGCTCGTCGCGGTGAGCCGAGCCGGGTAGCAGCAGCACGACGTCGCCCTCGGGAATCCTGGTGTCGTAGAGGGTGAGCTCGCCGACGACGGTGCGGGCCAGGATCTGGCTCGACGTGTCATAGCGCAACGTTTCCTCGACCCACAGCGGCACCCGAGACAGATCCGCGTAGACCGGGGTCAGCTGGTCGGGGAACTTGTGGCCCCAATAGGCGGCGTTGGCAAGGAGTTTGGTGGTCGTTTCGTTGCCGGCGATCACCATCAGGAACATGAACCCGAGGATCTCCTGCTCGGTGAGCCGGTCGCCGTCGATCTCGGCCTGCAGCAGTGCCGAGGTCAGATCGTCGGCCGGCTTGGCGCGACGTTCGGCGATCATCTGCTGGTAGTAGACGATGAGGTTGATCGACGCCTCGATTGCCGACGCCGGCACATCGGTCACTCCGTCCTCGCGGTGCATGACGCCGTCGGCCATGGCCCGGATCCGGTCGCGGTCGGCGACCGGCACCCCCATCAGCTCCGAGATCACGTCCATCGGCAGCTTGCCGGCGAATTCGGCCACGTAGTCCACGGTTCCGGATGCCGCCCTTTCCAGCATGGTGTCCAGATGCTGTACGGCCAGCTGCGTCACCCGAGGCTCGAGTTCGCGAATCCGGCGCGGGGTGAATCCCTTTGACACCAGCGTGCGCAACCGAAGATGTGCCGGGTCGTCCATTGCCAGAAACGACATCGTCTTCGAGGCGTGCGGACCGCGGGACACCGGATCCAGCGAGACGCCATCGCGGTTGGACAGCGTTGTGCTGTTGCGGAAACCCTGATGCACGTCCCGGTGTCGCGACAACGCCCAGAAGCCGAGTTCCTCGTTGTGGTACAGCGGGGCTTCGTCACGCAGCCGCCGGTAATACGGATAAGGATCCTCGTGGAAGCCGTAGTCGTAGGGGTCGAGGACAACGTCGGGGTTGCCGGTATGGACGCTCATGCCACACCGGCCTTTTCAGCGCCCGCCAGGATCAGGCGCGCCGCGTCGGCCAGCCGGTCGGCGATCTCGTGATAGGTGAACTCGCCGCTGCCGGCTTGCACCAGCGCACCGAAAAACGCCATCTCCAAAGCGGATACGGTGGCACGCTCGGCGTCGGGTCCGATGGCCGATGCGATCCGGCGGTGGATCTCGGCGCCGATGCGTTCGCGGGCGGCGCGCACCGCAGGGTCGGCGCCGCCGCCAAGCAGCGCGGCGGTGCACGCCGCGCCGACTTCGGGCTCGTCGGCGACCACCAGGGCCAGCTGGCGCAGCGCCTGATCCACCCGGGTTGGCATGGGCACGTTGACGTCGGTGAAGTAAGGGACTTGCCGAACCAGGTCGAGGTAGACCTCGGCGATCAGGTGGTTTTTCGACGAAAAGTAGGTGTACGCGGTGGCCGGAGCCACCTTGGCCCGGGCCGCCACCATGCGCACCGTCAGGTCGGTGTAGGAGTTCTCCCGCAGGGTCTGCATGCCGGCGGCCAGCACCTTGCGAAAGGTCTCTTCCTGGCGCCGGTTGCGTGGCCTGTCCCCGTCCTGGGCCGCTCGGGCCGGGACGGCGACCAGTGCATCGCTGGACACCTGTCCAAGGTAGCGGAAGCTCGCGGCGCTGGGCAACCCGGTAGCTGAAAATAGGACTTAACAGGGAAAAACACCGCATAATGGGCCCTCATCGGCATCGGCCCTTGCGCCCTCGCAACGCTTGAAGCTATGGTTCACAGAAAGCGATATCGGACAGGTGTCCATCCGGGCGGTTACAGCCAGCGAATCAGGTGGGAGCGGTAGATGGCCCTGTTGGCCAACGGAGTCAGTGCACTGTTCATCGACGGCAAGCTGTCCGAAGGTGGTGCGGGCACCTTCCCCACGGTCAATCCGGCCACCGAGGAAGTGTTGGGTGTCGCGGCCGATGGGGACGCGGCAGACATGGGTCGCGCCATCGAAGCGGCGCGTCGCGCCTTCGACGACACCGACTGGTCGCGCAATACCGAGTTACGGGTGCGGTGCGTGCGTCAGCTGCGCGACGCGATGCGCGAACACGTCGAGGAGCTACGAGAGCTGACCATGTCCGAAGTCGGTGCGCCGCGGATGCTCACCGCCGCGGCCCAGTTGGAAGGTCCAGTCGACGACCTGGCGTTCGCGGCCGACACCGCCGAGTCCTATTGCTGGAAACAGGATCTCGGCCAGGCAGCACCGATGGGTATCCAAACCCGGCGCACCCTGGCGCGCGAAGCCGTGGGGGTCGTCGGTGCGATCACCCCGTGGAACTTCCCGCACCAGATCAACCTGGCCAAGCTGGGGCCGGCGCTGGCCGCCGGGAACACCGTCGTGCTCAAGCCAGCACCGGACACACCGTGGTGCGCGGCCGTGCTCGGCGAAATCATCGCCAACCACACCGACTTTCCGGCCGGTGTCGTCAACATCGTCACCTCCAGCGACCACGGCCTGGGTGCGCTACTGGCCAAAGACCCTCGGGTGGACATGATTTCGTTCACCGGCTCCACCGCGACCGGCCGCAGCGTGATGGCCGACGCCGCCACCACCGTCAAGAAGGTGTTCCTGGAGCTGGGCGGAAAGTCGGCGTTCGTGGTGCTCGACGACGCGGATTTGACTGGCGCGTGCTCGGTTTCGGCGTTCACCGCCGCCGTGCACGCGGGCCAGGGCTGCGCGATCACCACCCGACTGGTGGTGCCGCGGTCCCGCTACGACGAGGCTGTCGGCATCGCGGCGAAAACCATGTCGTCGATCAGGCCGGGCGACCCCAATGAGCCCGGAACCGTCTGCGGGCCCTTGATTTCAGCGCGCCAGCGGGATCGGGTGCAGGGCTATCTGGACCTGGCGATCGCCGAAGGCGGCAGCTTCGCCTGCGGCGGGGGACGGCCGGCGGGCCGGGACGTCGGATACTTCATCGAGCCGACCGTCATCGCGGGCCTGACCAATGAGGCCCGGCCCGCCCGGGAGGAGATCTTCGGGCCGGTGCTCACGGTGATCGCCCACGACGGGGACGACGACGCCGTCCGCATCGCCAACGACTCGCCATACGGCTTGTCGGGCACGGTGTACAGCGCCGACCCCCAGCGGGCGGCCGGGATCGCCGCGCGGCTGCGGGTCGGCACCGTCAACGTCAACGGCGGCGTGTGGTATTCCGCCGACGCGCCGTTCGGCGGCTACAAGCAGTCCGGCAATGGCCGCGAGATGGGGCTGCTCGGTTTCGAGGAGTACTTGGAGTCCAAACTCATTGCCACGGCAGCGAATTAGGAGACGGTGTGGCTGCATTCGAAAGCAAGGTGGCCATTGTCACCGGGGCTGCTCAGGGTATCGGCCAGGCCTACGCCCAGGCCCTGGCCCGCGAAGGCGCCTCCGTGGTCGTGGCAGACATCAACGCCGAGCTGGCCGCGGGGGTGGCCAAGCAGATCGTCGCCGACGGTGGCACGGCAATCCCTGTGCCCGTTGATGTTTCCGACGAGGAGTCGGCCAAGACCATGGCCGGTCGCACCGTCGCCGAATTCGGCGGCATCGACTACCTACAGATTCCGCTGTCCAGAATGGGGACACCCGAGGACCTGGTGGGCATGTGCCTGTTCCTGCTCAGCGACCAGGCCTCGTGGATCACCGGGCAGATCTTCAATGTCGATGGCGGACAGGTCATCCGATCGTGACCGCGATACCCCGCCTCGGGTACATCGGCCTGGGCAACCAGGGTGCGCCGATGGCTAAGCGTTACCTCGGCTGGCCGGGCGGCCTGACGGTTTTCGATCTTCGCACCGAGGCCATGGCGCCGTTCGTCGAGGGCGGCGCCGCCGCGGCGGCGAGCCTCGCCGAGGTTGCCGACGCCGACATCATCAGCGTAACGGTGCTCGACGACGCTCAGGTGCGCAGCGTGATCGTCGGCGATGACGGGCTGGCCGCACATGCCAAGCCGGGCACCATCATTGCGATTCACTCCACCATCAGCGACACCACCGCCGTCGAGCTGGCGCGACAGCTCGAGCCGCAGGGCGTCTACGTTGTGGACGCTCCGGTCAGCGGCGGTGCGGGGGCAGCAGCCGAAGGCGAATTGGCCACCATGGTGGGCGCCGACGATGAGACGTTCCAGCGGATCAAGGAGCCGTTTCGGCGGTGGGCGTCGCTGGTGATCCATGCCGGCGAGCCGGGCGCCGGAACCCGGATGAAGCTGGCCCGCAACATGCTGACGTTCGTGTCCTACGCGGCGGCTGCAGAGGCGGAAAAGTTGGCCGAGGCAAGCGGTTTGAGCCTGCGGGCACTTGCCAGGGTGGTGCGCCACAGCGATGCGCTTACCGGTGGCCCCGGAGCGATCATGTTCCGGGAGACCACGGCGCCGATGAAACGTGACGACCCGCTGCGTCCGCTGCTGGAGCACACCCGTGCGCTGGGGGAGAAGGACCTGGGTTTGGCATTGGCGTTGGGGGAGTCGCTATCGGTCGAATTGCCGTTGGCCAGGCTAGCGTTGGAGAGGTTGGCCGCCGGCCTCGGGGTACCGCATCCCGGCCTAGCTGAGTAATTCCCAGCCTTGGTTAGTGGTCGTAGGCGATCAGTGGCCTCTTGACTGGGCTATTGATCTTCCAGTTGTGTCAGATCACAGCGGCAAGTGCGAGCAGGCGTTGGGCGACGCGGACGTAGCCGCCGTGCAGTGTGCGCCCGCCATGTCGTTCGAGATTGGGCTGATCCTTGCAGGTGTCGTAGACGGCTTCGATCCATGGGCGCATGCCGGCGAGGTTGCCGTAGCGGCGTTGTTTTTCGTCCTTGCGGTCGGGGCGCACCAGCAGCACGCTCAGCTGGTCGGCGCAGTAGCGTTGCAACTTGGTGCCGGACAGGCCCTTGTCGGGCCGTAACACATTCGCAGCCAATGGTGTTCGCTGCGGGCGCCGAGCAGCGCTTGAGCCACGGCCAGGCACACCAGCTCGGCGTCGGTCAATTGCTTCGGCCGTCCGGCGCGCGCCGCCGGTCGGGTCGCACCACGTGGTCATCGATCGTCACATACAGGTCGGTCAGGAGGGCATCGAGGTCTGTCTTCACAACTGTCCATCGGTGCCCTTCAGCCACATCCTTCACAAGCCGACACGCCGAGAGTGCAACCACGGCGGCGCCGCCCGGCGTGTCGCCGCCGCCAGTGCACACTCGGCGCAGCCGGTGCACACTCGGTGAGCAGTTGGGAATTACTCATCTAGCTGAGGAGACGTGATGGACGAGTTGCGCCGCAAAGGCCTGGACAAGATGAACGAGGTCTATGGGTGGGAGATGCCCAACATCGAGGGCGACGCGTACTTCGACCTCACCGTCGATCACCTGTTCGGCACCATCTGGACACGGCCGGGATTGTCGATGCGTGACAAGCGCATCCTGACGTTGACGGCGGTGACCGCCATCGGAAATCGCGACCTGGCCGAGATCCAGATCAATGCGGCGCTGCTCAACGGCGAACTCAACGAGACGGAACTGAAGGAGATGGCCGTCTTCCTTACCCACTATCTCGGTTTTCCGCTGGGCTCCGCGCTCAATGGCGCGGTGGAAACCGTTGTGGCAAAGCGTAAGAAGGCCGCGGCTAAGGGCGCCGACGAGGACAAGAAGGCCAACGTCAACGCCGCGTTGAAGATGCATAGGGGTAAGGCCGTCGACTAGGACGTACGCGCTCGATGACGTTGCGGCCCTGCTAATCCGGTGCGTCGAAGCCTGGTGGCGCCAGGTGCTTGGCCGCAGCCCGGCTCGACTTGGTCAGCTCCGAGGCTGAGCAAATTCCTTGTTTTGCATCCAACTAAAACTAAAGACCCGCTACCGTCGACTACTCCACTAGAGCCAGGACCTACCCGCCGATCCGACGGCGCACCGACCTGCGGTGCTTGCAACAACGCGCAGCTGCGGGCTGCGGCGTGCATGGCGCTTTCACTGAGCAGAACGGACCGATTGCGGCAAACGAACGGTTCACCTTCACGGCCAGTCTCTACGGCGCGAACTGCCCAGCCTTCACTGTTGGCGTCAGTGGATACTTCTCCAAGTAGATCGGTTGTTGCCGGTTTAAACGCGGCCGTCAGAGCTACTTGCTGCGGGCCTTCCTGATGTTGCCGTCGCCCGTCGTCTCGTACATGTCGAAGTTGCGCTCGGCCGTCAGTTCGATGAGGTCGTCGAAGACCACCCCGAGAGCGACCGGCGCCTGTGGGCTGTCTACTTCGTGGCAGATGACCGACGGCGCGAAAGGGTTGGAATCTACCAGCAGCACGTAGAGCCGTTCGAATTGCTCGTCGCGGTCAGCAGGGTCCGCTCGGCCGGTGAACAACCGGAACCGGGGAAAGACATTCTCAAACGTGCTGTTGCGGCGCGGTGTGTGATCACTGGCCGCGCCGATGTCGAAGAAGAAAAACCCGGCCACAACCGCGAACGGGAATCGGCGGTGCAACGTGGTGGACTCGAACAGCAGGTCGCCGCGCCGGTTGGTGAGGTTCTTCTGGAAGTGCCCGCCGACGCTATCGCGGAACATGATCGTCTTGACTGAGCACGCCAGCATCAGGCCGGATTCTTCGGTGGCCCAGGTGACATCTACCTTCTTGGCTCCAAGGCCGCCAGCGAGCCGCCGCTCTGCGCCCGACAGACCGATCTCGCCCGGTCCTGCGGGCCGGGCTCCCTCCATGCCGCGCGCCCGCAACTCTTGGGCGATTGCCAGCGCAAGGGCGGCGCTGATCTTGTTGCCCCAAGGGTTCTTCTGCCCCTGTGGAGCGTCGTCGGGCGGTTTTGGTCCAGCGGACTTGATCGCGCCGATGAGAAGGTCATCAATTCGCGCCACGGCGACCCCTGGCGACCCGGCGCGCGGTGAGTTCGGCGTGGGCTTCACGCAGCACTTTGACCTGCGTGCGTGCCATGCCCAGCTCTTCGACCAGCAGAACGTCATCGACCAGCCTCGAGGCCGCGAGGAGCTTGCCGCCGCGCAGCAGCGCGGCAACCTGCGGGCGGATCTTCGTCAGGCGGTCGGCGGCGGCTTCGACCAGCGCCGCCGGAGGCACGGGCAGCCGGTCAGCTTCGCGGGGCTCCAGCTTGAGCATCCCGCCGCCGTAGGCGCGGCCAACGGTTTCCGCGCCCACCAGTGTCATCGACGTCAGCGACGCCAGCGGGAGCAGGGCCTTACCGAGCATGCGGACCTTCGGAGCGAGATAGATGCCGTGCACTGAGTTCAGGTGCGCTGCCTTGGCGGTGTTGGTTGTCAGCCGCGGTGTGTCGGCGTTCATGTACGTCAGCAGTAGGTCAGCCGGAGCCAGATTCGGCACCCGCCACCACGGGTTTCGCACACGGCATTTGTAAGCGATATGGACGCCAGCAGCTTCCCCGGCGGCAATGTAGGCCCACGCCGCCGCTGATGGCTCGCCCGCTGGGCGGAATAGCCATGTGGCGGAGCCGCTGCGGCCAAGTTCGTTGAGCACGGCGGTGCCGAACGCCAGCCCGCGCAGGTGACGGCTGCCAGGCGGTGACAACCGCAAGACGTCGGTGGGTTCCAGGCCCAGGTCGGCCACGCGCGCGGGCGACAGCGCGAAGTACTTGTTGTTGCCGGTGACCATTCCCAGCGTCGTGTCCCCCCAGCTCTCTAGAACGGTGAAGCCGCCGGTGGACAGTAGGCCCGTGTAGACGGTGAGCGCCTCGGCGGACAGCAGCGAAGGCGTCCACTTCTCCTCTGGCCGGGTGGGCGTCCATGCCCGCCCGGCTGCAATGGTGGCCAATTCGGCGGCATTGCGCGCTTGATAGATCGAGGCGTGGTCGGTCGGACCCTCTAGGTAGCCGTCGGCCAGCAGCAGCAGCACCTCCTCTTGGGCTTCGGGGAAGACCCGCTCGGTGAACAGCACCAGATCGACGCGGGAGAACGATGCCAGCAGAAACCGGCGGACCTCGGCGGCATAGTTCACGCTGAGCAGTTCAGCCGGTAAAACCAGGCCCATGCGCCCGCCGGGCCGCAGGAATAGCGCGGAGTGCACCGCGAACGCCGCCCAACTCGACGCCAGGTTGGTCAGGCCCACGCCCGCCCGCAGCGCCGCTTCGCGTGACCGCGCCCTGGCGGTACCGGAGAACTCCTGATAGCGGATATAGGGCGGATTGCCGATCACCACGTCATAGGAGCCGGTCGGCTGGATGCAGAAGAAGTCCTTGACCGTCACCCGCGCCCGGACTCCCGCGTTCTTCAGCAGCTTGCGCGCCGCGCGGGCCGAGGCGTCATGAAGCTCGACGCCATCGAGGGCGGCGAACGGGTTACCGTCGCCGGGGTTGCGGAGCGCCGCGAGCCGATCGACCGCCGCCATGAGGAATGACGCTTCCCCGCATGATGGTTCGAGGATGCGTTCGCTGGTGCCGCGAACGGCCCACTCGGTGATGTAGCGGGCGACAGCCTCGGGGGTGAAGAATGCGCCCCGAGCTTTTCGTAGCGCTGCCGTATCAGCCCCGAGCACCATGCCGAAAATCTTGCCTTGCCGGACCGACAATCCAGCGGAGATGCCCGACAAGGGAGGGCAAGTGTCGGGCGAGTGGTAGGCGCGGTCGGACGGTCAGCTGTCAGCCGGATAGCGATACAGCGTGGCCCGGCTGATGCCAAGGGTGGCGGCGATGACCAGCACCGGCTCTCCGCTGTCGCGTATCCGGCGGACGAGCGCGGCCTTGTCGCGGCGGCGAGTGCCGAAGGAACCTTGCAGTATCGAGATCGCGGCACCCCACAGGGGTCGGCGATCTCACCCGTGTTAGCACGCTAGGCCGCACCGGTTCCACATCCCGGCCGGCCGGAGAAGAGCCGACGGGTCGGTGGCCTGGGCCTAACCCGACCCCGGCTACTCTGACGTCTCGTGCGCGTTCTGGTAATCGGCTCCGGGGCCCGTGAACATGCCCTGCTGTTGGCGCTGGCTAGAGATCCGCAGGTCACGCACCTCATCGTGGCTCCTGGCAACGCCGGTACCGCCCGTCTGGCGGAGCAGCACAATGTCGACGTCACTTCCGGTGAGGACGTCGTCGCCCTGGCGCGGCGGGTCCAAGCCGACATGGTGGTCATCGGTCCCGAGTTGCCGCTGGTGCTCGGGGTGGCCGACGCCGTGCGCGCCGCCGGCATCGTCTGCTTCGGTCCCGGGAAGGACGCCGCCCGCATCGAAGGTTCCAAGGCATTCGCCAAGGACGTGATGGCCGCGGCCGGCGTGCGCACGGCCGCCAGTCAAATCGTCGACAACCCGGCCCATTTGGACGTCGCGCTGGATCGGTTCGGGCCGCCCGCGGGCGACCCGGCCTGGGTGGTCAAAGACGACCATCTGGCCGCGGGCAAGGGTGTGGTGGTCACGGCGGACCGCGATGTCGCCCGCGCCCATGCGGCGGGACTGCTCGAGGCCGGGCATCCGGTGCTGCTGGAGTCTTATCTCGACGGTCCGGAGGTGTCGCTGTTCTGTGTGGTCGACGGCGACACGGTGGTGCCGCTGCTGCCGGCGCAGGACTTCAAGCGGGTCGGTGAGGGTGACACCGGGCCCAACACCGGTGGTATGGGCGCTTACGCGCCGCTGCCGTGGCTGCCCGACGAGGTCTACCGGGAGATAGTCGGTCAGATCGTAGAACCCGTTGCGGCTGAACTCGTTCGGCGCGGCAGCCCGTTCTGCGGCTTGTTGTATGCCGGTCTGGCGATCACCACGAAGGGTCCCGCGGTGGTCGAATTCAACTGTCGTTTCGGCGATCCCGAGACTCAGGCGGTGCTGGCGCTGCTGGAGTCGCCCCTCGGGCAGCTGCTGTACGCGGCGGGCACCGGGAAATTGGCGGAGTTCGGCGAACTGCGCTGGCGAGACGGCGCCGCTGTGGCGGTGGTCCTGGCGGCCGAAAACTATCCCGGGCGGCCCCGGGTGGGCGATGTCGTCCTCGGCTCCGAAGCCGAAGGGGTACTGCACGCCGGGACGGTCCGGCGCGAGGACGGCACCGTCGTGTCATCCGGCGGCCGGGTGCTGTCGGTGGTGGGCACCGGCGCGGACCTGTCAGCGGCGCGGGCGCACGCATACGACATCCTCGGTTCAATTCGGTTGGCCGGCAGCCATTTCCGGAACGATATCGGGTTGCGGGCCGCAGAGCAAAAGATCAGCGTTTAGTTACCGGGACCGCGCAATGCTGCCGCGGTCGTGGACGTGTTTCCTATCTCAGATGTTGGGGACAGAAGGCGGTGATCGCCGCGTTGACGCCGGCGGCAGCCTGTGCGGGCGTGATTCCGGTGTTGTTCACGGTCGCGGCGGCGGCATCATCGGGGCTTGCCCCGTTTTGCAGGTCGGTGCACACGCCACGGCCGGTGGCGGCGGCAGTCGCCGGGTCGGTGACGATGACACCCGGAATCTGTAACACCAGACCGAGAAAGGTCTGTTCGGCGTCGGGCGTCCGTTGCTGCGGGACCGGCGCCGGCCCTCGGGGCGCCGGTGCGGCGGCAACGGATGCCGCGGGCGGAGTGTCCCTGCGGGTGGGCGGCTGCGCCACAGTGGGTGGCGGCACATACTCCGCCACCTGCCGAGGCGGTGCCACCGCGGGTGGCGGTGGGTACTCCGCCGGCTGGCGAGCCGACGCCGCAGTCGGCGAGGCGGCAGGCGGGCCCGGTGTCGAGTCAGTGTCGAACGGATAGCCACTGGCGCCGACGGCGGTGACCGCGATAACCGTTGATGCTGCGGCGAAGAGCCGCCACCGAGTACGTCGTTGCCGTGTGCCGGCCTCAGCCACGGCGCAGGGCACCGCTGCGCTGTTGAGTGGCCTGCCCGCCAAGGGTCTCGGCATGGTCGAAGCCGACGCCATCGGGTGTTCGACGCGACGGGCTGCGTGTGCGAACGCGTCGGCGAAATCAGTGCAGCAGGCGAAGCGATCGGCGGGCTTCTTTGCGAGTGCTACCGCAAGCACCGGGTCGAAGGCAGCGAGCGGCGGGCGGGTCTGCGCGAGTGCCGGAGGCGGGGTGGTCAGGTGGCGGCTGATCACAACCGCCGGGTTGGTGTGCGGGAACAGTGTTGACCCGGTCAGCAGATGGTAGGCGGTAGCCGCTAGCGCATACTGATCGGCGCGTCCGTCAATCGGTTCGCCCGTTAGCTGTTCCGGCGCCGCGTAGGGAAACGTGCCGATGGTCATGTTCGTCGCGGTCAGACCACTGGTCTCGCCGATGTTCCGAGCTATTCCGAAGTCGCCCAAAAGAATCCGCCGATCGCCGCCGTCTGGCTCGGCGATCAGGATATTCGCGGGGCCGACATCGCGGTGCATGACATTGTGGTGCTGGTGCGCGTAGTCCAGTGCGCGCGCAATTGCCGCGATTATCGTGGCGACCTGATCTGCTGGCATTCCGGCCGGAAAGCGGTGCCGCAACAGGCTCGCTGCGTCGGTTCCGTCGACGAAGTCCATCGAGATCCAGAGCTTCTCGTTGAACTCGCCTCGGTCATTGACCCGCACGATGTTCGGATGCCACAGGGCGGAAGCCAGGTCCGCCTCTCTGATGAATCGCCGGCGATAGTCGTCGTCAGCGGATACGTCGTTGCCCAGTATCTTGAGCGCTTCGCGGCGTGGCAGCCGTGGGTGCTGGGCAAGGTAGACCTCGCCCATTCCCCCGGAGCCCAGCAAACGGACAATCGTGTATCCGGCAAAAATCTCACCGGCTTTCAACCCGATGTCCGGGCCTTGATGACTTAACCCATTCATCGCACCGTCCATTACCGGAATGCTGAGTACATTCTCAGCGCAGTTTGCGATTAGCTGGGACTGATATTACCCAGTGCTTTACCGTGAGGCCACCCTAGGTTTTCTATGAGTTTACCTCTCGTTCATCTTCGGTCTAAGAGAATACCGGGCACTTCGGTGCAGGCCACGGGTCAGAAAGCCACAGCTTGACCGTCGCGGCGCGGGTCACTGGCCGCGACATATCCGTCGTATCCGTTCTGGAGACGCCAGATCGCCTGGCAGCTGCCGAACTGGTTGTAGTCGTCCACCGTGACCAGATCGTGCCCGCGCCCACGCAAGTCGTCGAGTGTTGCCGGCGGAAAACCGTTTTCGCAGCAGACCTGCAGTCCCTGCACAAACCGGAATCGAGGGCCGTCGCACGCCGTCTGGGGGTTCTGACCGTAGTCGGCGATGCGGACCAGCACCTGCACGTGGCCCTGTGGTTGCATCTGGCCACCCATCACGCCGAAACTCAGCACCGGAGCGCCGTCCTTGGTCACGAACCCCGGAATGATGGTGTGGAAAGGCCGCTTGCCCGGCCCGACCTGGTTCGGATGACCTTGCGTCGCAACAAAACCCGAGCCGCGATTCTGCAGTGAGATTCCGGTTCCCGGCACCACCACTCCGGACCCGAAGCCCAGGTAGTTCGACTGGATCATCGACACCATCATCCCGGAGGCATCTGCGGCGGTGAGATAAACGGTGCCGCCCCTTGGGCTTCCAGCCGACGCCGGCTTGGCGTGTTCGAGATCGATCAGCGCGGCGCGCCCCCGCAAGTACTGTTCGTCGAGCAGGTGCTCCGGAAGCAGCGGCATGTGGTCGATGTCGGCGACATACGCCTGCGCATCGGCGAATGCGAGCTTGAGCGCCTCGATCTGCAGATGCACGCTGTCCGCGGAATCGACTGGCAGCGAAGCCATATCGAACTGCTCGAGGATTCCGAGCGCGATCAGGGCGACGACGCCCTGGCCGTTGGGCGGCAACTCGTGAATGGTGTAGCCGCGGTATGTTCCGGTGATGGTGTCCACCCAGTCGCTGCGATGGGCGGCCAGGTCGCTGACTCGCATCGCAGCGCCGTTGGCTTTGGCGTGCGCTTCGAGCTTTTCGGCCAGCTCTCCCCGGTAGAACGCCTCACCATGGCTGGCGGCGATCTTCTCCAGGGTGTCCGCATGGGCTGGAAACCTGAACAGCTCGCCGGGTTTCGGCGCGCGGCCGCCCGGCAGGTACGCCTCGGCGAACCCGGGCTGTGACGCGAACAGGGGTACCTGGGCCTCCCATTGCGCGGCAACGGTCGGTGACACCGGAAACCCCTTGCGGCCGTAAGAGATAGCCGGCTCAAAAACTCTTTCGAACGGCAGGTTGCCGAACTCGGCGTGCAGTTCGGTCCAGGCCGACACGGCGCCCGGCACCGTCACCGAATTCCAGCCGAGCGCGGGAACGCCGTTGCCGCCGAAGTATTCCGGTGTCCACGCCGCGGGTGACCGGCCGGAGGCGTTCAGCCCGTGCAACCGCGCGCCGTCCCACACGACGGCGAACGCATCGGAGCCGATGCCGTTGGACACCGGTTCCACCAGTGTCAGGGTGATGGCGGTGGCGATAGCCGCGTCGACCGCGTTGCCCCCTTCGGCGAGCATCCGCAGGCCGGCCTGGGCGGCGAGCGGCTGTGAAGTGGCGACGACGTTTCGGCCCAGGATCGGCATTCGCGGCCAGGCGTAGGGGAAGCTCCAACCGAACGGATTCACCGGGCGATCCTCGCATGCCCGGCGGTCACGCCGTCAGCAACGGCGCCATCCAGGTCAGCTCGGCGGGCAGCTGCGAGCTCCAAAACCCGCCGTTGTGCCCGCCTGGAGAGAAGCCGCCCGCCGGTGGATTCGGCAGTTGAGCGATGAACTGTTTGGTCACCGCATAAAAGGGATCGCTATCGCCGCAATCCACCCGGATCGGAATGGAACCCAGCGCGGGCATGCCGAACACCGAGTTCGCCGCAAAGTCGTCGGCTCCGTCGAACGCGCCCGGTGCAGCCGCGCCGGCCGACAACCACAGCGCCGGGCTCACCGCGCAGATCGCCGCTGTCCGGGCCGGCCCGAGCCGGCCGCCGAGCAGCAACGCCCCGTAACCGCCCATCGACCAGCCCAGAAACACCACCCGCGAGGTGTCCAGGTTCTGGGTGTCCAGCAGCGGGAGGAGCTCGCCCAGCACCATGGCCCCGGAATCCTCGCCAGAAGCCCGCTTGTGCCAGTAACTGCCGCCGCCGTCGATCGCGACCACAGCAAACGGCGGTAGCCCGGCGTTGACCGCCTGCGCCAGGCCCTGTTCGACGCCGCCGGCCATCACGGTAGCGGTGTCGCTGCCCTTGCCGTGCAGTGCGATCACCGGCCGCAGCGGCTTGGTTTGGCCCGGCGGACGGGCGATCGCCCAGTTCGTCGATATGCCCCCGCGGGCCGCCGACACGAACGAGCCGGTCGTCATCGTCGGCGCGGCCTGAGCCGGCGGCGGTGGATCGAGCGGCCGTATCGGCGCCAACGGAACGTTTGTGCCAATCGCCGGCGCCGGTGTGGCATGCGAAGTCCGTGGCTGCAACAGCATGTCGAGTGCGAATACGCCGCCCGCGCCAAGCGTCGCACTGGCGCCAAGACCGAGGACGGCGCGGCGACTTAAGTCCGGCATGCGGGTCATCATGCCATGGCCGTTTAGCGAAAATAGCAATGCAGTACCAATTTCACTGGCAGCATGGGTGGGCGTGACGGCAGCAGTTACTCCAAAAGGAGAACGTCGGCGGTATGCGTTGGTAAGCGCCGCCGCCGAGCTGCTTGGCGAGGGTGGATTCGAAGCAGTGCGCCACCGGGCCGTTGCCCGGCGCGCCGGCCTGCCGTTGGCCTCTACCACCTACTACTTTTCGTCCCTTGACGATTTGATCGCCCGTGCGGTCGAACACATCGGGATGATCGAGGTGGCGCAGTTACGGGCCCGGGTCAACGCGCTGCCGCGGCGGCGCCGGGGACCCGAGACCACCGGTGAAGTGCTGGTCGACCTCCTTGTGGGGGACGTCGACGGCTCGGGGCTCGCCGAACAGCTGATATCGCGATACGAGCGACATATCGCCTGCACCCGCCTGCCCGCGTTGCGGGAAAGCATGCGCCGCAACCTACGCCAGCGCGCTGAGGCGGTCGCGGAGGCCATCGAGCGATCCGGCCGGTCCGTGCGCATCGAACTGGTGTGCACCCTGATCTGCGCGGTCGACGGTTCGGTGGTCTCCGCGCTGGTCGAGGGGCGGGATGCACGCAACGCCGCCCTGACAACCGTGGTCGACCTCATCGAGGTGCTTGCGCCCGTCGACCAACGGCCGATCCGGGTGTAGTTCCGCGGGCAACGTCGGCGTGACGATGTACCCGGTTGCGAAATCTCCGTAGATCGTGATGTCGGAGGGGCGGCGCTCGGCGTACAGCGCGACGTAGGCGCAGACGACGGCGTCGATCGGGTCTTCGGCGCGGCGCAGTTCGCACTTGCGCCGGGCGGCGTGCACCTGCCGGCGCAACCAGAGCCAGTCGCCATGACCGGTCACTCGCAGCGGCGGGTGCGTGTTTTCGAGTCCCTCGATGCCGTCCATCAATCGCAGCAACTCCGATTTGAGCCCTTCGACACCGCGGCCGGGCTTGGCCTTGTACTTCAGCGTGCGGGACAGCCGGAACAGCGCCACCGTCGCCGCATGCGGGTAGACCTCGATGGCCCGCCGTGGACCCGCCGAGAACGGATCCATATCCAGGCCCAGCGCACCGGCTAGCCGTGCCGCGCGCGGGCCGTCGGCGAACTCGGGTTTTCCGGTATTCGCCGGATACGCACCAGCCTCGAACGCGCGGAAGTCGCGGTTGAGTGCGGTCTCGGCCGGCCGCTGACCGGACGGGTTGGTCACCACCAGCGGCGCGTCGAACGCGACCCGGCAGGGGCCGGCCGTGTACGGCCGCAACGCCGCCAGCACCGATGCGTCGTCACGGGCAGCGCAGACGTGCACCAGAACACCGTCGGCGTCGAGTACTGCCACACCGGTCGGGTTGCGAGTGGCCCAGGCCAGATCGACGCCGGCGAAGTACATTCGCCAAGGGTACGGCCGACGGGAGTCCGCGCGATCTGACCGCGTCCGACCGTAAGCTGTGTCTTCGTGGGCATTCCGAACGTGCTGGCCTCCCGGTACGCCAGCGCCGAGATGGTCGCGATCTGGTCGCCGCAAGCCAAGGTGGTCGCCGAGCGGCGGCTATGGCTGGCGGTGCTGCGGGCACAAGCCGAACTGGGGGTGGCGGTTCCGCAGGAGGCGATCGCCGACTATGAGCGGGTGCTCGACGACGTAGACCTGGACTCGATCGCGGCCCGGGAGCGGGTGCTGCGCCACGACGTCAAGGCCCGCATCGAGGAATTCAATGGCCGCGCCGGTCACCAGCACGTGCACAAGGGCATGACCAGCCGGGATCTGACCGAGAACGTCGAGCAGCTGCAGATCCGGCAGTCGCTGGAGCTGGTTTTCTCCCACGGCGTGGCGGTGGTGGCCCGGCTGGCCGAACGGGCGGTGGCCTATCGCGAGCTGGTGATGACCGGGCGCAGCCACAATGTCGCCGCCCAGGCCACCACCTTGGGCAAGCGTTTCGCCTCGGCGGCACAGGAAACGCTCATCGCCTTGGCCAGGCTGCGAGAGCTGATCGACCGCTACCCACTGCGGGGCATCAAAGGCCCGATGGGCACCGCGCAGGACATGCTCGACCTGCTCGGCGGCGGGAAAGAAGGCGGGAAAGAAGGCCGGGCCAAACTGGCCCGACTGGAACGCCTCGTCGCTGACTTCCTGGGCTTCTCAACGGTTTTGACCAGCGTCGGGCAGGTGTATCCGCGTTCGTTGGACCACGACGTGGTGTCCGCGCTGGTGCAGCTCGGCGCGGGACCGTCGTCGCTGGCCCACACCATCCGGCTGATGGCCGGGCACGAGCTGGTCACCGAAGGCTTTGCACCGGGGCAAGTCGGCTCGTCGGCGATGCCGCACAAGATGAACACCCGCAGTTGCGAACGGGTCAACGGCTTGCAGGTGGTGCTGCGCGGGTACGCCTCGATGGCTGCCGAACTGGCCGGAGCGCAGTGGAACGAGGGCGACGTCTTCTGCTCGGTGGTGCGCCGAGTCGCCTTGCCGGACAGCTTCTTTGCCATCGACGGACAACTGGAGACATTTCTGACGGTGCTCGACGAATTCGGCGCCTACCCGCGGGTGATCCAGCGGGAGCTGGATCGCTACCTACCGTTTTTGGCCACCACCAAGGTGTTGATCGCGGCGGTGCGTGCGGGTATGGGCCGCGAGAGTGCGCACCACGTGATTCGCGAGCACGCGGTGGCCACCGCGCTGGCCATGCGCGAGGGCGCCGAGCCCGACCTGCTGGACCGGTTGGCCGCCGACCCGCGGCTGCCCCTGGACCGCGCGGCGCTGGACGCCGCCCTGGCCGACCGCAAGGCGTTCACCGGAGCCGCCGCCGACCAGGTCGACGAGGTGGTCGCGATGGTGGACACGCTGATAGGCCGCTACCCGGAAGCCGCTAAGTACACACCAGGAGCAATCCTATGACTCTCGCGGGCGCGCTCTCGAGCATCGACTTCACCGACCTGGACAACTTCGCCAACGGATTCCCGCACGACCTCTTCGCCGTCCATCGTCGGGAAGCGCCGGTGTACTGGCACCAGCCGACCGACAACACCCCGGACGGCGAGGGCTTCTGGTCCGTCGCCACGTACCCGGAAACCCTTGCGGTACTGAAGGATCCGGTAACTTACTCGTCGGTGACCGGTGGCGGACGACCGTTCGGCGGCACGCTGCTGCAGGACTTGGCCATCGCCGGCCAGGTGCTCAACATGATGGACGACCCGCGGCACGCCCAGATTCGCCGGCTGGTCAGCTCCGGGCTGACGCCGCGGATGATCCGCCGCGTCGAGGACGACCTGCGGGCCCGGGCGCGCCGGCTGCTGGACGCGGTGCAGCCGGGCGAGCCGGTCGATTTCCTGGTCGACATCGCCGCCGAACTGCCGATGCAGATGATCTGCATTCTGCTGGGAGTGCCCGAATCCGAACGACATTGGCTGTTCGAGGCGATCGAGCCGCAGTTCGACTTCGGCGGCTCGCGCAAGGCGTCCCTGTCCCCGCTGTCGCCGGTGTCGGTTTCCGAAGAAGCCGCGCAGGCGGGGTCGCGGATGTACGCCTACGGTCAGCAATTGATCGCGTCGAAGCGCGCCGACCCCACCGACGACATGCTGTCCGTCGTCGCGAACGCGATGCTCGACGACCAAAACGCGCCGGCCCTCTCGGATCTGGAGCTGTATCTGTTCTTCAGCCTGTTGTTCAGCGCCGGCGCGGAGACGACCCGCAACGCGGTGGGCGGCGGGTTGCTGGCACTGGCCGAACATCCCGAGCAATTGCGGGCGCTGCGTAACGATCTCGATATGTTGCCGACGGCGGTCGAGGAGATGGTTCGCTGGACGTCGCCGTCGCCGTCCAAGCGGCGCACCGCCACCCGCGATGTCACTCTGGGCGGACACTCGATCCGGGCGGGGCAGAAGGTACAGATCTGGGAGGGCTCGGCCAACCGCGACGCCGCCGTGTTCCACCACGCCGACGAGTTCGACATCACCCGAAAGCCCAATCCGCACTTGGGGTTCGGCCAAGGTGTGCACTACTGCCTGGGAGCCAATCTGGCTCGGCTGGAACTGCGGGTGCTGTTCGAGGAGCTGCTCTCGCGGTTCGCCGACGTGCGCGTGGTGCGGCCGGTCGAATGGACTCGCAGCAACCGGCACACCGGCATCCGGCATTTGGTCGTCGAATTATCGACTGACTGAGGACAATAGATGAGGACCGTTGCAGGTGTTGGCCGGCTGCGGTGAGAATCCGGCGCGGCGACCTGGAGCCGTCACCCGATTCGTTCGCCGCGGTGATGGCCACCGGCATCCTGTCGATCGCGGCGGGTAAGCACCAATACGGCCGGATCAGAAACACATTGGGTGTTCTGGCATTTGGTGGCGCTGTTGTCGTCGTTGGTGTTCTTTTGGGTCGCCGTGGCGGCGCGGCTGATCGTGGCCGTCGCCGGTGTGCTCCGTGCGTTCGGCACCCGTGAAAGTTCCGAGTAGCTCGGCTCAACGCGGTGGGTTCGGGTGAGCGACGGCGCGCAACCGCAGTCGTGGGATTCCGGTGAGGTCGTCCGGGTTGCACGTGTACAGCGCGACATCATGAGCGATCGCGCTGGCAGCAATCAAGGCATCATAGGCGCGTGCTGCCGGTTTTCGACCGGATGCGCGAAGCGCTGCGGCAACCCCGCCGAAGGCCCGGGCGCACTCGGCATCGAACGGCAGCACTTCGAAGTCGGCCTCAGCCTGCTGTAGATGTTGCTGGCGCGCCGCGCGTTCATCGTCGTTGCGGGCAACGTGTGGACCGACGGATAACTCCGCCAGGGTGATCGCACTGATGACCGATTCGTCGGGAAGGCTTGCCGGGTCCCCGATTTCGCCCAGCAGAATCACGGTGGAAGTGTCCAGCATGCCGCGCGCAGCAGCGTCGTCGTCCCTCACAGCGACGGATCGATCAAGGCGTCAACGTCCCGGCGAAACCCGTCGGGATCCACCCTCGGGAGGTGCTTGCGCCGGCGAATGAGTTCGGCTGGGCCGAGGCTGGGACGGGGAAGGGGGCGCAGTTCGGCCACGGGGATGCCGTCACGGGTGACGACGATGCGCTCACCGCGCTCCACGCGGCGAAGTACTTCGCCCCCGCGGTTCCGCAAATCCCGCACCGTCACCGAGTCCATGGGGGAAGTGTATCACCGGTGATACGTGCTGGGCGTTCGCAGCCTGATTCCGGCCGCTCGCAGCTCGAGTGCGGCCAGGCCCCGGATGGTGGCGGGATCCTCACGGCGCCAACCGCCGACCGGATCCGCGCTGACGGCGGCCAGTTTCGCCGGCGAGCGGTTCGCCAGTGCCCGCAGCGCCAGTAGCTGCTGACCGGCCGCCGTGGCGGCCAACGCGGTCACCGCCAGCTTGCGGCGGAAGAACCGCAGTCGCAAGAACAGCCACGGCATGGCCACGGCGAGGATCGGCGTCGCGGCGACCGCCAGGGCCAGCAACACGGCCAGCCAGCTCGCGGTGGTGTCCAGGCTG
Organism: Mycobacterium gastri; assembly: GCF_002102175.1. Taxonomy (GTDB): domain Bacteria; phylum Actinomycetota; class Actinomycetes; order Mycobacteriales; family Mycobacteriaceae; genus Mycobacterium; species Mycobacterium gastri. The sequence continues at coordinate 39,002 of NZ_LQOX01000152.1, read as the reverse complement.
TGGCCGGCGCCGGCGATGTCGAGCGCGGCCTCGCTGGCGGCGGTGATGGGCTTGCTGACCGCATCACCCACCAACGGGATGTGCTGGGCTCCATGACCCGCCGACGCCAAGTTGCCGGCAATGCCCTGAGAGCCGTTCTCGATTTGGCGGCCGGCCTCGGCGATGGTCGAGATGGCGCTGTGGACGGCCAGACCGACCAGCACCCAGACCGTCGTCCACACGACAACGGTGATGTCGCTCATCAGCTGGACGAACAGTCGAACGGGTCTGGTCGAGTAGGGCAGGAACCGTGATCGCATGGCACTGATACCAGCACAGTGCGCGCCCCGACCCCACCGATAGGCTGGCCCGGTGTTGCGTCCCGCATTGTCCGACTACCAGCATCTGGCCAGCGGCAAGGTCAGGGAGATCTACCGCGTCGACGACGGCCACCTGCTGCTGGTCGCCACCGACCGGATCTCGGCGTACGACTACGTCCTGGACAGCACCATCCCGGACAAGGGCCGCATCCTGACGGCGATGAGCCTGTTCTTCTTCGGCCTGGTCGATTCCGCCAACCATTTGGCCGGGCCGCCCGATGATCGGCGCATTCCCGACGAGGTGCTGGGCCGGGCGCTGGTGGTGCGCCGACTGGAGATGCTTCCGGTGGAATGCGTGGCCCGCGGCTATCTGACCGGCTCCGGTCTGCTCGACTACCAGGCAACCGGAAAGGTCTGCGGGATCGCCCTGCCGCCGGGTTTGGTCGAGGCCAGCAAGTTCGCCGCGCCGCTGTTCACCCCGGCGACCAAAGCCGCCCTGGGCGACCACGATGAGAACATCTCGTTTGCTCGGGTGATCGAGATGGTCGGTGGCGTGCGCGCCAACCAGCTGCGCGACCGTACGCTGCAGATCTACGTTCAGGCCGCCGACCACGCCCTGAGGAGGGGGATCATCATCGCCGACACCAAGTTCGAGTTCGGCATCGACCGCGACGGAAACCTGCTGCTGGCCGACGAGATATTCACCCCCGACTCGTCTAGGTACTGGCCGGCCGACGAATACCGGCCCGGCGTGGTGCAGAACAGCTTCGACAAGCAGTTCGTCCGCAACTGGCTGACCAGCCCGGAGTCCGGCTGGGACCGCGGCGGCGACCAGCCACCGCCGCCGCTGCCCACCGCCATCATCGAAGCCACGCGCGAACGCTACATCGAAGCCTACGAACGCATTTCGGGTCTGCGGTTCGGCGACTGGATCGGACCGGGCGCATGACGGACCACGCCGTGCCCCCGGTGGCCAAACGGATGGAGACGCGGCGGGAGCACCACCGTGACGTCTTCGTCGATCCCTATGAATGGCTGCGTGACAAGGACGATCCCGAAGTGATCGCCTACCTGGAGGCGGAGAACGCCTATACCGACCAAGCGACCGCCCATCTGGAACCATTGCGGCAGAAGATCTTCGACGAGATCAAGGCGCGCACCAAGGAAACCGACTTGTCGGTGCCTACCCGGCGCGGCAACTGGTGGTACTACGCCCGTACCTTCGAGGGCAAGCAATACGGCGTCCACTGTCGTTGTCCGGTTGCCGATCCCGACGACTGGGACCCGCCACGATTGGACGAGAACACCGAGATACCCGGTGAGCAGGTGCTGCTCGACGAAAACCAGGAGGCGGGCGGGCACGACTTCTTCGCGCTGGGCGCGTTGAGCGTCAGCCTGGACGACAACATCCTTGTCTACTCCGTCGACGTTGTCGGCGACGAGCGGTACACGTTGCGGTTCAAGGATTTACGCACTGGAGAAAGATATCCCGACGAGATCGCCGGCATCGGCCCCGGAGCGACTTGGGCTGCTGACCACCGCACCGTCTACTACACCACCGTGGACGACGCATGGCGCCCGGACACGGTATGGCGCTACCGGCTCGGACCGGGTGCCGCGTCCGAGCAGGTCTATCACGAGTCCGACGAACGGTTTTGGCTCGCGGTGGGGCGCACCCGCAGCAACGCCTATATCGTCATCGCGGCGGGCTCGTCGGTCACCTCCGAGATCCGCTACGCGGACTCGGCCGACCCGGCCGCACAGTTCGCCATCGTGCTGCCGCGCCGGGACGGCGTCGAGTACTCCGTTGAGCACGCGATCATCGGCGGACAAGACCGCTTTCTCATCCTGCACAACGACGGCGCGGTGAACTTCACCCTGGTAGAAGCCCCGGTCGAGGATCCGGCCCGGCAACGCACGCTAGTTGTGCACCGCGAGGACGTCCGGCTCGACGGCGTCGACGCCTTCGCCGCCCATGTGGTGGTCAGCTACCGGCGCGAAGCGTTGCCCCGGATCCAGTTGTGGCCGTTCGGCCCCGAGGGGGAATACGGCGAACCGCAGGAGATCGCCTTCGACTCCGAGCTGATGGCGGCCGGGCTGGGGCCCAATCCCAACTGGGATTCGCCCAGGCTGCGTGTCGGCGCGGGATCTTTCATCACTCCGGTGCGGATCTACGACATCGATCTGGTCACCGGCGAGCGCACCTTGCTCAAAGAGCAGCCGGTACTGGGCGGCTACCGTCGCGAGGACTACGTGGAGCGCCGCGACTGGGCTCACGGGGACGACGGCACCCGCATCCCGATTTCGGTCGTGTACCGGGCCGACATCGAATTCCCCGCGCCCGCAGTCATCTACGGCTACGGCGCCTACGAGATGTGCGAAGACCCCCGGTTTTCCATTGCCCGGCTGTCACTGCTGGACCGGGGAATGGTGTTCGTCATCGCGCATGTTCGCGGCGGCGGTGAGATGGGCCGGTTGTGGTACGAGCACGGCAAGACATTGCACAAGAAGAACACCTTTACCGATTTCGTCGCGGCGGCACAGCATCTGGTGGATTCGGGGTTGACCCGCCCGGAGCGGCTGGTGGCCCTGGGCGGCAGTGCGGGCGGTTTGTTGGTGGGCGCGGTGGCCAATATGGCGCCTGAGCTCTTCGCCGGGATCCTGGCGCAGGTGCCCTTCGTCGATCCGCTCACCACCATCCTCGATCCGTCGTTGCCGCTCACTGTCACCGAGTGGGACGAGTGGGGAAATCCGCTCGACAACAGCGATGTCTATGCGTATATGAAGTCGTACTCGCCGTATGAAAACGTGGCAGCCAAACCCTATCCGGCCATTCTGGCGATGACGTCGCTCAACGACACCCGGGTCTACTACGTGGAGCCGGCCAAATGGGTTGCAGCGCTTCGGCACGCCAACACCGACGGTAACCCGGTCCTGTTGAAGACGCAGATGAATGCCGGGCACGCCGGGATAAGCGGACGATACGAACGCTGGAAGGAAACTGCTTTCCAGTACGCCTGGCTGTTAGCCGCCGCCGGATGCGACACCGAAGTCGGAGAACACGGGCCGCGAGCGTGACGCTGCGGTCACCTTCGGACCCGAAGGTGACCGCAGCGTCACGTTGCGAACCCTGAGTCAATACCCGCGGGTGTCCTGGGCAGGAACGCCGCGGGGATCAGTGTCGACACCACCAGCACGACCGCGATCACGAACACCACCGTGTAGGCGTGCGAAAGGTCGTGCAACACCCGGCTTGTGAAGTCGGGGGCGAGGGCCTGCGGCGGTATCGCCGACGGGTCAACCGCAACGCCATGCCTGTCCGCCTCCTGGTGCAGGGCCGCGATTTTGGTTGCCGTACCGATGTTTTCGCTGCGATTGAATTGGGTGGTGAGAATCATCGACATCAGCGCGGTCCCTATTGAGCCGCCGACCTGCTGGATGACGCTGATCACCGCCGACCCACGGGCAATCTCCCGCGGTGCCAGTGTCTGGATCGCGGCGCCCGAAAGCGGCATCATCGTGCAACCGGTCCCCATGCCCAACACCAACAGGCCGACCAGCAGCGTCGGCAGGTAGTCCGCCTGCCTGGACGCGCCGAAAACGAAGATGCCCAGTCCGGCGGCGATCAGCGTGAGGCCCACGAGCACGCTCTTGCCCGGTCCCCGCCTGTCCATGAAGGCGCCGGCGAACGGCATGGTCAGCATGGCTCCGAGGCCGTTGGGAATCAGGTGCACCCCCGACTGCATCGGGGTTTGCCGCAGAACCTGCTGGAGATAGCTCGGCAGCAGCAGCGACGCACCGAGATAGGCGGCGGCGAATGTCACCAGAGTCAGATTGGCTCGAGCGAACACCGGGTTCTTGAACAACCGCAGATCCAGCAGCGGGTGATCCGCACGGTGCCAGGCATGCCACCCGAACAGGCCAACCAGCGTCAGGCCGACCATCACCGGCACTGCCACGTAGCGGTCGGTCACACTGCCGCGTCCCGGGATGGAGGAAATCCCGAACAGGAACGTGGCCAGGCCGGGCGACAGCAGCACCACCCCGACGAGGTCGAAACTCTCCGCCGGCGCGGGTTGGTCTTTGGGGAATACGAGTGCCGCGAGGGTGAACGCGATCAGCCCGATGGGCAGGTTGACCAGGAAGATCCATGGCCAGCTGAAGGCGCCGATGAGCCAGCCGCCCAGGATCGGCCCGCAGATCGGGCCGAGCAGCATCGGGATGCCCAGCACCGCCATCATGCGTCCCAGCCGCTTGGGGCCGGCCACGCGGGTCAGGATGGTGAACCCCAGTGGCATCAACATGCCACCGCCGATACCCTGAATCACCCGGAAAGCGATGAGCGCCAGAATGTTTGGCGCTAACGCACACAGCAGTGAGCCGAGTGTGAACGCCAGGATGGAACCCATCCAGAGTCGTTTGGTGCCGAATCGGTCGGCCGCCCAGCCCGTTACCGGGATCACAGTCGCCAGGGCCAGCGTGTAGCCGGTCATGGTCCATCCGACCACGGCCTGGGTGGAGTCGAACTCGATGATGAAGGTGCGTTGCGCGACACTGACGATGGTGGCGTCGAGGATCGTCATCACCGAGGCCAGCACGCAGACCCCGGCGATCCGGAAAAGCCGCGTATCGAGCCGGTCGGGGTAGACGTGTTCGCCGGGGCTGTGCTGCCCCGTGGCAGTTGTGGGCAGCGCGGCGTCGGCCGGTGCGGAACGCGCCTTGTCCATGGCGTTGCTGAGCATAGCGACACGCGTCACCGCTACCGCCGGCGGGACCAGCTAGACCGCCGCCGGCCGGCCGCGTGGCGGGCCGGATATCCGCACGTCAGAGGCACTGGATAGACGCCTGTTGGCTGCGTGTACTTCACCGTCCGGAAACCTGGCATCGGCAAACTGAACGGGTGGCTGGAAAACTGATCGTCTCGGTCTCGGGGATAGGTGAGCGCACCCTGTCCGGCGTCGAGGCATTCTGCGCGGAGATGGACGCCCGGTCGGTGCCGGTGTCGCTGCTGGTTGCTCCGCGGCTCAAGGGTGACTATCGGCTCGACCGGGACCCCCGAACCGTCGAGTGGCTGGTCGCCCGGCGTGCCGGCGGCGACGCCCTGGTATTGCACGGCTACGACGAAGCGGCAACCAAGAAAAGGCGCGGCGAATTTGCGACGCTGCTTGCTCACGAGGCCAACCTGCGGCTGATGGCCGCCGACCGGGTGCTCGAACACCTGGGCCTACGTACCCGGCTGTTCGCAGCGCCGGGCTGGGTGGTGTCCCCAGGTGTCGTCAAGGCGTTGCCGGAAAACGGTTTTCGGCTGCTTGCGGACTACCACGGGATCACCGACCTGGCCCGCAAGACAACCGTGCGGGCGCGAATACTGGGCATCGGTGAGAGCTTCCTGACCGAGCCGTGGTGGTGCCGGATGGTGGTGCTGTCGGCCGAACGAATCGCGCGGCGCGGCGGCGTGGTGCGCGTCGCCGTTTCGGCCCGGCAATTGTCCAAGTCCGGTCCGCGCCAGGCGATGCTGGATGCCATCGACCTGTCGATGATGCACGGCTGCACACCGACGGTGTATCAATGGCGGCCCAATAGGGCTGTGCTCGACGCCGCCTAGCTCTCGCCCAGCCGCATGGTCAGCCGCCATGAGCGGTGGCACTACCCTGTACCGACATGAGTGATGCTTCAGTAGGTTCGGGGCCCGTGTCGGACGGGTTTACGGCTGACGCGATCATCGTCGGAGCGGGCCTGGCCGGCCTGGTAGCCGCCTGCGAGTTGGCGGACCGCGGCTTGCACGTGCTGATCGTCGATCAGGAGAACAGCGCCAACCTGGGCGGGCAGGCGTACTGGTCGTTCGGCGGCCTGTTTTTCGTCGACAGCCCGGAGCAGCGCCGGCTGGGCATCCGCGACAGCCATGAGCTCGCATTGCAGGATTGGCTGGGGACGGCCGCTTTCGATCGGCCTGAGGACCATTGGCCGCAGCAATGGGCCCATGCCTATGTCGATTTCGCGGCGGGTGAGAAGCGCAGCTGGCTGCGGGCCCGTGGGCTGAAGATCTTCCCGCTGGTGGGCTGGGCCGAGCGTGGGGGTTACGACGCGCAGGGCCACGGCAACTCGGTCCCGAGGTTTCACATCACCTGGGGAACCGGACCGGCCCTGGTCGACATCTTCGCGCGTCAACTGCGGGACCGGCCGAACGTGCGATTCGCACACCGACATCAGGTTGACCGGCTGATCGTCGAAGCTGACGCGGTGACGGGCGTTCGGGGCACCGTATTGGAGCCGTCGGACGAACCGCGCGGCGCGCCGTCGTCACGAAAAGCGCTGGGCAAGTTCGAATTCCGCGCGTCGGCGGTGATCGTGGCCAGCGGCGGCATCGGCGGCAATCACGATCTGGTGCGCAAGAACTGGCCGAAGCGGATGGGCCGCGTCCCCAAGCAGCTGCTCAGTGGGGTGCCGGCGCACGTCGACGGCCGGATGATCGGCATCGCGCAAAAAGCGGGAGCGCGCGTGATCAACCCCGACCGTATGTGGCACTACACCGAGGGCATCACCAACTACGACCCGATTTGGCCCGATCATGGCATCCGGATCATTCCCGGCCCGTCCTCGCTGTGGCTGGACGCGGCGGGCAACCGGTTGCCGGTGCCGTTGTATCCCGGTTTCGACACGCTCGGCACCCTCGAGCACATCACCCAGTCCGGTTACGACTACACCTGGTTTGTGTTGAACGCCAAGATCATCGAGAAGGAATTCGCCCTGTCCGGTCAGGAGCAGAACCCCGACCTGACCGGGCAAAGCGTGCGTCAGCTACTGCGGTCGCGGGTCCGGTCCGGACCGCCGGGACCGGTGCAGGCCTTCATCGACCGGGGCGTGGATTTCGTCAGCGCCGAGTCGTTGCGTGAGTTGGTGGCCGCGATGAACGAGTTGCCCGAGGTGGATCCCCTGGATTACGAGACGGTGGAAGCCGCGGTCACGGCACGCGATCGTGAGGTGGCCAACAAGTTCACCAAAGACGGTCAGATCACCGCGATTCGCGCAGCCCGCAGCTACTGGGGCGACCGGTTGGGGCGGGTGGTGGCGCCGCACCGGTTGACCGATCCCAAGGCGGGCCCGCTGATTGCGGTCAAGTTGCACATTCTGACCCGAAAGACGTTGGGCGGCATAGAAACCGACTTGGACGCGCGGGTCCTCAAATCCGACGGCACCCACCTGACCGGGCTGTATGCGGCCGGCGAGGCCGCCGGATTCGGCGGGGGCGGCGTACACGGTTACCGGGCGCTGGAGGGCACTTTCCTAGGTGGTTGTATCTTCTCCGGCCGGGCCGCCGGCCGCGGAGTCGCCGCGGACATCACATAGCGGCGACCTTCAACAGGCCCTAGTCAAATCGCCCACACGCTCGGGCGATTTTGCGTCGTAGCTAGAAGGCGACCGCGATTTCCTCCGGCAACACCTGGAAATCGGTGTCGGTCAACTCGGTGAGCCGGCCGTAGTAGATGCTGCGCGCGTCGGGAGCGATGATCCCTTGGTGGATCGGCACCGCCCGAGCCGGTGCGACCGCACGCAGATAGTCCACAGCCTCGGAGATCTTCATCCACGGCGCGGCGGCCGGAGTCGCCAATACATCCACCGGCTCGTCGGGCACGAACAGCGCGTCGCCGGGGTGCATCAGCCTGGCGCGGCGGTCACGGTCATCAACCAGATATGAAATGTTCTCCACCACAGGAATGTCCGGGTGGATCACCGCATGGCGACCGCCCATGGCCCGGATGGTCAGCGCGCCGACCGACAGCTCGTCGCCGACGTGCACCGCCCGGCACGGCGCTCCCAGCTGCGCGGCGGTTTGCGGATCGGCATACAGCGCCGCATCCGGGTTGCCCTCGAGCAGCGCCGGCAGTCGCGCGGCGTCGACGTGATCGGGATGTTGGTGGGTGATCAGGATTGCCGCCAGGCCGGTGATCCCCTCGAAGCCGTGCGCGAAGGTACCGGGATCAAAAAGCAGGCTGGTGCGGCCGAACTCGGCGAGCAGGCAGGAATGCCCGAAATGCGTCAGTTGCATGTCCACGATTGTGCCCCCGAAGCGATCCGCACCGACGCGTGTCCCCGGGCACGCTCCCCATCGCAGCCGGACGGGCACGGCCAGAGGTGCCCTGTCCACACTCGCCTTGGTGGCCACGTGACGAGCGGCGGCTGGTGGTCGTCGAGGTTCGCCAAGATGGCGACTGCCGGGTAGCCGCGGACTCGCCGAGGGGCCTGGTGCCGGAATTCGGCCTGGCGCAATTGGTTTGCTGCATACGAATCCGGCACACGGTAGGGTCGGTTCATGCCAAGACTCGACGTTGTCTACAGTGCGGCGACGCACACCTGGCCAGAGCTGCGAGACAACGTGCTGCGGGCCGAAGCGGAAGGGTATGGCACCGCCTGGGTTTATGACCACATGTCGGGCGCGGTGCTATCGAGTCCCCGAATGTTGGAATGCTTCTCGCTGGCCGGCGCCTTGGCGGCAGTCACTTCCGCGATAGGCATCGGCACCCTGGTGGTGAATGCCGCCAACCGGCCCGCGGGGGTTACGGTCGCTGCGGCAGCCTCACTGCAAGAGATCAGCGGCGGACGCTTCATCTTCGGCCTTGGCGCCGGCGCCGCCCCAGGCAGTCCCTGGGCGAAAGAGCATGAGCTGCTCGACTTCCCGCTGCACCATTCGATGCGGGAGCGCCACGATCGCATGTGCGACGTGCTGGATCTTTGCGACGTTCTGTGGGACCCGCATCGAGCGGAAAAATGGGCAGGCTTTCCGTTGCCGTCGCCCCGGCCGCCGGTGCTGCTCGGGGTCAATAGCGTCGCCCTGGCCGCGATAGCCGGCGCCCGATGCGATGGTGTAAATGTGCGCCTTGATCACCCGCGGATCGGTCATTTCTTCGACGCGGCGCGTCGGGCCCGGGCCGCATCAGCCAATGCCGGTGCGCCCTTCGATATCAGCGCCACTACGCCAATGAGCGAAGCCGCCCTCGATCCGGACGGGCAGGCCCAACGCCGGCTGGCAGAGCTGGGTGGCCACCGGCTCATCCTGGTTTCCTGAACGGAATTGGCGCTTACTGATCGAGGCGCTGCCGTGCCTCGCGACGCTGGCCGGATTAGGGCGGGCCTTGGTCACGTATCGATGTGCATCTAGTATCACTGCGTTGATTTCGGCCACGCTATCGAAAAAATCGTCTCCGCGTATCGATGATCGGAGGTAACTGGCGTTTTAATTCGGTGACTCTACGTCAAGGCAGGTCGGACGTTATCTGCATCGACGTACCGGCCCCCTCGATTGAATCAACAACTTGCGCCCCTGCGCATCACATGGAAAGGAATCAGTGAGCAGGTTATGCCGTATACCATCAAACAAACATTCCGGGTTGAAATAGGCCATCGCACCTGGAGCCATCACATGCCCACCAGTAGAGGTGGCAGCGAGTTTTACACACCGGATTTGATAGCCAATAAATGTGCAAACCTTCACGGCCACACGATCTTTGTTTCCGTGACTCTGGTCGGGGACAGTCTTGACGAGCAGTATTTCCTCCTGGATACGGACCTGCTGGAACAGGCATTCCGGCCGATCCTGGACGAGTTCGACTTCGCTTTCGTGGTCGACCGGCACGACCCGCTCTATGAGGACATCGCCGCGGTGGTGCACAAGGGTGGGCTCAAGCTATGCACAGTGGATTTTTCGCCCACATTCGAAGGTCTGGTGCGGCACTTTTATGACCGCCTGCAGGCGGTCATCGCGGAAAAGGGGTTGGCCGACCAGCTCCGAATCAAGGAAATGAAGGTGCTCGGCGAACTGACGGTGGAGGCCACCTACAGCGGCGAATAGGTCTGCGCATCCGGGGCGGCAACCGGCGCCCGGTTGTTGTGGGCAGGAGAGCTTCTGTCGGACAAGGGTTTTCACCAAAGATGTGCAACAAGATTGTTGCCAGGGATCCCGCGTGCAGATCCTGGCGCGCGGATCCGCGGCGCCGCGGTAATGTGCGACAGCACAAGGCCACACGACTGGACAAGACCGCTTCTTGACAGTTCAGGGCAAGCGAAGGCGTGTCCACCAGTTCTACGGAGCTTTGTTCCAGACGGGGTGTCCCGGGGAATGAGTCCAACCTATTCATCGTCACGCCCATTCCATAACGCATCGACGCCGCCCGGATGCTGCCCACAGCTTGTCGGGGCCGTCTAAAGACTCAAGACGACTCCCGAAGCATTAGCGACCAATGTTCCCTGGACGCAAATCGCAAGTTAGCCGCGAAACATCAAACGAACTGCGCAGTTCCGGCTACGATGCCGCCTACTGATACGGACTGCATCGATGATGCCGGTCGCGGCTGCGAGGTGCCGGATGTCGCGCGTACTTGTAATGCCGCAGATCGTGGCGGCGGCGGCCGCCGACGTCGGGCGGATCGGCGCCTGCCTGCCCGCGGGAAACGCGGTAGCTGCGGCTATCAGACATTGGCGAAATAGGTCGCAGCGTTTCATCACGAGTTTGTGCAAGCCCTCAGCACCGGTACCGGCTCGTATGCCGTCGCAGCGGCCGCCAACGCGTCGCCGCTGCAGACGCTGCTGTCTCGCCCGCTTGTCGGCAACGGCGCTAACAGCCACCACGCCGGGCGGCAACGGCGCCGACGTTGATCGGTGGCGGCGGCGTTGGCGGTGCCGGTGACATTGGTCGCACTGGAGGTGTCCCCGCCAGCAACGGCGCCGACGTTGATCGGTGGCGGCAACGCCGGCACTGCCGGCACTGCCGACCGATCCGGCAAGAACGTTGCCGTCGGCATCGCGTGAGATTGAGCCGCGACCACCGGCGCCCGCATTGCCGCTGGGGCAGGCCAGCGGCATAGTTGTGCCCCGGACCCGCCAATATCAAGATCAAATATTCAACGGGTCAGCGCCGCACGGTCTATCGGCGGATCGAGGCAAAACCCAAATCAAGATCAAAATTTAACCGGTACACACCACGCGAGCCCATCGGTGGATTCAGCTAAACCACGAAGTCGATGGCCTCCTACACCATGTCGGTGGATTTGGCCGAAAGGCTTGGCCTTGCCTGGAAGTGGATCTAATATTCACTCCGTGACGCTGACGGGAGGTCGTCTCACAGCTCGACAATCCTAGCTACGTCTTAGCTTGCCCTCCGGAGGTGTCGAACCATGGGCCATACGATCGAGAAGACTTTTCGGTTCGATGCGGGCCATCGTTCTCTGGGCTTCAACTACAAAAAAGAAGAAACCATCCACGGCCATACCTGGGAGCTAAGACTCATCCTCGAATATGGGGACCAGTTGGATGATATGAAGACCGTTTTCGATACCAATGAGCTGGCCGTCATAGTCGAGCCGATAATAAGCGATCTAGACCATTCCTTCATTATCTGGGACCAAGACCCGATATACGACGACTTCCTCAAGGTCTGTGAGCTGGCAGACGTTGCGGACAAGGTGTATACGGTCGACTTCAACCCCACGATCGAGGGGCTCGTCGAGCACATCTTTGAAAGGGTGAACAGCCAGCTCAGGCTTTCGGGCTGCGTCTTGAGGCGGGTGGAACTCCAATGCGCGTCGACACTCAAAGCCAGCTACGGAGTCAATTAGCCAAGTCGTGCGTCCATCACAGCCAGGGAGTAGGCCATGCCGTATACGATCAAACAAACGATCCGTCTGGAAATGGGTCACCGCACCTGGACCCACGACATGCGCACCAGCAGAGGCGGCAGTGAACTTTACACTCCCGAATTAGTGGCCAACAAATGTGCCAACCTGCACGGACATACGATCTTTGTCTCGGTGACTCTCACCGGAGACAGTCTCGACGAGCAATACTTCCTCTTGGACACCGATCTGCTCGAGAATGCATTCCGGCCGATCCTCGACGAGGTCGACCACGCGTTCGTGGTGGACAGGAAGGACCCTCTGTATGAGGACATCGCCGCGGTGGCCCGCAAGGGCGGGCTCAAATTGTGCACGGTGGACTTTTCGCCCACCTTCGAAGCGCTGGTACGGCACTTCTACGACCGACTGCAATCGGTCATTCAGGAAAAGGGCTTGGCCGACCAGCTCCGAATCAAAGAAATGAAGGTTCTCGGCGAGCAGACGGTCGAGGCCACTTACTGCGGAGAGTAAGCCTCAGCGCGTCTGAGAAGCGGCGCGGCAGCTGCCGCCGGTAGAGTTGGGCCGAGCAATCGGATCTGAGGAGGAGCGCCGGTGGCGCGGGTGGTCGTGCATGTCATGCCCAAGGCGGAGATTCTCGATCCGCAGGGTCAGGCAATCGTCGGCGCGTTGGGCCGGCTCGGTCATGTCGGAATCTCGGATGTGCGGCAGGGCAAAAGGTTTGAGCTCGAGGTCGACGATTCCGTCGACGACTCCACGCTGGCCGAAATCGCCGAATCGCTGCTGGCGAACACGGTCATCGAGGACTGGACGATCAGCCGGGACCCACGGTGACAGCTCGGATCGGGGTCATCACGTTTCCCGGCACGCTCGACGACGTGGACGCCGCGCGCGCGGTACGGCAGGTGGGCGCCGAGGCGGTGATCCTCTGGCACGCGGACGCCGACCTCAAGGGAGTCGACGCGGTCGTGGTGCCCGGCGGCTTCTCCTACGGCGATTATCTGCGGGCGGGTGCGATCGCCAGTTTCGCACCGGTGATGGGCGAGGTGGTGGCCGCTGCCGCAGGCGGCATGCCGGTTTTGGGTATTTGCAACGGATTTCAGGTGCTCTGTGAGGCCGGGCTGCTGCCCGGCGCGCTCACCCGCAATGTGGGGTTGCACTTCGTCTGCCGTGACATGTGGCTGCGGGTCGCGTCGACGTCGACGGCCTGGACATCGCGTTTCGAACCGGACGCCGACGTGCTGGTGCCGCTGAAGTCTGGTGAGGGCCGTTATGTGGCACCCGAGGCGGTGCTGGACGAATTGGAAGGTGAGGGGCGGGTGGTGTTTCGGTACCACGACAACGTCAACGGCTCACTGCGGGACATTGCCGGCATCAGCTCGGCCAACGGTCGGGTGGTCGGGTTGATGCCTCACCCTGAACACGCGATCGAGGCATTGACCGGTCCGTCTGACGACGGTCTCGGCCTGTTTCATTCGGTGCTGGACGCGGTGCTGGTGGCCTGAGGCCGGCGCTCGTTAGCCCGAAGTTACGACGGCGCTGCACATGACACCGGAACCTGTTGGTGTGCAAGCTTATCCGGTCACAATGGCCTGGTGGTAGTTCGTGGATTGTGGCGATGACTAGGGCGAGGTCGTCGATTTGGGGTCGGCGGCGATGAGTGCGACGCGCGGTGCGCACGGATCCCCGGGCATGGCTCGGATACGTGCATCCGGTCGTGAACGGAAGGCATTGCGCGACAGACGAATCGCCTGATGGCTAGTCTGCGGTACTGACGTGGCTCATGTGATGACTGATGCCGTCGAGAACACATCCGGAACTGCGTCCCGGCCAACCGGCCCGTCACTGCCCACGCCTCGTGTCGCCGGTGCGCTCTGGAATTGGCGCCTTCGGCCGCTGCTATACACGTTGCGTTCAAATAGCCGACCCTGGTACTTGCCCTGGCCGTCGCGGTGCGCTGGCAACCGCTAAGCTTGGTATGCATTGGGATTGCCGAGCCATCGCTGCCGAATTCGTGACAGTGTTCCGTTTGCCTCCAGCGCAGCCTGCGCGGCGGTGATCCGCTGAAGAAGCTCGTGGTCTGCCTTGGGCACCGCAATCGCGATCCTTTCTACCGATATGCCCGTACGCTGGACGACCTCGACGCCTTGCACCGGCTTGACCAGCTCGGTCAGCACCGGCGCCAGCTTCATGAAGGCATCGCAGCCGCCGGTGGTCAAGTCGGTTACCGCCGAACGGACAGCGCCATAGTCGTAGACCCGCACGGCGGCGGCTCGGCCTTCGGCGACAAGGCGAGCCGCGATTGGCTGACTGGTGTTACCCTGCTGGACGCCGATTGTCAGTCCAGACAGGTCGTCAATGGAGTGCACGTTGGGCAGCCGGACGGTGTCGACGGCCAGTGATTGCCCCGAGATCAGGTATGGTGCAACGAATGCCGCTTGCTTCTCACGTTCGGGTGTCACAGTGGTTCCGGCTGCGACGCAGTCGTAGTCACCGCTATTGAGCCCACCGAAGATGCCGTTGAAGTCGGCGCCGTGGTACCGAATGAAGCTGACCTCAGAGCCGAGGGTTCTGGCAATCTCGGTCATCAGGTCGACGTCGAAACCGCCCCCCGCAGGCATGCCGTTGAAGGGCGGATCAGGAAACGCTGCTCCAACACGTAGCGTTCGCCCGTCGTCGACCGGCCCGCCCGCGACGTCGCATGCCGCTAATCCGGCGGCAGCCGCCACGGCCACGCCGGCAACCACAAGCTGTCGCCTCCGAATCGACACCAACGTATCTCCATACCCGTAACGACTTTGACTCGCGACCGTCGGCTGCACCGGCAGCTCCGTATCGGTCGACAACCTTGGCTAGCAGGATACGTCGTGTTCATGCCTGATCCAGATCTCTGTGGCTCTACGCGGATCGCCATGCTGCTGACCGCGTGGTCGACGTCATCGCTGAGGTTCGTTGGTGGCGTCAACCACACGTTCCACCGCGCGACGTCAGGACCGATTGGCAACTTCGCGAGTCTGACATTGACATGACAGGAACGTTCACCCCAGCGCGTTCGGCGACCGCGTTTCGGTCGACGCCGCTCATGTATAGTATATACCCGATAGGGGTATATGAGAGGTCGAGGCACGGTGCCAGCACAGTGGCTGGACGTAGTGCTGTGTTGGCCACCCGTATCTCGCCCGGGCACATCGGAAGCGAGGTCTCTTACTCGCTTGTCACGCAACTGCGAGATAGGTGAAAAACCCGATGGGGCGGTGATGATTGGAGCAACGATGATGACGGCCCTGCGACGTTCGAACCGGGCATTCCGTCAGGCGGTGACAGACGGCACTGGTGACACGTGGGTCACGCACCGCACCTACGGTCCTGCTGCCGGGCGTGGACTCAGCCTGCGGTGCACGGAGATTCGAACCTGCGGCCCTCGGCGGCATCAACGGAACGAGCGCGCATCATGACCGCCAGAACATGGCTCCACAACATCATCGTGCCGCACGACAACAAGCCCATCACCCGTCCGGTGTTGCTCGGTGTCGTGACGATGGCCAATCTGATGGGTATCGGTGTGGTGTTGCTGCTGGTGACCGTGGCGATCCCAGCACCCGATGTGTTCGATCCGCACGTCGTGTGGATTTCGGAAGAGGCCGTCCCACTCTATGTCGCCGCTTCCGTTGGGCTGGGGTGGATTTGGATCACTAAACGCATCCTTGACCAATTGCGTTGGAAAAGCGACGATCGGCCGCTGACGGCCGCGGATCAACGCAACGCCTTCCTGGCACCATGGCGGCTGGCGTTGGTTCCGACAGTGCTGTGGACGATCGGCGCCGTCTTGTTCGCGCTGCTCTACGGAAGCGTGAGCTCCGGCTACATCCCGAAGCTCGTGTTCGGCTTTAGCTTCAGCGGCATCTTGTTGTCGGTGAGCTGCTACTTCTTCGCCGAGTTGATGCTTCGGCCCGCGGCTGCCGTCGCCCTGGAAGCGGGGCCACCGGCGCGGCGGCTTTCCCCCGGCGTGATGGGCCGTGCCACAGCATCGTGGCTGTTCGGCTCGGGTGTCCCGTTGATCGCCATCATCCTGGCGGTGGCATTCGCGCTGTTGGAAAGAAACATGAACGTCACCGAACTCGGCGCGGTGGTGCTATTGCTGACGATGGCAGCCTTCGTCTTCGGGTTGGCGTCGAACCTTATCGCCGCGTGGCTCACCGCAACGTCGGTGCGAGATGTGCATTCCGCATTGCAACGCGTGGAAGCCGGCGACCTCGAATGCCAGCTGGAGGTGTTCGACGGCACCGAACTCGGCGAGCTGCAGCGCGGGTTCAATGCAATGGTCGAGGGACTGCGGCAACGCGAGCGCATCCGCGATCTGTTCGGCCGCCATGTCGGACGCGACGTCGCGGCCGCCGCCGAAGGACAACAAATCGAACTCGGTGGCGAAGAACGCCATGTGGCGGTACTTTTCGTCGACATTATCGGCTCCACCCGCTTGGTGACCGCCCGGCCTGCGGCCGAGGTTGTCCGACTGCTCAACTGTTTCTTCGCCGTCATTGTGGAGGAAGTCGACCGCCGCCACGGACTGATAAACAAGTTCCAGGGCGACGGTACTTTGGTGGTCTTTGGCGCACCGGCACGTGTCTGTTCACCAGAAACCGACGCTCTGGCCACCGCACGGGCCATTGCACACCGGCTCGCCGCCGAGGTTCCCGAATGCCAGGCCGGTATCGGCGTCGCCGCCGGAATAGTCTTGGCGGGCAACGTGGGTGCTTACGAACGATTCGAATACACCGTCATCGGCGAGCCAGTGAACATCGCTGCTCGGCTGTGTGAGTTGGCCAAATCGGAGCCGCACGGCATCCTTGCTTCAGCCGAGATTGTGCAGGCCAGTGACGCCGGTGAACAGACGATGTGGGAGCTGGGCAGACAAGTAGTGCTGCGCGGACACGGCAAGCGGACTCGACTGGCCAAGCCAAGACAAGCGCCGCGTGTGCGGATGACAGCACTTTGTACGCGAGCCAACCGAAAACAGACGAATCACCGTAATAATTAACAAGTTTCAGCGACCTACGAGCCTCACCCGGCATTGAGCAGCAACGGCGCTGTGGGTTGCGGCGACCCGGAAACCGGGGTCAACTCGCCGAACAGATCCACCGCGGCGTCGAGGGCGCGGTCGATGGCATCTGCGAACTCGTTGAACCGGACGAGACCTGGAATGCGTTGGGAATTGCAGGCGGTCACACCGACGCGTTGCGGATCTGAAGACCCGTGCACGATTGCGGTCACTGCATGATTCCGGGTGTTCCACCGGTCTGCGAACCGGGCCAGCCGAGCGTGGTCGGCGGCGGGGAAAAAGTATGCGGGAGCGACCCGAATGGTGAACACGTCCGGATGCGGGAGCGAGATCTCCAGATGGACGTGCAATCTCCGCGGGTAAGCGTTTGCAACGAAGAAGAACTCACCGTCGTGCCGGCCGCGGAAGTACCGCTTTCCGCGGGTGCGTAAGTAGTGTTCGACCAGGTTCGTGGACAGTGGCTCACCCAGTGGCGAAGTCGTCATGGACTCATGCTGGCGGCGGTACCTTGGTTGCTGCTGGGAGACGAGGTAGCCGGATACGAAGAATCTGTTGAGAATTCGCTGAGTGAACATCTCGAACCCGGCGACCGACGCGCCACCGCTTCCCACCGAGGGCCGGCCCACAGTTCATCGTCATCGGCGACTCGAGCGTGAAAGTCAGTGGACTCCAAGGCATTCAACACTACTCGTGCGACCTGTACGTACCATTGGGCGACGTCGGCGGGGTAATCCGCATAGCTGCCGTTTTCCCGCAGGATGGGACCCTCCACCGTCGTAATGTCGGTGATGCCGTCGAAATCGCGCCGGTAGGGTTTGCCCAGCCGCGCCGCCGTCGTCGCGTCGATGGTGGCGTCCAGCTTGACCCATCGGTTGCCGAGATAGGCTTCGCCGAGGGAGTGCCACGGCAACGGCCTGCCGGATTTGCCTCCCCACAGGGCACGGACCTCCGGGGAGAGAAACTCCTTGTCCGGCGAGCCCACCGTCTGGAAAGCGATGCGGGCCGGCACGCCCGCCGCTCGGCACAGGGCGACGAACGCGCTCGCCTTTCCCATGCAAAACGCGACGCCATGCCGGAGCACGTCGCTGGCCCGATGTTCGCCCCGGGCGAGGTAGCGGAATGCGGCAAGGATGTCGTAGGGCAGATCACGCACGTAGCGATAGATGCGTCCAACGCGCTCGATATCGGATGCGGCGCCGGGCACCAGCGCAGTTGCCGTCGCCCGGACCAGCGGATGGTCGGCATCGATGTAGTCGGTCGACACCAGGAACCGCCCCATATCGCGGGCAACAGTCATGAAGCCGTGACCCCCGATTTGAGCAGCGGGATGATGTCGCAACCGATGAGGTGCAGGTAGTCGGACTCGACCACCCGCGGAACCGTGAACAGGAAGTGGGTGACCCCGCCGTCCAGGTACTCGCGGATGCGCTCCGCGCAGTGATCCGGGTGCCCGACGATGAGGCCGGACTCCGGAATAGAGGCGAACTCCAAGCGAATTCGCGCCTCGCCCGCAGCGGAATCGGTCGGCGCCAGCAGCACCGTCACCGATAGCTGCAGACTGGCCGGGTCACGGCCGGCCGACTCGCAGGCCCGGGTCAGGAAACCCCGGCGTTGGGCCACCTGCTGCGGTGACCACCACCGCACGTTCAGACCTTGCGCCAGCTTCGCCGCGATGCGGTGCACGCGGTCCCCTTCACCCCCGATCCACAACGGCGGGTGGGGCCGCTGGATGGGAGGCGGATCGCAGATCGCGCCGTTCAACGTGTAGAACCGGCCGGCAAAGGTGGGGTTCGGCTCGGTCCAGACCGTCCGGATCACCTCCAGGGCTTCGGCCAGTGCCGAGACTCGGTCACCCACGGGCGGAAACGGAATGCCGTAGGCCTCGAACTCGCGCTGAAACCAGCCTGCGCCCAACCCCAGATCGAGGCGTCCCTCGGAGATCACGTCGAGGGTGGCGGCCATTTTGGCCAGCACCGAGGGATGGCGATACGAGTTGCACAGCACACTGGTGCCCAGGCGCAGCCGGGTGGTGTCGCGCGCCAGCGCGGTCAACGCCGTCCAGCCTTCCAGCAGGGGCAGCGTTGTTGGCCGTGCGTCCCGGCCGGCTTCACCGGATTGGCCGCCGATGCCGGCGTCCTTGACGTAGTCGTCCGGGCTGACGGTCAGGAAATGATCGCAGAGCCAAATGGAATCGAATCCGTAACGCTCTGCGGCGTGCGAGACGGTGACCATATCGGGGTACCTGCTGACCGCCAGCCCGTTGACGGTCAACGCTAAAACGAGCCCCAGGTGAGGATCCCGCGATCCGGCAATGTTCATGTGAATTCCGACCTTTCGATGATTCCGGCGCCTGGCTCGGGCAGCGTTCGCGGCAGTGTGACGGAAAACTGGTACCGATCGGGGCGGTAGTGGAACACCACCACCTCGAGCGCTTTGCCGTCTTCGCCGTAGCTGGTGCGGTCGAGCACTAGCACCGGTGCGCCCACCGGCAGCTCCAACGCCGCGGCCACTTCGGCGGATGCGGCGGCCGCCGATATGTCGTGGGTGGCCTTGGCAATCCGGATGCCCAGTCGTCGTTCCCACATCGTGTACGTGGTTTCGGTATCGAGGGCACCGGATAGCAGTGGTTCCACAGCATCGCCCACACTCGGCGGTAGGTAGGCGGTGACCAGCGCCAGGGGTTCGTCGCCCGCACTGAAGCGCCGGCGAATACACAAGACCTCCGGCAATGCCAGTGCCGCGGCCATCGGTTGCGGTGGCGGGCACACGCTTTGGGACAACACCTCCACCCGCGGGGTGACACCGGAGCTCAGCAGCACCTCGGTGATCGTGCGCACCCCCGAACCGAGTTCTTGCCTGACCGGATCGGAGACGAAGGTGCCCAGTCCCTGCCGACGCACCAGCCACCCCTGACGTTCGAGGATCCCCACCGCGGACCGCACCGTCACCCGGCTCAGCCCCGACTTATCGATCAGCTCCCGTTCGCTGGGCAGCCGCCCACCGCTGGGCAGCCGCTGTTTGATGATCTGCGTCTTGAGTGCCTCGGCAAGCTGAGCGCTCGCCGGCACACTGCCGCGCGATATCCGGAACTCGGCGGCATCCAGGTCCAGCTTGACACTCGTCATAGGACGTATTAAAACGTCTTATTACGTCGGCCGTCAAGGGCTGACGGCACACCCTGTCCGGAAGGTCGTCACATGTCGTCGTCAATCGCGGTCATCGCCCGGTTCACCCCCCGCCCGGAATCGAGGGACGCGCTGCGTGCCCTGCTGGCCGGGATGACCGGGCCCACCCGCGCTGAAGACGGGTGCCGAGCCTATGACCTCTACGAGAGCGCCGACGGCGCCGAGCTGGTGCTGTTCGAGCGTTATCGCGACCGCAGCGCGCTCGACGAGCACCGGGGCTCCGCGCATTACCGGAGTTACCGCGAACAGCTGCCAGCCCTGCTGAGTGAGCCGATCGCGGTCACCGTGCTCAGCCCACTCGACGAGGCGGCCGGTTCAGAGCGGATACAGCCCCGGTAGGTTGACCACGATCGGCTCCTGGGTGCTGCGCGCGATGACCACCTCCGCGGGCGTGGTCGGGTCCGGGTTCTCTTCCCGGTGCGGCAGATACGGCGGGATGAAGATGTAATCACCGGGTTGGGCCGAGATGCGCACTTCCTGGACGCCATCGTGAAACACGAACTCGGGGTGGCCACTTCGTACATAGATTGCGGTTTCGGAGTCACCGTGATGATGGTTGACCGACGCCGTCTCGGGCGAGACGTGCGTCTCGCCCATCCACAGCTTCTCGGCGCCGACGGAACGCCCGCTGAGCGCGGCAAATCGCCGCATCCCCTCCGATTGTGCTGTGTCGGAACTGATTTCGGACGATCTGACGTGGTGCACCCGGTTGCGTGCGGCCACGCTCGGCGTTGCGCCGCTGGGGAATTCCGGGTGAAATGCGTCCGAGGTCACCATGAGCACTCCCCTCCCAGTTCATTCTCGACCACCGCGGCGCGCCGACCCGACAACCTGCAGCGGTCCGCGGCATTCTGCCCGGCCGGGCCGGCGCCGAGCACCACATCGCCGTGGGAATCGTCAGGCATCTCCCAGTCCTTTCGCCGGTTCTTGTCGACGCTACGCCTCCAGCAGCCGCACTGGTCGCGAGTTGACGCCAGATCGGCACGCGGGCAACAGGTTTGCAGATTTGCTGATTATCGCCGCGCGACGAGACTAAGTTTGGTGGATCCGCTCCTGGCGAGTAGAGGAGTCATGATGTCGCCAAATTTTGCGTTGTTGCCGCCGGAAGTCAATTCGGCGCTGATGTTCGCCGGCGCGGGCCCGGCGCCGTTGCTGACGGCGGCGGGTGCCTGGGATGCGCTGGCCGAGGAGCTGAGTCTGTCGGCGGCCTCGTTTTCTGCGGTGACGGCGGGCCTGACCGCCGGATCGTGGCAGGGTCCGGCGGCGGCGGCGATGGCGGCCGCGGCGGCCCCGTATGCGGCGTGGCTTGACGCAACAGCGGCGCAGGCCGCCGGGGTGGCAGGTGGAGCCCGGGCGGTCGCCGGGGTGTTCGAGGCGGCGCAGGCCGCCGTCGTCCACCCCGCGGCGGTGGCGGCCAATCGCTCTCGGGTGGTGTCGCTGGTGTTGTCGAACCTGTTCGGGCAGAATTTCCCGGCGATTGCGGCCTTCGAAGGCGTCTATGAGGAGATGTGGGCCCAGGATGTGGGCGTGATGGCCGGCTACCACGCCGGTGCCTCGGCGGCGGCGGCGCAGCTGACGTCCTGGCAGCAGTCGCTGTCCAGCGCACTGGGCATCTCCTTGCCGCAGAACATCGGCGTCGGCAACAACGGGAGCGGCAACGTGGGCAATGGAAACCACGGTGACGACAACGTGGGCAATGGAAACATCGGCAATTCCAATGTGGGCAGCGGCAACACCGGTAGCTCCAACCTGGGCAGCGGCAATACCGGCAGTTCCAACCTGGGTGCTGGCAATCGCGGTGACAGCAACGTGGGCGGCGGCAACTCGGGCACCGGGAATGTCGGCGGGGGCAATAACGGCAGCCAGAACGTCGGCTTCGGCAATGACGGCAAAGGCAATGTCGGCGGGGGCAACAAGGGCGATGGGAACGTGGGCTTCGGCAATGTGGGTCCGACCAACACTCCCGCGCACAACAACATCGGTAGTGGAAACACGGGCAGCTTCAACCGGGGTTCGGGCAATACCGGGGATTCCAACTGGGGCTTCGGCAACACCGGAAATGGCAATATCGGCTTCGGCAACACCGGGAACGGCAACATCGGCTTCGGGCTCACCGGCGACAATCAGGTCGGAATTGGTGGGCTCAACACGGGCAGCGGCAACATCGGGTTCGGCAATTCGGGCACCGGAAACATCGGCTTCTTCAACTCCGGCACCAACAACGTCGGCTTCTTCAATTCGGGCTTTGCCAACGTCGGCTTTGAAATATCGGGGACAAACAATACCGGCTTTCAAACCACGGGCGGCACCGTCACCGGTTTCTGGAATACCGGGCTGCAAGATACCGGCTTCGGCAACACCGCCGGGGAGGCCACGGGTGCGTTCAACTCCGGCCGGTACGCCACGGGCTTCTTCAACTCGGCGAACGAGAATACGGGCATGTTCAACTCGGGCCTGGGGAACACCGGCTTTTTCAACTCGGGTGAGCGCAACACCGGCTTCTTCAATGCCGGCGCCACAAACACCGGGTTCGGTAATTCGGGCAATATCAACACCGGTGGTTTCAATTCCGGCAATCTGAACACGGCCATCGGGCAGGTGGGCGACGGGCCCGGCCAGAGTTCCGGCTTCGGAAATCTGGGCACCGGCACCTCGGGCTTTTTCAACCAGGGCGACGATACCTCAGGCTTCACCAACGCCGCGGAGCAGTCGTCTGGTGGGCGTAACTTGGGGCCGTTGGGTTCGGGCTTCAACAACTTCGGCTTCGGCGGCTCGGGCTTCTATAACTCAAGCGATAGAGGTTCGGGCTTCTTCAATGGCGTCAACAATGGCGTGGGATTCCAGAACTCGGGCTTCTTCAACATCGGTATCCGCAACTCGGGCGTCGGAAACATCAGTGAATTCCCCGGCACCGATAGTGGGCACTCGGGCTTCTTCCACCGCTGAGCCGGCCGGGTCATCGGCGGCGCGGATCTTGTCCGGGGCGAGCAGGAGCTAATACCAGCCCGGCTCTTTGACCGGGAACATGCCGGGGTCGAAATCCAGCTTCGATCTGGCGACTGCACCAAGTTCGCCCAGCAGCCTGATCAGTTCGTCGCGGCCGTCGTCACCGAGGCGTTTGCGGATCGCCCGGTCCAGGGCAGCCGCTTTGCGCAGCCGCGCCGTGACGTACTCGATGGCCTTCGGCGCCAGCTCGACTACCTTCTCGCGCTGGTCGGTGGTTGACGGCGTGACGTGCACGTAGCCGCGGCGGCGCAAGTCGGCGACGACCTTGCTGGCTGCCTGGCGACTGACGCTGAACTGCCGGCCCATCTGGGAGATCGTCATGGGCTCCGGCTGGGAATACAGGGCGAAGACGTAGATCATCGGGAACTGCAGATCCGGAAAACCCGCGGCCTCCATCTCGACATCAATTCGCCGGGAATAGCTCCACCAGGCAATCCGCAGCGCTAGGCCGAGTTCTGTCTGCGGTGCTCGGGTGCTGGGTCTGGCCGCCACGTTCGACAGCATAGGCGATGGGCTTTGCCGACGGCCGTCGTCACACGCGGTGGAGCCACTGCGGCGGCCCGGATGTGGCCGGCCGACGCGACGGCGGCCAACCGCACCCGCGACTTCTCGGCGATCTCACGGTAACGATTATGTCAATCATGTTTGACAACATGAGAAGCGTGGACCTAGCATCTCTTATTGTCAACTGCTGACGACAAATTGTGGGTGGAATTGAACCGCGTGCATGCAGCTGCCGCCGGAAACGGCGAGCAGGTCGGGGCGACGATGCCGCCGGGCGCGGAGCCGTCGTCGCCGCCACTGTGAATCGCAGTGTGTCACGGACGTTTCAGCGTCGACGATCGCAAGATCGTAGTGGGCTCGTTTCGGCCAACCTCGAAAGGTGTTCGGAATGTCGAAGATACGCATCATGTCGGCCGGTGTCCTCTGCGCCGTTGGCGTGTCGCTGGCGACAGGCCCGCTGGGTAGCGCGGTAGCCTCCGCCGGCCCCGGACCGCCGCTTCCGCCCCGACGCAGGACGTCGGGCCCGGGCCGGGGGGCGGGCCTCCAGGTGAACAGGCGGATCCTCCGGGTCAGCAGGGCGGGCCTCGGGGTAGGCGAGGCACTCTGCCGACCCTAGCGTGAGCCAGGCAGCGCCCGACAGCCATGATGGTGAGCATGTCCGGCGGGCCCACACCCACAGCTAGTGCGCGAGGCCTCTGCGAGTTCATCGACGCCTCGCCGTCGCCGTTTCACGTGTGCGCCACCGCGGCCCGGCGGTTGCTGGCCGCCGGATACACCGAACTCGGCGAAACCGACCGCTGGCCGCAGCAGCCGGGCGGTTACTTCACGGTCCGGGCCGGTTCGCTGGTCGCCTGGAACAGCGATCACGCCTTGACGCCGTTCCGGATCGTCGGCGCGCACACCGACAGTCCTAATTTGCGGGTCAAGCAGCACCCGGACCGGCTGGTCGCCGGCTGGCGGGTGGTGGCGCTGGAGCCGTACGGGGGAGCGTGGCTCAATTCCTGGTTGGACCGCGACCTGGGCATCAGCGGGCGGCTGTCGGTGCGAGACGGCTCCGCGGTGCGCCACCGGCTGGTCCGCATCGACGAGCCGATTCTCCGGGTGCCACAGCTGGCCATCCATTTGGCCGAGGACCGCAAGTCGCTGACGCTGGATCCCCAACGGCATGTCAACGCGGTCTGGGGGGTTGGTGCGACGCCCGGTGCTTTTGTCGAATACGTCGCTGACCGCGCCGGAGTGTCCGCATCCGACGTGCTGGCCGCCGACCTGATGACCCATGACCTGACCCCTGCGGCGCTGCTCGGAGCCGGCAGCGGCCTGTTGAGCGCGCCGCGGCTGGACAACCAAGCCAGTTGCTATGCCGGGCTGGAAGCATTGCTGGCCGCCCAACCGCGCGATGTGCTGCCGGTTTTGGTGATCTTCGACCACGAGGAGGTCGGCTCGTCCTCGGACCGCGGCGCGCAGTCCAACCTGCTGGGCATCGTGCTGGAACGGATCGTATTGGCCGCCGGCGGTACCCGGGAGGACTTCCTGCGGCTGCTGCCGGCGTCGCTGCTGGCGTCCGCCGACATGGCCCATGCCACTCACCCCAATTACCCCGACCGGCACGAGCCGGCCCACCTCATCGAAGTCAACGCCGGGCCGGTGCTCAAGGTGCATCCGAATCTGCGATACGCCACCGACGGACGTACCGCCGCGGCGTTCGCCATGGCCTGCCGGCAGGCCGGTGTGCCGCTGCAGCGGTACGAGCACCGGGCCGACCTGCCGTGCGGGTCGACCATCGGGCCGCTGGCGTCGGCCCGGACCGGCATCCCCGCCGTCGACGTGGGTGCTGCCCAGCTTGCGATGCATTCGGCACGGGAGCTGATGGGCGCTGCCGACGTGGCGGCCTATTCCGCAGCCTTGCAAGCGTTTCTGTCGCCCGGGGCATAGGGTTTTGGGCAATGGCGCTCAGCGTGGAGATGGTCACTTTCGACTGTGACGACCCGGTGCGGCTGGCCGGCTGGTGGGCCGAGCACTTCGGCGGTACCACCCGCGAGTTGCTGCCGAGCGAATTCATCGTGGTGACCCGCGACCAAGGGCCGCGGCTGGGGTTTCAGAAGGTGCCCGATCCCACACCCGGGAAGAACCGGGTGCATCTGGATTTCACTGCCGAGGATGTGGACGCCGAAGTGGCGCGGTTGACGGCCGGCGGTGCCGCCGAGGTGGAGCGGCACCAGTTCGGCGAGAACTTCCGCTGGGTGGTATTGGCCGACCCTGAGGGAAACCTGTTCTGCGTGGCGGGACGGTAACTCGAGCGTCTCGCCCAGCGTGACGTGGCTGCGAGAATTTGGCCGCAAATCGCGGGCTGACGTCACGCTCGGCGACAAGAATCGCCCGCCCTAGACTGTCTGGCGTGACGAGCGCGCAGATCCACGTGATTGACACCGTCGAACATGCCGCCACCACCCCCGACCAACCGCAACCCTTCCACGAGCTGGGTCTCAAAGACGACGAGTACCAGCGGATCCGCGAGATCCTCGGTCGTCGGCCCACCGACACCGAGCTGGCCATGTACTCGGTGATGTGGAGCGAACACTGCTCGTACAAGTCCTCCAAGGTGCACCTGCGCTACTTCGGCGAGACCACCACCGACGAGATGCGCGCCGGGATGCTGGCCGGCATCGGTGAGAACGCCGGCGTGGTCGACATTGGCGACGGCTGGGCCGTCACGTTCAAAGTGGAATCGCACAACCACCCGTCCTACGTCGAGCCCTACCAGGGCGCGGCCACCGGTGTCGGCGGCATCGTGCGCGACATTATGGCCATGGGCGCGCGCCCGGTCGCGGTGATGGACCAGTTGCGGTTCGGTGCGGTCGATGCCCCCGATACCCGCCGCGTCGTCGACGGCGTGGTCCGCGGTATCGGCGGCTACGGCAACTCGCTGGGCCTGCCGAACATCGGTGGCGAGACCGTCTTCGACCCGTGTTATGCCGGAAATCCGTTGGTGAACGCGTTGTGCGTCGGCGTATTACGCCAGGAGGACCTGCATCTCGCGTTCGCCTCCGGGGCCGGCAACAAGATCATCCTGTTCGGCGCGCGCACCGGGCTCGACGGAATCGGCGGGGTGTCGGTGCTGGCGTCGGACACGTTCAGTGCTGATGGCACCGACGGCGCCGCGCGCAAGAAGTTGCCCTCGGTTCAGGTGGGCGACCCTTTCATGGAGAAGGTGCTCATCGAGTGCTGCCTCGAGCTGTACGCGGGTGGCCTGGTGATCGGCATCCAGGATCTTGGCGGAGCCGGGCTAGCTTGTGCCACTTCGGAATTGGCTTCTGCCGGGGACGGTGGTATGGCGATCCGTCTCGATGCCGTCCCGCTGCGCGCCAAGGACATGACGTCCGCGGAGGTGCTCTGCAGCGAGTCGCAGGAACGCATGTGCGCGGTGGTCGCCCCGGAGAACGTGGACGCCTTCATGGCGGTGTGCCGCAAGTGGGAGGTGCTGGCCACCGTGATCGGCGAAGTCAGCGACGGTGACCGGTTGCGGATCAGCTGGCACGGCGAGACCGTCGTCGATGTGCCGCCGCACACGGTGGCCCACGAGGGGCCGGTCTACCACCGCCCGGTCGTCCGTCCCGAATCGCAGGACGCCCTCAACGCCGACACCTCGGCCAAGTTGCCGCGCCCGGTCACCGGTGCCGAGCTGCACGCGACTTTGCTTGCGCTGCTGGGCAGTCCGCACCTGTGCAGCCGGGCGTTCATCACCGAGCAGTACGATCGGTACGTGCGCGGCAACACCGTGCTGGCCGAGCACGCCGACGGTGGCGTGCTGCGCATTGACGAGTCGACCGGCCGCGGCATCGCGGTCTCGACCGACGCGTCGGGGCGCTACACCACGCTCGACCCCTACGCCGGCGCCCAACTCGCGCTGGCCGAGGCGTACCGCAACGTCGCCGTCACCGGCGCCACGCCGGTCGCGGTGACCGACTGCCTCAACTTCGGTTCGCCCGAAGATCCCGGCGTGATGTGGCAGTTCGCCCAGGCGGTCCGTGGACTCGCCGATGGCTGTGCGGCCCTGGGTATTCCGGTGACCGGCGGCAATGTCAGCTTCTACAACCAAACCGGGTCCACGGCGATCATGCCCACCCCGGTGGTCGGGGTGCTCGGTGTCTTGGACGATGTGAGTCGACGTCTTCCCGCCGCGCTGGGTCGTGAGCCCGGTGAAACGCTGATGCTGCTGGGCGACACCCGCGACGAGTTCGACGGATCGGTCTGGGCCCAGGTGACCGCGGACCATCTGGGCGGCCTGCCGCCCAGTGTCGACCTGGCCCGCGAGAAGCTGCTGGCCGAGGTGCTGAGCTCGGCCTCGCGTGACGACCTGGTGTCCGCCGCACACGACCTGTCCGAAGGCGGGCTTGCCCAGGCCGTGGTCGAAGCAGCACTAGCAGGTGAAACCGGTTGCCGGATAGTACTTCCCGAAGGTGCCGATCCTTTCGTGATGCTGTTCTCCGAGTCGGCGGGCCGGGCGTTGGTCGCGGTGCCGCGCACCGAAGAGAGCCGGTTCCGGGCGATGTGCGAGGCGCGCGGCCTGCCCGCGGTTCGAATCGGTGTCGTCGATCAGGCCTCGGATGTCATCGAGTTCCACGGATTGTTCACGGTGTCGCTGGCCGAACTGCGCCAGACGTCCGAGGCGGTGCTGCCGCGATTCTTCGGGTAAGCCGTTTTCGCGCAGTGTCTTTGGCCGCCGGCCTGGTCGGCTGGAGCTTTGTGGCTCCACGGCTGTCCACTGCGTGGCGGCTACCGCTGCAGGCCGGGATGGGGTGGTTGCTGGTGTGGCTGACCCGGGCGCAACTGGGTCTTCGTCCGCCGCGGCTGTGGGCCGGGTTGCGGCTGGGCTCGGCCGCCGCGGCGGCGGCGACGACGGCGATTGCGGCAACGACACCGGTGCCCGCGGTGCGATTGTCGATGTCGGCGCGGCCGTTGCCGGCATCGGCGCCGGGCTGGCTGGTACTGCACATACCCGTCGGCACGGTGTGGGCCGAGGAGGCCGCGTTTCGGGCGGCGCTGGCCACCGCCGGCACCCAGGCATTCGGCCCGGCGGGTGGGCGGCTGTTGCAGGCCGGTGCCTTCGGTCTTTCCCACATTGCCGACGCGCGCGCGACGGGTGCGCCGCTGGTGCCCACGGTGCTGGTCACCGGCCTGGCGGGGTGGGTGTTCGGATGGCTCGCCGATCGTTGCGGCAGCCTGGCGGCGCCGCTCCTGACGCACCTGGCGATCAACGAGGCCGGCGCGGTCGCGGCGCTGACCGTGCAGCGGCGCCGGCGAGCGAGCGCTGCGAGCACGCTGGCACGCCGTTATACTTGACGGGCTGTGCTTTTCCAGCGATCACCAGACCGAGAGGGTTGGCACCTCAGGTGCACAGACTTAGGGCCGCGGAACATCCGCGGCCGGAACACGTTCTCCTGCATATCAGCGACACACATCTGGTTGGAGGGGATGACCCTCTCTACGGCGACGTAGACGCCGATGGACGGCTGGGTGAGCTGCTCGACCAGCTGACCCACTCCGGAATGTGTCCGGATGCCATCGTCTTCACCGGCGACCTGGCCGACACCGGTGAGCCGCAGGCGTACCGCAAGCTGCGAGCCGTGGTCGAACCGTTCGCGGCCGAGCTTGACGCCGAACTCATCTGGGTGATGGGCAACCACGACGACCGGGCAGCGCTGCGCAGCTTCCTGCTCGACGAGGCGCCGTCGATGGCACCGCTGGACCGGGTGCACATGATCGACGGCCTGCGGATCATCACCCTGGACACCTCGGTACCCGGATATCATCACGGCGAACTGCGACGCTCCCAATTGAGCTGGCTGGCCACGCAATTGGCGACGCCGGCCCCGCACGGCACCATCCTGGCACTGCACCATCCGCCGATCCCCAGTGTCCTGGACCTCGCGGTCACGGTGGAACTCCGGGACCAGGCTGCCCTGGGCCGAGTACTCGACGGCAGCGATGTGCGGTCCATTCTGGCGGGGCACCTGCACTACTCGACGAACGCCACCTTCGTCGGGATCCCGGTGTCGGTGGCATCGGCCACCTGCTACACCCAAGACCTCACCGTTGCCGCGGGGGGAACCCGCGGCAGGGACGGCGCGCAGGGATGCAACCTGGTGCACGTCTACCAAGACACCGTGGTGCACTCGGTGATCCCGCTCGGTAGCGGAAAAACGGTGGGCGCCTTTGTCTCTCCTGCCCAGGCAAAACGTCAAATCGCCGAAAGCGGGATGTTCATCGAGCCGTCACGGCGGGATTTGCTGTTCAGCCACCCTCCAATGGTGCTGACGCCGTCGGCGCGGCGAAGTCGGGCTGATTGACTTCCGACGCCACGTTCTCCCACGGCGCGGGTATCGGGAAGTACCGCTCCAGGAAGTCGACGACCCGTTCCGCCCGCTCGGCCGCCCCGACCTCGGGAAAACTGCCGTCATTGAGGCAGAAGAAGTCGTAGTTGCGTTGCCTCCGCAATTCCGGCAGCAGGTCAAGACCCGCGTAGCTGGTGGTGTCGACGTACAACACCTTGGCCTTTTCCTGTTGGACGGCACGGCCGGTCATCAGCGCATAGTAGTGATACAGCGAGTTGGTCACTGAAATGTCGGTGCCGGACCGAAACGCGCTGGCCTGGGTGCGGGCGAACTCGTCGGGAAATTCCCGTTCCATCTCGATCAGCACGCTTTTGCGCAGCGGAACAGCCGTGTGTTCGAGGTGACGGGTAATCAGCTGCCCGAATCGCTCGAACAGCAGCTGACGGTTCACCCGGGCTGCGTTCTCGAAGCCGCTGCGGGTGGGGTCGTTTGCCCCCAGACCTATCCGGGTGGTGGCTTCGACGAACCTCGTGACGCCGCCCGGAGAGAAAAACATGGTGGCTTTCAGCGGCCGACCGAAGAACATGTCGTCGTTGGAGTACAGGAAATGCTCGCTCAGCCCGGGGATGTGGTGTAGCTGGCTTTCCACCGCATGCGAGTTATAGGTCGGCAGCGCGGCAGGATCGGTGAAGTGCTCCTCGGCACGGACAATGGTGATCTTGGGATGCTCGGCTAACCACCGCGGCGGGGCTGAATCGGTCGCAATGAAGATGCGACGGATCCACGGGGCGAACATGTTCACCGATCGCAGCGCGTATTTCAATTCGTCGATCTGGCGGATGCGCGCTTCGGCGTCGTCGCCCTCGCCGACCACGCAAGCCGACATTTGCGCTGCGCGCCGAGCCCGGAAGTCGGGGTCACTGCCGTCGACCCAGGAGAACACCAGATCAATATCGAATGTCACGTCGCTGGCATGGGGTGTGAACATCCCCTCCAGCGTCGGCCACTTGTACCCGTACAATTTGACAGTCGCCGGGGTCAGCTCATTGCGGGGCAACACTTTGCGGGTGAGTGAGTTCTCCACCGGACAGCGGATCAGCGTCTCGTCGAAAACCCAGAATTGAAGCTCGACGCCGAATGCCGGGCCATACCGAAATCCGCCCGGCGCAATCCGTCGCCGATACAGCCGGAGAATTCGCGGATCACCCATTGCGGAGAGCCGGCCATTGGCCAGCAACACCGGCGGGATTCCCTTTTCGTCCATTGTTTTGGCGTACATCGGTTCAGTAACACACGCCGCAGCAAGTGCCTGCCCGACAGCAGGCCGGAGTTGGATGTCGACGGCCAGAATCGGCCTGCTCTTGTGGTCGCGGACGAATAGAAAGGGAATACCAGCCCGGCTCAACGTCTTTCGCACAAATACCAGATCCTCGATCTGTGCTTCCTGCGGAGTGAGGCTAGATTCCAGGCGGGCGATCTTGCCGCGCCGGGTAACGATGATGGGCTCCAGGACCGACTTGGCGGATCGGCTGCCATCGCGTGAAGTGAATTCGGGCATCGGAACACCGCCTTAGGTACAAGTGGTTGGGGGCACGGAGAGGATCTCACACTTTGTGCGCCGGTGCAGGGTGAGCGTGGTCTCCGCCGGCGAAGCGCATTGAATGCGAGGTGATCCAAGTCTACAACGCTTGTGCGACAGCCGATTTAGCGTTGCCCGGATACGCGCCGGCAACCTGCCTGTTCCGGCTGCGTCACACTGAGTTCGATCTTCAGTGGACCCGGTCCTGCTGGTCGGGCACGACGGTGCCGTCGGCTTGACGAAGCGGTGCCTGGCCGCCGTCGGGCTCGTCGAATCCCTGGGTTGCGCACGGGTAGGGCGGGCTCATCGGCAGGGGATTGATAAAGGTCGGGTTGACCATCCATTTGCCGTCGGCATTGGCGTACGCCCGACACATCAACTCGATCTGGTTGCGATTGAGGGCAAGGCGCAGGGTGGTTGCGTCGGTGATGAACGTCACGTCTCCGTCGGAGTCGCCGGCGGCGAACACCTGCCGACGCTGCTCCGGCAACTGCTGGAAAGCAGATACGCCCTTAACACCGAACAGTTGCTCGTTGACCCGGCACCGCTTGCCCTCGTTGAAGGGGATTGACGGTTCGCCGCCGCACAGCGCCAGCCGTGGCGTCAGGACGTCACCGTCATGGTCGGTGCGCACGCCCATCACGTGGTCCCCCGGGAAGCCGACGTCACCCGCCCACACCCGGACCACCGGCTCAGCCGTCGCGGAGATGATCCGCACGTCGAACCCGTTGGCTTGCAGCGTGCCGACGAGGTCTCGCATCTGTGTGTAGTAGCGCACCCAGCCGGTCTGTCGGCTACTGCCCACGGTCTGCTCGGATCCCTCGGCGGCGTCGAGGTTCTGCTTCCTGGCCGCGGCAGCGAATTCGGTGATCTCGGCATCGGTCCAGCCGGCGAGCAGCTGGGCCGCCCAGGCGTCGCCGGGTTGTATGCGGCGGCGGTTGTAACCGGTGAACGCCGCTGCCCCCGAACGGGTTTCGTGCCTGGTATAAACGGCCACCAGCTCGTCGGCGCAGCTGATGTTGGAGCCGGTGGGCAGCGGTTGCCCGGGATCCGCGAGGCCGCCGCACGCGGCGGCCAACGCCGCTGCCGCTTCAGTGGTGAGGTACGCGCTGGTGGTGGACCAGTTGCCACCGGTGGGCTGACGAATTTTGGAGTTGTTGATCATCCAATAGAACGTCGCGCTGCCGACGTCGTTTCGGACCATGGTGTTGTCCCAGTCGAACAACACCAAAGGAGCACCGGCGGTGACCGATTCGGCCTTCCCACAAGTGCTCAGCCGGTTGATCATCGCGTGGATGCGTTGGCGGTTGTCGCCATGCCAACCCGGGTCGGCGGCCAAGGTTCGGCAGTTGTGCGCGCCCACATCCGAATGCCGGCCGGCGTAGCTACAACCGATGAGCGCCAGCAGCGGCGCCAGCGCAGCTGCGAGCAGCCGCAAAGGCCACAGCCTCATCGATTCTTCCCGTCTCCGGCGTCCGTCATGGATTGATGGTGTACTCGCCGAACTGACGTCCCCAGACATATTCGGTGAACATCGGCTGGCCGAGTTCGACATGGTTGTACGGCGCCACGCTGGCGCCGACGTCCATCACCAGAAACGGGGCGGGCCACAAGTCGTGAGTGATCGGTTGCCAGCACCCCGGTTTCCCGCCGGGTCCTCCCCGGGCGTTGACCCGCGGCAGGTTCTCCGGATAGATGTAGGGGCTGGGGGCACCGGTAATGCTGCCGGAAGCGGCCCCCAGCGAGTAGCCGGTGAAGCCGAGGGCGGCGCGGATTTTGGGCCCGACTTCGTTGTAGTTGCGGATGGTACAGAAGATTTCGGGGCTGTACTCGTCGAGCAGTTGGCTGGGGATGACCAGATCGGCGGCCCCCCGCGCCAGGTATGGCCCGCCGCGACCGAACACGTCAGAACCGTTGTTGCCCAACCCAACCGCCGCCAGCAATGCCGCATCAAGGCCGGCTTGCTCGTGGTTCATGGTTCGTGCGGTGGTGACCGCCTGGTCCAGCGCGGTCCACAAGTCCGGCGCCGCGTTGGCGTAGACGTCGCCCAGAGCCGCCAGGCCCTGTATGTCGGCCCGGACCCGGGGCAGCCGCGGGTTCACGTCGTGGAGGATGGCGCTGCCGTTGACCAGTGCGGCGCCGAACTTGTCCCCGAGACCGCTCAGGGCCTGGGCGGCCGCGCCCAGCGTCAGGTTGAGCTTGACCGGATCGACCTTTTCGGCAATGGCCGTCAGCGTCTGGAACAGCGTGTTGAACTCCGTCGTCACCGCCGTCGCGTCGATCACCATGGATGGGGTGATGTGCTGTGGATCAGCGTTTTTCGGTGACATCAGCGACACGTACTTGTTGCCGAAGACCGTCGTCGCCTTGATCTCGCCGGTCACATTGGCCGGAATCGCGTCAATGTACTTCGGATCTACATCCAATACCAGCTTGGCCGCCGGAACGCCGTCCCGCGTGACCTCCGATATGCTGGCCACCCGGCCGATCTGCACACCGTTGTAGGTGACCTTGGCGCCCGGGTCGGTCACCAGACCCGCGCGCGGAGCAAGCATCGTCAACTTGGTCTTCGGGATGAAAGTCCCGCGAAACTGGGCGTAGAGCCCGGCGCCGACGAGCGCCAACACCATCAGCCCCAGCAGACCGATGATCTTGTACGGTGGCCGCGTTCGCGGATCCATGATTCTGAGACCCTAGAGCATGGCCACCCGCGGTAAAGCCGATCCGATTAAGACTCGGCAGGCTGTGTTGGCCGTTGCGGACTGGCTGCGCGACGAGACGCGTCCGGCACCCGACCGGGATGCCCTAGGGACGGCGGTTCGGCTCACCGCGCGCACCCTGTCCGCACTGGCTCCCGGCGCCAGCGTCGAGGTCCGGATCCCGCCGTTCGCGGCGGTGCAGTGTGTTTCCGGGCCCAGGCACACCCGCGGCACCCCGCCCAATGTCGTGGAAACAGCTCCGCGCACCTGGCTGCTGCTGGTCACCGGGCTATTGACGGTCGAGGACGCAGCGGCCACTGGAGGGCTGATCCTGTCAGGTCCGCGGGCGCGTGAGATCTCGTCGTGGCTGCCGCTGCTGGATCTGGCGATCTGAACATCGGCGGAAGCAAGCCGCTCCTGCGGTGTGCCGGCACGACTTGCGGTACTTGGACACGCCACGTCGATTCGGCGACATGCCCGGGTTACCCGTAGACTTCCTATACGTCACCATTCGCGCCCCAGGGAGTCGCCTAACCGTGACCGTCCAGCAGCCCGAGCAAGACCTGAACTCGCCCCGTGAAGAGTGTGGTGTATTCGGGGTGTGGGCCCCGGGGGAAGATGTCGCGAAACTGACCTACTACGGCCTGTACGCATTGCAGCATCGCGGCCAGGAGGCCGCGGGGATTGCGGTAGCCGATGGCTCGCAAGTGCTGGTGTTCAAGGACCTCGGCCTGGTCAGCCAGGTATTCGACGAGCAGACTTTGGCGGCCATGCCGGGCCACGTCGCCATCGGGCACTGCCGCTACTCCACCACGGGCGACACGACCTGGGAAAATGCGCAACCGGTGTTCCGTAATACCGCTGCTGGCACCGGGGTCGCCCTGGGACACAACGGGAACCTGGTCAATACCGCCGCCCTTGCCGCCCGCGCCCGCGAAGCGGGATTGATCGGCGGCCGCTGCTGCCCCGCTCCGGCGACAACCGACTCCGACATCTTGGGCGCGCTGCTGGCCCACGGGTCGGCCGATTCCACCCTGGAGCAGGCGGCACTGGAACTGCTGCCGACCGTGCGCGGCGCGTTCTGTCTGACGTTCATGGACGAGAACACGCTGTATGCCTGCCGCGACCCGCACGGTGTGCGGCCGCTGTCGCTCGGGCGGCTGGATCGCGGCTGGGTGGTGGCCTCGGAAACCGCTGCGCTCGACATCGTCGGCGCGTCCTTCGTGCGCGACATCGAACCGGGCGAATTACTGGCGATCGACGCCGACGGCGTGCGATCGACCCGTTTCGCCAACCCCACGCCCAAGGGCTGCATCTTCGAATACGTCTACTTGGCTCGGCCGGACAGCACGCTGGCCGGCCGGTCCGTGCACGCCACCCGACTGGAGATCGGTCGTCGGCTGGCCCGCGAATGCCCCGTTGACGCCGACCTGGTCATCGGGGTGCCGGAATCGGGCACACCCGCGGCCGTGGGATACGCGCAGGGGTCCGGCATCCCCTATGGGCAGGGGTTGATGAAGAACGCCTACGTTGGGCGCACATTCATCCAGCCGTCACAGACCATCCGCCAGCTCGGCATCCGGCTGAAGCTGAACCCGCTCAAAGAGGTGATCCGCGGCAAGCGGCTCATTGTCGTCGACGACTCGATCGTGC
The DNA here is from genome assembly GCF_002102175.1 of Mycobacterium gastri. Classification (GTDB taxonomy): domain Bacteria; phylum Actinomycetota; class Actinomycetes; order Mycobacteriales; family Mycobacteriaceae; genus Mycobacterium; species Mycobacterium gastri. The sequence continues at coordinate 3,062 of NZ_LQOX01000152.1, read as the reverse complement.
GAGGCAACACCCAGCGCGCGCTGGTGCGCATGCTGCGGGAGGCCGGCGCGGTGGAAGTCCACGTACGCATCGCGTCGCCGCCGGTGAAGTGGCCGTGCTTCTACGGAATCGACTTCCCCTCGCCGGCTGAGCTGATCGCCAACGCCGTGGAGGCCGAGGCCGAGATGCTCGAAGCGGTCCGGCATGCCATCAACGCCGACACGCTCGGATACATTTCGCTGCGCGGGCTGGTCGCCGCTACCGAGCAACCCGCCTCGCGGTTGTGCACCGCCTGTTTCGATGGTGTCTACCCCATCGAACTGCCCAGCGAGACCGCGCTGGGCAAGAACGTCATCGAGCAGATGCTTGCCAACGCGGCACGCGGAGCCGGCCTGGGTGACCTCGCTGCCGATGAAGTTTCGATCGGTCGCTGACCAAGCCCGCCCCCGCAACCGATTCCGATAGGCGGTCGGCCTGAGAGCGTCGGTCGCCGATACCGATGATGCGTGCCGCCCGGTAGCCTTTATCGCGATGACGGAACCGCCACAAAGTCCAGAAAGCTCGCTAACAGGCCTTACTAACCAGGGCATCACCTACGCCTCGGCGGGGGTGGACATTGACGCCGGTGACCGCGCCGTCGAGTTGTTCAAGCCGCTGGCAAGCAAAGCCACCAGACCCGAGGTGCGCGGCGGACTGGGCGGTTTCGCCGGATTGTTCGCGCTACGAGGCGGCTACCGGGAACCGGTGCTGGCCGCCTCCACCGACGGTGTCGGCACCAAACTGGCGGTTGCGCAGGCGATGGACAAGCACGACACCGTCGGCCTCGACCTGGTCGCGATGGTGGTCGATGACCTGGTGGTCTGCGGTGCCGAGCCGCTGTTTCTGCAGGACTACATCGCGGTTGGTCGCACGGTGCCGGAACGGGTGAGCGCGATCGTCAGCGGCATCGCGGAGGGCTGTGTGCGCGCTGGCTGCGCGCTGCTGGGTGGCGAGACCGCTGAACATCCCGGCTTGATGGAACCCGATCACTACGACATCTCGGCCACCGGCGTCGGCGTGGTGGAGGCCGACAATGTGCTGGGCCCCGAGCGTGTGAAACCTGGCGACGTCATCATCGCGATGGGGTCGTCCGGTCTGCATTCCAACGGATACTCGCTGGCCCGCGCTGTCCTGCTGGAGATAGACCGGATGAAGCTGGCCGGTTACGTGGAGGAGTTCGGTCGGACCCTGGGCGAAGAATTGCTGGAGCCCACCCTGATCTACGCCAAGGACTGTCTGGCGCTCGCCGCCGAAACGCACGTCCGCACGTTCTGCCACGTCACCGGTGGCGGGCTGGCGGGCAACCTGGAACGGGTCATTCCACACGGTCTGGTCGCCGAAGTCGACCGCGGCACCTGGACACCCGCACCGGTGTTCGCCATGATCGCCCAGCGTGGCCGGGTAGTGCGGGAAGAGATGGAAAAGACGTTCAACATGGGCGTCGGTATGGTCGCCATCGTCGCGCCCGAAGACACCGATCGTGCGTTGGCCATACTGACCGCACGGCACCTGAGCTGCTGGGTTTTGGGAACCGTGCGCAAAGGCGGGAAAGACGGTCCACGCGCCACATTAGTCGGCCGGCATCCTAGGTTTTAGACACCGGCCCCATTCTGTTTGCGCTGATCCCGCCTCGAACTCGGCCGCGGACAGCATGAAAGTCCCTGCTGTGATTGCGCCGGTCTGCCCAGCGCTATACGGCGGAAAGATCCGCCGACTGCGCTTGGCGCGGGCGACCGGGCTAGCCGCGGGCTAGCCGGGGGCTAGCCGGGGGCCCCGTTGAGCCCGGCAGCGCCTGGGTCGCCGCTGTGTCCGGGTGCGCCCGCATCGCCGGCCACAGCCGATCCGCCTGCCCCACTCGCGCCACCCGTCCCGCCGGCGCCGCCTGCGCCGCCGGCGCCGCCTGCGCCGCCTGCGCCGCCGGTGCCGCCTGCGCCGGGGCTGCCTGAACGGCCGAACAGCCCGCCCGCGCCAGCGGCTCCGCCGGCACCGCCATTGCCGCCGCCACCGCCGTCGCCGCCGTCGCCGCCTGCCCCGCCGTCACCGCCGGCGCCGCCGGTAACCCCGGATCCACCGTTGCCGCCGGTGCCGCCGACGGCACCGGGCGCACCGTTGCCGGCGTTAGCGCCGCCGCCGCCGGCGCCGCCGTCACCGCCGACACCGAATAAGAGGCCGCCCCGGCCGCCGGCACCCCCTTGTCCGCCGCCGCCACCACCATGGCCGGCCACTCCGGCACCACCGGTACCGCCAGCACCACCGCCGCCACCATTACCGGTAGTAACACCGTTTCCGCCGTTTCCGCCGTGGCCGCCCGCCGCGCCGATACCGCCAGCACCGCCAGCACCGCCGCCGCCACCGCCGCCTCCGTCGCCGTTGCCGCCGTCGCCGCCGTGGCCGCCGGGCGCGCCGGCACCACCAGCACCACCGACCCCCCCGCCGCCACCACCACCGGCGCTGGTTCCCGATCCAGACCCGCCCGCACCGCCGCCGACGCCACCGCCGTTGCCGCCGGAACCGCGTGGGCCGCCGGCACCACCGCCTACGCCGCCACCGGGATTGCCGGAAGCGGCGGAACCGCCGCTACCGCCGCTACCGCCGATTCCCCCGCCCCCTCCGCCACCAGCACCAACACCGGAGCCGGAGTCGCCGGTGCCGCCGGCGCCGCCGGCGCCGCCGGGTGCCCCGGGACCGCCCGCTCCACCTGCACCCCCGCCACCACCACCATTAGCACCCGGGGCGGTGCTGTCGGTGCCGCCGGTGCCGCCGCTTCCCCCAGCTTGCCCGGTGACCGTGCCATCGGAGCCGGGCCCACCTCCGGCATGGGCGCCGCCGTCGTTGCCGTTAGCCGCAGGCGTGGTTGGTGTGGCGAGGCCGGGATTGACTCCGTCTGCGCCGAGTGCCCCAGCTCCACCGCGCCCGCCGGCTCCGCCGACACCGAACAACCCGGCATCACCGCCGGCTCCGCCGCTGCCACCGAAGCCCCCCGCCACGGCCGCGGCCCCGCCGGGCCCACCGGCACCACCATTGCCATACAGCCAGCCTCCCGC
>NZ_LQOX01000151.1 GCF_002102175.1 Mycobacterium gastri | reverse complement strand
ACGATGCGCCCATCAATCGCGTTGCGCTGACCGGCCAACTGCGCCAACTCCGCAAACAACACCTCAAGACGCTCGCCAGGACCGGCCACCACAGCGCCAGCGGGTGCACTCGACGACATAACGACATCATCGCAGCCGGGTACGACAACTCTGCGCCGGTGCGCGGCAGGAGCTCGACCGCACCCGATCCACGTCGCCAAAACCACACGATCTACACCACGGACGCACCGAGACGACGCTTACATTGACCACCCAGGACAGCCCGCCCGCGAAATTTAGTGCGCAGATCCGTCACCCCAAAACCGGCACAACCCGACGATGTCGATGCACTATGTGGCGCACCGCGAAGAGCACGCTGGGCAAGCATTCCTGGCGACCCGCAGGTTGAAAGCCGCCGTCACCGCGGTCACGTTCTTCCGCGAGGACCGCGACGGCATGCACTCGTTCGACCGGGCCGATCGTTTTGTCCCGCACGGCTATTGCCTGCTGCCGCCCCTGCAGACCTACGACAAGCACAGCGCGTTCCGTCGATCACAGGAGGCCCGAGACGGCTCAGTTCTTGTACCGTGTGATGCGCTCTAGTCCTCCTGGGTTTCCCGTTCAACCGGTGCCTGCAGCGCGGCGCCGTGTGGACCGACCAGACTGCCCGTCCATGGGACGCAATGAGCGGGTCGAGCACGACGGCTATGCCGAGCAGCAGCCCGAGGATGTAGCTCATCAGCTCGCAGACGCTGCACAGCTGCTCGGCAATGTGCTCGCCCGATTGCGTGCCGACGATTGGGATCGCACAGTTGTCTACCACTACCCAGAAACCCATGAATGGTCATTGCGGTGGGTCGCGGTACACACCCTGCACGAGGCGCGCCACCACCTCCTCGACATTCGCCGCCAGACCTGATTGTTCCCAACGGGATCGGTTGACTCCGCTTCCGAGCTTGCGACACTGAGGACCATGCTGCGGCCTGTCGACTACAACGCCCGGCTGCATCGCGGCTACGACCAGGGTAGGCGTCTATCTGAGCAGGCGGCTCGCTCGTGGAGTGCCGCCGCGACCCGCCAGCTGCCGCCCCAGCGGCCTCTAACAATCGTTGAATTAGGCTCTGGTACTGGGTGATTCACTGAGTTGCTCGCCGATATTGCATCGGGTGTCGTCTATGCCGTTGAACCATCACAGCGGATGCGCGAAGTCGCCATGCAGCATTACCGCAGTGGCGTGTATTTCATAGCCGGCCGTGCCGAAGCAATCCCGTTAGCAACGGACAGCTGCGACGCCGCGGCCATCTTCTTCGCCGTGCACCACCTGGCCGATCTGCATGCTGGCGCCCGCGAGATCGCGCGTGTCCTCCGGCCAGGTGGCCGGCTGTTGATCTCTTTCCCACCCTTGCCACCACCACAGAGGCCTTTGGCCGCGCCGGCGTGACAGTCATTGCCCTCGACGAAGTCGGACACGAAGTCAGCGCCAGCCTTACTGCCTACAGCGCCAGGCTCACACACCGCGCGATCTCGACCTTCGAATATCTCACTAACGACGAAATTGACCGGGGGCTTGACCAACTGGCCTCGGACGCCGCCGCGGAGACCAATCCTCAACCCGTCCACCACACCCACGACCTGCTCACTCTTGAGAAGCGCTGTGCCACCAGAGAAGTGCCAATCCGCCGCGCCGCCAGCGTCACCATGGATCGGCTTATTGCCGACACGCTCCGCCCCGGGCGAAAACGATCCACCCTCGTCGGGCGCCGCCAGCTTCGACCCGCTCGATCGAAACAGGACAAAAATTAGAACCTGTTACAGTTCACCCCACAGAGCGCAACCTGAGTGGGAGTGGTGGCATGGCTGGTGACGAATCCGCGCGCACGGCCGAATCCGCCGATGTCGTGGTGATCGGGTTCGGCGCCGCAGGTGAGTGCGCAGCCATCGCCGCCCGCGAACGCGGCGCCGACGTCATCGCGTTGGACCGTGCCAATGGTGGTGGGGCCACCTCGATTTCGGGCGGGATTATCTACGCCGGCGGCGGAACCGCGGTTCAGCGGCAGGCGGGGGTCAACGACACCCCCGAGCAAATGCTGGCCTACCTTCGCCTCGAAGTCGGCGACGCCGTCAGCCCGGAAACCCTGGAATCATTCGTGCGCTCGAGCCCCGACATGATCGACTGGCTGAGCAGCTACGGGGTGCCGTTCAGCCCCGCGTTGTGCCCGTACAAGACCTCGTTTCCGAACAACCGCTACTACCTTTACCACTCGGGCAGTGAGAACGCCGGCGCGTTCCGCTGCCACACCCCGCCCGTTCAGCGCGGGCATCGCGTCAAGGGCAGCGGCACGTCGGGCCGCAAATTGTATGCCCCGCTAGCCAAAGCCGCGCTGGCCCTTGGTGTTCGGTTCTGGCCTCATACCACGGTGACGAACCTGATCCAGGATTCTTCCGGTCGGGTGACCGGCGTGGAAGCACTGACGATGCACAATGCGCCACCGCGGATCCGGCGGCTTTATGCGGCGATGGCCGAGCTGTCAGCCAAACCGGGCATCTACTATCCGCCGCTGCGCCGCCTCATGGATCGTCGCCTCAAGGCACTTGAGCGACGCTACGCCCGGTCGGTGCGGATCGAAGCACGCCGGGCGGTGATCATCTGCGCCGGCGGCTTCATCGCCAACACCGAATGGGTGCGACGGTTCGCTCCCCAATACCTGGGCGGTCTGCAGCTGGGTACCAGCGGCGACGACGGCAGCGGCATCGCGCTGGCACAGAGCGCCGGAGCGGTCACCGACCGGATGGACAACGTCTCGGCCTGGCGCTTCATCACCCCGCCGAGCGCGTTCATCGGCGCCGTCATCGTCGACCGGCGCGGGCAACGCGTCATCGACGAAAGTCGTTACGGTGCGGCGGTCGGGCAAGCCATGGTGCGAAACCATGAGGGCAAAGCCTGGCTTCTCGCCGATGCGGCATTGATGCGGGAAGCCCGCCGGCAAATGATCAAGCAGCCGTTGTGGTTTCAGCGTGCCCAGGTTGCGGCGCTGATGCTGGCGGATGCGGTGACGGCCCCGTCGCTGCGCGAGGTCGCGACGGCGGCTGGTATCGATCCCGACGGCCTGGTGGCCACGGTCGCGGCACACAATACCGCGATCGACACCGGCGCACCGGACCCCGCCGGAAAGCCCGCCGAGTTTGTGCGCCGGATCAGCCAACCGCCGTTCACCCTGCTCAACATTTCGGTGCGGCCAAGCCTGCTCAACCCGACTCCGATGCTGACCCTCGGCGGTATCCGGGTCGATGAACGCAGCGGAGCCGTCGTCGACCAATCCGGTGAGCCGATTCCCGGATTGTTCAGCGCCGGGCGCACCGCAGCCGGAATCTGCTCCAATTCCTATGTCAGCGGGCTCTCGCTGGCCGACTGCGTGTTCGCCGGGCGCCGCGCCGGAGCACATGCCGCCACGGCGTCGGCCGACGAGATCCCGCGTTGAGTCACAACCGCGCAGCCTGGTCCAGCTGATAGCCGACGCCGTGAACACTTCCCGAATGATTTTCGGCACAATGGAGCCGCGATACTGGTTGGGCGCCGATCCAACGCTGAGCCCTCGAAATCCGACCAATAGCGACGCCGGGAGAAACACAGATGAGTGACGAGCAGCCGACCATCATCTATACCCTGACCGACGAGGCGCCGATGCTGGCGACCTACGCCTTCATGCCGATACTTCGCGCCTTCGCCGAGCCGGCCGGCATCAAGATCAAGAGCAGTGACATCTCCCTGGCAAGCCGGATCCTCGCCGAGTTCCCCGATTACCTGACCGAGGAGCAGCGGGTGCCGGACGCCCTGGGCGAGCTGGGGCGGCTGACGCAGCTGCCGGACACCAACATCATCAAGCTGCCGAACATCAGCGCCTCGGTACCGCAGTTGGTGTCGGCGATCAAGGAACTGCAGGGCAAGGGCTACAACCTTCCGGACTACCCGGCAGACCCCAAGACCGACGAGGAAAAAGGCATCCACAACCGCTATGCCAAATGCCTCGGCAGCGCGGTGAACCCGGTCCTGCGGGAAGGCAACTCCGACCGTCGCGCACCCAAGGCGGTCAAGGAATACGCCCGCAAGCACCCCCACAGCATGGGTGAGTGGTCGATGGCCTCGCGCACCCATGCCGCGACCATGAAGCACGGCGACTTCTACCACGGCGAGAAGTCGATGACCCTGGACCGGGCGCGCGACGTGAAGATGGAGCTGGTGACCAAGCAGGGCGAGACGCTGGTGCTCAAGCCCAAGGTGTCGTTGGGCGAAGGCGACATCATCGACAGCATGTTCATGAGCAAGAAGGCCTTGGTCGAGTTCTATGAGGAGCAGATGGAGGACGCGCGCAAGACCGGCGTGATGTTCTCATTGCACGTCAAGGCGACGATGATGAAGATTTCGCACCCCATCGTCTTCGGCCACGCGGTGCGGACCTTCTACAAGGACGCCTTCGCCAAGCACCAGGAGTTGTTCGACGAGCTGGGCGTCAACGTCAACAACGGATTGGTCGATCTGTACAACAAGATCGAGTCACTTCCCGCCACACAGCACGACGAGATCATCCGCGACCTGCACGCCTGCCACGAACACCGCCCGGAGCTGGCCATGGTCGATTCGGCCAAAGGTATCTCGAACTTCCATTCGCCCAGCGACGTGATCGTGGACGCGTCGATGCCCGCGATGATCCGGGCCGGCGGCAAGATGTGGGGCGCCGACGGGCGGCCCAAGGACACCAAGGCCGTGATGCCGGAGTCCACCTTCTCCCGCATCTACCAGGAGCTGATCAACTTCTGTAAGACCAACGGCGCCTTCGATCCGCGAACCATGGGCACCGTGCCCAACGTCGGGCTCATGGCGCAAAAGGCCGAGGAGTACGGCTCGCACGACAAGACATTCGAGATTCCCGAAGACGGCGTCGCCAACATCGTCGACCTCGACACCGGCGAAGTGCTGCTGACCCAGAATGTGGAAGCCGGCGATATCTGGCGCATGTGCACGGTCACCGACGCGGCGATCCGCGACTGGGTCAAGCTGGCCGTCACCCGGGCCCGCAACTCCGGTATGCCGGTGCTGTTCTGGCTGGACCCGTACCGCCCGCACGAGAACGAGCTGATCAAGAAGGTCAAGCTCTATCTGCAGGACCACTACACCAGCGGACTCGACATCCAGATCATGTCGCAAGTGCGCGCCATGCGGTACACGCTGGAGCGCCTGATCCGCGGGCTGGACACCATCGCCGCCACCGGCAATATCCTGCGCGACTACCTCACCGACCTGTTCCCGATCCTGGAGCTGGGCACCAGTGCCAAGATGCTGTCCATCGTTCCGCTGATGGCCGGGGGCGGAATGTACGAGACGGGGGCCGGCGGTTCGGCGCCCAAGCATGTCCACCAACTCGTGGAGGAGAATCACCTGCGCTGGGATTCGCTCGGCGAGTTCCTGGCAATCGGCGCCAGCCTGGACGACATGGGCGCCAAGACGGGTAACAAGAAGGCCAAGATCCTGGGCAAGACGCTGGATGCCGCTATCGGCAAGCTGCTGGACAACAACAAGGGCCCGTCACGCAAGACCGGTGAGCTGGACAACCGGGGCAGTCAGTTCTATCTCGCCATGTATTGGGCGCAAGAACTGGCCGTGCAGAACGAGGACCAGCAGCTACGGGAACACTTTGCACCCCTGGCCGATGCGCTGGCCAAGAACGAGGAAACCATCGTCGCCGAACTCGCCGCGGTACAGGGCGAAGAGGCGGACATCGGCGGCTACTATGCGCCGGACCGGGAGAAGATCACGGCGGTGATGCGGCCGAGCAAGACGTTCAACGACGCGTTGGCGGCCGCGAACGGCTGACATCCAACCGTTCGCCTCGTTGGCCGGGCAGCACGCACGGTGCGCGGCAGGGACCAAAGGCCCTACGACGTCGGCGCCGGCTGAACTACCCTGGCAGCCCTGAAGGCCTACTGCGCGAGGGTATTTCGTTCGCCGGTAATCTGCCCAGCGCCGCCCACCGGCGAGAAGGAAGGTCGATCATGGCGGTCCTTGATACCGTGCGGGTGTTCAACAAGCACCTGCTGAATCCGGCCATGATGCTGGTGGCCGGCCGGAAGTACTGGTACGCCAGCGTTATTGAACACACCGGGCGCCGCACCGGCAAGCGGTACGTCACACCCGTGGTGGCGGAACGGGTACCCGACGGCTTCATCATTCCGCTGCCCTATGGCACACACACCGATTGGCTGCGAAACGTCTTGGCCGCGGGGCACGCCACTATCCGGGTGCACGGCGAAACGTACGAGGCTGTCCAGCCGCAGATCGTGGACGCGGCCACAGCGGCCGGGCAGTTGGCTCCTCGACAGAAACGCGCCTTCGACCGGTTCAATGTCAAGCACTATCTGAAACTGTCGCCCGCGGCCACGCCGGCATGACTCAGCACAGGCAGGTTCGGCGCCGCCGCGCCGGTATCGGCCACCCGAGGCACTCGCGCTGCCGTCCGGGGCACCAGCCATGATGGCCATGTGGGCATCGAGATCCGTGTTCTCGACAGCGAAGACGACCTCGTTGCGGCAGCTGGAATTTTCCGCGCCGCCATGGTCGGGTTGCCACCCCCGCCGGACCTGCCGCCTGGCGAGCTCATCACGCTGTTCGAGCCAGGCCGTACGGTGGGTGCTTTCGTCGGAGGTCAGCTGGTCGGCACTGCTGATGCCGTCACCTGCGGGCTGACACTTCCCGGCGAAGCGGTCGTGCGGCACGCCGCCGTGACACACATCGGGGTGGTGCCGTCGTTGACCCGTCGAGGTATCGCCACCGAGCTGGTCCGTCATCAGCTGCACGACTTCGCCACCCGGGGAGAGGTGCTCGCGACACTGCGCGCCTCTGAGGCCACGATCTATGAACGGTTTGGCTACGGCGTGGCGAGTTCATCGCAGAGCGTGGAGGTGGATACGCGACGGGCCGCGTTACGTCCAGGCGTCGGGACCGGCGGGCCGGTACGGTTGCTCGACACCGGGCAAGCATGGGACGTGCTGCCCCGAATCTACGCCGAGAACCGGTCGTCCCGGCCGGGAACCGTTGAGCGCGCACCGGTTTGGTGGCGGGGCCTGCGACGGCGCGCCGAAGCATATTCTGGGCCTTGGTATATCGCGGTGCACGGTAAGCCGGGGGCGGAGTCCGGCTACGTCCGCTACCGCCCCCTCGACACCGAAAACTGGTTCGTCAGCGAACAACGCACCATCGCGGTCGAGGACTTCTTCGCCCCATCCACGGATGCCTATCTGGGCCTGCTGCGCTTTCTGCTGGGGCTGGATCTCATTGACCGCGTGGTGTTCTGGATGCTGCCAGTTGACGATCCGTTGCCGTGGTTGCTGATCGACCGCCGGGCCGCGAAGGTCACCCGGATATACGACGAGACGTGGCTGCGTGTTGTCGACGCGCACCGGGTGCTTTCGGCGCGCCGATATGCGAGCGACGGCTCCGTCACCGTTGCCGTCAACGACCCTGTCTTGCCGAGTAATTCGATCACCATCACCATCACCGGCGACGGCGCCGAACCGACTCGGCAGCATCCGCAACTACACATCGGCGTCCACGGGCTTGCCGCCGTGTTGCTCGGGGGCACGACCTGGCGCAGCCTCGCCGTGGCCGGGCTGGCCCGAGCCGACGATGCGGCCTCGCTCGCCACGGCGGATCGGCTGTTCGCGGTGCCCGATGCGCCACATGCCGGATTCTTTTTCTGAGGCGCTGACGGGGCCATGATCGCCACGGTCGGCGGGCATCTGCGCACCTGCAGCCGCCTGTGAGGCACCCCCGCCGGCCAACGTCGCTGGTTTGATCCGGAGGCTGTCAGGGTTAGTGACCCAAATGACAGTTGTATATAGCAATAGTATTCATGCATAATAGCAGCGCGCTCGAGCAACTCGCTCGGACTCCGCAGAGACCTCCAAAGCCCACACGGGTCGACACGGCAGCCGCCGCCTCGACCGCCGGGGTGGATTCCCGTCGCCGAGAAATCGGCGCTGACCGCGACCCGTTCGCGGGCAGCTGTACCGACGATCCGCGCTCAAACTGCGGCGATTCGCCGACTGTTCGTGGCTCCGGATGCCAGCGCCCGCTGGTCCGGCCGCCCAGGACATCGCTGGGATCGCAACAAACAAAGAATCTGAGGAAAGACAATGGATTTCCGGGCGCTACCACCCAAGGTCAACCCCGGGCAGAGGCGCTGCAGTCCCGGCGTCAGGCCGCTGCCGTCAGCTGGGCAGTACGCCACAGCAGGCTCCGACCCGTCGGTGATGATCCCCGGGCCGCACCGCTAGAGCCACAGTGCATCCCCAACCCCGCGGGTGCGACCTGAGTGATTTGCACAGCATGACGGTGCGACGCTCATACCACCTCGGCTACCTGACTGCCATGGTCATCGACACCACGGGCAACGGTTTGTGGGTTCCATTCGCACTGCTGTTCTTCATGCATGGACGCGGCATGCGGCTCGCCGATACCGGCGCCGCACTGACAATTGGCAGCCTGATTTCGCTGTCGGGCGGCGGCTTGCTGACCGGGGCTCTTGTCGACCGTATCGGGACGTTCCGCGCGGCGACGCTCGGTTCGCTTATCCGGGTGATTGCCTTCCCTTGCTACCTGGTTGCTCACACCATAGCTGCCGTAGCGGCTATTGCGGCGGCGGTGAGCTTTGCGGGCCGGCTCTTCTGGGTGGCGCACCCCGGGATGGTACGTGCCCTAACTCCGTCGGAAGATGCTCGCGTCGGCATGTTTTCGTTGATCGGCGCACTGCGCAGTATCGGTCTTGGGATCGGCGGGCTGATCGCCTCCCTCGGAGTTTGGGCCCAGCCCGGTAGTCGTCTTTTCTGGAACTTCATCGTTGTGGCGAACTCGATCAGCTTCGCGGTTTGCGGGCTGCTGTTCTGGCGGCTGCGCCATCTCGATCGCAAAAACGAGCACCGCACCGACAGCGCCGTAGGGTCTTACCGCGAGGTGTTCGCCCAACGCCAGTTCTTGGTGTTCGTCGCCGCCGTCTTCGTACTCGCATTGGCAAACGTGGGGTTCGACTCGATACTGCCGGTGTATCTGCTCGCCCTGGGCTTCCCGGCCTGGACTGCGCCGGTCGCCTACCTGCTTGCCAGCATCTTCGTCGGGGCGTTTGCGCCGCTGGCGACCAAATGGGGCCGTTGTGGATCCGGGCCGCATCTGTTGGCTCTTGCCGCCGGGCTGCTCGGGATCGCATTCGCGGCACTCACCGCGATGGTCACTGTCGATAACGTCGGCCGCACGGCACTCCTGGCAACGGCTGTGACACTTTTCGGCCTGGCTGTAGCCACCTTCGGAGCCACTGCGTTGAAAACCATGTTGAGTTACGTGCCGGGGGGCAAAGCGGGTCGCCACTCAGCGGTCTATTCGTTGGCGTGGGGCATCGCCATCGCCATCGGCCCCGGGTTGTTCTCCTCGTTGTTCACCCTTGGCCGCGTGCTCCCGTGGATGTTCCTCGCGGTGGTACTCGTTTTCGCAATCGCGGCATTCTTGGTCTCGCGGCGAACCACCCGGTACCCAATTACTGCATCCCCGAACTGCGGCTCCTGAACGACGGCATTGCCGGTGCGGATTTCGAGCAGCCATGGCCGCAACGACTTCCCCAAGGAATAGATCGGATCTCGGACTTCTGTGAACTCTCGTACCTTGCCCTGATCTTCAGTTGCCGCCCGGTAGGTGAGTGAGTACTCTCTCACTATGTCCGTCTCGGGGCGCGGCCGGTTGCTGTCGGCAGCACTGCAGCTTTTTGCCGCCAAGGGGTATACGGCCACGTCAGTTGCCGATATCCAGCGGGCGTCCGGGCTGGCGCCCGGATCGGGCGCGCTCTACAAGCACTTCGGCTCCAAGCGTGAACTGCTCGAGGCCGCGGTGGCACACCGTATCGACAGCATCGTGGCCGCCCGAGAGCAATACGACGCGGGTCAACCCGACAGCGTCGAGCAAGCGGTGCGCACTGCTGGCCGGCTGATCTGGAACAACCTGAAACACAGCGAAGACCTACTCAAAGTCATGCTGCGCGAGCCCGATGCACTCGGCGATCTCGACGAAAAGACGTGGCAAGTCATCACTGACAATGCCTATCAGCGGTTCGCCGACGAACTGGCCGCGTCCAATCGTTCCGGGCACACCCGGATACCCGACCCGGAAGCGGCCGCCGCCGTCGCAATCGCGTCCTTGTCCCACGCCGCCACGCTGCGTGCATTGACCGGCCGAACACCCGGAAACATCGACGACGACCGGTATTTCGAGGCATGGGTCAACCAGACGGTAAGCGTCCTCGCGCAGTAGGCCGATACCCGTTGAGCACCACACTATTTCAGGAGTAGAGCCATGACATTCTCGCTGCAACTGAGCGACGACGTAATCCAGGTCCGGGACTGGGTGCACGAGTTCGCAACCGACGTGAATTTTCACGATCTTCGAAGGGACCAGCGAGATTCAGCGGCTGGTGATCTCGCGGGCACTGACCGGATTGCCCATCCGATAGCCGCCGCCCGGTAGGTATCCGCGATGAAGGTCGTGGTGGCAAGCTATGGCAGCCGTGGCGATATCGAACCGTGCACCGCCGTGGCTCGCGAACTGCTGCGGCGCGGTCACGACGTGTGTATGGCGGTGCCGCCCAATATGGTCGGCTTTGTCGAATCAGCGGGCGTCGCCGCCGTGGCCTACGGGCCGGACTCGCGCGAGCAGATGAACCCGGCCGTGGATCTGGTCCGCGATTTCGTGACCCGCAACCGCAATCCGATCGGCTTGCTGTCGCAAGTGATCGAACATGTCAGCCAGGTCAACACGGATAAGAGTGCGGCACTGACGGCACTGACGGCTGGGGCCGATCTGTTGTTGGCCAGCTTCAACGAACAACGGCTGGTCGCCAATATCGCTGAATACCAAGGTATTCCAGCTGCGGCCCTGCATTTCTTCCCGGCGCGTCTGTGGGCTTCCGGCGGGATGTCGCCGCTGATCACCGCGGCGGTCGACGAAGCCCAACGACTTTCACTGGGGTTACCTGAGGACAGCGAGTCGCCGGCGATGCTGGAAATCCAGGCCTACGACGAGCTCTGCCTGCCGGGGCCGACAGCCGACTGGGTGGCATCGAGTGGCCAGCAGCCCTTCGTCGGCTCGCTGACGCTGCAGTTGCCGACGGGCGCCGACGACGAGGTCTTGTCCTGGATGGCCGCGGATACACCACCCATCTATTTCGGCTTCGGCAGTACACCGATCGAACGCCCCGCCGACACGGTCACGATGATCGGTGACGCGTGTACGGAATTGGGTGAGCGGGCACTGATTTGCGGCGGTGTCAACGACTTCCGCGGCATCGCCCATGCCGACCACCTGAAGATCGTAGACGCGGTGAACCATGCGGCCGTCTTTCCGGGCTGCCGCGCAGTCGTTCACCATGGCGGTGCCGGCACCACGGCCGCGGGGATGCGGGCCGGAGTCCCCACGTTGATCCTGTGGCTCTGGCTCGACCAGCCGGTTTGGGCAGCCGGGGTCAATCAGCTGGGAGTCGGCGCGGCACGGGCGTTTTCGGCCACCACCCAAGACACGCTGGTCGCAGACCTACGGTCCAACCTCACTCCACAACGCGTCGCTCGCGCGGGCGAGGTCGCCGCGCAACTGATCACACCGGCGAAAAGCATTGCCCTGGCCGCTGATCTGCTCGAAGATACCGCCCGGCTGGGACGTTCCGGGTAAGCACCGGTGCGCTCGGCTCGTAGGTCGGCTTCGGAGCGCGCACTGCAAGGCATCGTTGGCCGGCTGCCCGTCCAAGCCGTGACGTGCCGGCACTGGCGTGAAGCGGTAGCGTCACGGCCGTGGAAACAGATCGCGTCGATGAGACGGCCGCGCCCGGGCCGTCAGGGTTTTCGGCACCGGTTTCCGATTCGGTACCTCGCTGGGGTCTGGGCGCCTTCTTGCTGGTGGGGCTGGTCTACTTGCTGGCCTCAGCCGCATTCGTCGTCGTCCTCGCCGGTAGGGGCCCGCTATCTGCGGGCATGCTTGCCCTGGCGGTGGGAGCCCCGACCGTGATCGCGGCCGGGCTGGCCGTGCTCATCACGACGCTGCGCGGCAACGGTCCCCGCACCGACCTGAAGCTGCACTGGTCCTGGCACGGTGTGGGGCTGGGATTGCTGTTCGGTTTCGGCGGGCTGCTCGTCACGGTGCCCGCCTCGGTGCTCTACGCCTCGGTCGCCGGCCCGGGCGCGAAATCCGCTGTCGCCAGCGTGTTCAGCGGCGTCCAGGCTTCCTGGCCATGGGCGGTGGCCGTGTTTGCGCTGGTGGTGTTCGTCGGGCCGCTGGGCGAGGAGATCATCTTTCGGGGGCTGCTGTGGGGAGCGGTGGATCGTCGCTGGGGACGGTGGGCTGCGCTGGTGGTAACCACCGTGGTGTTCGCGCTGGCTCATCTCGAGTTCACCCGGGCTCCGCTATTGGTGGTGGTGGCGATCCCGATCGCGCTTGCGCGGTTGTACTCCGGTGGCCTGTTGGCCAGCATCGTCGCACACCAGGTGACCAACCTGTTGCCGGGCATCATATTGATGCTTGGTGTGGCTGGGGTCATGCCGATGCCGTGAGGCAAACCTCAGGGCTCGCAATGCCCAGGGCCGCCACGGATTTCAAATTCAAAGGCGAAGAGCGCGCCGAAGGCCTGCCGTGGGCGATCGGCGGCATGCTGCCTACTTCCAGGCGAATACCGGTTGCTCCAACTGGTCGACCGGGTCGGAGCGACCTTCCAGGCACAGCCACCGCAGTTGCAGCAGCACCGCACCAGTGGGCGCGTGGATCAGGTGATTACCCAACGGGATCTGCACGACCGGCCGCGGACTCTCCGGGATTGCGATGAATCGCGGCGAATCGTCGCGCTGCAGTTGGTGAAGCCCCACCCGGTACACCGCCATCACCTCGTCGGGCGCGGGGCGGGGCTGCAACCGCCCGCCACCCCAGATCACCACCGGGGTGATGACATATCCGGACCGCGTCGGGTAGTCGTCGAGCAGGCCGAGCACCGCCGAGTCGGACAATCGGATGCCGACCTCTTCGTCGAGTTCCCGCAGTGCGGCATCGACCGCGCTTTCGCCCCGATCCACCCGGCCTCCGGGCAACGCCCACTGCGCGGCATGCGAAGTGAGACGAAATGCTCTGCGGCACAATAGAAACGAGGCACCACCAGACGCGTCTGCCATACGGGCGTCCAGGCCTGACGCGGGCGATGGCCGGTCGGCGATCCGCTCGGCCACCGGCACCGGATCCACCGCGTCCTCATCGACCTCGGAGTCGACCAGCACCACCGCGACCGCAGCATGGCGCTTGGTCGGGTCGGTCACCGCGCGGCGGTCGTGGCCGGCCAAATGTGCCCGGATCCGCTCCCGCAACGCATCGTCGTAGCTGATCGTCACGGCTCGACGATAAGACGAAGCCGCCGGATGTCACCAGCTTCTGCCTGCGGTGCCTGACTGGGGTGGGCGACGGAATTCATCGCGGGCCGTAGTCTCGGACTGTGTCGGTCCGGGAGCTGATTGTGCTCGGCACCTCGAGTCAGGTGCCTACCCGGCACCGCAATCACAACGGCTACCTGCTGCGCTGGGACGAGGAGCGGCTGCTGTTCGACCCCGGCGAGGGGACCCAACGGCAAATGCTGCTCGCCGGTGCGCCACTGACCGCGGTGACGCGGCTATGCCTAACGCATTTTCACGGCGACCACTGCCTGGGCGTGCCCGGCGTGGTGCAACGGCTGTCGCTGGACGGGGCACAACACCGGGTGCACGCCTACTTCCCGGCCTCGGGGCGGCAATTCTTCGCGCGGCTGCACCATGCCTGCATTTTCCACGACCGCGCGAACGTGCACGCGGAGCCGGTTGCCGCGGACGGCCCGGTGGCGACGGGAGCGTTCGGAGTCCTGGAAGCGCGCAAGCTCGATCATTCCGTCGACGCGATCGGCTACCGCCTGATCGAGCCCGACGGTCGACGGTTCGTGCCCGAGCAGCTGGCGCGCTTTGGCATCGCAGGGCCCGCGGTGGGTGAGTTGCACCGGGCCGGGTCGGTCCAAATCGGCGGGCGCACTGTCGATTTGTCAGAAGTCAGTGAGGCGCGCCGTGGCCAGCGATTTGCCTTCGTCATGGACACCCGGCTGTGCGACGCGGTCTACGCTCTGGCTGAGGGCGTGGACTTGTTGGTGATCGAGGCGACGTTCCTGAGCGAGGACTCGGACTTGGCGGCGCATTACGGGCATCTGACCGCGCGGCAGGCGGCGCGGGTGGCAGCAGAGTGCGGGGTGCGCCGGCTGGTGCTGACGCACTTCTCCCAGAGATACCCCGACGCGCGGCGTTACCGCGACGAGGCGGCCGAGGTGTTCGACGGCGACCTGGTCATCGCGGAGGACCTGGCGCGGATAGCGGTCCCCAAGCGGCGGTAGGTGCGGCGAGAACGGGAACGCGCGCTGCTGCTTAACACGGTGGTAGGGCATCCGGTTGTCGTCTGGCGAAGAACCCAGAGGCCACCTCTCCCCGTTGATCGCCGCGGTCACGATACGGCCGGCTTCAGCCGCCGTCACCAGTCCAACGTCACGATGTGCGCGGGCCGAAGGTCCCGAGCGCCACCGGATAGTGAAGGTAACTGCGAAGATGGGCGCATGGCAATTCCCTGGGACTCGGCGGTCACTGCCGACACCGACACCATCGTCGGTTCGCTAGCCAGTAGCGACAGCATGGCGGTCGCGGGCTCCATCGCGACCGCCGGCAGCGCCGCCGTCGCCGGGTCGGCGGCGACCGCGGGCAGTGTCGCCGTGGCGGGTTCGGTCGCGACCGCGGGTAGTGTCGCGGTCGCCGGGTCGGCGGCTATCGCGGGCAGTGTCGCAGTGATTGCCAGCGTGCTCAGTGTGTTGTGCGTAGCCGTCCGGGAATGCGTGGCATGCCTGGCATGCATTGCCTGCGCCCGGTGCGTGGCCTGTGTCGGATGTGTGCGTTGTACCGACTGTGTCGGCTGCGTTGGCTGCGTGAACTGTTCTGGCCTGCGCAATGTCAAGGGCGCCAGAAACATTCACGCTCCCGTCGGCGCTCGCTAGCGCGGTGGCCAATGCCATGGCGGTTGGTCGAGCAGGCGCTGGCCGGCAATGCGGGTCTCACCGAGTTCTTTGGTCAGTCGCACGGTGTGCACGTCGGCGGCCTGTTGCAGGGTCGCGACAAGGGACTCGGAATGGGTGACGACGACAATTTGGCTGTGCTCGGCCGCAGTGGCGATCAACGATGCCAGGGCGGGCAACAACTCCGGGTGCAGGCTGGTCTCGGGTTCGTTGAGCACTAGCAGCTGGGGTGGACGCGGTGTCAGCAGAGCTGCGGCCCAAAGCAGATATCGCAGTGTGCCGTC
Source organism: Mycobacterium gastri (assembly GCF_002102175.1). Classification (GTDB taxonomy): domain Bacteria; phylum Actinomycetota; class Actinomycetes; order Mycobacteriales; family Mycobacteriaceae; genus Mycobacterium; species Mycobacterium gastri. The sequence continues at coordinate 7,974 of NZ_LQOX01000151.1, read as the reverse complement.
GGACAACTCGGCAGCGCCCAATGGCCGCAGCATCCCGGGCTGGTGCAGAACGAGTTCGAAGCGGCCGTCGGCGTTGCGGATATCGACACTGCTACCCGGAAACGCGCGCTCGATGGCTTCACTGAGCGCCCCATCGTCGCCAATCTCTCGAATCGTTTGCAAGGCCGCGGCCAGATCCGCGCCGTCGTGACCCAATACCGGTGTGCGCGTGCCGATTCGGGGCTGCCGCGCGGGCGCGTCGGTGTCGGTGCGCAGCTGGTCGTAAAACCGCCAGTTGCGCATCCGCTCACGCAGCTGCATCAACTCCGGCGCCCGCATCGGATCGGCCAGCTCACTGAGCATCGAGTCGAACGGCCGCAGCACGTCTGGGATCACCTGCCAGCCACCGTCACCGTCTCGCACCCGCGCAGTAGGGCCACCGCGCTGAGCTATCACCGTGGCAGGGCGCCATACCGGACCGACCCACAGCGCCTCGACCTTGACCTCCGGATCCAGCCCGAACGCCGTGCGCGTGGCAATGGGCAGTCCGAGGTCCAGGGCATAGCCGAATTCGTCACCGGCGAAGCCCAGCTTCAGGCTGACCGACTCCGTGCGTACCGTGCCCTGAACCCGATGACGCCCCTGGCGCACTGACTTGCCGATCACCGCCGGCCCGGCCCATATCGTTGAGCTCAACCCGCCTTCGCGGGCCAGCGCGGCCACCGCGCCGTTGCGGGCCGAGTCCGCCAGCAGGCGCAACGCTCGATACAGGTTGGACTTGCCAGTGCCGTTGGCACCGGTGACGACGTTGAGCTGGCGCAACGGAACGACCAGCTGGCGCAACGAACGGTAATTCTCCACCGCGACCGTACCCAGCACCCGGCCACGCTAATCCAACGCCGACACCGTCCCGCGGCTAGGTCCCCGTTGCGCTCGATGCGGAGCCGCGCGTCGGGCAGTGGTCTTATTGGCCCGCGTTTTGGGCGAGATCAATGGCGTACTGGCTCACGAAGTGACCCGCCGACGGGCCCCCGTTGCATGATCCGTCGGATTCGCCGGGACGTTTGACCCACAGATAGGCGTCGGCGTGCGCGCCGGCAGTAGCCGTGGTGGGCGGGGTGCCCAAGGCGCGCCCGCCGGGGTTGCACCAGCTCAGTGCGGAGTCGGGCGCAGGGCCGGCCCCGTTGCGCGACGTGTCGATCACGTAGTGCGCACCATTCGTCATCCCCGAAATCGCTTCGCCGTAACCGGTTTCCTCGTCGGTGCTGAAGAAGTTCGAGACGTTGAGGCTGAACCCTCGGGCATGGCCAACACCGGCTTGGTTGAGCCTGGCGGCGATTTCCTCGGCACTCAACCAGCGCGAGTGTCCGCCGTCGACGTAGACGGCCGCGGCCGGATCGCGAGTCAGCGTGTCGACGGCGTAGCGGATCAGATCGAAGCGTTCTTGCCGCTGGTCGGCCGACAGGCAGTCGGCCATGTCGAGTGCGTCAGGTTCGACGATGATCGCCGCGGGCGAGCCGCCCAGACCGGATGAGATACCGTCGATCCACTGGCGGTAGTCGGCTCCCGACGCGAACCCGCCGGATGCGTAACTACCGCAGTCGCGGTGCGGAATTCCATAGAGCGCAAAAATCGGCATGCTGCCGGCGGCCTGCGCCGCACCGGCGTACCCGGCGACCCGCGCACCGACCGAACCGGCAGGAAATGCCTGGTCAAGCCAGTACGCCTGCGGGGTATTGGCGATGGCGGTCAGCTGCGGACTTGGCGGATTGGTGTTACGCGCGGCGGCCATGGCCGACGACGCCGGGTCCACGTAAAAGGGCTGCCCAGCCAGCGGGTTTCCCGCGTCGGCCAGACGGATCGCGGCGGTGGGACCGGCCTGCAGGGAGCCGGCAGAAAGAACCACACCGACCACGGTCGCAACCAACAGAAAAGGGGAGGTCCACCGAGCGACAGCACCCGCAGCTATTGACATCACGCCAGTAAGATAGTGCCGCGACATACGAAACGCCAATCCTCGACGGCAGGTGCGGGCGCCCAATACGCGTCCGTGGGGAACTCAAGGGATCCTGGCACGCGTCATCGGCGGGTGCAGATACCGCAATTCGCCGGGCCGATAAAGCTGTGCCGGACGGCCACCGTCACGGGTGGTGGTTCGCCCGGTGGGAACCAGAAACCCATCGGTTCCGGTGACCTTGCGGTGAAAGTTCCGGCTGTCCAGCTGTGTGCCCCAAACGATCTCGTACACCCGCCGCAGTTCGGCCACGGTGAACTCACCCGCACAGAACGTGGTTGCCAGCGGGGTGTACTCGAGCTTGGCGCGCGCCCGTTCCAAGCCGTCGGCCAGGATCTGTCGGTGATCGAATGCGAGCCTGGTCGTCATCAGTTCGGATACGGGTGCCCAGCGCGCGCCGGCAGCATCGCCGCCAGCAGCCGGCAGCGGAAGATCGGGCGCCAGGCCCAGATACGCGACCGTAATCACCCGCATGCGCGGATCACGTTGCGGCGCACCGTAGCTGGCCAGCTGCTCCAGATGCAGCCGGCCCACGGCCACACCGGTCTCCTCCATCAGCTCACGGGCGGCAGCCTGGTCAAGGTCCTCGCCAGGGCGAACGAATCCGCCGGGTAGTGCCCATCGGCCGGCGTAGGGCGGCTGCCCACGCCGGACCACCAACGCGCACAACTCGTCGTCCCGGATCGTCAATGCCACGAGGTCGACGGTCACCGCCACCGGCGGATAGTCATTCGGCTCGTAGCGCGGCATCAATGCAGATTAATCGTCGGATTGACGAAAAGCCAGGTGGCCCCTTATCGTCACCGAGACCATAACAAGAAGGAGGTGGCCGTCATGGCCGTCATCACCCACTACCCGCTACTACGTCACCTGCGCGTCGAGCCGACCGCACACATCCGGGCGCTGCGCCGCGGCAAGCTCGTACACGACGGGCCCGGGCTGGCGTTCTGGTTTCTTCCGCTTACCGCCGCCATGTCTGAGATCCCGCTCGACGACCGCGAACTGCCCTTGCTATTTCACGCCAGGACGGCCGATTTCCAGGATGTGGCCGTACAGGCAACCGTGACCTACCGCATCGTCGACCCGACGCTGGCCGCGCAGCGGATCGACTTTTCAATCGATACCAACACCGGCCACTGGCGTGCGGCTCCGCTGGAGCAAGTGGCCGGAATGCTCACCGAATCCGCTCAACAGCACGGGCTCGACCTGCTGGCCCGCACCGCGTTGGCCACGGCGCTGGTGGACGGGATCAGCGCGGTACGCGACCGCATGGCCACGGGACTCGCCAACGACACGCGACTCACCGAAACCGGCATCGCGGTGATTGGGGTTCGCGTGGTGGCGATTCGGCCCGAGCCGGAGGTGGAACGCGCACTGCAGACCCCGACCCGCGAACAGGTCCAGCAGGAAGCGGACCGCGCCACTTTCGAGCGGCGGGCGCTGGCCGTGGAACGAGAACGTGCCATCGGCGAGAACGAACTGCAGACCAAGATCGAACTCGCACGCCGCGAGGAGGAACTGGTTGCCCAGAACGGCGCCAATGAGCGCCTGAAGACCCAGGAATCCTGGGCCGCCGACGCGATCGCCACCCAAGCGCAGGCTCGCCGCGAAGTACAGCTGGCCGAGGCGCGGGCACAAGCCACCCGGCTGGTTGGCGACGCGGAGGCTGCCGCCGAATCCGCACGGCTGGCCGCCTACCGCGATCTGTCCGAGGCAACCCTGCTGGGTCTGGCGGTCAAGGAACTGGCCGCCAACCTGCCCAAGATCGAGCACTTGGTCTTGACGCCGGATCTCCTTGCACCGGTGCTGTCCCGACTGGGGGCCGGTGCGTAATGGCGCTCCCACCGAGGGCGGTGCTGGTGCACCGGCGCACCGAACTCGACGATGCCCTGGCCCGGCACGGTACCCACGGGCAGGCGGCGTTCTTTCTGTCCAGCCGCGGGCGCAGCATCGATGCGCTCGAGGTCCGGCACACGCGCACCCAGTCGGCTCTGGCCGCCGTCGCCGCCGCGATACCGGCGGACTGGCGACGCGGCCGGGTCGAGCGGACAGACTTGTCCCGATTTCTGTTCGAGCCCCGCGACATTGTGATCGTGGTCGGGCAGGACGGGCTGGTGGCCAACGTCGCCAAGTACCTCGATGGCCAGCCGGTGATCGGCGTCAATCCAGAACCGGATCGCAACGCCGGGGTGTTGGTGCCGCATTCCCCCGACGAGGCCGGCGTGCTGATCCGCGCGGCGGCGCAAGACAGCGCCGTCGTTGAGCCGCGCACCATGGTCGAGGCCGTGACCGATGACGGGCAGCAGCTACTGGCCGTCAACGAGATCTTCGTCGGCCATGCCAGCCATCAAACCGCGCGCTACACGCTCGCCTTGCCCGACGGCCGTGCCGAGCGGCAGGCGTCGTCCGGAGTGATCGTGTCCACCGGAACCGGCGCAACCGGATGGTGTCGCTCGGTCTGGGAGCAACGTCGAAGCGGCCTCGTACTGCCCGGACCAACCGAACCGCGGCTCGCGTGGTTCGTCCGCGAGGCCTGGCCGTCGCCCGCAACCGGCACGTCGCTGGTGGAGGGGGATCTGGCCGCCGCGACGCTGACCGTCGACGTGGAGTCGGGTCGGCTGGTGGTGTTCGGCGACGGCGTCGAAAGCGATGCGTTGACCCTGTCCTGGGGCCAACGGCTGACGCTGCGACTGGCCGGGCGGCGGCTACGGCTCGTACGTTGAATGCGCCAAGTGAATTGGCCCCGTCGACATACCGCGGCCGCGACCGATCCGGGACGGGGGCGCGTGGGAATGGCGGGGGTGACGGCCATGATCAAGCGGGGCAATGCTTCTCGGCTGAGGTTGGGGTGATCCAACCAGTCGAGCATGCCGCCTTACGCGGAGGGCGTGCGGCCCAGGGTGCGCGGGGGCCAGGTCTGGGCCAGGTCTGGGATAAGTCCTTAAATGCCGCTGCCGCGCCTGAGCGAGTGGCGGGTCGGCCGCCAACTTTATCGGTGGTGAGTCAGCGAGCCGGTCGGCTCACTGATCGATGGCATCCTGGTCCAGGTTGCGCTTCGCGCGCACAGCCGGCCGCGTCGACCGCCGCCGCGGAATGCGGTCTGCGATGCCACTCAGCGAGTTGATCATTCGATTGAGGGTATCGACGGCAGACTCGAGGGTGTCGGCGGTCGGCGTCAACCTCTCGATAGCGGGCTGCAGCCGACTCAGGATTTCAGCGGCTTCGGTGAATTGTTCCAGCGGTCCATTCTTAGCGAGCAGCTTGTCGATGACGCCGTCCTCGGCGAACATCCGCTCGATAATGCCGTCCTCGGCGAACATCCGCTCTACCGGCCCGTCCTCAGCGAGCAGCCGATCTGCGAGCCCACCGGGCGCCAGGATCCGCTCTAGCGCGGTACCTTCAACGGACACCCGATCGAGTAAACCGCCGGGCGCGGTCAACAGGTCGACAACCCCACCCGGACGCATCAGCTTGTCCGCCGGCCCGCCGCGGACCAGAGCACGCCCCATCGCCCGGTCGTTTTCGGTTAATTCGGCAACTCGGTTGGCGCCTACGAGTGCGCCGCGCAACGGAAATAGGTCGGTAATCGGGTCTACTGTCTTCGGGCCTTCCTCGCCCAAGGATTGCTTCACGGCGCCGAGCGCCATGGCCGCAACGGCGAGTCCGGCGTCGGCCACCGCGACGCCGGCCCGGACAGGGGCTATCGCTACGCCGACAATGACCTTGCTGATGTTCACGCGGCAAGTGTATGGCTCGGTGTCGTCTCCGTGGGCAACGGCGCCAATGCGGTGGCGACCGGCTGCGCCGAGGTCTCCCCGTGCTGTCACCGCCCGTCCGGCGGCGACGTTGCGTGCGGCGTTCACGTCGGCGTTGCACGGACCCGCGGTGCAGGCTTCGCACTCGAAAACCGCTTGGCATCTACCCGCGCGTTCCCGTTACAATTGTTTCAATTGCCCTTAGTTGCGTAGACTGGTTGCATGCCTCCCGTCGCCGAGCTAGTCAGTCAAGTCGAGAAAAGGGTCCGCCGCGATCCCGATTTCGCCGGGCTCCTCAAGGAGCTTCTGGCTGCACCGACAGCACCCAGAGAACAGCTTGAACGCGTCGCCGCCCGGAAGCTCAACGCCGAGCGCCGCACCCGTCTTATGAGTGACTTCCTCGAAGGCGCCATCTCCACGCGCGATGTCCAGTCGCGGCTGGGGTACGAGACACCCCAGGCGGTCCATCAACTCCGCAGCCGCGGCCAACTCCTTGGCATGACCATCGGGAACAACACGTGGTTCCCAGCGTGGCAATTCGATTCGGACGGTTTGCGCCCAGATCTTCCCGAGATCCTCGCACTGCTCGCAAGATTCAGCTCCGATCCGGTTGCGGGTGATCGAATCATGCGCATCAAGCGTGATGATCTAGCCGGCGCGTCGATCTCGGAAGCGTTGCGTCGCAAGAAGACCGCAACCACGGCGTGGCAGCTGCTCACCGCCCTCGGTGCCTAGACTTCCTGCTGGCTATCGTGGCCCGTTGCCGCGGGACCGCCCAGCCGGGATTGTCAGTCGAGCTGTTCGTGCGGGCGCCGAGATTTGGCGGATTGAGGCCGCTGAGCCGTCCGACTGGAACTGGGGAGGTTTCGCCGAACCTCGCTATAGGTTCGATCCGCAGTCAGGTGGGTTTCGTACGCGCTACGCTGCCACCGCCTGCGAGGGCGCGTTTCGCGAGTGGTATCGCGATACCGGCCGGACTGTCCCCGCCGACCATGCGACCCACTATCTGATCCGCCTGGTGGCTCGGCGTTCGCTGCGCGTGTTGGACTTGCGCACCCAGCGAAACCTTGACGCCCTGCAGGTCGACGATCAGATTAGTACCGGCCAACACAGGCTAGTGTGGAACCGATGTCATCAGCTGGCCGACGCTGCTCGGCGGTGGTGGCCCGACCTGGACGCGATCGTGTACCGATCACGCACCACACCCCAAACCTCCGTCAATTTCGCTTTCTTCGCCCATGATGCGTTCACGACGGAATCGTGGCGTGTCGCGGATCGAACAGACATCCTCGTTGACATGGTGCTGCGCCATGATTTCACGATCAACTGGGATTTTTAGTTCCTGGCGCCAGAGAAGGTGCAGTACAGCAGATTTGACGTGGTGGATCGGCTCCCCTGGCAGACACTTGAGCGCGTCCCCAAGTGGTGAGCCGTCCAGATTCTTTTCCGGTAGTTGCGCCAAGAGCTCCGACCGGAACAGCCGGTCGCGCCGGTATCCCGCAAGGAAGCGGACATCCCCAGCTCAACTGCGATGGGCTCGGTCGCCACTTGATAGCGCCAGCCGCGCTCCTCAGCGGGTTTCACGTCCACGACTACTGGGCCGGTATCCGTGATCAACAGATAGTCTGGGATGTGCTTGCGTGGCGTGCGGTCGACCAAAGCCCGGAGCAGAATGGTTGGGCGACGATTTGTCGCACACTCATGTCGAAATCGGCAAAGAGCAAGCGTGCCAACTCAAGTCGCGATTCGTAGATGGCGTGACTGCCAGCGGTGCTCGGCCAGTAGGTTCCCGAGTAATGCTTCTGCCCGCGGTGCCACCGAAACGTCCGCCAGGGAGCCGCGTTGGCAAGTTCATCGATCCCGGGCGCAGTCCACTCTCGTGTAACTTTGCTCAGGTCGTCAGCACGCCGGTATAGACAGAGGCAGTCGACGCCTTGTCTCTGCTGCGGCCCATGGCGGTCACCTCGGCCCTGCGATCGGATCAGACTGCTTTGGTGACCTGACCGTCACATGGCCGTCGACGCACCCTTGGGATTCAGCAACCCGTGTGTCTCACGAACTTGGCGGATCCGCCATCACTCCGCCATCATTCGTGATGTAACTCACCGAGCCATGTTGGCGAACCGCGACAAGTGCAGCTGGTGTGCGACCTGAGTTAGGACATTACCGGTCGGTAACTTGGGGTGTGTCGGTGTGACCTGCGTGTTCGTCTGCTGGTTTGGCGTG
>NZ_LQOX01000150.1 GCF_002102175.1 Mycobacterium gastri | reverse complement strand
CTTATGGAAGGGAGATCGCTATGGGGCGGGATTCCTTTGGGGGCTATTCTTGTCATCTTCGATGGTCTGGGAGTGAGCTCGCCAAGGTGCGAAATATCCGAGAGTTCCGCAACAAATTGGCAGTCCTCAATGGCCCATCTCATGAAGCGTTGCGGGTTCGGCGCCGCCCACGTGGGCCAGCAATAGGGGAGGCGTCAGGGAAGTGCTGCACTGCGGGGAATCGGCTATGAGGCAACGCTGTCCGCAGAGGTCATCGTCCGGCGGTGGTATCCGCGTGGGACTGAGGGAACTCAGGCAGGAACGCACATGACGTACGCAGCCAGGGACGAAACGACGCCCCCCAAACTGCCTGCACAGATGCGGTGGGTGGTGCTGGTGGACAAGCGTCAGCTCGCGATGCTGCTGCTAGAGAACCAGGTACCGGTCGCTTCCGCGACGGACACGTTGGATCCGCGCGGTGATATCGACTATGAAAACCAGCCGTTGACAGCAGTGGAGCGGCTATGTCGGCGTTTGGCTGACCAGGCGGTGCGTTAGTGGGGTTTTTTGCAGGGTCTCAAGCAGAAGCTCGGACCAGGTGTCGACGTGCGGATGAAGCTGGTGGAGTGGAACCGGTGAGCTTTGATGCCCCACCTGTGGGGGGTAGCTTACGGATTCGCGACCAACCTGGTGCTGCTCTGCCCCTATCACCACCGCAGCCACCACCGCGGCCTCATCACCATCACCGGACCCGCAGCCAATCTCAGCGTCACCGACCACGCCGGCCGGTCACTGCACCCGGGATCGCTGGCACGCCCACCCACCGTACCGCCCTACCCAGGACTCACCGGCGAACGCGCCCACTGGTGGTGGTACGAACCCTTCCAACCCCACCGCCACCGACAAACAACCAATCTTAGGCTGGTCAGCAGCATCGTATCAAAGCTGAAACACGTTGTGGAATAACAACTTTCGGTTGCTAATCAAGGCCTCACCGTCGCCGACCCGATACCCGGGCCCTCATCAAGATGCTCGCTGACGTGCGCACTAATCACGCGGGCTCCGCTCACCGGCGCCGCTGATGGCGCCGTTCGCTCGCCCGCTCCCGCGAGCTCCGCTCACCGGCTCCGCTGATGGCGCCGTTCGCTCGCCCGCACCCGCGGGCTCCGCTCACCGGCTCCGCTGATGGCGCCGTTCGCTCGCCCGCACCCGCGGGCTCCGCTCACCGGCGCGGTTGCCAGAGGACGAGGGCCGTGCTCTTGGGCAATACCGCAAGCTCACGACGTTGATTGGCGCGCAGGACCACCAATTCCTCGGCCATCTCCTTGACCCTCGCCTGCAGCGCTTCCACCTGATTCGTCAGCTCGATGATGCGCTTGATGCCGGCGAGATTGACGCCTTCTTCCTGCGAGAGATGCTGCACCTGACGCAGCAGATCGACATCGCGCTCCGAATAGCGCCGCCCCCCACCCGAAGTGCGCCTCGGACTGACCAAACCCAGCCGGTCATAGGTGCGCAGCGTCTGTGCGTGCATGCCAGCCAGCTCGGCAGCCACCGAGATCAGAAACGTCCGAGACTCGTCCTTCTTGGCCATCAGCGATTACCCGCCCAACCGGCCCTGGGGTTGAACCCGCTGGACCGCTCGGCCGCCGCGTAGGCCTGAAGCGCCTCTTCGGCGGCGCCTTCCAAATTCGGCGGAACGGCCACCTTCACGGTGACGAGGAGGTCGCCGCTACCGCCGCTGCGCTTGGGCACGCCACGTCCGCGCACCCGCAAGATTCGACCGTCGGCGGTGCCCTTCGGCACCCGGACGCCCACGGTCCCGTCCAGTGTCGGCACGGAAAGTGTTGAGCCTAAAGCTAATTCGGTAAAGCTAACCGGAACTGTCACGGTCAGGTCATCACCGTCGCGCCCGAACACCGGATGCGGCCGAACATGCACCGTCACATACAGGTCTCCCGACGGCGCACCGCGCAACCCAGCTTCGCCTTGCCCGGGCAATCTGATCCGCTGTCCGTCCTCGACGCCCGGCGGGATCCGTACATTGATGGTGCGGGTGCGGGTGGTGACGCCGGTGCCTTTGCACTCATCACACGGGTGCTCGATGATCGAGCCGCTACCCCGGCAATCGGTGCAGGGCTCGGAGAAGCCGAACGCACCCTGGTTCCGGTTGATCACCCCGGCGCCGTTGCAGGTGGGACACACCTTAGGGCTGGTGCCCGGGCGCGCTCCGCTGCCGTGGCAGTTGGTGCACGGCGCCGGACTGGTCAGCCGCAACGGCATCGCCACGCCCTTGGCGGCCTCCACGAAATCAAGCTCGGTCTCGGTCTCCAGGTCGTTGCCGCGTCGCGGCCGGCTGGGACGGGTACTGCCGCCGCGGCCGAACAACCCGCCGAACAAGTCACCGATATTGGTCCCGCCGGAACGGCTGGCGGCGTCGAACAAATCGTTGAGGTTGAACTCGGCGCCATCGGAGCCATAGCTGCCGCCCCCGAAGCCCCCGAAGCCGCCGGCATCGAACCTACGGCCACCGAAACCGCCGCCGGCGAAAAGCCGGCGCGTTTCGTCGTACTCCTTGCGCTTGGCCGGATCGGTGAGCACTTCCTTTGCCTCGGAGACCGCCTTGTAGCGATCCTCGGCCGCCTTGTTGCCCGGGTTTCGGTCGGGATGATTCTCGGCGAGCAGCTTGCGAGCCACCCGCTTGATCTCTTCAGCGGTGGCGTCAGAGGAGACGCCCAGCTCCTTGTAGAAGTCCTTCTCGACCCATTCTCGCTGGGCCATGTTGCGTCACCTCCTCACCTTCGTCTCTGTAGTTTTATCTCGCCTGTGATTCTCGGCCTTATTCACCGGGCACGTCGGCGTTATCGCTCGTGTCGGGCTGCTCGGTTTCGACAGAGTCGTCGGCCGCGGGCGGCCCATCCGATTCGGCCGTGTCGTCGGGAACCGTGTCGACGACGGCGACCAGGGCATTTCGCAGAACCTGCTCACCGAGCTGGTAGCCCTGCCGCATAACGGTCCCGATCACCGGCTTGGCGTCTTGTCCGCCACCGCCCTCGTGCTGCACCGCCTCGTGCAGCACCGGGTCGAAATCCTCGCCCTCGGCGCCGAATGGCTTCAACCCCAGGCCGGTCAATGCGCTTATCAGCTTGTCGGCGACGGCCTTCAGCGGCCCGGAATCCAGGTCTCCGTGCTTGCGCGCCCGCTCGATGTCGTCCACCGCATGCAGTAGTTGGCTGACAACGGCGGCCTTGGCCCGGTCCGCCGCAGCCTGCTGGTCGCGCAGCGCACGCTTGCGATAGTTGGCGAAGTCGGCTTGCACCCGTTGCAGATCGGCCGTCAACTCGGCGACTTTTTCCGCCAGTTTGTCGGTGCCGACCGCCGAGGTTCCGGGTACCGTCCCTCCCGACGTATCGCCGGGAGGGACGTGGCGTACTTCACCCGTTTCCGGATCGATGCGCCGCTTGTCGGTGACCGTCACCTGTTCGTGTGGGTTGCTTTCGGTCACTTGGACTCCCGGTCGTCGTCGACCACCTCCGCGTCCACCACATCGTCAGCTGGGCCCGCCGGGCCGCCGCCCGGCTGTGCCGCGCCGGCGGCGCTAGCCTCAGCCTGAGTGGCTTCGTAAATCGCCTGTCCGAGCGCCTGCGACTCGTGGCCGAGCTTTTCCATCGCCGATTTGATCGCGGCGATATCAGTGCCGCCAAGCGCCGTCTTTGCCTCGGCGACCGCGGCTTCGACCTTGCTCAGCGTCTCTTCGGGAACCTTGGAGCCACCGGACTCGGACGCTGCACCCCGTTGTTCAGCGACGAACTTCTCCGTCTGATAGACCAGCGTCTCGGCCTGGTTACGCACGTCGGCCTCTTCGCGACGCTTGCGGTCCTCCTCGGCGTGCGCCTCGGCGTCCTTGATCATCCGGTCGATCTCTTCCTTGGACAGGCCCGAGCCTTCCTGGATCCGGATGGTGTTCTCCTTGCCGGTGCCCTTGTCCTTGGCCGTGACGTGCACGATGCCGTTGGCGTCGATGTCGAAGGTGACCTCGATCTGCGGCACGCCACGCGGGGCCGGCGGGATACCGGTCAGCTCGAACGAGCCGAGTAGCTTGTTGTGCGCGGCGATTTCGCGCTCACCCTGATAGACCTGGATCTGCACCGACGGCTGGTTGTCGTCGGCGGTGGTGAAGGTCTCCGACCGTTTGGTCGGGATCGTGGTATTGCGCTCGATCAGCTTGGTCATCACGCCGCCCTTGGTCTCGATACCCAGGCTCAGCGGCGTAACATCAAGCAGCAGAACGTCTTTCACCTCGCCCTTGAGGACACCCGCCTGCAGCGCGGCACCAACGGCCACTACCTCGTCGGGGTTGACGCCCTTGTTGGGCTCCTTGCCCCCGGTGAGCTCCTTGACCAGGTCGGTCACCGCCGGCATCCGCGTCGAGCCGCCCACCAGCACCACGTGGTCGATGTCGGAGACCGAGATACCCGTGTCGGCGATCACCGACTGGAACGGCTTGCGGGTGCGGTCCAGCAGGTCTTGGGTGATGCGCTGGAACTCCGCCCGGGTCAGCTGCTCGTCGAGGAACAGCGGGTTCTTGTCGGCGTCGACGGTGATGTAGGGCAGGTTGATCGACGTGCTCTGCGAGCTTGACAGCTCGATCTTGGCTTTCTCGGCCGCTTCCCGCAGCCGCTGCATTGCCATCTTGTCCTTGGTCAGGTCGATGCCGCTGGTGCCCTTGAACTTGTCGACCAGCCAGGTGACGATCCGGTCGTCCCAGTCGTCACCACCCAAGTGGTTGTCACCACTGGTGGCACGGACCTCGACCACGCCCTCGCCGATCTCCAGCAAGGAGACGTCGAAGGTGCCGCCGCCCAGGTCGAACACCAGGATCGTCTGCTCCTTCTCGCCCTTGTCCAGGCCGTAGGCCAGCGCGGCGGCGGTCGGCTCGTTGACGATGCGCAGCACGTTCATGCCCGCGATCTGGCCGGCGTCCTTGGTGGCCTGACGCTGGGCGTCGTTGAAGTAGGCGGGCGTGGTGATCACCGCGTCGGTGATGTCCTCACCGAGGTAGGCCTCGGCGTCGCGCTTGAGCTTCATCAGGACACGCGCGCTGATCTCGGGCGCGGTGTATTTCTTGCCGTCGATCTCGATGGACCAGTCGCTGCCCATGTGCCGCTTGACCGAACGCACGGTGCGGTCGACGTTGGTCACCGCCTGGTTCTTGGCGGGCTGGCCGGTCAGCACCTCGCCGTTACGCGCGAACGCGACGACAGACGGGGTGGTCCGTGAGCCCTCGGAGTTGGCGACCACGACGGGGTCACCACCCTCCAGCACGCAGACGACGGAGTTGGTGGTCCCGAGGTCGATTCCGACCGCACGAGCCATGGTGATTCCTCCTGAGTATGTAGACGTTCTGTACTGCACTATGCTGAGTGAACCCCGCTCAAGCCTGCTCCCAGCGGAACTCGCTGTCAAACAGGGTTGAGCTTGGTCCACTCAACTTGTCGATCATGCTAACGGTACCGGTCTCGCTCTTGTTCCCGGGGTGGGCGTCTTGGTTCTAGCTGGCGCGGCGCTCTTCGTTCATCGACTGTCGCGATGCAGCGAAGTTGGCCAATTCGAGCGTGCGCTGGCGGCGTCGAGCGTGCGCTGGCGGCGTCGAGCGTGCACTCAGGGCTTCGAGCGTGCGCTGGCGGCGTCGAGCGTCCACTGGGGGCTTCGAGCGTGCACTGGGGGCTTCGAGCGTGCACTGGGGGCTTCGAGCGTGCATGTAGGGCGGGAACCGCCGCGATCGGCCGCCCTGACGGCACACTCGGCGCCAGCGACGCACACTCACCGCCAGCGACGCACACTCGCCGCCAGCGACGCACACTCGCCGCCAGCAACGCACACTCGCCGCCAGCAACGCACACTCGCCGCCAGCGACGCACACTCACCGCCAGCGACGCACACTCGACGTCGCCACCACACCTGACGCCCACCCAGCCGGCCCCGCCTGACGATGCGTCATATGGCGGGAGTGGGATAGCCTGGCACCCAGTCTCGCGGTGTTTCCGCAAGCTACGGCGATAAGGAATTCGATGGCACCGCCTCCTAGCATGCTTACCCGCGAAGACTCCGGTTACCACAAAACCCTCAACAATCGGCAGCTGCAGATGATCGCGCTCGGCGGCGCCATCGGGACCGGACTTTTCCTCGGCGCCGGTGGCCGGCTCGCGTCGGCGGGACCAGGGTTGTTCCTGGTCTACGGGGTCTGTGGCATCTTCGTCTTCCTAATCCTGCGCGCGCTGGGCGAACTGGTGCTGCACCGCCCGTCGTCAGGTTCGTTCGTGTCCTATGCCCGCGAATTCTTCGGCGAGAAAGTAGCTTTCGTCGCGGGCTGGATGTACTTCCTGAACTGGGCCATGACCGGGATCGTCGACACCACGGCGATCGCACATTACTTCCATTACTGGACGGCGTTTCACGTGATTCCGCAATGGGCGCTCGCGTTGAGCGCGCTGCTGCTGGTGTTGTCGATGAATCTGATCTCGGTGCGGCTGTTCGGGGAATTGGAATTTTGGGCCGCTTTGGTCAAGGTGCTGGCGCTGGTGGTGTTCCTTGTCATCGGCACGGTTTTCCTGGCCGGACGTTTCAAGGTTGACGGTCAGCAGACGGGGGTATCGCTGTGGAACAGCCATGGCGGACTGCTGCCGGCCGGCCTGCTGCCGCTGGTGCTTGTCACGTCCGGGGTAGTGTTCGCCTACGCCGCCGTCGAACTGGTCGGCATCGCGGCCGGGGAAGCGGCCGAACCGGAAAAGGTCATGCCACGAGCGATCAATTCGGTGGTGTTCCGCATCGCGGTGTTCTACATCGGCTCGACTACGCTGCTGGCGCTACTGCTGCCCTACACCGCCTACCGGGAACACGTGAGCCCGTTCGTCACCTTCTTTTCCAAGATTGGTTTTGCCGGCGGCGGCAGCCTGATGAACCTCGTGGTGCTCACCGCCGCACTCTCGAGCCTGAACGCCGGGCTGTATTCCACGGGTCGGATCCTGCGATCGATGGCCATCAATGGCAGCGGGCCGAAATTCACCGCACCGATGTCGAAGAACGGTGTGCCGTATGGCGGAATCCTTCTCACCGCCGGAATCGGCCTGTTCGGCATCGTCCTCAACGCCGTCAAACCGAGCCAGGCCTTTGAGATCGTGCTGCATATCGCCGCAACCGGAGTCATCGTGGCCTGGGCGACCATCGTGGTGTGCCAATTGCGATTTCACCGGTTGACGACCGCCGGGACGTTGCAGCGGCCGCATTTCCGGATGCCGCTATCCCCCTACAGCGGCTGGCTCACGCTGGTGTTCCTGGTGGCCGTCCTGATCCTGATGCTGTTCAACCAGACATACGGTCGCTGGATGCTCGCCGCGATGCTGCTGGGTATCCCCGCCCTCATCGGCGGCTGGTATCTGGTCCGCCACCGCGTGCTGACCACCGCCCAGCACACCGCAGAAGCGACCCAGCCCACCCAATAGCGCATCACAGCGGTTCGTCGATATCGACGCCGCTGGCGAGGTCGCCACAGTCGACGACCTCTACCCCGGGCGCCCCCCGCAGATATGCGGCCGCCCCCTGGTCCCCCGAGATCGCGGCCAGCACTGCCGGCCAATGCCTGCGGGCGATAACCACCGGATGTCCGGGCCGTTCCCCGAAGTAGGCCCGCGCCAGACCACTGCGGGACGCCACCGCGCGGTTGACCACTCGCGCCACCACCGAGGCGTCGACATCGGGTGTATCGATGACGTGTAAGACTGCGTAGTCCCCGTGCATACGATTGGCCTGGTCAAGGCCGGCGTGCACCGACGCGCTCAGCCCCTGTTGCCAATCCGCAGCGGTAATCGCGGTGACACCGGGCGGGACCGCTACCTGGGCAGCGCCCAGAACCACGACGACGCCGGTGCAACCACCGCCGGTCAGCGCAGCCAGCGCGGCCTCGAGCCAACCGTCCACGAGGACCTTCGGACGTCCGTACCGCCGCCCGGCACCTGCGGCCAAGAGGAGTCCGACGACTATCGACTCCGATAATGCCACTCTCATATGATGACATTGGCCTTCTCAAAAGGCGACAACCAGATGGAGCGCCATGACTCAGGACTTGCAACCGACCAGCGCTGCCCCGGCGCCCCGCTACGCCGGCACTCGCGTGCAGCGCGTCGAAGACGGCCGTCTGCTGACCGGCCACGGCAGCTTTGTCGACGACATCTCGCGGCCCGGCATGCTGCACGCCTGCTTCCTGCGCAGCCCGTTCGCGCGGGCCCGGATCAACAGCATCGACGCCTCGGCGGCGCTGGCACTGCCCGGCGTCCATGCAGTGTTCACCGCCACCGACCTCAATCCGGATGTCCGGGAGGCCTGGCACGCAGTCGCGGGTAAGGACGTCCCGGACACGCCGCGGCCCCCGCTGGCCGAAAGCGAAGCGAAGTTTGTCGGCGACCCGGTTGCCTTGGTCGTCGCCGAGAACCGCTACCTCGCAGAGGATGCGCTCGAACTGGTCGACGTCGACTACGAGCCATTGCCGGCAATCGTCGACTTCAGGCGGGCGCAGTCCGCGGATGTGCGGGTACACGACAGCTACCCGAACAATGTCGCCGGCGGGATGGGCGGGGCGCCGCCGGACGAAAACGTCTTCGCCACATCGCCTTATGTCGTGGAAGAGCACCTCTATCAGCAGATCTATCTGCCGGTGCCGATCGAGACTCGCGGCCTGGTGGTCGAGTGGGTGGCCGCTTCGGGAGAACTGACCGTCTGGGCGTCGACCCAGACTCCGCACGAGCTGCGCGCTTTCTGCGCCCGGCTGTTAGGCATTGCGGCACAACGGGTTCGGGTTATCGCGCGGGACACCGGCGGCGGCTTCGGCCAGAAGGTCGTCCCGATGCGCGAAGACATGTGCGTCATGCTGGCCGCCCGGAAGGTGCCCGCGGCGCTGAAGTGGATCGAGGACCGCCGCGAAAACCTGATGTCGGCCGGGCAGGCGCGTCACGTCGACGGCATGGCCAGGATGGCGTTCGACGACGAGGGCAACCTCGCGGCCGCGGACATCGACTTCGTCCAGGACATCGGGGCTTATCCGACGCCTTACCCGGTGTTGACCACGGCCGCCATCGGCATGTTCTTCCCGGGCCCGTATCGGGTGCCCAAGGCCAGCTTCAACTACCAGACGGTCTTCTCCAACACCACCGGGTTGGTGGCCTACCGCGGTCCATGGCAGTTCGAAAGCCTCGCTCGCGAAGTACTTCTCGACATCGCCGCGCGCAAGATGAACATCGATCCCGTCGAGCTGCGCCGGCGAAATCTGTTGCGCCGTGACGAGATGCCCTACTTCAACCCCAACGGCATGCCCTACGACCACGTCGCTCCGATCGAGACGTTCGAACAGGCCGTGAAAATCGTTGACCACGAGGGTTTCCGCAAAGAACAGGCCGAAGCTCTGGCACACGGGCGCTACCTGGGCCTCGGCTTCTCGGCCTACATCGAGCCGACCGGCGCGGCGACCGGCCACCTGGCCACCGAAGGCGCCACCATCCGGATGGAGCCGACGGGCAAGATCACCGTCTACGTCAACGGCGGGTCGAGCGGAAACAGCCTGGAAACCACCGTCATTCAGCTGACCGCCGACGTGCTGGGGGCAGATTTCGACGACGTGGGCACCATCCAGGGCGACACCGCGACCACGCCGTACGGGGCCGGGACGCAGGGCAGCCGTAGCGGACCGATGACCGCCGGGGCCGTCACCGAGGCGGGGACCATCCTGCGCGAAAAGATCGTCAAGCTGGCCGCATATCGCCTGAAGGTGGCAGAATCCGAAGTGGAACTGGCCCATTCGCGCGCCGCCGTACGCGGCGACCCGGCAACCCAGGTGTCCTTCGGCGAGCTGGCCTACCTGGCCCACTACTCACCGCAGCAGTTGCCGCCGGGAATATCGCCCATTTTGGAGGTGAGCGCTCGGTTCAACTCGCCGAACCCGATTCACTGGGCCAACGCGACCCACGCCTGCACCTGCGAAGTCGACACCGAGACCGGCAAAGTCACGCTGCTGCGCTTCATCGTCAGCGAAGACGTCGGGCCGATGATCAACCCGGCGATCGTGGAAGGACAGATCGCCGGCGGAACGGTGCAGGGCATCGGCGGCGCGCTGCTGGAAAATCTCGTCTACGACGACGACGGCAACCCGCTGGCCACAACATTCGTCGACTATCTACTGCCGACCGCCACCGAGGTGCCGCTGATCGAATACGGCCACGTCGAGATCCCGGGCCCGGGCCCGGGCGGATACAAGGGCGTCGGCGAAGGCGGCGCAATAGGCTCGGTGCCCGCAGTGATCAACGCGATCAACGACGCCCTGGCGCCGCTGGGCGTGACCATAACCCGGCTGCCGGCCAGTCCGGCCTCGATCGTCTCGCTACTGGAAGAGGCGTCGCGGTGAAGCCGGCGGCTTTCGACTACCACCGACCCGATACCGTCGAAGCGGCCGTGGGTCTGCTGGCCGAACTCGGCGAGAACGCGAAAATCCTTGCCGGAGGCCAAAGTCTGGTGCCGATGTTGTCGATGCGGCTGGCCTACTTCGATCACCTCATCGACATATCCCGGTTGCCCCAGCTGCGCGGCATCGAAGCCCGCGGTGACCAACTGTGGATCGGAGCGGGCACCACCGAGGCCGTAGTTGGCGCCGATAAGCAAGTGCGCCAAGCGGTTCCGTTGCTGAGCTTGGCGACGCCGTTCGTCGGGCACTTCCAGATCCGCAACCGCGGCACCCTGGGCGGATCGATCGCGCATGCCGATGCCGCCGGTGAATACCCGGCGGTGGCGCTGGCCCTGGACGCGGTGATGGAGGTGCTTTCGTCGCGAGGGCGACGCGAGATGGCTGCCGCGGACTTCTTCGCCGGCCTGTGGGAAACCACCATGGAGCCCGACGAGGTGCTCACCGGCGTCCGGTTTCCGGTGTGGAATGGCCGATCCGGCTTTGCGGTACGCGAATTTGCGCGCCGGCACGGCGATTTCGCGATAGCCGGAGCAGTCGTCGGGGTCCGGCTCGATGACTATGACCGGGTGTCGCGTTGCGCGATCGGGTTGCTGGGCCTGGGCGCCACGCCCAAGCGTGCGACGGCGGCCGAAACCGCGGTCACCGGCATGCCGCTGCGCGAGGTGATACCCGAGGAGATAGGCCGGGCGGCCATGTCGGAACTCGACGACATTCCGTCGGACCTGCAAGGGCCGGCGTCGTACCGCAGCCGAGTGGGTGCCGCCATGACGGCCCGCGCCTGGACCCAAGCAGCCCAGCAAGCCAGCGCCGGGGCCAGTTATGCATGAGCGATCAGTCCAGTTCTCGGTCAACGGAAATTCCGTCGCCGCCAACGTTGAACCGCGGATGACGTTGGCGGACTTCCTGCGTGACAAGTGCGGGCTTACGGGCACTCATTTGGGGTGCGAACATGGTGCGTGCGGCGCGTGCACGGTGTTGCTGGACGGCACTGCCGTCCGCTCGTGCCTGCTGTTCGCGGTCCAGGCCGACGGTATGGAGGTGACGACGGTGGAGGGTGTCGCATCCCCGGGCGGCGAGCTTTCACCGGTGCAGTCGGCGCTGCGGGAGTGCCATGGACTGCAATGCGGCTTTTGCACGCCCGGCTTCGTCATGTCGATTACCGCGCTGCTGAACGACAATCCCCAGCCCACCGACGACCAGATACGCCAAGCCCTGTCCGGGAACTTCTGCCGATGCACCGGCTACCAGGGCATCGTCGCGGCCGCGCGCCGGGCCGCAGAGGTAATGGGCCACACCGAAGCCGAAGGCGCGTCACTGCGCTAACTTGCGTCACCTGCTGCGTAATCTGAGTTTTGGTCTTTGGAGAATCTCGGGAGTAGCGCGTGCGGTTATTGCAGATAGGGGCGGCCCTGCTGGCGGCGGGTGCGCTCGGTGCCGGATGCGATTCCACCATTGACGGCAGGCCGATCGCCCGACCGGGCGCTGGGCCAATCGAGCCGTCGTTCCCGACGTCCCGGCCCAGTACCTCATCACCGAGCGGCACGGCGCCGCTGCCGCCGACAACGCCGGCCAGCCCGACTACGCCGGCCGGTGCCATCCCGTTACCGCCCGACCAGAACGGTTACGTCTTCATCGAGACCAAATCCGGCCAGACCCGCTGTCAGATCAGCAAAGACAGCGTCGGCTGCGAAGCGCCGTTCACCAATTCCCCGATCAAAGACGGCGAGCACGCCAACGGCGTGCATATCACCGCCGCCGGCACCGTCCAGTGGGTCCTCGGCAATCTCGGCGCCATTCCGACCGTAAGCATCGACTACAAGACCTACGAGGCGCAGGGCTGGACCATCACCTCCACCGCCGAGGGCACCCGCTTCCAGAACAACGGCACCGGGCATGGGATGTTCGTCAGCGTCGACCGGGTCAGCACCTTCTGAGCTGGGAAGCGCCACTGCGTTAGTACCATCGGTTCTGTGGCACGCTACGGACCACCCGAAGACTTCCACAACCAGCCGACCCAGTATGGCCGCTTCGGAGCGGGCGGATACCCGCCGGCCGGCCGGCCTC
Organism: Mycobacterium gastri; assembly: GCF_002102175.1. GTDB lineage: Bacteria > Actinomycetota > Actinomycetes > Mycobacteriales > Mycobacteriaceae > Mycobacterium > Mycobacterium gastri. Next base: position 70,864 of record NZ_LQOX01000150.1, on the reverse strand, counting down.
CGCCAAACCTGCCGTACCAGCAAGCCCCTCCCCCGCCGGCCCAGCACGGGCCGCCGTCTGAGCAATTCCCGCCGCCCGACCAATCCGAACCGCCCGAGCAATCCGACCTCTACGAAGAGCCCAAACCGTGGTACCGCAAGCCGGCGACACTGACCGGCTGGGCGCTGCTATGCCTGATCCTGATCGCGCTGATCATCTACGGCATCACCCAGCTGATGGGTGGTCAGCAGGGCACCAACCCGACCCCGACCACCACCACCACGACGGCCCCCACGACCACCACCACGACAGCGGAGTCGACCACAACGACGGCTTCACCGTCCACGACGACAGCAGAGGCTCCGCCGGCCACCACGCCGCAAGGCCAGCCTCCGGCTCAGCAGCCGACACAGGCCCCGACGCGGCGCTTGCCACGTCTGCCGCCGTTGCCGTCGGTGATCACCATCCCGGGATTGCCGTCGCCGATCACCCTGCCACCGAACCTTCCGTAAGGCTGCTGATCGGTAACGGCCCGCGTGGCTGCCGTATGCCGGAGGCCGTCGCGGGCTAGCATCTGCGGCCGTGGCAAGGTACGACCCGCCCGATTACGGCGCCGATGACCCGACCGTCTACGGCAACTACGGATACGGCGACGGCCCGCGCGGACACGGACAACAGCCGCAACCTGAGCCCGGCACCCCGGGATGGCGCAAACCGCTGGCATTGGTCGGCTGGGGCGTACTGATCGCGGCCCTCATCGCGGTGATCGTCTACGGCATCATCCAGCTTGCGCACGGACGCCCCACCCCCGCGTCGGTCACCACCACCCTCACCGTCACCACCACCACGCCGCCGACGACCACCACGGCACCGACCACGACCACCCGGACCACGACCACGACCACCACGACGACCACCACCACCACGGCACCGACGACCACAACCACGACCACCACGTCGCCGACAACGACCACGACCACCACGGCACCGACAACGGCGACGACGGCGACGACGGGGGCCAACCCGTCGCCCGGGGCGTTGCCGACTCTGCCGCCGCGGATCACGCTGCCGATACCGACCGTGATCAACTTGCCGCCCGGCCTCTGAGCCGATCGCTGCGCTTCGACGGCGGCTATCGTGGGGAACGGCCGTCGGCCACCGATCGCCGGCAAGCAATGGACCACAGGGGGTGCGAGATGAGCATTTCGCTCGGGTTGTCCATCGGGGTGGCCAACCTGGTCGCGGCCCGGGCGGACGGCACCCCGGTGCGCCGGGCATCGGTGTTACGGCTGTTCGAGCGTCGGGCAGCCGAAGTGGGCCTGCCAGAAGAGAATCCGGACAGTGCCGAGCCGGGACTAGTGTTGCGCAGTTTTGTCGAGCGGGTCGGCGACCCGGCTCCGCTGGTGGCGGCCGACGGGACCAGGCATCAGGGCGAGGCCCTCACGGTGGAAGCACTCAACGCCATGGCACGAACCGTCGGCTACGGCGCCCCGATCACCATCGCGGCTCCGGCCTACTGGTCCGAAGGCCAGTTCGCCGCGCTGCGCGGAGCACTGCTGAGCCAGCCCGCATTGGCGCCCGACGGCGTGCCTGCGACGGTGATCTCCGATGCCACGGCCTCACTGGCCGCGCTGCACGCCAGGCCCGGATGTCCGACGAGTGGCGTCGTCGCGCTGTGCGACTTCGGCGCCGGGGGCACGAGCGTAACCTTGGCCGACGCCGGTTCGAATCTCCGCCAGATCGGCCCGACGTTTCGGTACCGCGAGTTCTCCGGCGACGAAATCGACCAGCTTGTCCTGGGCCACCTGCTCAGAGTGGCCCCCGAAGTCGACAGCACCGAAGTGTCGGGCACCGCCACCCGCATGGGGTCGGTGACGCGTCTGCTCGGCGGATGCCGGTCCGCCAAGGAGCAATTGTCGGCACTGATGACGGCCACCATTGCCACCGGCGGCGGCGAGGCGGTTCGGCTGTCGCGCAATGATTTTGAGCAACTGATCGCCACCCCGCTGGACCGTTTCGTCGGCTTTGTCGAAGAGATATTGCAGCGCAACGGATTTCGGGCCGCCCTGGCCGCCGTGGCCACCGCCGGCGGCGGCGCCGCGATCCCGCTGGTCACCACCCGCCTGTCGGAACGCTTGCAGGTGCCCGTCTTCACCGCGCCGCAGCCGTCGTCCAGCGCCGCGATCGGCGCGGGCCTGCTCGGCCAAGCACAGTCGTCAGCGGGTGCCCCGACCGGTGCCGGACCCGCCGTCGACGCACCTACTCATATCGTCGGCGCGGTCGTCCCCACCGAGGCAGCGCCGGCGGCGTGGGTCAACCCACCCGCCACCGAACCGGCCAATGTCCCGCTGGCCTGGTCCGAGGACGCCAACACCGGCAATGAACCGGTCCCCTACACCGGCCCCGATGCCACTGGTGAATACGGTCGCACCGCAACGGCTTTCGATGATAGGCGCGACCAGCCGCCGGATACTCAAGGTGAACCTCTGCCGTGGTACAAACGCGCTGCCGTGGTCTTCAGCCTGGCCGCGGCAGGGTTGGCCATACTGGTCGCGGTGGTGTTGGGGCTGACACTGGGCCCAAGCAAAAGCAAGCCGGTCAACACCACATCGCCGGTGCCCCCGCCGACACCGCAGACGGTGACGGTGGTCGGGCCGAACAACAGCCCCACGGTGACGGTGATAACACCAAGCACCGCAACGCCGCCGCCACCGCCGGCCACCACGACAACCGCCCCGCCGACCACCACCACCACGTCGCCGCCGCCGACGACTACCACCACTACCACGACGACTGCTCCGCCGACCACGACAACGACCCAGCCGACCACCACCAAACCGACGACCACGACCGCGCCGCCGACGACTACCGCGCCGCCGACGACCACTCAACAGCCGCCGACAACGACAGCCGCGCCCGTCACGCCGACCACGGCGGCGCCGGGGGCCTAACGGGTCAGCGCCGTGCGGCGAATCCGGCCACCATTGCCTCCGCACTGCGCACCGCCGCGCGACAGGCCCTGGTGGTGAATGGATCGTTGAGCGGATGTTCGGCTCGGCGGCGCCAACGCTGCACCGCGGCGAATGCGGCGCGCGGACCGTCATGGCAGTTCTCCGGACTCAGCCCCAGCCGGGCTGCCGGACTGGTCCCCGAGCCACCGATGATGCGGCGCAGCGACATAAGTTCGTCCTCGTTCAATGTCGTTGTCCGCGACGGCAACAGGCTCAGCACTCGGAGCTCCTCGAAGGCGTGGGTGTCGGCCAGCAGCGGGTCGATGTCGGCGATCACGTACGGCGTCGCCATGACCGGGCGCAGCTGCACGAACCGACGCAAGGACACCAGCGCGGTATGCGCCTTGAGCATGTCGGCGCGTTGCGCGAACTGCTGATCGATCACATTGCGAAGTTCCACCAGCCCGCTGCGCTCCAGCAATTCGGCCGCCAGTCCTGACGAATCGGTGATACCGGCCGCCAGCAGGGCAATCGAAATACGGATACCGAACATGCCGAACCGCTCGAGCAGCTGCGCGCGGGTGCCCGCATCCACCGGTAACGGACTGTCCGGCCGGACGAAACGATCCACGCTCAGCAGGGCTTTGTTGAGTTCGGTGCTGTCGGCTCCGGCCAGCTTCTTCAACGCGGAAAATTCGGCCTGGCGCAACGTGCGCGCGGTCAGCGCAAGCAGCCCGGACACCGGCACCACCGCCTGACAGACGCCAGTGCGACTCAGCTCACCGGTGAACCGCGTGGCCACATCCTTGGCCGAGACCATGGCATCGATGCGCCCCGCACCTATTTCGTCAGCCCGCGAAGCCACACCGATGATTCCCAGCGCTCCCGCCGAGCCACCCACGAGCCCGCCGATCTGCTTGAGCAGGGCGATGTCTGCGGCGTTGAGAGTGCGTAACAGGAACACCACCGCGTCCACCCGCGGCACCCCGTCGGCGGGTACCAAGAGCCGTACGGTTCGCTCGGAGGTTTCGCGCGCCAGCGACGACGTTCCGGGGGTGTCGATGATGGTAGCGCCGACCAGTTCTTGGGCTGGCCACTCGACGTCGAGGTCGACGATGTCGGCCGGATTGAGCCGGCTCAAGTCGAAACTCAGACCACCCCGATGCGTGATCGGCACATTCGTGCGCCGTCCGCCGCGGTGGTTGGCGGTGACCCTTGGAGCCGGACCGTGCCGGAACCAGGTCACGATCCGGGTTGCCTCGGTGGCATCGGTCGGGGCAATGTCGTCGCCGACGAGTGCGTTGACCAGAGTGGATTTGCCCGCCTTGAGCGTGCCGGCCAGCGCGATACGGATCGGTTCGCCCAGCCGCGCCCCGATGCGTTCGAGCTCGTAGAAGACATCTGCCCGCTGCCGGTAGGCCGGCTCGCCCCGGTATGCCTCGACGGTTCCGCCCAGAATCGCGCGAACCCGATCGGTTGTGCTCACTCTCGTCCCAAGGGTGTCAGCACGGCTTCAACTTGCGCAGGTTGTCGGTCACCTGGTTCAGGATGTCGAGCTGTCGCTCGAGTTCGCGAATCCTGTTGTCGCGCTCGGCTTCTTCCAGGTGCGCCGCGGTGACGGTGGCTTGCAGGGATTCATTCAACGATCGGGTGAGCTCGTTGGCGAGCTCGCGGTAGTGGTCGCGTAGCGTGCGCTGAATCATCTTGAGCCGGTCGCGCGATTCTTTGCCGACCACGAACGAGACGTCGTCGACGAAACGGCGCACATTGGTCTTGGCCTCGGCGCGGGCCCGCAGCAGCCGATTCTCCTTGTCTTCCTTGTAGGCCATGCGGCCAAGTATCAGCCCGGCCCCCACCGACACGGGGTTGAACAGACCGAGACCGGCCACCGAGGACAACATCCCGATCATCACAACGCCGCCGTAGGAACCCCGCAAGCCGGTGACCATTTTCTGGGCCTTGCCGGCCGGTTTGGATTCCAGCCGGGCCAGCGCCTTGAGCTCGCCGAAATCGGCGCCCATAGCGCGCTTGCTCAGCTCCGGGGACATCACCGAATCCAGCCCTGCATCGGCGAACGAGCGGGCGACGTCGTCAGCCAGTGCTTCGGCGCGCTGATATGCCCAGACAAAGTTGTCCCCCACTGCGGTGGCGATCGCGTTTTCCACGTCGGCGCCGATCTCAGCCCAGTGCAGCGTCGGGTCACACGAATCGATTTGCCGCTCAGCATCTTCGGTGACTGCCCGGAAGCGCGCCCGCAAATCGTGGTCCACGTCGGTGCTCAGGTCGGTGAAACCGTCGTTGAGCACCTGCTGCCACAACGCGGTCTGCTGCAGCGCATCCTGGGCTTCGCGCTTGCGCCGCTCCAAGTCGGAAGCCAGCCGGTCCCGCACCGCCGGGTCGTTGACGACCGACAATTCCGAACCGACAGATATCGCTAATTGCTCTGCCGCCGAATGTATTTCACGTAGGACTTCGTCGCGGACCCGGTCGTTCTCCCGAGACAGCACCTTCTCGCTGAGGAACTTCACGATCGCCGGGAAGTTGGATTCTTCGTTGAGTTCCTTGTCGTTCAGCGTGACGGCGTGGCTGCGCAACAGCGACGAAACTCCGATGATCGGCATGGGCACGCGGGCGCGCTGCAGGTGCATGGCATTGGTGTTGACGATCTCGCGCCAATGCGGGTACAGGTCGGTTTTGGTGGCCACCACCGCCCCGACCGGACAGACCTGGTGGGCCTTGCGGAGAAACCACATCTCCGGTGCGGTGAATTCCTGGCTGGCATCGCTGACCATCAGCAGCGCGTCGGCGTCGGGCAGCAGACCCAGTGTCGCCGACAGATGCGGCTGCCCGTGGCCGCCCACACCGGGGGTGTCGATGAACGTCAGCCCGCCCTGAAGCAGTGGACTGGGCGCGCCGATCTCCACTCGAAGTACGGCGCGGCCGTGGGCCTGCGGGGCCCGACGCAGGTCGGTGGTGATGTCGTCGACCGGGATGTCAACGGCGGTCGTCTCACCATTGGGCCCCGCCGCCAGGATGATCCGGGCCGACGGCTGGGCGCTGTAGCTGACGACGGTGATCACGACGGTGGCCTCGTCGTCTCCCACCCGCGCGACCGGCAGATTGAGCAACGCATTGAGCAGTTGGCTCTTCCCCTGTTTGAGCTGGCCGGCGATCACCACCCGGATCTGCGGGTCGGTGATCCGCGCGCGGGCGCGCCTCAACCGTCGCACCAAATCACCGCGTTCGTTGAGTTCTGCGATCGCGATGGCGTGATCGATCAGCTCGACGATTACACCGACCCGACGCGGGTCATCGGGTTGAGTCACCGCACTGCCCCACTTTCTCGATCGCCTGCAATCACGTTAGGCGCACGAACCGGCGGGGACCACGAAGGTCCCCGCCGGTTTGGCCGCGCCGGTTCCGGCGAATCAGAACCCGTGCGGGCCGGCCGGGCCGGGCGACGGCGGCTCGGTGTGCACTGGCGGCGTGTGCGGCATCGGCGGCTCATTACCGAACACCGAGGCGCTCGGCGGCGCATGCTGGGCGGGCGGTTCCACCGACACCTGCTCTTGCGGTGTCAGCACCGGTGTGTGCTCAACCGGAGGAGTCGGCCCCGGTGCCGGCGTCGGAATTGGGGCATATGGAGCCGGTGCGTTGATCACGGGGGCATTCATGCCACCGAGTCCGACAGGGCCCGGGCTGTGGACGACGGGACCACCGCCCGACGGAGGCGTCACCTGGCCATCAGCCCCGGCGCCCGCACCGCCCTGGATGACGGGGCCGTTGACCGCGGGGATGGCCGGTCCGGGCTCGGCTGGCGTGGTAGCACCGCTGACGCCACCGCCACCGCCACCGCCCAGCGCGGCGCCTTCGTGGCCGAGGATCTCGCCATGCGCCCCGCCGGCCGCGGTTCCGCCAACCCCGGCTTGACCACCGAGGCTGGTATCGCCGCCGACCCCGGCAGCAGTGCCGCCGAGCCCGGCAGCCGTGCCACCGCTCAGCCCGGTCGCGGTGCCGCCGAGCCCGGCAGCCGTGCCACCGCTCAGCCCGGTCGCGGTGCCGCCGAGCCCGGCAGCCGTGCCACCTCCCGCGCCGATATGGGTGCTTGCGCCAGGCCCGGCTGAAGCTAGGCCCGCCGGTTGAGGTGCTGCGTGTGCACCCAGGGCAGTGCTTTCGCTGCTAAGGATGTCGCTACGGCCGCCCACTCCAATGCCCAGGCTGGCACCACCGGTAACACCGATTTGACCGCCCGCGCCGACGCCACCCAACGGACCTGAAATGTGCGGGGTAGCTGCGCCATTCAGGGCAGCGCCTTCGCTGGCGATCAATCCGGCCTGGCCGCTTGCGCCCAGCGATGCGTTGCCGCCAACACCGGTCAGGCCGCTGACGTTGGTTGCGCCGGCGAGCCCACCACCGGCTGAGGCCGCCGCGCCACCGCTCATCGCTGCCTGTCCGCCTAGGCCGAGGCCGGCCTGGCTTGCGATACCCGCCTGACTGGCGACCGCGGCCTGGCCAGCGATACCCGCCTGACTGGCGACCGCGGCCTGGCCAGCGATACCGCCACCGGCACTTACAGCCGCCTGGCCTCCAATACCCGCCGCTCCGCCAACAGCGCCACCGGCCTGGCTGCCCATGCCACCTTGCCCCCCGACACCGACCTTGCCTACAAGGCCGCCACTGGCCTGACCACCAACACCAGCACTAATCACGCCACCGGCCTGACCACCAACACCAGCACCAATCACGCCACCAGCTTGACCACCTAGGTCGCCGCTGACGCCGCCGCCAATCACGCCGCCAGCCTGACCACCAACACCAGCACCCATCACGCCACTGGCCTGACCACCAACACCAGCACTAATCACGCCACCGGCCTGACCACCAACACCAGCACCAACCACGCCACCGGCCTGACCACCAAGGCCGCCGCTGATGCCACCACCAACACCAGCACCAATCACGGCACCAGCCTGACCACCGAGGCCAAACCCGGCACCACCACCGACGGCGCCACCAGCCTCACCACCGATGCCGCCGCCAAGGCCCCACCCCAGCCCGGCACCAACCTGACCACCAACGGCTGCCTGGCCTCCAAGACCAAAGCCCACACCGGTCTGCAGGCCCAGATCCGTCTGAGCACCCAGACCTAGGCCCGACCCAACGTGAGCTCCAATTCCGGCCTGAAAACCGGCAGAAAAATCTAGACCAGCCTGGGCGCCCAAGCCCGTCTGCGCGCCAAGCCCAAGGCCTACCCCAGCACCAACCTGGGCACCGATCGCACCCTGGACTCCAGCACCGAAGCCCAGACCCACCTCACTGCCAAAGCCTCCGGTTGGGGCGGTGACAACGACACCAGGAACGAATCCGCTGGCACCCGTCTGCCAACCCAGCCCGCTCTGGCTCCAGACCCCGGCACCTAAACCACTGGTCAGCCCAGTGGCCAAACCGGCGCCTACGTCGGTCGCGATGACGTTCGATGCGGAGGCGCCCAGCTCGCCCGCAAACAGGCCCTCGCGGCCAGCGGTGGCGCCGCTCATGACGGCTCCGGCGTGCTGCGCGACAACCGTGGAAGACATGTGACCCCCCTCAGATCCCAGCGCAAAGCCGTGCTGATCGGCCACCGCCTGCTGTAAACCAGCGATCGGGTCACCGGCACCAAGATCAAGGAAAGGCAGCGCGCTGGCCGCGGCCGACGAGAACTCCGCGGGCGACACATTGATCAAACCGGCGTTGGTCATGGCCTGCCCTGGAGCGGCGACGAACGACCTTGCCGCGTCTTCACTGCGGAACAGGCTCAGGATGTAGTCGACCAGCGAGGTCATGTTCATGTCCCTTCAATTCAATGTGTGGAGTTGTTCGCCGAGAAGGCCGGCGCTCTGCCGTAAACGCTATGGAGTCAGCAGCCCGCCGAAATCGGGGTCAGATCCCCCGGTCAGTCAGGTACCCATCGGGATCGTCCGGATCACCCCATTAGGGGGTTAGGGGAAATCGATGCACCCCTACGCGACATTAGGATCGGCCCCCATTAACTGCATTTCTGCACGTCAAAAGGCATAGGTCAAGGCCTCCGGGCGATCAGACAGATCAGTAACGAATGAATGTCACCCGTGGATATCGAACCCGCGGTGATCGGGGTCGACGGTGTGCGGGTGAATGATCGGGTGGTCCCAGATAACCGGGTCATCCGCCGGCAAGCCAGCGCGGTCGAACGTCGAATCGGGCAGGTCAGCGCCGGTGAGCAGCACCGACGGCTCATGCGGTTCGATCCCGACCGGATGGGGATCGGTGGGCATTTCGCCGGCCCCCGGCAGGACCGGCTCGTTGATCACATGGCTTGCCGGGCTGTGCTGTTGGAACGCCGGCGCCGTGGTGTGCGGTGAGAACGCATCGAGGGCAGCCGCCGCCGCACCGCTTGCCCAGACGTTGCCATGGTCAGCGATTTGCGTCCCGAGAGCTGCACCGGCCGAACCGGCCATTGACAGCGAATCGGACACCACTGGGATCAGATTGTTGACGTCGACGCTGGTCACATTCGTAAGGTGAGCATCAGCGATCGCCTGAGCAGGGTCGGCCGCATAGCGCGCGGCCGCCTCGGGATCGCGTACCAGCGAGATGACGAAGTCGAGCAACGAGTTTGCCATCTCGCCTCCACATCGCACATCTCTGGTGCTGGTCTCGCGTTAGCACGATGCTATCGGTTGACCGCGCCTCTGTGTTCGGTGTGAAACCCGCGGACCCCGCGATCCCATTAGGGGGTGCCACGTTAGGGGAATACTGGGGTTATGGGGAACGAAGGGCTATGGTGAAACCGCTGCCGACAAACCTGTGAACTGCGAAGAAGCCGACGATGCGAAATGAGCCACCGGCCGGACTCGCGCAATACGGCGACGCACCCGTGATCCCATCTCCCGCCGATGTCCCGCCCGCCGCCCGCGGTGTCGTCGATGACTTGGCCAATGCCGCCGAGACCCCCGTCAAAGCCCTTGTCTGTGGTGGCATCGGAACCGGCAAGACATCCCTGCTGGCCGCGGGCCGCGAGGCGCTGCGCCGCGCCGGGTTGACGGTCCTGACCCGCCCTCCACGGGACGGTGATCCGTCCGACGCGGTGTTCGTCGTCGACGACGCCCACCTACTGACCGACGCCGAACTCGTTCGGCTGACCGAGCGGGCCTCCGAACCTCATGCCACGGTCGTGGTAGCCGCCGAAGATCACCAGCAGGACCCGGCGCTACGTGCCCTGACGACGGCCATCGAACGGGAGCGGCCTCGAATATCGCTGGGTCCGCGGCCGGTCGCCGAGCACCTACGTGATTCCACGGCCGGGTTACCGTTCCTGATCCATGCGGTGTCCGACGGGGCACATCCGCCGGCACAGGCCGCCAAGTTCGCGCTCGTCAAGCGGTTGCGCCGACTCGACGAACCGACACTGGACGTGATGCTGCTCATGTCGCTGAGTCCAGGGTTAGGGGTCACCGATGCGGCTGCAGCGCTTGGGGTTTCGACAGCAGATGCCCGCCGGCTAGTCGATCGTGCGTACGGCAGCGGACTCGTCATACCCGCCCATCCCCCGGCCTTCCTGCAGGCTGTGCATGACGCCATCGCCCTGATTATCGGCAACGCGCGCCACCATCAGATCGAAACATCACTGCTGCGTACGCAATTCGACATTTCGCCGATATCGCAGGATCTCGCGTTGCAACTAGCCGAACATGGGTTACATGACGAGCGGCTGGCAGCCGTCCTCAGCCGATATGCCGTGACCGACGGCGACTCGGCCCGCAGCGCACGGCTGTACCGGGCGGCGGTCAATGCGGGTGCCGCCGGACTGACCTCCCGGCTGGCCGATGCGCTTGCCCTCACCGCCGATTGCACAGCAGCGGCAGCACTGGCCGACGAGCTGCTCAGCTCGCCCGATTCCGCCCAACGCGCCGCTGCGGTGCGGATTGCGGCCAGCGTCGCCGCCCATGACGGCAATACAGCTCAGGCCACCGAATTGTTCCGCTGGCTGGGTCCATATCCGGACGCGGTGGTCGGTTCGGCCGCGGCGATCGTGCTTGCGGCCAGGGGTGATCTGACGGCTGCGCGAGATGCATTGCTTCTCAAGGATTCTGGTCCGCCGACGATGGCTGCGCGAGCTTCGCGCGGCCTCGCCGAGGGGCTACTGCTGACGATGGATCAGCCCTATCCGGTCGCGATAGCAAAACTGGGCCAGACCCTTGCGGCCCAACCATCGGTGACCGAAGCCATGCCGGACAGCCCGGCCGCGCTGGTTACCTTGGCCGCAATACACGGCGGCGACCCGGTCCGCGCCCGCAGTGTGATCGGGCGAGCGGTGCGCGCCGGTGGCGACGCAGCGTTCCGGAGCCGGCACCTGCTGCTGTCCGCCTGGATAAAGATGCAAGACGGCCAGCTGCCGTCGGCCGCCGCGGATGTCGCCGCAGCCGGCACGGAGCTTCACCGACGTGACGCGTTGTGGGCCGCGGCATTACACATTGCGATCGCGCGCCGCAGTGGCGATACCGGTGTGCTGCACAAGCAGTGGTCCACCGCCATGGAAGTGCTCGCGGAATATTCGATCGATCTGTTCGCGCTGTTGCCACTCGCCGAATTGTGGGTGGCCGCCACCCGGATACGCCAGGTGGACCAACTGGAATACCCCGTGAATGAGGCGTTCGCCCTTCTGGATTCGCTGGGCAGCCCGCCGTTGTGGGCCAATTCACTGCATTGGGCCGGCGTGCACGCCGGAATACTTGCCAACTCACCAGAATCGGTCGCGCCGCACGGGCAGGCCCTGGCTGCGGCGGCTGCCCACAGCGGCCTCGCGCAGATCCTGTCCGGTGCCGGCCGAACCTGGCTACGAGTGCTGGCCGATCAGGTCGACGCCGACGAAGTCACCGTGGCGGCACGGTCGCTGTCCCGCGTCGGTCTGACCTCGGACGCGACCAGGCTGGCCGGGCAGGCCGCCCTGCAAACCTCGGATGCCAAGGTTTCGGGGGCGATGCTGCAACTGGCCCGAGACCTGAAGCTGGGCACGGGTTCTGAGGAGGTCACCGACCTGGAGCCGGCTGCGGGCGCGTCGGCCGCACCACGCCAGCCACCGGCGGGCACTCCGCTGTCTGATCGGGAACGCGAAGTCGCCGAGTTACTGCTGCTGGGGATGCCGTATCGCGACATCGGCGGCCGGTTGTTCATTTCGGCCAAGACCGTCGAACATCACGTCGCGCGGATCCGCCGACGGCTCGGCGCCGAGTCCCGCTCGGAAATGTTGTCGATGCTGCGCGCAATGTTGACCCCACCGGACTGAGCCGCCGATGAGACGCAGCGCCGACGGCGAAGTTAGGACAACCTTTCTCGCGTCGAACACGGCAAAGATGACAGTATGGGCAGGTTGAGCAGGCAATAGAGCACGCCAGAGTGACCCAAAAATGACCCAAAAATGACAAGGCATTGGAGAGACTTTCGGTGACCACGCAGACGCTCATCAGACTGGTAGTCGGCCTGGGGATGACCGCGATAGTGGGCGCATTCGCGCTGCGGCGGGTCTGGTGGCTGTACAAGCTGATCATGTCCGGTCAACGGGCCAGCGACCGCACCGACAACCTGGGGGTCCGGGTCTGGACCGAGATCGCCGAAGTGTTCGGCCAGCGCCGGCTGCTGAAATGGTCGATCCCGGGCCTGGCGCACTTCTTCACCATGTGGGGCTTCTTCATCCTGCTGACGGTTTATATCGAGGCCTATGGGTTGCTATTCCAGCCCGACTTCCACATCCCGATCATCGGCCGATGGGACGCGCTGGGCTTTCTGCAGGACTTCTTCGCGACCGCGGTGTTCCTCGGGATCGTCACCTTCGCGATCATCCGGTTGCGGACCGAGCCCAAGGAATACGGCCGCGGCTCACGGTTCTACGGCTCACACACCGGCGGCGCGTGGCTGATCCTGTTCATGATCTTCAACGTCATCTGGACCTATGTGCTGGTGCGCGGGTCCGCGGTGAACAACGGCACGCTGCCCTACGGCAAGGGGGCGTTCTTATCTCAGTTGTTCGGCGCGATCCTGCGTCCGCTGGGCCACACCGGCAACGAGATCCTGGAGACGGTGGCCCTGTTGCTGCACATCGGCGTCATGCTGGCCTTCCTGATCATCGTGCTGCACTCCAAGCACCTGCACATCTTCCTGGCGCCGATCAACGTCGTGTTCAAGCGCCTGCCCGACGGGCTGGGCCCGCTGCTGCCCATCGAGGCCGACGGCAAGCCCATCGACTTCGAAAACCCGCCCGACGACGCCGAATTCGGCCGCGGCAAGATCGAAGACTTCACCTGGAAGGGCATGCTCGATTTCGCCACCTGCACCGAATGTGGGCGCTGCCAGTCGCAGTGCCCGGCGTGGAACACCGGCAAGCCGCTCTCCCCGAAGCTCGTCATCATGGACCTGCGCGATCACTGGATGGCCAAGGCGCCCTACCTGCTGGGGGAGAAGGAACCGAGCGAAAAGGGGGGCGAGGGCGGCCACGTCGAATCCGGTCGCGGCGAACTCCACCACGTTCCCGAATCCGGATTCGGCCGGGTTCCCGGCTCCGGGCCGGAGCAGGCGAACCGACCCCTGGTCGGCACCGCGGAACAGGGCGGCGTCATCGATCCCGACGTGTTGTGGTCGTGCGTGACCTGCGGCGCCTGCGTCGAGCAGTGCCCGGTGGACATCGAGCATGTCGATCACATCGTTGATATGCGCCGCTACCAGGTGATGATGGAGTCGGAGTTCCCCTCCGAACTGTCGGTGCTGTTCAAAAACCTTGAGAACAAAGGCAATCCGTGGGGGCAGAACGCCTCGGACCGCACCAACTGGATCGACGAGGTCGACTTCGACGTGCCGGTGTACGGCGAGGATGTGGACAGCTTCGACGGCTTCGAATACCTGTTCTGGGTGGGTTGCGCGGGCGCATACGACGACAAGGCCAAGAAGACCACCAAAGCCGTCGCCGAACTGTTGTCCATCGCCGGGGTGAAGTTCCTGGTGCTGGGTGCCGGGGAGACCTGTAACGGCGACTCCGCACGCCGCTCGGGCAACGAGTTCTTGTTCCAGCAATTGGCCGCCCAGGCCGTCGAGACCCTGGACAGGGTGTTCGAGGGCGTGGAGACCGTCGACCGAAAGATCGTGGTCACCTGCCCGCACTGCTTCAACACCATCGGCAAGGAATACCGGCAGTTGGGCACCAACTACACCGTGTTGCACCACACTCAGCTGCTCAACCGGTTGGTACGCGACAACAAATTGGTGCCCGTGACACCCGTTTCTCAAGACATCACCTACCACGACCCGTGCTATTTGGGCCGGCACAACAAGGTGTACGAGGCGCCGCGTGAGTTGATCGGCTTCGCGGGCGCCAACCTGACCGAGATGCCGCGCCATGCCGAGCGCAGCTTCTGCTGCGGGGCGGGCGGCGCGCGGATGTGGATGGAAGAGCACATCGGCAAGCGGATCAACCACGAACGCGTCGACGAGGCGCTGGCCACCAACGCCGCCACTATCGCCACCGGCTGCCCGTTCTGCCGGGTGATGGTGACTGACGGCGTCAACGACCGGCAGGAAGAAGCCGGCCGCAGCGGCGTCGAGGTGCTCGACGTGGCCCAGGTGTTGCTCGGGTCGCTCGACCGCGACGCGGTGAAGCTGCCGGAGAAAGGCACGGCCGCCAAGGAAGCCGAGAAGCGGGCCGCGACGCCAGAGAAGGCAGAGAAGGCAGAGCCGAAAGCCGCCGCGCCGACCGCTCCAGCTGAGGCTCCGGCTGAGGCTTCCACCGAGGCACCGGCTGCGACACCGACCGCCGCGCCTGCCGCGCCGGTCAAGGGGCTGGGCATCGCGGGCGGAGCCAAGCGACCCGGCGCCAAAAAAGCAGCCCCCGCTAAAGCGACGGCCCCCGCCCCTGGCGACGTCGAAAGCGAAACCGCCAAAGCACCAACAGCCGCACCCGCCAAGGGGCTCGGCCTGGCCGCCGGCGCCAAGCGCCCGGGAGCCAAAAAGGCCACCGCCCCGGCAGCGGCTCCGGCACCGGCTGCCCCCGCCGCGGAGACCGCCACAGCACCCGAAGCCGCAGCACCGCCAGCGGCACCCGTGAAAGGTCTCGGCATCGCCGCCGGCGCCAAGCGTCCAGGAGCCAAGAAGGCCGGTGCACCAGCGGTGCCGTCAGCCCCGGCCGCCTCCGCCGAGCAGCAACCCGAGACAAAACCGGAACCGGCAGCCCCCGCCGCAACGGCCGATGCCGAGGCGGCTCCCCCGGCGGCGCCCGTCAAGGGCCTGGGCATCGCACCAGGCGCCCGTCCGCCGGGCAAGCGCTGACCACGGCTTGACACCTGTCAGCAAATTTCGCTGGACAGCGATGAGACCATGGTTGACGTGACTACTCACCAGCTGCCCTGGCACGCCTCCGCACATCACCGGCAGCGCACCTTCGCGCAGTCGTCCAAGCTCCAGGACGTCCTGTACGAAATCCGCGGCCCAATACACCAACACGCCGCGCGGCTGGAAGCCGAAGGTCACCGCATCCTCAAGCTCAACATCGGCAACCCGGCACCGTTCGGTTTCGAGGCGCCCGACGTGATCATGCGCGACATGATCCAAGCGCTGCCCTACGCGCAGGGATACTCCGACTCTCAGGGCATTTTGTCGGCTCGCCGCGCGGTGGTCACCCGCTACGAGCTGGTCGAGGGCTTCCCGCGATTCGACGTCGACGACGTCTATTTGGGCAACGGGGTGTCCGAGCTGATCACCATGACGCTGCAGGCGCTGCTGGACAACGGCGATCAGGTGTTGATCCCGTCACCGGACTATCCCTTGTGGACGGCGTCGACCTCGCTGGCCGGCGGCACGCCCGTGCATTACCTCTGCGACGAGACCCAGAGCTGGCAGCCCGACATCGCCGACCTGGAATCCAAGATCACCGACCGCACCAAGGCCCTGGTCGTGATCAACCCGAACAACCCGACCGGCGCGGTCTACAGCCGTGAAATCCTCACCCAGATAGTCGATTTGGCGCGCAAGCATCAACTGCTGCTGCTCGCCGACGAGATCTACGACAAGATCCTCTACGACGACGCCACACACATCAGCGTGGCCTCGCTCGCCCACGACATGTTGTGCCTGACCTTCAACGGCCTGTCCAAGGCATACCGGGTCGCCGGATACCGCGCCGGCTGGCTGGCAATCACCGGGCCCAAAGACCACGCCAGCAGCTTCATCGAGGGCATCAGCCTGCTGGCCAACATGCGGCTGTGCCCAAATGTCCCGGCGCAGCACGGAATTCAGGTCGCCCTCGGTGGACACCAGAGCATCGAGGACCTAGTGCTTCCCGGTGGCCGGCTGCTCGAGCAGCGCGACGTCGCCTGGACCAAGCTCAACGAGATTCCCGGGGTCTCGTGCGTCAAGCCGGCCGGAGCGTTGTACGCGTTTCCGCGATTGGACCCCGAAGTCTACGACATCGCCGACGACGAGGAACTCGTCTTGGACCTGCTGCTGTCCGAGAAGATTCTGGTCACCCAGGGCACCGGATTCAATTGGCCGGCACCCGATCACCTGCGCCTGGTGACACTGCCGTGGTCACGTGATCTTGCCGCCGCGATCGAGCGGCTGGGTAACTTCCTGGTCAGCTACCGCCAGTAGGCTGCCGCCGGATAGTGGCTCGCAGCACAGCAATCGCCAGCGGGGCCACCAGGTCACTCTCGACGTCGCCGCCGGACCCCTGGCAATCTTTGCCGAAACCGACCGCAATCTGTGCCATCGGAAATACGATGCGATGCGATCGAGTCGATGGTGGACCACGCAATCCCAGTGGGGCGCCCCTATCGGCCACGGCCAGTGGGAGGGTTCATGTCGTTTGTCATCGTGGGGCCGGAATTCTTGGCGTCGGCGGCGTCCGATGTCGCGGGGATCGGGTCGGTGCTCAGCGAGGCCAACGCGGCGGTGGCGGCCCCAACTACAGCGGTGCTCGCGGCCGGTGCTGATGAGGTGTCGGCGGCCATTGCCGCGTTGTTCGGCGCGCACGGCCAGGCCTACCAGGCGCTCAGCGCACAGGCGGCGGCGTTTCATGCCCAGTTCGTGCAGGCATTGAACGTCAATGCGGGTTCGTACGCGGCCGCCGAAGCCGCCAATGCGGCCCAAAGTATCCTCCTGGACCCTCTGAACGGACTCAGCCAGGCACTTACCGGGCGCCCATTGATCGGTAACGGCGCCAATGGGGCACCGGGTTCCGGGCTCGCCGGTACACCCGGCGGGTGGTTGATCGGCGACGGCGGTAACGGCGGATCTGGAGGGGTCGGCGGGAACGGCGGCGACGGCGGGGCCGCCGGTCTGTTCGGCAACGGCGGCTTGGGCGGCGCCGGCGGCGGCAACGGGATCAACAACGGCGGCAATGGCGGCAACGGCGGAAGCGGCGGGCTGCTCTATGGCGCCGGCGGCACCGGCGGCGCCGGCGGGTCCGGCTTCGCCAACGGAGGGAACGGTGGCAACGGCGGGGCTGCCGGGCTGATCGGCTCTGGCGGCGGCGGCGGTATCGGCGGACTGGGCAGCGTCGGGCTGACCTCGGGCGGCGGGACCGGCGGCCAAGGAGGAGCCGGCGGCATGCTCTTCGGCAACGGCGGCGCGGGCGGTGCCGGCGGCTTGAGTGACGTGTTTCAGGGCGGGGCCGGCGGCAACGGCGGCAATGCAGGGTTCTTCGGCGGCGTCGGTGGCGCCGGCGGCGCGGGCGGGGACACATTGGGCAGCACCGCAGGGTCCGGCGGCAACGGCGGCCACGCCGGGTTGTTCGGCACCGGCGGCGTCGGCGGCACCGGCGGGGCAAGCTCTGTCGGGTTCGGCGGGGCCGGCGGCAACGGCGGCCACGGCGGCCTGATCTCCGGCGTCGGCGGCGCCGGCGGCACCGGCGGTCAAGGCACCCTCCTTGGCGTTGCGGCCACCAGCACTGGCGGCGATGGCGGCGAGGGCGGCGCCGCCGGTCTGTTCGGCACGGGCGGAGCCGGCGGGGTCGGCGGGGTCGGCTATGCCGATACCGCCGGCGCCAGCGCTACCGGCGGGTCCGGCGGCGCCGGCGGTTCCGGCGGAACGCTGTTCGGCAACGGAGGGGTCGGCGGCAACGGCGGGGCCGGCTTCATCAGCGCCACTGGCGCCGGCGAGGGCGGCAACGGCGGCAACGGCGGCATCGGCGGGCTGATCGGCAACGGCGGTAGCGGCGGCAATGTCGGTACCCCCGGACCGAACGGTCTCGGCATCGGCACCGGCGGTAACGGCGGCAACGCGAAGCTGATCGGGAACGGCGGAAACGGCGGAAACACCGGAGCGCCCGGCGCGGGCACCCCGGGTAACCCGGGCTCCGGCGGGGTGCTGATCGGCCAGCCCGGGCAACCGGGACTGTAGTCGCACAACCGACGAACTGCGCGGACGTGCCTCCGCATCGATCAACAATATCCCGCCAATACTACCAATACCGTTGTGGCGCAGGGGTTCTGCATGGCGGACCAGGCTGGAATCGTGTCTGCAGCCGGTCATGGCTCGGCCGCGCTCATCGGCGACGGCGGTAACGGTGGCAACGGCGGAGCCGGCCCAACCCCGGGCAGCCCCGGCGCCGCTGGCACCGGCGGACTCCTGCTGGGCCAGGACGGGTTGGCCGGAAGACGTAGCCGACGTACCTCGGCATGCCTTCGATTGGCCGAAATCAGTTGCGTTCCAACAGATCCAGTAAGTAGCTGCCGTATCCGGACTTGTCCAAACTGCGCCCGCGCTGGGCCAACTGCTGATCATCGATCCAGCCCAGCCGCCACGCCACTTCCTCGGGGATGCTGACCTTGAGTCCTTGCCGACGTTCCAGCGTCCGGACAAAATCGGCGGCATCCAGCAGCGAGTCGAAGGTGCCGGTATCCAGCCACGCCGTGCCCCGAGCCAGTACCTCCACCGCCAACCGGCCCTGGCCGAGATAGACCTGGTTAATCTCGGTGATCTCATACTCCCCACGCGCCGATTTCTTCAAACCCCTGGCGATCTCGATCACGTCGTTGTCGTAGAAATATAGCCCCGGCACCGCATAATGCGACTTCGGCGTGGCCGGCTTTTCCTCCAACGACACCGCCAGACCGTCAGCACCGAACTCGACCACCCCGTAAGCCGACGGGTTAGCCACCCAATAAGCGAAAACCGCTCCGCCGCTGATGGATTGGAATCGGCTCAGGCTAGTCCCCAGACCGGGACCGTAAAAGATGTTGTCCCCCAACACCAACGCCACCGAGTCGTTGCCGATGTGATCGGCACCGATGACGAACGCCTGCGCCAGCCCGTCGGGCCGATCCTGGGTTGCGTAGCTGATATTGACCCCGAAGTGTCTGCCGTCGCCGAGCAGACGATGAAACCCCGGCGCATCATGGGCGGTCGTGATCACCTGAATATCGCGGATACCGGCCATCATCAGGGTGGTCAACGGATAGTAGATCATCGGCTTGTCGTAGACCGGCAACAGCTGCTTACTGATCCCCATGGTGATCGGATACAACCGAGTCCCCGAACCACCGGCCAAGATGATTCCGCGCATCAGCGGCTCCTTAGTCCACCAGGTCTTCGTCGGTGAGTTCGGTGGCCGCTAGCGCCGACGCCAAGTCGTCATGACGGAAGACCGCGGTGACATGATCTCGTACCACGCGGAATGCCGACGCGGCGGTTGTGACGGCCCCGGGATCGTCACGGCCGGTGATCTTCTGCTCGACCACCACGACGCCGTCGTGCACATACATCCGCCCAAGCTCCGCCGCCGCCGTCACCGAGCCCGCCCATCTGCGTAGCGCATCATGACCCTGCACCGCCCCATGCGCATCACCGATGTCGATGTCGTCGCTCGACAACGACACCAATGTCTCCACATCACCGGCATTCAACGCGTCGTGCCAAGCCAACACCGTGGCGATCTCCGAAGTGGTCATGGTCTGCCAGTCTAAAGAGGCGTGCCATCCAGCCATTTCCGCCACACGGCATGGTCACCGAACACTTCGATACCGGTGTCGGCGACCGGAAGTCGGCGCGCCATCGCCAGCAGCAGCTCGGCTGCGCTGCCGCGAAGCGCCACGGTTCCCTTGCCATGTTCGTGCGACCAAGTGATCCGGCCCGCGTCGACGCCGACCGTCCATTCCCCGGCGGCACCCAGTCCCGGATCGGTGGCGTGCAGATGTAAGGTGTCACCGGCCTGAAGGGGTAAAGCAGCATCGTCGCCGCCGGCCTGGACCGCGATTCGCTGCAGAAATTCACTGATTCCGTCGGCTGCGATGTCCGGTTCCAGCGTGAATTCGCTCCCGGCGGCGATTGCGGCATCGGCGCGATGCACCGCCACCTCGTGCAGCCGGCGCCGGATCCACCAGCCCGCCGGCCTCGGACCGAGAAATGTCCATACCGGCGTTTCCGCACCAGTCTGCTCGACGGCCTCGACCAGACGCTGTGCTCCACCGCGCAGCCAGGTGATGGCGTCGTCCAGATCCGGTGGCGGCTTTCCCTCTTCGACACTGCGCGGGTCCAAGAAGCTGTCCAGTCGATCGCGCACTATCTGCGCCGCCCAGCGGTCCCCGCGCCCGACGTGGCGGAACAGCTGTCCCAGGTTCCAGCCCGGACAACTCGGCACCGGCGTCGATTGGTCGGCGTTGCGGATGAGGTCACCAAATTGGCGGGTCTGGTCAAGATATGCCGACGTGTAATCCACGGCGGTCACGCTACTCGCGGCCCGCAGTTATCCGCGGCGCGGAGTTCGGTCATGGCGCCGTTACCCCGCGTAGGTCGTGGCGCGAACTCAGCGCGAGTGGCGAACGGGACGCGTGAGCCACACGAGGAGTATTGCGACGGCAATCGCGACAAGGGAGGACAGCCACCATGCGGAGATCACCAGCGCGGCTATCGCAAGTTCACGACCCTGCTGGCGGCGGTGGGCGATCTGGTAGAGCGCGACGATTCCCAGGGGAATGCTCACATATAGCAGGCCCAGCACACTCGTCACCAACGCCGCGATCGCAAAGCCGCTAATCGCTAACGAGCTCACAGAGTCAGCCGGTGGAAACGCAGTCGCCTGGCGGCCGTTGGTCATGTTCGGCACCTATCTGGTTGCTGGCCGCCACGCGGCCGCTTGGTTGACACGAAAAATCCTCGTGGCCAGCGCTACCCGGATGCTTGACGAATTCTTGGAAGCGACGCTGTTGTTCAAGCAGCCGCAACGCCGAACGAAAACTACGGCGAGCCAAGGATCGCCGTCGCGACGGCGTAGGCCACCGCGAGCGAAACGTTGACTCCGTTGTCGCTGCCTTTTTCGAAGTCGTCGCCGTCAACGGCCATGGTGTTGGTGATGTGCGCCAGGCAGACGACGTTCCGGCCGGCCGCAGCGGCGTAGGCGTACAGCGCTGCGGCCTCCATCTCGACGCATGCGATTCCGCGCCGCTCGGCTTCCTTGATGGCCAGTGCCGTTTCCCGGTAGGGAGCATCGGTCGTCCAGGAACTTCCTGCCACTACGTGGACACCGTTCTGGTCGAAGGCATTTCGGAGTTTGTCTTTGAGGCCCGCGGCCAGATAGCTCCATTCGCCGGGCGCAACGTAGTGCGCGCTGGTTCCTTCGTCGCGAAGCGCCCGCTCGATGAGCACGAAATAGGGCGGTGTCTCGCTGCCGCTGATACGTCCCGCGGACGTGATGCTCACGAGCAATGATGCGCCGGATACGGACAGCTGCTCGGCGACTAACACCGCAAACGGCGCGCCGACAGCCATTCCGACAACCCCGATTTCGAGCCCGTCGACCTCGACGACCCACATCTCGGTGTGGTAGCAGGCCCAACCCAGGTGGCGATATCCGCTCCCGGCCCGGGCCAGGTGCCGTACTACGTCCCCGTCGGGATCCAGAACACACACCGCCGGAACAGGATTGTCCGGCAACGACTTTTGACGGCGAGCCTCGCGCAGCAGATTTGCGGGGCGAAACACCGAAGGCGCGTCGAAGTCCTTTGGTGCAACCAGCGGGTAACCCTCTTGGCCGTCGGTCACCGTGCCGACGTTAGCGTATTCCAGCGGTCCAGCCAGGCCCTTTCTTGGGCAACTTTCTCTTCGTGGAACGCCGCCGAGGGCGGGTACAAGGTCACCGAAGGTGCCGGCGCGCACAGGAAGTTGCCTGCGCCCTTGGCGGCCTGGTGATCACCGGTCTCGACGTAGCAGGCACCCTCGCCGGTGAACAGCCGCTCCGGCACGTCGTAGCCGAGATGGCGAGCGACGCCGTGCGCCACGACTCCAGCCTGGGATTGGGCGAACACTGCCGCCTTGGGCAGCGGCTTGCCATTCGGCAAAGTAAGCACAGTCGCGTCACCGATAGCCCACACGCCGTCGACCCTAGTGGACAGCGTCTGCGGGTCCACGGGTATCCACCCTGATTCACTGAGCCCGGCTGATCGCGCCGCCGCCGACGGCGCATGCGGCGGAACCACCGCAAGCAGGTCGAACGGTTCGGTCGTGCCATCACCGAAATGCAGCGTCCGTTCCGCCGAGTCGACCGCGGTGACGGCCTTGCGGGCGTGGAAACCGATGCCGCGATCCTCGAGCATCGCCACCAGCGCCTGGCCGACCTCGGGTCCTGCGACGGGCATCGGCAGCGGATCGGGTGTGAAAGTGTCGATGTGTACGGTGCCGTTGGCGAAGCGGTCGCCGAGTTGGGCAGCCATGAGGAACGCCGCCTCGAACGGCGCGGCCGGGCACTTGAACGGCACCCCCGCAACCAGCACCACGATCCGGCCGCGGTCCAGCGCGTCGACCTTCGCGTGCAGTTCCGTCGCCCCGTCAAGCGTGTAGAACTGGCCCGCGACGCCGGCCCGAAGTGCTTCCGCCAATCCGGGCACCGCCGCTTCGTCGAGCGTGGCACCCAAGGCGATCACCAACGCGTCGTAGCCGAGGACACCGTTGCTGGTGTGCACCGCATTGGTCCCGACGTCGATGTGGCTCACGGTTGCTGCCACCAGCTCGACGCCGGGTAGTGACGTCGGGGTCGCGCGGACGCGGACTTCGTCGGGGAGACGCCAGCCCCGTAGCACCCAGAGCAGCGAAAGGCCGAGGGCCCCGTCAAAGCTCTTGTCCACCAGAATGATCCGATCTTCGGGTGGCAGCAGCTGGCGAAGGGTGTCGGCGGTGGTGAGACCGCCAACACCGGCCCCGAGGATGACAATCGTCTTACTCATGATGTTGACTCCCTTCCCGTGAACACGTTGCCCATCCGCTGACCGACGAGCAGAACGTGCGGCCTCTTCCAGCACTATTCCAACCATCTATGGAGTAGTAGATACTAGCGGGAAGGCTCACACAAGGGCCGTACCGTCAGTCAGTCGGCCCGGTCAATCAGCAATGCGTTCAACCGGTGGGTTGCGTGATTCCGGGAGAGGTCCTCGGCAACAGAGTTTGGTTAGCCTCGATCCTGCGATTCACGACGACTGGGGCGCGATGGCGCCGATGTCGGCGAGTGCTCGCAGAACGTCGGCCGATCGCGGGGTGGCCGACGGGTCGGCAATCCACTGGATCATCAGGCCGTCGATGACAGCCATCAATACCGAGACGATGGCGGCCAGGTTCTCGGGCGGGTCGACGTCGGAGCCGGCGAGCGCGGTGCGAGCCAGATCCACTGAATGTTGCCGTACCTCGGCATATCCGGCGGCAAGTCGTTCTCGGAGCACCTTCGAGCGCAGCGCCGGCGCGTACGACTCGACACATGCATACACGGCGGGACGGATCTGCTCAAACGAGTCGACGGTGGCCTCCAGGACAGCGCGGATCTGTCCGGAAGGACCGGTCGCCGCGGACTGATCGAACGCCTCCCGGACCCGCTCGTTCCACGTCGAAAAGCACCTGCTGAGCGCGTCGTCCAGCAGAGACTCTTTGCCGCCGAAGTGGTAGTTGATCGACGCGACGTTCACCCCCGCGGCGCGGGCAATGTCGCGCGAGCTGGTATTTCCGTAACCGCGTTCCCGTAGGCAGACGAGGGCGGCGTCGAGCAGTTTGTCTCGGTTGGTGCGCGGCTGTTGCACAGCTGCAGCCTACCGTGATAAGCATTTGTTTACATCAAACATTTGTTTAACCGATGCGGGAGCGTGATGGCCAGCAGGGTTGTCCGGTTTATTGGAGCGTTCAACGGCGACACCGCGACCGCGAGCCTGCCACCGGGACCGCAGCTCCCCCGCCTCGTCCAAAGCGTGCTGTACCTGAAGTTTCGGGAATGGTTCCTGCCGGCGATGCACCGCAAGTACGGAGCCGTCTTCTCGCTACGGGTGCCGCCGTATGCCGACCACCTGGTGGTCTACACCCGCCCCGAACACATCAAAGAAATTTTCTCGGCCGACCCCAGGACCCTGCACGCCGGCGAAGGCAACCAGATTCTCGGCTTTGTCATGGGCGAGCACTCGGTGCTGACCACCGACGAAGCCGAGCACGCGCGGCTACGTTCGCTGCTGATGCCGGCGTTCAGTCGGGCCGCGCTGCGCGGATACCGCGACATGATCACCTCCGTTGCGCGCGAACACATCGCGCGATGGCCTGCCGATGCTCACATCAACAGCCTCGATTGCATGAACGCACTCACCCTCGACGTCATTCTGCGGGTCGTATTCGGGGTCACCGACCCAGGAGTCAAGGCCGAGTTGACCACTCGGCTGCCGGACATCGTCGACATCCACCCATTGATCCTGGCCGTGCTTCGCTATCCGTCGCTCAAACACGTCAACCCGTGGCAGCGTTTCTTGTCCAACCAGCGCCGGATCGACGAGCTCCTCTACCGCGAAATCGCCTCCCGCCGAGGCGCTTCCGATCTTCAAGTCCGCACCGACGTGTTGTCTCGGCTGCTACAGACCAACGACACGGCCACCACGCCGCTGTCCGACGCGGAGCTTCGCGATCAGCTGATCACGCTGCTGCTGGCCGGGCATGAGACAACGGCCGCGGCCTTGTCCTGGACGCTCTGGGAACTTGCCCGCAACCCCGATATCCAAAGCCAGGTCGTGGCGGCCGCCGTCGGCGGTGATGACGGGTTCTTGACGGCGGTCTTCAAAGAAGGGATGCGCCGACACACCGTAATCGCTTCTACTGCACGCAAACTCACCGTCCCCATGCGGATCGGCGGATGGCGGCTGCCGGCGGGCACGGTAGTCAACACGTCGATCCTGCTGGCTCATGGCGACGCGGAATCGCACCCCGACCCCACTGAGTTCCGTCCCAGCCGATTCCTCGACGGCGGCGTGGCGCCCAACACCTGGCTCCCCTTCGGCGGGGGTGTGCGCCGCTGCCTGGGCTCCGGATTCGCGCTGACCGAAGGCGCCGCTGTCCTGCAAGAGATTTTCCGCCAGTTCACCATCACCGCGTCAGGACCGACCCAAGGCGAGAGTCCGCTGGTACGCAACATCACCACCGTTCCCAAACATGGGGCACGCCTGCGGCTTACCCCGCAACGTGACGGCGCATTGGCCTGAAGACCGGTACTACTTTGGCTTGGCGACGGTGACGCGCCACAGCCGCCGGGGCAATTCACCTTCTTCGAAGGCGTGTACGTCTTCAAGTATCCAGTCGGCAGCCAGGCTGTCGACCAGTTCGCGGGAGAAGAAATGTACGGCGAACCCGCCGCACTCGAAGATGTCGTCGCCATGACACTGTCCCATGCCGTAGTGCTCATCGCCGGTGTGCCGAACGGTGTAGATGAACTTCCCGCCCGGCTTCAGCACCCGGCGAACCTCGTCGACGATCGCATGAATTTCCTTGGTGGACAGCGCCATACACAACGCCATGTGGGCGAAGACGGCATCAAATGACCCGGCCTCGACGGGCAGTGGCTCGCGCAGATCATGCACGAGGGCCCGCACCCGACCGCCCACGCCTTGGGCGCGTGCGGTTCGGCGCAGCTGTGCCACCGCGACATCGCTGAAATCGGTGGCCAGCACCTGCACACCCGCGCGGGCGAAATGGAGGCTGTCCCGGCCCTGGCCGGCCGCCAATTCCAGGACCCGCTTGACCCCGGCGGCCTGGAAGACCTCGAGTGCGTAGGTGGCCGGCTGGGACGGGCCGAGCCCGTACATCGCCGGGTGTGCCCGGTAGGTGTCCTGCCAGTGTTCGCGCTGTTCCACGGCCAGCTCCGGTTGCCGGGCGGAGAACATATCGAGTCCCATCTGTGGTAGCCGGTAGGCCGATCGGGCGGGCTCTGTCACTACTCTATTGAATTATAGATTATTGGATTATAGTGACCTGGTGACCACTGCTTACCAGGTCAAACGTCACTTCACGAACCGCCCGCACGGGAGGCGCGCCTGGGTTTAACGGCGAGCCGGCATCCACGTGCCCTGGACAGCGCAAGACCGTCGCAGCACCACGAAACCAGGAGGGCAAACATGAGACGGGTACTGGTAGTCGGGTACGGAGCGATCTGCTACCTGATCTTCGTAGCGGCATTCCTTTACGCGATCGGTTTCGTCGGCAATCTGCTCGTGCCGCGCACCATCGACAACGGCATCACAGCGTCCACGTCCGAGGCGGTTGTGGTCGATGTCGTTCTGTTAGGGCTATTCGCGGTGCAACACAGCGTGATGGCGCGCCCGTGGTTCAAGTCACGGTGGACCCGAGTCGTGCCGGCGACGGTGGAGCGCAGCACCTACGTGCTGTTGTCGAGCCTGCTGTTGTTGCTGTTGTTCTGGCAATGGCGAACCATGCCTGCCGTCATCTGGGCCGTTAGTTGGCCGCCGGCGAAACTGCTTGTGCAGGGGCTGTTTTGGCTGGGCTGGGTCATCGTGTTCACGTCGACCTTCATGATCAACCATTTCGACCTGTTCGGCCTGCGGCAGGTCTATCTGGCCGCGCGGGAACGGACCTACACCCACCTCGAATTCCGTACCACGATGCTCTACCGGTTGGTGCGGCACCCGATCATGTTGGGGTTCATCGTGGCATTCTGGGCAACGCCCACGATGACCGCCGGCCATCTGCTGTTCGCGGTGATGACGACGGGTTACATCCTGGTCGCCCTGCCTCTGGAAGAGCATGACCTGAGCCGGTCGCTGGGCGATGACTACCGGCGATACCGCAACCGGGTGCCCATGCTCATTCCCGGGCTTCTCCCGCGCAAGCAACGCCGTACGCTGCACACCGGTCCAGCGGGGACGGCAACCCGCTAATCCGCACGAATGCCGAGGCAGCGCTACGGGCTTCGAACTTCCGCGCCTTCATCCACCGGCAGGCCGGCCAATCGCCATTCGAGCATTCCGTCGTCGAGCCGCATCACCCCGCGGCCCGCGGTGCGAGCAATACGGACTGCGTCGGGGGCCATGACGCAATAGGCGCCACGGCAGTAGGCGACGATGTCGCAGTCGGCCGGAAGTTCGGCGAGCCGATCGGCCAGTTCGGCTACCGGGATATTGATGGCGCCCGGGATATGGCCGGCCCGGTATTCCTCATGCGGTCGCACGTCAACAAGCGTTACCTCGCCGGACTTCTGCCGGCGCAGCAGCTCCTCGCGGGTGATCGCATCCTCGGGTGAGCCCAACACTGCCGCGGCCGCGACTGCTACGTCAGCCAGATGCTCATCGGCGACGACTTGCACCAACGCGAACAGCCTCGCCACGTCGTCCCCGGCGAGCCGGTAGTACTGGCGGGTCCCGTCGCGGCGAGCCTCGACCAGGCCGCCGCTCTTGAGTGCCTGCAGATTAGCGGATGCCGTAGTCAGGTTCATCCCCGTCGCAGTCGCGATCGCCTCGACCGTGCGTTCACCCTGGGCGAGTAGGTCGAGGATCTGCAATCGCCGGCCGTTACCCAGCGCCTTACCTACCCGAGCGATCTGCTCTAGCAGCGCCGCCTTGCGATTCGACTGTCCGGCCATTCAGCTTCTCCAAGACTCAGTGGAGCACTGATATTCCATCGTTCATTGGAACTGCATAATACGCGGCGGCGGTTGATCCGCACGCACCGCCGCCTACGGCGGTCACCGGGAGGAACCGGCAATCTGGCTCAAGCCCCGTTTTGAGTGTCACCCATCGGCAACGGGGCACCGAGGCGGAACACCCGCCAGCCCGAGCGCTCCCAGCGGGCGACGTCGAGGCAGTTGCGGCCGTCGACGATGACGCGGGCCCGCACCCGGTCGGCCAGGTCGTCGGGGTCGAGGTCGACGAACTCGCGCCATTCGGTGAGCACCAGCACGGCGTCCGCCCGCTCGCATGCTTCCGCAACCGAAACCGCGTAGTTCAGGGTCGGAAACAACCGATGCGCATTGTCGAGGGCCTTGGGGTCGTACACGTTGACCGCGGCGCCGTTGAGTTGCAGCTGGCCCGCGACGTTGAGTGCCGGCGAGTCGCGCACGTCGTCGGATTCGGGCTTGAACGCCGCGCCGAGTACGGCGATGTTGGCACCCAACAGCGAACCACCGCACGCTATTGTGGCCAGCTCCACCATGCGAGTGCGCCGGCGCATGTTGATGCTGTCCACTTCGCGCAGGAAGGTCAGCGCCTGGTTGGCACCGAGTTCGCCGGCGCGGGCCATGAACGCGCGGATATCCTTGGGCAGACATCCGCCACCGAAACCCAAACCGGCGCTGAGGCATTGGCGTCCGATGCGCGGGTCGTACCCGAGCGCGTCGGCCAACAGGCTGACGTCGGCGCCGGCGGCTTCGCACACTTCCGAAATCGCGTTGATGAACGAGATCTTGGTCGCCAGAAAGGCGTTCGCGGATACCTTGACCAGCTCGGCGGTCTGCAGGTCGGTCACCAGAAACGGCACGCCGGCCTGCAGCAGCGGGCCATACAGCTCACGAACCGCTGCCTCGGCACGCGTCGAACCATCCTGTACGCCAAGCACAATGCGATCCGGGTTCAGCGTGTCGTGGACGGCGAAGCCCTCGCGCAGGAACTCGGGGTTCCAAGCGATTTCGACAGTCACATTCCGGGGCGCCAGCGCAGCGGCCCGACGGCCCAGTTCGGCCGCGGTCCCCACCGGGACCGTCGACTTGCCGATCAGGACCGACGCCCTGCTCAGACGCGGTACCAGCGCGTCGATGACCGCGTGGACATGACGCAGGTCCGCACCGTATTCGCCTCTCTTCTGCGGGGTGCCGACGCCGAGGAAATGGACGTCGGCGAACTCGGCGGCCAGGTCGTAGTCGGTGGTGAACTGCAGCCGGCCAGCAGCCAGGTTGTCGGTCAACATCTTTCGTAAACCGGGCTCGTAGAACGGAATATCGCCGCCGGCCAGTTTGGCGACCTTGCCCGGATCGATATCGATCCCGACGACTTGGTGCCCCAGTTCCGCCAGTCCGGCAGCGTGGGTGGCGCCCAGATAGCCGGTGCCGAAGACGGTGCATCTCACACCACCGTGTGTAGGTGCCGGCGATGAGCGGACCACATCGTGGCGCTGAACGACAGATGACGGCTACCCGGCGAAATCAGAAGCCGGGAACAAACGGGATGTTGAACCCGCCGCGACCGTGACCGCCACCGTGTCCGCCACCGTGCCCGCCGCCGTGCCCGCCACCGCGGTCATCACCGTGACCGCCACCACCCGGGAAGCCGCCGCCGGGCGGACCAAAAATGGGAACCGGTATCTGGATGGGCACCGGAATAGGCACCGGCGCCGGGGCGGGAGCGGCCGGTACCGGCGCCGGCGCGGGGGCGGGAGCCACTGGAACCGGAACCGGAACCGGGGCCCGGGGAGCCGGAGCCGGTGCGGGAGCCTGGGGAGCAGGCGCGGGTTCCTGGGGAGCCGGCGCGGGTTCCTGTGGGGCCGGCGCCGGAGCCTGCGGAGTAGGTGCGGCGGCCGGTGCTTGTGGTGTCGGCGCAGGAGCGTTAGCTGCCGGTGCCGGAGCCGACGGTGTCACGATGTTGTGGCCGGGATCGGGCTTTACCTCGGTTGAGGAACGGATGCTGACGGCCAACGAAAGCGCAAGGGCCGCAACGCCGATGACGAAGATCGATGTCACGATGCTGGCGAGCAGCGGGAACGGCTTGCCCTCGGGCTGATCATCGGGGACTGCAGTGTCGGGGACGGCGCTGTAAGCCAATGGCCCCTCGCCGGTTTCCACGCTGTCGGAGACGTCGTTGAAGTAGGCGGCATCGAGCCGGTATGGGTCTAGCGCGCCGGTGCCGGGATCCTGTGCGTAGGCCAGCGCTGCCGTCGTCGACACAAACAGGGGCGTATTCGCTGAGGCCAGCGCCGCGCCTCGGGCCAACGCCGTATCGGGTTCCTCGGCCGCGGTCACCGGAAGCGCGGTCGCGGTCTCGAGCGCCGGCTTGATCATCGGGATGTCGATACCGGAGCCGACGACGAATATGGCATCCGGATGTGTCTCCAGATTTTCGGCGCTCGCGACCATCTCGGTCAACTGGGCCACCGCGGCGTCGTCGTCGTCGGACAGCAGCTGTCGCTGGATGTCGGCGATCGAGCCATCTGCGCTGTCGACCACCGCGAGAGTCGCAGTCTCGGGCTCGATGAACAGCAGCGCCGTATGGGCATAGTTGGTCTCGTTGCCGACCGCTTGGGCCAGGGCGGCCGCCGCCAAGAATGCCGAGACCAGCACGACCTTCTCGATCTTTTGGTTGGCCAGCGCTTCGCGCAGCGCAGCGGCCTGGGCCGGATCCCGCCAAGTCACACCGGTCGAGGTCAGCTGGTAGCCACCCTCCGAGGCACCTTCCCTGGTGCCCAGGATTGCTGAGACCACCTGCTGGGCCGCGCTGAGATTCGCCGCGTCCCCGTCACCGGAGACGTCGAACTGGTCCTGGTCAACTAGTGCGCCGTCGCCGTTTTCGCCTTCGACCAGTACCATCCGAACTGCGGTTGGCGCCATCGACACACCAAGTACGGTGTCCAAAGCTCCCCCATATTGTCTTTTGCGTCGCCGCGGATACCTGACCGCGAACAATGTCCCGGGTCCCCAACCGGTATGACTATCTTACTCGCGTTTCGCAATCACTCTCGGGGTTGATTTGCTGCGTTAGCCATTCCTCATAGCGCCGTTATGCCAGTAACCCTGCGTTCGCTAATTCGAAGTTTGCTGCCTGGGTCCGCGGCCGCCGCCGAAGCCGCCGTGGACCACCGCCCCCGAAGGGACCCTTACCACCGAGCGGACCTTTACCGCCTGGACCGGGCCCTTACCGCCTGGACCGCCGCCGAACAGCCCGCCTCGACCGGGGGCACCGCCGCCACCACCACCGGGGTTGTGCCTGGGGCTGGGTGCCGCCCCAGGACCGGAGGAGGTTGCCGGACCGGCTTGCGCGGAACCGGGCTCCATCTTGGCCTTCGACCAATGCCATCCGAGTCGCGGCCGGTGCCATCGAAATGCCGAGTACAACGTCCAAAACCGTTACCAAGGTTTTGCGACCGGCCGTGGACTGGAGCAGAACACGCCCAAAAAATATTAGTCCGACAAACAATGTCGGGAGCCGGCCCGAGGCTATGTAGAACGTATGAAGTTCACGTAGGAACGCGACGGCGTCGGGCCGCGCTGACCCTGATACTTGGATCCGACGCCGCTGCTCCCGTACGGGTGCTCAGACGGGCTGGTCAAACGCAGAATGCACAATTGGCCGATTTTCATTCCCGGCCATAGCGCTATCGGCAGGTTGGCGACGTTGGACAGCTCCAGCGTGATGTGGCCACTGAAGCCGGGATCGATGAAACCGGCGGTGGAGTGGGTGAGCAATCCCAGCCGGCCCAGCGACGACTTGCCTTCCAGGCGTCCGGCGAGATCGTCGGGCAGCGTGAACAGCTCCAACGTCGAGGCCAGCACAAACTCGCCCGGGTGCAGGACGAACGGATCTCCGTTGGCCGGCTCCACCAGGCTGGTCAGCTCGTCCTGTTGCTTGGCGGGGTCAATGTGGGTGTAGCGAGTGTTGTTGAAGACCCGAAACAGGCAGTCGAGCCGGACGTCGACGCTGGACGGCTGCACCAGGCTGTCGTCGAACGGGTCGATGCCCAATCGCCCGGCGGAGATTTCGGCTCTGAGGTCACGGTCAGAGAGCAGCACCCGACGAGCGTAGCTGCCGGTGGGTGCGCAGCGGCTGGCGCCGAGCTCAGCGCAGGTAGATTTCCTCGCCGGTCGGGTAGCCGCCGCCGGTGGTGGTGATGTGGACGTGGTCATAATGGTCGGCACCGGTCGACCGTGCGCCTTCGGGCGTGTAATAAACGCCCCGCCAAATCACGTCCTGTATGCCGAATCGGCTTGCGTTCAGCAATACGTAGCCGACGATCTGATTACCCAGCGCGATACCGTCGGCGCTGCCCGGATCGGGAATCATCACGTCAAGCGCCAGACCATTGGGATGCCACCGCAACGCGTCCGCTCGAACGCCGCCGATTTCGTGGATCTCAGGGAACAGCGCGCTGATGCTGCGAGCCACCAGGATCGTCTTGACCTGAAGGCCCTGCTCTGGCGCAACCCCTGACGGCAGGGCCCGGGACCGGGTGTCGACCCGCCATCTGGATGCCGCAGCGAACTGGCCGCCTCCCAAACCGATGCCCGCCTCGCTACCAGGCATTCTCGACACCACAGCCGGCGCGGTGGCCGCCACTATCTCCAGGCAACACGGTCCGTCACCCTGGTCGACAACACGCGCGCCCCGGGGACCGACATCTCCGGCCACCGCGAAGAAAACAGCAGCTGGGGCCAGGACAGCGGCCAGGACTGCTGGCGACCTTCGCCGTTCCCGGGACAATGAGTGCCTTCCCACCTGACGCACTCTACGAGATCACGAAACAATAAACATCCCCTACATAGGAAATTATTCTTCGCGTAAACCAGCGGTTTATCGAACCGCGCCGGCAAAGGAGTTGCTGATTACCACCTCCGGCCGAATATCGGCGATGGCCTGTTGCGTCGCGGTGATCGATTCGAAGAACACATTCGGCACGATGCGGGCGGTCACCGCGGCGCCGGCGATGACACGACCGTCCAGCGCCTCGGCCGTGTGCTGCGCCGGGTTGGCGGGCGTGTTGCCGTACGCTCCGAATCCGGTGACCAGAACCTGCGACATGATGCTCCTTGATCTGCGGTTTGCGCGCTTACGCGATGACACCTTTTCGACCGAACCCGGGAGGTTGGCATCAGCATCGTGACGACGGCCGCATCGTTGGTCGCCTTCCCCGTTGTCGCCGGGATCATCGGCGGCGTGGTCGCGGTGGTGCGGAGCCCGTCGCCCGCACTCGTCAGTGGCGTACAACATTTCGCCGCGGGGGTGGTCATGGCAGCAGTGGCCGGTGAGGTGCTGCCGGACCTGCGCGCCCGGGGTTCACTTTGGCTGATCGTCGTGGGCTTTAGCGCCGGCGTCGCGGTTCTGGTCGCGCTTCGGCATTTCGGCGACGAGGAGGATTCGGGTGACAACGAGGATTCCGGCGATGCCTTGCCTGTGGCGTTTCTGGCCGTGGTGGCCGTCGACCTCTTCATCGACGGGTTGCTCGTCGCAACCGGCGCGACCCTGTCGAAGCGCACCGCGGTCATCATTGCGATCGCGCTGACGGTCGAGGTGCTATTCCTGGGGCTGACGGTGGCGCTGCGTTTGGCCGGCTCCGGAGTGCATCGGGTCCGGGCCGCGGTCACTACCGGTGGCGTCAGCCTGGTTACCGCGGTGGGAGCGGTGCTGGGTGCGCTGGTTCTTGGCGGCGCGAGTGGGAACGTCCGCACGCTCGTGCTGGCGTTTGCGGCGGCCGCGCTGCTGTGGCTGGTCGTCGAGGAGCTGCTGGTCGAGGCGCACGAGACGGCGGAGCGACCGTGGATGGCGGTGATGTTTTTCGCCGGATTCTTGATCCTGTACTGCCTGGGGGTGATGGAATGACCCGGATGCTAGCCTTCTGAAACGACCGCGCCGATGTAGTTCAATGGCAGAACATCAGCTTCCCAAGCTGAATACGCGGGTTCGATTCCCGTCATCGGCTCAACTCTGACCAGCGCCGATGCCGTTCGAAGTGTTCGAATCGGGCGCTCGGTGACACGACGTTGACACAACTTGTTCGAAACTCTGAGCGGCAGCCTTCAGCGCCGCGTCCTGGCTGTGCGCGTACACCTTGTGGATCAGCGAAGGGTCGGTGTGCCCGATCCACTCCGCGATCACCACCGCCGGGACACCCCGCAGCGTCATCAACCCGCTGCTCGCCGACCTGGACGTGGCACCGGGCAAATGCGCCACCATCGAGGTCGCCCACGCCGTCGTCGACGACCTGTCGGCGATCCTGGGCACCCGGCCGTCGGCCATCGTGGACAGCGGCCACGGGTTGCATCCCTACTGGCCGGTCGCCGACGGGCAGATCGTCGACGGTGACATTCGCGTCGCGCGGGCGCTGGTGCGGCGCTGGGGCCGTCTGGTGACCGCCGTCGCGGGGGCGCGGAAGGCTGAGACCGACAACGTGTTCGACCTGGCCCGCATGATGCGGGTGCCCGGCACGCGAAACAACAAGAGCGTCAACGGGCAAGGGGCGCTGCCGGTTACCGGCTACGCCGACAGTGGGGCACCGCTGGCCATGGCCGAGATCGACGAGCGCCTCACCGAGGTCGGCGTCATCGAGGAGCCCGGCGACCGCGATAACCACGCTGAGGAGATCTCGCCGCCATCAGAGTGGACCTGGGCCGAGCAGACCTGTGCCTACGTCGCCAGGATGGTCGAGGCCTGGGCCAGCGACGCGCCGAAACCTGGTGCGGGACGGCACCCTTGGCTGGTCAACCAGATGGTGCGGCTCAACTGCGCGCACCGTTGCGGCTGCATTGCCAAGGCTGACTATCGCGCCGCGTACACAACGCTGGCGCAGCGGTTCGGCGAGCTGGTGCGCGGCACCGAACCGCGTCGCGAACCTCAGCGGCACGAAGTCGCCGGGGCGTGGGACTACGGGCGGACGCGCACCGCAGCCAAGACCGACGAGGCGGTACACGCCGAACTCGGCGGCCACGAACACCTGCCGCCGGTCGACGTCCAGGAGACGAAGATCGGTGGGGACAGTGAGGGCGACCCCTTCACCCGTGTCGTTACCCTGGTTCCTCTCACCGAGATCGAAGACCGTCCCGCCCAATGGATTTGGGAGCACGATGGTTTCGGCCGCATCCAGCGCGGTGTGCTCACTCTGTTCGCCGGTCGGCCTGCTTCGGGGAAATCCACTGCGGCACGCGGCATTACCACCGACATGAGTAATGGCAATTTGAATGGCTGCTGGAAGGGGCAGCCGCAGAAGATCGCCTACATCAGCGCCGAAGAGTGCGATGACGATGTCAAGGCCGGATACCGCGCGACCGGAGCCGACATGTCGCCCAAGCGGCCGGTCGTCCGGTCTGTCCGTTTGACTGATGGCAGCGGCGGGCGCTGAACTTCGCGACACCGTCCTCGTTTTCTGGCCGACCACCTTGGTGTCATACAGGCCGGTGCCCGGCACCCGAACAGTTCGCCGCACTTTGCCGTCCGCGCCGCGACTGATTCGCACCGGCCCCGCCCCGGCGCTCGCGGACAAGCCGCGCTGTGTGAACGTGAATCGGAATGGCCCGACCGACTTCGTCTTGCGGAACTGCACGATGGCGAACGATGCTAACGGCAGTTTGCCGGTCGGAGTGCGGGAACCGCACAGCTCACCGAGAGGCGCGACCCAGGTAGCGGGGAGCGTGGTGGCGCTGGTCCTCGACTTTTCGTTTCTTTCGTTTTAGCCTAGTCCTATGACAGCAGCCCTAGCCGTCGAAGAACGAACCGTCCTCCCACCTCAAGAACCCCGAGACCTCTCGCCTCTACTGGAAGCGCTCGCCTCGACGCAGGTTTCTGTGTGCGGCGGCAACGGTCAGCCGATCATGCTGCCCGATCCCGTTCGTGAGGCGTTCTACAACGTGGTGCTGGCACTGTCGCAGGGCAAGGGCATCTCGCTCGTCCCGCACAATCAGATGCTGACGACGCAGCAGGCGGCCGACCTGCTCAACGTTTCCCGGCCAACGCTGGTGAAACTCCTTGAGCAAGGGCGCATTCCGTTCGAGAAGCCTGGGCGGCACCGCAAGGTCCGCCTCGATGCGCTTCTGAAGTACCAGGAGCGGACGCGGGCTAGTCGGCGGGCCGCGCTTCGCGAGCTATCGAAGGACGCGGTCGACGAGGTCAAGGCAATTCTCAAGGCGCAGTGAGGGATTAAGCAAGCATGGCGTTCCCAGTGTTGTTGGACGCTTGTGTGCTCGCCCCGATGCCGCTTGCCGACTTTCTGCTGCGCCTGGCAGACCAGGGCATCTACCGGCCGCTGTGGTCCGAGGACATCCTTGCCGAAACACGGCGCACCATGATTAAGCGCTTGAACGTTGCGCCTGAGCTGGCTGACAAGCGGTTAAACACGATGCGGGACCACTTCGTTGACGCCGAGGTCACGGGCTATCAGGATCTGATCGGCGTGATGCGTAACGACAAAAAAGACCGGCATGTCCTCGCCGCCGCCGTCCGCGAACACGCCGAAGTGATCGTCACGAGCAACGACAAACACTTTCCACGCAAGGCCGTCGATCCCTACCACATCGAGGTGCGCCACCCCGATGACTTCCTACTCGACCAGATCGACCTCTATGAGGACGCGACCCTG
The DNA here is from genome assembly GCF_002102175.1 of Mycobacterium gastri. GTDB lineage: Bacteria > Actinomycetota > Actinomycetes > Mycobacteriales > Mycobacteriaceae > Mycobacterium > Mycobacterium gastri. The sequence continues at coordinate 34,370 of NZ_LQOX01000150.1, read as the reverse complement.
TCGGCCATCCTGGGAATGGTGGCCGACTACGGCAATCCACCGTTCACGGCCCACCAGATCCTCGATGCGCTCGGCACGCAGGTGCCGAATTTCGCCGCCGAGGCGCGGCGGCTGATCCCGCCTCCGACGGTGGGTCTCCCTCGGCGCACCACTTAGCGCATCTTCTGATCGGTCCTTTGGCTGGCGATCATCTGGGTGGTGCTTCTCGCGACTGTCTGGCCGCTGGAATGATGGCCCTAAATCCCATGCCTTCGGTCGGCGAGTTGGTCCGCTGCACCGACGGCACCTGGATGGTCCGCCCGCCGACGCACTGCCCGCGTGGGCACCGGCTGGCGCGTGGGCGGGTGCTCGTCGGACACCAGCCGTGTTCGTGCGGCGGGCACACCACGTGGCGCTGTGCGTGCGACGCGGTGACCTACGCGCCGCCGCTGTCGACGTCGTACGCGGTGCTGGCTGGCCCGGCAGCGGTGCGGTGAAGGGGTGGCGGTGCCCCAGGTCAGGCCATGGTTCCTGCCACCCTCGATGACACGACGTTGACACATCTCGCCCGAAACTCACCGCCAAAACCGCCCAGACGGTAGTGGATTGTCATTGACTCGCATTGACTGAATCCCGCTGTGCGGGAGCGCAATCCGGCGCTGGAGACCTAACCCGGTAGAACCCCATAACACCCGGTAGACGGGTCGAAAATACTTCCCAAGCTGAATACGCGGGTTCGATTCCCGTCATCGGCTCCACGTCTTCCTGACCGTATTGCTGAACTGAGGTTCGACTCGCGGCCGCTACCGCTAGCCCGCCAGTACCCCGAACTGACGCTGTGGCCGTGTGCGAGCGGCGGAACAAAATTTGAGGACGTCCGCTTAGCAACTGAACGGATCTGGTGCCATCACCTTGGAGCGCCAGGCCGTGGGTGAGCCCCTGACCTGGTGCTCAACGCAGAAAATTCTGTTGCGTGGAGTTCACGGCGTGAGCCCGAGACCGCGCCAGACGATCGGCGGTGAGCAGCGCCCTCTTCTTTCACATGACCGGGATGCGATGAGAACTCTTCGTGCCCCGAACGAGGCCTTTGTTTCGTGGGCCGTTCAGGGTTGACGCGCTACCGAACGCGGGTGCAATGTGATAAGCGTCATATGACCACCGGTCACACCGGAGGCAGAGAGGCTGCAGCTCATGACCACCAGGGACAGGTACACCGACGTGCCCGAGCCGTACTCGTGGGAGGTCCCCAGCATCGGTGACGCGCGCTTCACCTGGGAGTACGACGACGGGCGTGCCCGGCTCCTTTCCCTGTACCAGAAGGGAAAGGACAAGCAGTGGGATACCCAGTTGCGCATCGACTGGGCGCACGATGTCGACCCGCACAATCCTGTCGGATTGCCCGACGAGTTCCATCCGCTGTTCGGCAGCCCGATGTGGGACTCAGCAGACGAAGCCCGGCGCGCCGAGATGCGCCAGCACTTCCAGGCCTGGCAGTTCTCGCAGTTCCTGCACGGCGAGCAGGGGGCCATGGTGTGCGCGGCCAAGATCGTCGAGGTCGTCCCGGATCTGGACGCGAAGTTCTATGCAGCCACCCAGACCATGGACGAGGCCCGGCATGTCGAGACGTTCTCGCGATTCCTGCAGGAGAAGGTCGGTCTGGTCTACCCGATCAACAAGCACCTGACCGCACTGCTGGACGACACCCTGCGCGACGCCCGCTGGGACATGCCCTACCTCGGCATGCAGGTCCTCATCGAAGGGCTGGCACTGGCCGCCTTCGGGGTGCTGCGTGACATGGCGCCGCCAGACTCGCTGGCCAAGCAATTGCTGGCCTACGTCATGCAGGACGAGGCCCGACACGTCGCATTCGGCCGGATCTCGCTGAAGGACTACTACTCCGCACTGACCGAGGCCGAACGGGACGAGCGTGAAGAGTTCGTGGTGGACGCCTGCTACCTGATGCGCGACCGGTTCCGCGGCGAGGAGGTCTTCGAGACCCTCGGCATGGACGTCCAAGAGTGCGCCGCGTGGGTCGAGAGGTCGCCGCTGATGATCCAGTTCCGCTCGCACCTGTTCAGCCGCATCGTGCCGATCGTCAAGGACATCGGGCTGTGGGGCGACAAGGTGCAGAAAGCCTTCAGGGACATGGGTGTTCACGACATGGCCGGCTTCGACATCGAGGCGCTGATCAAGGCCGACGAGGATCAGGCCGAGGCGCTGGAAAAGGCCCACGCCGAGATGGCCAGCCGGGCCCTCGAGGTGGACCAGGTGATTGCCGCGGGCGCGAGCTAACTTGACGTCCGGATTGCCGATCCGCTGGTTCCTGGTGTCGTGACGCGGGTCGACGGTGACCGCGTCCACATCGAACTCACCATCGAGAGTGCCACCTTTGACCCTTGTCTTCGCGCTCTTCGACGGGCCGACCAAGACGGTTCGGTGCGCGCTGGAGCTGGTCCCGACCCTGGCCACCCGCGGCATCCAGATCTGAGGCCGGGGCCACCTGTTCACTCAGCCCACCCTGACGCCGGTCACCGTAACCGGATCGGGTCGTTGGGATGCGGGCTCAGCGGCGTGGTCTCGATGGTCATCCATCCCGACAGCGGCAGCGATTCCAGCAGGGCCATCAGCTCGCCGGGATCACGGGCCCGCCACAGACCCACCATGCACGGGCCGTCCGGCCCGTCGGGCAGCGTCCAGAGCCGCACCAGGTGTCCAGCCTCGGCCAGGTCACGCGCGCGACGGGCCTGGCGGGCCACGGCGTCGTCGACGACGTGCGCCGCCGTGCCCGGCGGCACCGTGACGGTCATCGCGATCAAGAACTCCGGTCCCTTGCCGGGCCGGGGAGTTATCCCCGCGCCGGGCGGGTCGTCGGGATGGCAGCCGAGCTCGCAGACCTGGTCGGTGCGCCAGATCCGCAGTGGCATCGAGGCGAGCAAAGGCTCGAGGCGTTCGAAGTCGTCGGCGGCGAAAAGCCCTAGCGTGCGCCATTCGCTGGGCCGAACCGGCGGGCGCCACAGCCGAAGCAGGCTTCCCCGGGCCGCGAGCTCGCGGGCGTGCGCGGCCTCACGAGCGCGGACCTCGTTGACCTCGTCAGCGGACGTGCCCTCCGGAATGCGGGTGGTCATGGTGACCAGAAATTCCATGCTGTCTCCCGGGCAAGCCGTGCCGAGGGCTATTCGGGGTGACCCCGGAGCGTGGTGCCCTAGAAGACGCGGACCCAGTCGACGAGCATCTCCTGCGGGTAGGTGCCGGCCGCCGGATCGCCGCCACCGGAACCACCGACGGCAAGATTGAGAACCGGGAACATCGTGTAGTCGGGGTCGTTGAACGGCCACTCACGGATGGGCTCGTCCAAATTCTCGATACCGGATGCCGCAACAGTGAAGTACGGCTGCACGCCGTCGGCATAGTCCAGCCAGAAATACATGCCGCTCGGATTCCACGTGACCCGCCAGTTGTGCCAGCCGCCGTCCACACCCATCGGGCAGGTCTCGAATGCCGTGCCGTCCGGGTTCGCGTGGACGGTGGTTCCCGACGGCCAGGTGCCGTTGCCGTACCACTCGATCAGGTCGACCTCGCCGCTGCGGCCGGGGTCGTCGTTGGACAGCCACCAGGCGGGCCACATACCCGGCGCCAGGCAGTTGAACTTGATCCGGGCTTCCCAGGTGGTTCCGATGCCGCCCCGCCACAGGCCGTGGACCAGTCCGCCGAAGTATTCGTTGCCGTCCCGGGTGGCGCGCAACACCAGGTTGGAGTTGCCGTCCAGGAACACGTTCTGGCGGCTGTCGCGGTACTGCCCCCAAAATTGGGGCTGGTCGAACCCGACGGGGTTCCTGATCGGCGTCCGGTGGTTCGACACGGCCCACTTCGACGGATTGGGGGCCGAGCCGGCCGGGCCGTCGAACTCGTCGTGAAAGAGGAATCCACCGGTTGCTCCCGCGGCCGGGGCCAAAGGCGTCGGACTCGCCGGCCCAGCCGGAGGAGACGGGGCGGCCAGGGCTGTGGGGGCCGGGATCGCGGCCGCCAGCGCGCCGAATCCGGCCATCATCACCAGTCGGCGACGGTCAATCTCGGGCATAAGCATGGGACGATAGCAGCTCACTTTCGGTCGCGCTGACTTTGGGCGACCCCTTGTCGCTTCGCGTCCAGGCCGGTGCGGTGACCGAGCGGGGCCGCCGCTCGGTCACGCGGCGCGATCGCTAGCTAACGAAATACCAAGCGCCGCATTATCTTTCGTGGGTTGCCGACCGCGCCGAGACTCAGGCCAGGGCCGGTTCGCTGAGCCGCACCAGCGTCTTGCCGATGTTGGCCCCGGTGAACAGCCCGTTGAGGGCCTCGACGCACGACTCGATGCCGTCGAAAATGGTCTGCCGGTGCTTGAGCCGCCCCTCGGCCTCCCACTGGCGCAGGTGGGCGAACGCCTCGTCGAAGCGGCCCCACTGCTCGAGCGTGTTGAACCCCTGCATGAGCGCGCTTTTGGACATCAGGTTGACGTAGTTGGCCGGACCCGGGTGCTCGCCGGTCAGGTAACTGGAGATGACACCGCACAACACCACCCGAGCCTTGTGGGCGAGCCGGCCCAGCACCGCGTCGAGGATGGGGCCGCCGACGTTGTCGAAGTAGACGTCGACGCGCTGCGGGCAGTGCGCTTTGAGGGCGGCGGCCAGATCCTCGCTCTGGTAGTCGATGCACGCGTCGAATCCGAAGTCTTCGACCACCGCCCGGCACTTCTGCGGCCCGCCGGCGATGCCCACCACCCGGGCTCCGGCGATCTTGGCGATCTGCCCGGCCACCGATCCGGTGGCGCCCGCCGCCGCCGACACCACCACCGTCTCGCCCGGCTTGGGCCGGCCGATGTCCGTCATCCCGAAGTAGGCGGTGGCCCCGGTCGGGCCGTACACCGACATGATCGCCAGCTGGTCACTCTCCCCCGGGATGGGTGTGCTGAACACGTCGTCGCGAATGATCACATACTCCTGAAAGCCGGTCAGCGTAGTCACGACGTCACCGACAGCGTAAGCGTCGCAACGTGTTTCGACGACCTCACCGATTCCGGCCGCCCGGATGACCTCGCCCAGCCGCACCGGCGGAAGATAGCCCGGCTGGTCGTCCAGCCAGGTTCGGGCGGCCGCGTCGATCCCCACATAGGTGGTGCGCAGCAGCGCCTCGCCCGGCGCGGGTGCGGGCGCTTGGGTGCTGATCAGCTCGGTGTCGTCGGGCTGGACCAGCCCGGTGGGGCGGCGGCGCAACACGATCTGGCGGTTGGGCAGGTCCGGCACGGTGTCGAGCTTATTCGGGCCTATTCGGCAAGATCCCGATATGGGAGCATCTGTGCATGAATCCAGAGGACGACCCAGAAGCCCGGATCCGCCAGCTCGAGCAACCGCTGGCCGACGCGGCGCGCGCATCTGAAATGGGGAGTTCGCAGCCGCCCGGCGGCTCCGCATACCAGGCCTACCCACCGCCGGGCCCGGTACCGCCGGGCCCGGTGCCGCCGCCACCGCCGATGCCGCCTCCGTACGGGTCGACGTACGGGTCGTATGACTCCTATGGCTATCAGGCGCCGTTTCCGGGGGCCACACGGCGATCGTCGTCGGGCAACCGCCTGTTCTGGATTTTGGCCGCGGTCTTCGTCCTCGGGATCCTGGTCGTGGTCGGTGGCATCGTCGCCTATGCGGGAAGCCACATTTCGCGCACGTTGTCCACCCTGACCCCCACCTTCCCGACGATCAGCAGCCCACCCGGGACCGTCCCGCCGCCCTCGGGCGGCAAGACCCGGACCCCGACGGCCGGTCCGTCGACGTCACCCGCGCCGCCGCCGGGCGGCAACCTCAGCGTCTCCGGCCTCAACGAGAACAAGACACTCGCCTGCAACAACAGCGTCGTCGAAATCAGCGGGATGTCCAACACGGTCGTCATCACCGGCCATTGCGCAAGACTGACCGTCTCGGGCATCGAGAACACCGTCACCGTCGACGCCGTCGACACCATCGAAGCCTCCGGCATCGACAACAAGGTCACGTATCACTCGGGCTCGCCGAAGGTCAGCAAGTCCGGCAGCGGGAACGTCGTCCAGCAGGACTGAGGAGTTACGTCGGGTCGTCCGCGGGATCGTCGAGGACGCTGACCGCGATGCCGTAGGGCAAGAAACGCACCTTGCGCTTGGGGTCGGTGTTTTCCTTGTTGGCCCGCAGCGCATCCAGTTCGGTCGCATACACCTGTTCGACGCGGGCACCGCCGTCCGCGTCCACCGTGTAAATGGCCCACACCCCGTCGCCGGCCTCGCCGGCGGTTTCCGGCGCCGGACGCCTGCGCCGCCCCAGATCCTCGAAGATCATCGACCACCCCGACCGGTCGCCCGGGCCAGTCAGGAACCTGTTGATCCGCTCGAACGCGTCGCGCAGACCCTCGCTGCCTTCCCTGATCACCCGATCGAAGTCGTCGGGGTCGAATCCGAACGGACCGTTGCTGCCCACGCGACCTCCTCGAAATTCATCCGGTTACTGCCCAGTGTGCGGGCAGTCGACCCGATCCGCTACCCGCCTACGGCCCCGGCTCGGGCGGGGGCGGCGGTGGCGCCGGCGGGTAGATCGGAATCGGGATGGTGACGAACGGGACGTGCAGGTACATCGTCGCGATCGGGCTGGGCGGGGGCGCCTCCGGTGCCGGCGCTGGCGCCGGCGGCGGCGCGGCCGGCGGCGTGGTCGCCGGCGCTGCCGGTGGCGGGGCCTGCACCGGCGCCTGGCGAGTCGGCGCGCGACGGGGCGCCGGCGGCGGTGCCGCATTGACCGCCGTTGGGGGCGGCTGGGCAACCGCCGGGGGCGGCGCCGGCGAGGCCGGTGGCGGGGCCGCCTCCGGTGGCGGCGCGGCCGGCGCAGGGCTCGGAGCAGGCAACTGCGCCTGCGGCGGTGTCTCGGGCTGGGCCTGGACCGTGGGCACGGTGACGGCGGCCTCGGGTGGGCTGAGCTGCGGAGCAGCCGTCGGCCGGACATCAGATGAGATCACCAGTAGCCCGCTCGCCAGGGCCGCCGCCGCGGCCACGGCGCTACCGACCAGCCTCACCGGCCGGCGCCGCGCAGCGATCTCGTCGTCGTCTTCGTCGAGGGCGCTGTAGGCTAGGGCGCCCTGCCCGGGGTCGGCATGAGCACTGACGTCCAGGTAGGTCGGGCTCAGGGCGCGCGGGTTCACTTCGCCGGTGCCCGGGTCCAGCGCGTAGGCCAGCGCGGCCGTCGACGACACGAAGAGCGGCGCATTCGCCGACGCCAGCGCCGCGCCGCGGGCCAGCGCCATGTCGGGCTCCTCGGGGACGCTCACCACCAGCGATGTCGCGGCTTCCAGCGCGGGCTTGACCGGGACGATGTCGACCCCGCAACCGATCAGGAACACCCCGTCCGCCCGTGAACTCGCCGCGTCGAGACCGGAGACCATCGGCGCCAGTTCGGCCGCTACGGCGCTGTGGGCGCCAAGGGACTGCCGATGCAGGTCGACGATCGAGCCGTCGGTGACGTCGACGACTGCCAGCGTCGCGCTGCCGGCCTCGACGAACAGCATCGCGATGTGCTGGTAGTCGAGCGCGGCGCCGACGGTCTGTGCCAGGGCGGCCGCGGCGAGCAACGGCGACACCAACATGACGCTTCCGATGTCGCGGGCGGCAAGCTCGTCACGCAGCGCAGCAGCCCCACCGGGGTCGATCCACGTCACCCCGGTCGATGTCAACCAGTAGCCGCCCTCGGCCGCGCCCTGGCGGGTGCCAACAATGGCCGCAATCGCCTCGGCGGCCACCGCCGAGTTCGCCGAGTTCGCCGAGTCCTGCGACCCGGCGACCTCGAAGCTCTCTTCCTCGACGGTGGCACCGTCGGCGTTTTCGCCTTCGATCAGCACCAAGCGGACTGCCGAGGGCTCTATTGATACCCCAAGTACGATGTCCATCTGGCCCTCCCAGGCCATGTGGTAACTAGCCATGGGATCTAAGGCGGACGAACGTACCGCGCCGGCCGCCGTCGACAATCCTCACGCCGCATTGCTGGTGCGACTAGTTACATCCAAATAGCTGGCGCTTATAAAGTTGTGCCCAATTTGGACATTACTCGCGTCCAGCAGGTCGCGGACCCGTTCTGGTTAAGCTCAAAGCTGACTACCAGGCGCGGAGTCAGCTCAGGGGGTGCCGGAACTCGCGAACGGGTTTTGCGGCCCTTGAGGCTGCTGGGTCTGGGGCGCCGGGTTTTGCGGAGCCTGATTCGCCGGCACCTGAATCGGTATCGGCACGGGCAGCAGCGGGACGTGCAACCACTCCGTGGTCATCTTCACCGTCGAGGTGGCGGTGGGTGCTTCCTCGGCGGTGGTGTCCTCGGGCTCGACCGTCGTGGTCGGCGCCGCCGAGGTGGTGCTGGTCGGCCGGGGACTCGTGGTGGTGGTGAGCCGAGGCGCGGTTGTCGTGGTCACCGGCGGTGGTGGCGTCAACGTCGGCGATGGCGGCGGTGGCGGCGCCACGGTGGTGGGGGCCGGTGCCGCACTGGGCACCGGCACCGAGATGGGCGGCGCCTTGACCGGGCTGGGCACCGCAGCGCTCGGCCGCAGCGACACGGAGGGCGCGGGCAGCGGCACCACACTGGGCACCACGGGAGCCTGGCGCCGCTCGACGCCGGTCAAGGTGAATGCCACACCACCGATCGCGGTCATCGCCACCACCGCGGAGAGCCCGATCAGCAGCTGAGAGAACCGCAACCGGCGCCACGGGGGTTCTTTGGGCGGGTCCATCACGTTCAAGCGCATCGACCAGCACGGGCCGTCCTCGTTGTACGAGTCACCCTCGAACCGCACCGGCACGTCGCCCGGGAAGTCCGTTTGCGACCAGGCCAGCTCGCGATCGGTCACCGCCTCCTGGTCGATCACCATCACATCGCCGGCCGGCAGCTCGATCAGGGCGGTACCGGACGCGGCCGCAGCCCTGGCCATCAACCCGACGGATGTCCGAGTGCGAAAGTCCAGCTCTGGTCCACGGGCAGCCAGCAACATCGCGCCGGCCGCCGCCGCGCAGGCCGGCTGCGAGACGGTCAGCACCGGGAGCCGGGTGTGAAAGGAAAGGCGTTGAGTGACAAGCGGAATGCTGGCGCCACCGCCGACGGCGACCACCGCCGCCAGGTCGGTCCAGCTCGCCTTGTTGCGCGCCAGCATGTCGTCGAACGCATAGATGAAACCCGTCAGCCGATCCTGGATCAGGTCATCGAACGTGTCCCGGGTGAGCCGGATCGTAGTTCTGGTTCCGGCCAGCTCCGCAGCCAATTCCGTGACAGCGTCGGTGGATAACCGCTCCTTGGCCTCTCGGCACTGTTCCTTCAGTAGGCCGAGTTGGGCGACGGCGGCGGTGCCGGCCGAATCGATGTCGTCGTGGCCGAGCCGGTCGATGACATGCAGCAATATCGTCTGGTCGATCTGTTCGCCGGAGAAATCCTCGTAACGCAGTGTGGCGCTTACCGGTTCGAAATCGGACTTGGTCTCCACCAAGGTGGCGTACGAGGCCGAGCCACCGAAATCGAGCAAACCGACCACGCCACCGGCCGGGATAGCCAGTTCGGCGTTCGCCGCCGTCATCGCCGCGATTACGTCCGGGACCAGCTGCGGCGCCATGCCGCTACGCACGAAGCCGACGTGGGTGCGCAAGGCGTTGCGCAGCGCCTGAATAGCGCCCGGTTTCCAGCATGCCGGGACGGCGATCGCGATCTCCGACGAACTCGCGTCCGCGCCGGCGGCGACCACCATCGCGTCCAGCGCCTCGACCGTCAGCAGGTCCGGATCGTGAGCCGACCCGTCCGGGGACACCAGGGCGACCGAGTCGCCGACGCGTTCCACAAAGCCACTCATCAATGTGCCGGACTCGGCCACGTCCGGGTTGTGGCCGAGCACACCGATTTTCGGCGCGCAATGCGGGTACAGCGTCAGCACAGCGCGACGGATGACCGGAGTGCTTCGGTGAGATGCCGCAACCAGGTTCGTGGTCCCGATCGACAACCCCAGCGGGTCGTACATAGAGCGGATACTTTCGTCGATAGGGTCGAAGGCCAGGGTCAACCATAGCCGCGGGCATACCGTATTGGGTTTGCTCCCAAGCTTATTGGTATACGGTCGATGCCGTGTCGTCACCGAAAAGGTATAGCCACCGCCTTGACAGACGGCGCCGGGTCAGACCGCGGTAAGCGGCAGCGAACGCCTGGGCCGGAATACAAAGCTCGACCCGCCACTTACCTTGGCCACCAACACCTCCGGCAATTCCGATGCCGGGGTCTCGGTTTTCACCAGTTCGGCGGTCCACTCGGTGTTCGTCCCGCCGACCCGGACGGCGACGTGCGGGTCGACCGCGGTGGCGATCGCCTGCAGCGGTTGTCCGGATTCGGGTGTGCACAGCGAAATCCATGCGGCGTCGTCGTGCCCCGGCGAGCGGTGCGCAATCAACCTGTCCCCCGTCGTCTCGGCCTCGATATAGCCGGCGGGGTTGAACAGCGGGTGCAACTCGAATACCCGTAACACGCCGTCGATTCCGCCGGGCAGGGCCAGTGCGCGCTGAATGCGTTCCGCGGCCAGCCCGGCTATCCCGATCAACTGGCGGGAGCCGATCGACCGGACCAGTTCGGCGTCCTCGCCGGCGCGTTTGCCGACCGCGATGGCGAACGACAGGTAGAGCAGGTGCATTTGCAGGCATACTTCGTCGGCTATGCGCACCAGCGCCGAGTGGGAGAAGGCGCCGAAGTCCAGATCGGACAGCAGCGGGCCCGAATAGTCGGCGAGTCCGTCATCGGAACGGTCGATGACTGCCAATTCCCAACTGGCAGCTTTACTTTGCGCAACGACGTCCAGCGCCGGGATGCTCCGGGCCTCGGGGTGGGACTCGTCGATGACGACGGTCCACGCGCAGTGCGGATGCCGGTCGGCTGGTATGCGCGGCGGCCGGTGGATGGGCCGAACCTGCGCCCGCGGGTTGGTCGCCACGGCCGTAGCGTCGAAGGTCGGGTCTTCGATGGTGTGGCACATGCCGAAGACATACTCGTCGCCCATCGGTTCGACATCGAGCAGCGCACCGCAGTGGTCGAGGCGGAATTCGCCGTGCCAGCGATCGTGGATCGTGAAGCGGAAGTCCATGAATTGCGGCGGAGCGCCGATGTCGAGTTGCAGGCCCTTGAAAATGGTGGGCACGTCGTCGCCCTCGAAGTTCAGCGCCTGTTGCATACGCTTGGTGTAGATCGGGCTGGCTGCGGCCCACTCCTCGATCGCGATCTGCAGCATCTCCTCGCGACCGAACGCCTGGATGCACCACGCCATGCCGGAGCGGTCGATCAGCTGCCCGATCAACAGCAGTTCGGGCACCAGGATTGCCAGCTCCGCGCGCGACAACCCGGCGTAGCGGGATTGGCTCATGCCCCGACGATAATGTCGGCGGCGAACGTGCTGCAATGACGTGATGAACCCTGCAGACCTGGCAGCCCTCGCGGCGGATGTCGCACATGTCGCCGATGTCAAGGATGTCGAAGCAATCAAACGGATCAAGTACCGCTATCTGCGCGCCTTGGACACCAAGCACTGGGACGACTTCGCCGATACCCTGACCGAGGACGTGCGCGGCGACTACGGCTCGTCGATGGGCAAGGATCTGCACTTTTCCAACCGCGGCGACGTCGTGGACTACCTGCGCTCGGCGTTGGGGCCCAACATCATCACCGAACACCGGGTGACCCATCCGGAGATCATCGTGACCGGCGACACCGCGACGGGCAGCTGGTATCTGCAGGATCGCGTCATCGTCGCCGAAGCCAATTTCATGCTGATCGGCGCGGCGTTCTACCGCGACGAGTATCGGCGCACCGCCGACGGCTGGCGGATCAGCGCCACCGGATACGACCGCACCTACGAGGCGACGATGTCGGTGGCCAACCTCGGGTTCACCGTGCGACCGGGCCGCGCTCTGGCTGACTGACGGCCCCGGTCACTTCGTGATCGCGATCACCGCGCCGGGCCGCAACCACCGGATGATCTGCACCAGCGTGGCATCGTCGATCGCGACGCAACCCTCAGTGGGGCCGCCGTCGGTGGTGTGGAAGAAGAACGCGGCACCGCCTCCGGGCACCTTGTTCTTGTTGACGCCCATCACCACCGAATGCTTGTACTGCGGGATCTGCAGGTTCTCACTCTCGGCGGTGTTGAACGGGCATTGGGCCTTCTGACACACCTGCATGCTGTTGAAGGTGGGGCTGTGGTCGTCCCCGCTCCACCAGTGGTTGGGTCCGACTTGCGTATACGGAAGTCCGCCACCGGGATTGGGCGCGGTGCCGAACGCCGAGTCCAGGCTGTAGACGCCCATCGGGGTAGCCGGATAGCCGCTCTTGGCCTGCGGCGCCATTCCCGCCGAACCGACATGGGTGGCAATCCCGGTCTTGAGTGGCTGCCAGCCGGCGGCGGTGCGCTGGTACACATCCATTTTCGCGGTGGAGCCGCCGGTCGAGACCACCGAAATCACCTGCGTGGCATTGCCGACCGAGTTCGCGAACCACGGATTGCCCGCCGCGACGGTCACCGGCGCGAATCCCAGGGCCGCCCCGGCCAGGCACACCGCAGCACACAGTACAGCTCCCAGTCGGTGCATCGTTTCATCGTCAAGGGGACGAAACCTCAGGGTCAAGTAAAGGTTTCGTCCCGGTTGGATCACCGCACCGAGACACTGCGAAAAGCGCCGCGCCGCAGGGCGTCAGCGGGCTTCGGCAAGCCGGGCCGGCTCCGCACTCCGTACCGGTATCGGCCGAAACACCCACAGGCACACCAGAAAATACACGTATCCCAGCAACCATCCCGCGATCACGTCGGACGGGTGGTGCACATTCAAAGCCACCCGGGCAATGCCGACCGTCACCACACCCAGCGCGGCCACCGCGACCGAGACGACGCGCAGCCACCGGCGACTCGTCATCGGCAGCAGGAAGGTCAGCAGCGCAAGCACACTGGCCGTCAACTCGAGCGCATGCCCGGACGGGAACGAGGTCGATGGCGCGGTGACGAACTCGGTCACCGGTCGTGGCCGGCCGGCCAGATCTTTGGCGGCCATCGTGACCAATCCGTTGAGCGGCAAACAGGCCAACAGCAGCAGCGCCATCCGCGCCCTGTGCTGCAACGCCGCAACCACCGCCATCACTATGCCGATCAGCCGCATGGGGATGGGGCCCAGCACGAACGACACGCCGACCCAGAAGTTCACCCAGGCGGGATGCTTGATCCCGATGTCGTGCGCGGCGTTCAACAACGACCAATCCAATCCGTGCACCCAACCCCAGTCCTGGCGGTGCCCCACCCACAAGAGGGCGTAGCCGACGGTCGCAGCCGCCGCGAGCATCGCGGCCACACTGATCGGGCGACGGATCATGTTCAACGGATACCAGGCGACGGTGCGGCCCGGCCCGAGCGGCCCCATACTGGCCTCATGGCGGTGATTTTTCGCAGAATGTTCGGCATCGGCAAGCTACCCGCCGACTTGCGGGATCAGCTAGAGGCCGAAGGACTCATCTACCTCGAAGAGTATGTCGCGGTCACCAGGCGGTTCACGGGCGCAATTCCCGGTTTGCGGGCATCGCACAGCATTGCCAGCTACCCGGGCGCGCTGGCGTTCACCTCGCAGCGGGTGCTCGGAACGCTCTCGTCGCTGCCCAAGTTGGCGGGCCGTGTCGTCGACGTGCGCTGGGATGCGCCGCAGACGGGCGGCGCAACGGCCGAGATCTCGTCGACGGGTCTGCAGCTCGATCTCGACGTCGGCAAGGTCGACCCAAGATTTCATGGCGGCCTCTCGCTGCACTTCAAGGCCGACATCGGCGACGACGTGTTGGCCCGCCTGCCGCTGCGTTCGCTCGCCTTCGATATGCCACCTGAATACGTCTTCCGCGCGGTCGGAGTTACCTACAGTCCGTGATCAGGGCCGCAACGGGCCGCACCTTTTCTACGATGACCAGGTGACGGAATTTGCGTTCACCGCCGCCGAGCGGCAGGCGGTGTATCGCGTGATCTCCGAACGTCGCGACATGCGCCGCTTCGTGCCCGGCAGCGTGGTGCCCGCGGAGGTGCTGGCACGCCTGCTGCATGCCGCACACGCCGCGCCCAGTGTCGGCCTGATGCAGCCGTGGCGATTCATCCGGATCACCGATGATGCGCTGCGCAAAGACATCCACGCCCTCGTCGACGAGGAGCGCGCGCTGACCGCCCAAGCCCTGGGTGAGCGGGCCGAGGAGTTTCTTGCGCTCAAGGTCGAGGGCATTCTCGAATGCGCCGAGCTGCTGGTGGTGGCGCTGTGCGACAACCGGGACGTGCACATATTCGGCCGGCGCACACTACCCCAGATGGATCTGGCGTCGGTCTCCTGCGCGATCCAGAATCTGTGGCTGGCAGCGCGCGCCGAAGGCCTCGGCATGGGCTGGGTGTCCCTGTTCGATCCGCGACGGTTGGCGGACCTGCTGGACATGCCTGCCGGCGCCGAACCGGTGGCAGTGCTGTGTGTGGGGCCGGTGCCCGAGTTTCCGGACCGGCCCTCGCTGGAGTTGGACGGCTGGGCCGTCGCGCGACCGCTACCGGAGTTCGTCTGGGAGAACCGCTGGGGAAGGGCGTGAACTTCGCCGGCTCTGCTTATACCGGGTATCGTCGCCGCCGCAAGCTGGCTCGAGAGGTGGCAGACGGTGACCGGTGAACGCAACGACGGCAACGACAACGTGCTGATCGTGCATTGGCACGACCTGGGGCGCTACCTCGGTGTCTACGGTCACCCGGATGTCGTGAGCCCACGACTGGACCAGCTTGCCGCCGAGGGGATCTTATTCACCCGGGCGCACGCCACCGCACCGCTGTGCTCGCCGTCGCGCGGATCGCTGTTCACCGGTCGCTACCCGCAAACCAATGGGCTGGTGGGGCTGGCCCATCACGGCTGGGAATACCGCGCCGGAGTCCGGACGCTGCCGCAACTGTTGGGCGAGCAGGGTTGGTACTCAGCTCTTTTCGGGATGCAACACGAGACGTCCTACCCGGCGCGGCTGGGATTCGACGAATTCGACGTGTCGAACTCCTACTGCGAATACGTGGTCGAGAAGGTCCGGGAGTGGCTGCAGGATTGCGCGCCGGACCTTTCCGGCCAGCCGTTCCTGCTCACCGCAGGGTTCTTCGAAACCCATCGGCCCTACCCCCACGAACGCTACGAACCGGTGGACAGCGCAGGTGTCGACATCCCCGACTATCTCCCCGACACCCCCGAAGTGCGCCAGGACCTGGCCGATTTCTACGGAGCCATCACCACCGCGGACGCCGCCGTCGGCCGGATACTGGACACGATGGCCGAAACCGGGCTGGACGCCAGCACCTGGGTGGTGTTCCTGACCGATCACGGCCCGGCGTTTCCGCGTGCCAAATCCACGCTCTACGACGCCGGAACCGGCATCGCGATGATCGTCCGGCCACCCACCAGCCGGAAGGTTGCCCCGCGCGTCTACGACGAATTGTTCAGCGGCGTAGACCTGTTACCGACACTGCTGGACCTGCTGGGGGTGGGCATCCCGGCCGATGTCGACGGCCTGTCGCATGCGCATGCGCTGATCACGTCCTACAGCGACGGCGAGCCGGTCCGCGACCATGTGTACACGACCAAGACCTACCATGACTCGTTTGATCCGATACGCGCAATCCGCACAAAGGAATTCAGCTACATCGAGAACTATGTGCCCCGCCCGTTGCTGGATCTGCCGTGGGACATCGCGGAAAGCCCGTCCGGGATGGCCGTCGCATCGTTCGTCAGGTCACCGCGACCGCAACGGGAGCTGTACGATCTGCGCGCCGACCCCACCGAGACCACGAATCTGCTCACCGGTGACGCCGCTGCCAAGATCGATGCGGTCGCAGCGGATTTGGCTGTCCGGCTTCATGATTGGCGTCAGCGCACCGGCGACGTGATCCCGTCGGAATTCGCGGGCACCCGCATCGCTGAGCGCTACACCGAAACGTATCTGCGGATCCGTCGAACCGCGCCGAGCAGCAGGTCCGCAATCGCTGCCGACCGCGGTATCGAGGAAGAAGCCGCGCCGGCCAATCAATAGCACGACCCTCGAATGCGCCGCGCAACAGCCATATTGGCCACAGCTGCCTGCTCGGATCATTGTGCCCGCCTCACCAGATTCAAGGTGACCGCAATGCCGCTGGTCATCGATGTACCCGAGGGCAACCTTGGCTGCGTACCCACAGCGGGCGTCTGTTTTCGGCACGTCGATGCCCCTATTTTCGCTCAAACCTCTTGCGATGGTAGGTGTTCGGGGATGGCTCAATGCTCACCGGGCCGGCCGCCCTGCCGCCGTATCGAGTGTGCTCAGCGCCATCAGCGCACACTCGGCACGGCCAAGCATCAGCTCGCGATTTCTCATCGCCGTCACGTGGGTGTAGCCGCCCAACGCTTACAGCGACAACCCGCGGGCTGGAAACCCATGTGACGAATGTGACGGCAATCGCGCAGGGCGTCGACGCGGGCTGTGCGAAACGCGACATGGCCAACCGGGTCTCGACGAGCGCGACGAGCGATCGCCGACCGCCGATACGGCTTCGCCAAAGCTCACGAGCCGCGGCGTGCTCCCCCCACCTCGGCGACGATGAACAGCCGGCGGAACGGAAAGATCGTGGTACCGTCGGCCCGGCGCGGGTAGGCGTCGTCCAGCAGCGGGATCAGCTCCTGGCGGAACTGCTCCCAACCCGCGTCGTCCAGCCGTTCCCGCACCGGAACCAGCGCGGTGCCGGTGATCCATTCCACCACCGGGTGCTCACCGGTGAGCTGGTGCAGGTAGGTCGTCTCCCAGGCGTCGACCTTGCATCCGGCGTCCATCAGCAGATTCGCGTAGTACGCCGGCGACTGCACCACAGCCCCTACTCGAAACGGTATGTCGCGCAGGAGCTTTGCGTACGGCTCCCGCCGGGCCAGGGTCCGCACCACGGCGTGCGATGGGGTGTCGAAGTTGCCCGGGACCTGAACCGCCATCCAGGATCCGGCCGGCAGCTCGCCGGCCCAGCGGACCAGCAGTTCCGAGTGTTCGGGAACCCAGTGCAGTGCGGCGTTGCTGACCACCACGTCGGTGTCGGGCCGAGGCTTCCAGTTCCGCACGTCGCAGGTCGTGGCGTCGATACCGCGTTCCCGGGCGGCGGCGACCATTTCCGGTGAACTGTCCAAGGCCTCGATCGTCGCCTCGGGCCAGCGTCGCGCCAGGTGCCGCGTCAGGTGGCCGGGGCCGCAACCCAGGTCGACCACCCGGCGCGCCCGCTTGGCGCCCACCCGGGACACCAAGTCGTAGAACGGACGGCTGCGATGATCCGCAAAGGCCAGGTAGACGTCCGGATCCCACATGTCGGTCCTCCTGCTCAACCCGTCGCCAATCGGGTGTTATGGAACAACCTATTACCGATGCGGTCCGGGCGCGCACCGCGTTGCCCAAGAAATTGACGTCGCTGTCGAATTCGCCGGCACCCCGCGATATCGGCGCACTACCATCGACGGGATGTCGGAGTTTTCGGGGATGTCTGACGCGGATCCCATCGATCCGCCGCTCCCGATTCCCGACGTGCCCGGGGCCGACGCCGGCGCCGAAGGGCTCCCGCCGCGATCTGCGCTCTCGCTGCGCCAACGCATCGTCGTCGAGTCATCGGCGGTCGGTGATATCGCGCTGCGCACCGCGGCGTCGTCGGTGCTGTCCACCACGGTGGCACCGGCCGTCGTCGCAACCGCTTTGCTCCGGCTTAATTCCGGCAGCGAGCGCAGCAACTTGAATTTCTACGCCGAACTGGCAGCCCAACGGGATCCGGCGAAGTCCTTTCCGGCGCCGACGGATCTGCCCAAGGTTTCGTCGCGGCCCGCCAGCCCGCTCGCCGAATGGATAGCGCGTGGCACCGTCGACGACATCTCGTTCGCCAGCGGCTTCCGGGCGATCAACCCCACCATGCGCAAGCAGTGGAGCGGCTTGACCGCAAACAACGTTGTGCGGGCACAGCATTGGCGCCATGACGACGGGCCGCGCCCCACGCTGTGCGTCATCCACGGTTTCATGGGCTCGTCGTACCTGCTCAACGGGCTGTTCTTCTCGCTGCCGTGGTATTACCGGTCCGGTTACGATGTTCTGTTGTACACCTTGCCTTTTCACGGAAAGCGAGCCGAGAGGTTGTCGCCGTTCAGCGGTTTCGGTTTCTTCGCCGGCGGCTTGAGCGGCTTCGCCGAGGCGATGGCCCAGGCGGTGTACGATTTTCGCTCCATCGTGGACTACCTGCGCCACACCGGCGTCGAGCGCATCGCGCTGACCGGCATATCGCTGGGCGGTTACACGTCCGCGCTGGTGGCGTCGGCGGAGAACCGGCTCGAGGCCGTCATTCCCAACTGCCCGGTGGTCAGCCCGGGCAAACTGTTCGACGAATGGTTTCCGGCCAGCGGGCTGGTCCGGCTGGGCCTGTGCCTGTCGCGCATCAGCCGTGACGAGTTGAGCGCCGGGCTGGCCTACCACGGCCCGTTGAACTATCGGCCGCTGCTGCCCAAGCACCGCCGGATGATCATCACCGGCCTCGGCGATCGGATGGCTCCACCCGAGCATGCCGTAACGCTGTGGGAGCACTGGGATCACTGCGCACTGCACTGGTTCCCCGGCAGTCACGTCATGCATGTGAGCCAGTTGGATTACCTGCGGCGGATGACGCTGTTCCTGCGCGGTTTCATGTTCGACTAAGGGCTTCGGTGAGCGGCGTGTGCCCCGCCCAGGCCGACGGGGTGGGCCACACCAGTCGCTCCAGCAGGCCCTCGGGTGTGTCGGTGTGTCCGTCGAGTCGCCGCGTGGACGACGGCTCCAAGGCCGCCAGCGCCGGCCGCTGGCTGCCGCGTTGCAGAGTCAGCCCGGCCAGCGGCGCCGCCCCGTCGGGACGCGTATCGGTGCGGAACGCGCACGCGACGGCAACCGTGGACGGGCCGCCCGGTCGACCGGCGGTGCCGATCTCCAATGCCGCCCAGGTCTCACGTGCCGAATGCGACCACACGGCAGCCAATGTTTCGGGCAATGCGGCATCCACGCTGACCCGGTATGCGGCAAGGTAATCGGAGTCGCCGTGGCGCATACATCGCCACGTTTCGCGGTCGGCGCGAGCCAGCAACCGCGGCGCGTCGTCCCCGACTGTGCCGACGTCCCAGCCGATTTCGCGGAGGTGGTCGGCGAGCCGGCGCGCAGCGACCTCGGCGGTCTGCTGCAACGGGATTCGCGGTGACCGGGCTTGCAGGGCCGCCAGGTTGGCGGCGGCCGACACCGTCAGCCCGATCCACAGCTCCCGTTCACCCGCCGCGTTGACATGCCCGGTGATTCGGACGGCGTCGGCGCGGATGCCGTAGCGGTTCAGGTACCCGGCTATCAACGGCAGCGGGAGCACCTCCAGGCCCGGGGCCGGCGGACCGATGCGCAGCAGCGCCGTGGTGCGCACCTCGGTTGCGGAATCGGTGCGCGACCGCCGTCGCCGCATCATGGCCAGCCGGCGACGCGCGATCGTGGTGAAGTGCAGTCCGCGCCACCAGCCGAACAGGACGATCACCACGGCAGCAGCGATCCCGATCAGCCAATAGTCACGGGTCGAGTGCCACGGATAAGCCATCGCCGCGGGAACCATCGCCAGCAGCGCCACGGCGATCCGCCCGTTTCCCGGGCGCGGAATCGAATTGAGGCTCACGGGATCGGCTCCTTTCGCCGGCGCACCGTCGCCGCAGTTGCTGCGGTGATGCCGACCAGCAATGCCAACGCGGCGGCTCCGGCGAATGCGACGTTGCGGGGTGTGGTGTCCTTGGGCTTCGGTGCCGGTGGAACTGCAACCGGTTTGGCCATTGGCGCCGCTGGCGCCCCTGATTGCGGGGCGGGCAGCTGCCAGGTCAGCGCCGCCACCGGGTCGATAGCGCCGGCGCCGACGATGTTGGACGGAGCGCGGGCGCTGTTGTGCGCGGTGGCGGTGATGCGGCGCACCACCTCGCCCGCGCTCAGGCCGGGATACTTGCTGCGGACCAGCGCGGCGACACCGGAGACGTAGCCGGCCGCGTAGCTGGTGCCGCTGATGGGCACCAGTTGCTGGTGGTCATTGGGAAGGCCGTTGGCCAGGCCACCGCCGTCGCCGTTGCTCACCGACAGAATGTTTTCCCCGGGTGCGGCGACACCCACCCACGGACCGGCCATGGTGAACTTCGACGGCTGCCCGTCCGGCGCCAAGGACGCCACCGACAACACGTACGGCTGCCACCACGACGGGATGGAGATCGACGTGACGCCGGCCCAGTTGCGTGGATCGTCCGGGCGGCTCAGGTCGGTCAGCGGGTTCGAGTCGCAGGAGCTGCCACCGCCGCCTGAGCCGGCCGCGCCGCTGTTACCGGCGGCGGCCACGATCACCGCGTCCTTGTCCACGGCCGCATACCTGATCGCCGCTCCCAGTGCGGACTGGTCGACCGTTCGGTCGGCGGGCAGGCAGGTCACCGCGGAGATGTTGATCACCCGGGCGCCGAGATCGGCCGCATGCACGATCGCGCGGGACAGCGTGTCCACGTCGATCGCTGCCCGGGCCAGCGTGGGGTCGCCACCTGAGGTCCGCGGCGAGAACTTGGCCGAGGTCACCCTGATGGACACCAATCGCGCCGCCGGCGCGACCCCCGCGAAGCCGTCGTCACCGGGCTGCCCGGCGACGACCCCGGCGACCAGGGTGCCGTGCCCGTCGCAGTCGGTCAGGCCGTCGGTCGAATCCACGAAGTCGCCACCGCCGTCCACGTTCGGCAATCGCGGACCCGGTTGCACCCCGGTGTCGATGATGGCCACCAACTGACCGTCGCCGCGCGAGAACTGCCATGCCGCAGGCAAATTCAGCAGCGCTTGGCTGGGTGCCGGGACACTGACATCGGTACCGTCCAGGAGTCCGGAGACGCTGCAGGCGCCGCGTTGCTCCATCGGCTGCACCGGCCCCGGGGTACCGCTGGGCGGATTCACGCCGGCGTCGACCGCCGGCGGGCCGATAGCCGACGCCGGCGCAGCGGTGGCTATCACCACAGCCACAATTGTTGCGCAGCAACCTAATCCGGCAGCACGTGTCATCGATTGAGCACCCAGGTGAACAGGCCGACCAGGTATGCCATCACCGGGATGAGCGAAACGTCCAGGCCGGCGGCGACAAAGCCCAGCACGCGGCGCAGCGGCAGGGAGTAGCTGTCCGGCGAGGCAATGACAGGGTTCAGCGCAACGGCGATCCAGGCCAGCACCAGTACCGCGAGCACCAGCACCGCACCCAAGGCGGCGGCGTAGCGCCCGGTCGCGGTGTAGACCACCAACAGGACTCCCGCCACCAGATGTGGTTGGGCCAGCAACCAGGCCTTGCAGGCGGCCGAATCCCATACCCGGGCGCGCAGCGCGGTCGCGGCGGCCGTCGCCGCCACCACGTACCAGCCCACGCCGGCGACCGCTTCGGGGCGCACCGCGATTGCCGCCGATCCCAGGACGCTCAGCAGCACGGCCGCGGCAATGAAACCGCTTTGATGGGCGTCACTGACACGCACCCGCCGCGGCAAGTCTTCGAGCACCCGCAACGACGGAGCCGACGGGGTGGGATCCCCGGGCGCCGGGATGACCGGCAACGGAAAGCGCGCCCACAGCGCCGACAGCTGAGCCGCCTGGATGGTGACCAGCAGCGCGGCCACGATCAGCCCGCAGCCGACGCTGCGCATCGGCAGCTGCCACAGCAGTTCGGCGCCGGCGGCCAGCCATACCCCGGCTGCGGTCACCGCCACCGCGGTGAAGAAGGCGACGATGCGCTCGCGTTCGGCGCTGGGCACCATCAGGCAGAGCAGTGACCACGCGGTGACACCCGCGGCCGCCAGCAGCAGCTGCGCCGGCCCGAATTTCCCCGGTACCGCCAGCGCCAGAGCCCCGGCGATCGGCACCAGTGCGGCAATGGACACCGCGGTCCCCGTTCGTGGCGAACGGGCCGTGATCAGCAACCCGGCCAGCGCCATGACGACCGCGATCCCGCTGACCGTGACCAGGCCGGCCAACGCTCCCGTCGCCACCCGGTAGCTGACCGCCAGCCCGGTCGCCACCAGCGCCACACCGATCACCGCGGCCAGCGCCCCGCGCTGGATATGCTTTGGCCCCCAAGGGTTTAGCCGCGAACTCGAGAAGATCATGGCGGCGTCGGCGATGTCCTCGACGATTCCCGGGGCGGCCGGACCGGTGGGCACCGGCTGCAACGCGAGCAGATCACCGTCGACCACCCCGACGGTGTCCAGGCTGGCGTCCAGGCTGAACGGTGCACCGCCGATGGGCGCCAGACTCAGGTGCGCGGCCGCACCCAAGCCGGCCTCGCCGCCGTCGCCGTTCTCCGCCGCGGGAATGACCAAACGCTGGACCGCAGGCAGGATTTCGCGCAGCGGCAGCTCCGCGGGCAGGGCCATCTCCGTCAACCGGCTGTCGGCGAGGATGGCGACGCGGACAATCGGCATCACGGTGCCCGACATCACCGGACCGTCCAAATCCGTTGGGGCCGTTGCGGAGACATCGTACTCACTTTCTGAATTTCGGTTATGAGGGTTGTCCGGAGAAGTCGCGGGACAACCGCTGACCCGGGAACCATTGCCCCTCCGGCAGGTTGGCGATGAGTTGTTCGATCGCGACGGCAGTCGCGAACGGTTTCCCGGGGCTGAAGGTCGACACCCACTCACCGTCGAAGGCTCGGGACGGACTGACCAATACCCGGCCCGCGGTGGTGTCGACGATGCTCAGACCGACGTCGGTGGTGGTGTGCTGGCCGTCCCGGTTGCAGCCGGCGACGATCTCGACGTAGCTGCGCGGACCGGAGAAGACCGCCTCCACCACCGGCCGTGCCGAAGCCGGGATGCCCAGGTAGTCAAGGACTTCCTCGAGCGGGGCACCGGAGCGCAGCCGCTCGTCGGCGCGAGCGCCGACCCGCATGGGCATGCTGAACTCCTCGAACCGGGCCGGCGGCCGCTGCGACAAGCCGACACCGAGGACCGGAACCAGCGCCCGCGGGTCATCGATATCCATTGCCGTGAAGGTGATCAGCTGAGCGCTGCGCAGCGCGACGACGGTATTGAATTTCCGGGAGGTCTTGCCGCCGGCGCCGACCCGCCGGGCGACAATGCCGCGCAGCAACTCGCCGGTTCCCTCGGCCGATGCCGGCCCTATGTAACGCAGGTCCAGCCACCGGTCGGGGAAGCACACCACTTTGATCCAGTCGGCCACCGCGGAGTTGACGGTACCGCCCGGCGACATCAAGCCCAGCCCGGTCAGCTCGTCTTTCTGCCGGTCGAAGAACGCATTTCGTTGCGCGCCATCGGTGTATGGCGGGGTGATGGCCAGCACCCACGGGAAACTGCCGGCCCCGACGCTCTCGGCGATGAACCACGCGTTGTCGACCGTCAACTCGACGGCGTTAGGCTGCGAGGTCTCTGCGGATTCTGCAACCATCTAACTTGCTAGCCGCCCCATTTTGCGGCTTCAGCCTGGTCGCGAGCCATCATCGCCATGGTGTTGGCCTCGTGCGTGCCGGCCATCGACTGATAGGCCCGCACCAGGTCTGCCATGGCCTGGTTCCACTGCGCCTGCCATGCCTGATACGTCAACCCGGTGTCGCCTTGCCAGGCGTTCGACAGCGCGGACTGCTCGGCGGCGATATCCGAGCCCAGCCCCTGCATGGTGCCGGCATATCCCGACATGTCCCCGGCGTGTCCGAGCATCGCCGGGTAGTTGTACATGATCTGTGACATCACAACTCCTTTCGGTTGTCTGTGGGCTAGAACGCCGTGTAGCTGGACGCAGCCGCGGAATCGGCGGCCACATAAGTTCCGGCGGCGTCACCGAGATTGGCCTGGGCGATGTCCAGCAGGGCGTTGACCCTGGCCGCTGCCTCCACGAACCGGGCATGGGCGCCCTGAAACGCGGCGGCGGACTCGCCCTGGTGAAACGCCTGCGCCGACATCGCCGACTGCTCGGCCTGACCGATCGTGTGCCGCATCAACGCCGCCTTGGCGCCGAATGCCGACTGGGAGGCCACCAACTGCGGAATGTGGGCATCCAGAAGACTCATAACAACCCCTTTCTCTGGCAATTCGGATTTCGGTTACTTGCTGTCGTGGTGCGAAGCGTCGGCTCCCCCTTTCGGTACGCCTTCCTGCAGGCCGTCCCAGCTGCTCGGTACCATCGGCATCCGCGGACCGCCGCCGAACTCGTCACCGGCCAGCGCCGTCAGGCCGACCGCCTGCAGCACCGGCTCTTTGGCTGCGGTACCGGCGAACCCCAGCGGGCCCGCCCCCCACTCGGACGCCTGTGCGGAATCCTCGGTTGCCGCGGGGCCAGGGCCGTCACCGGAGTCCATGTCGAGGAATTCGTCGCCATAGTCTCGTAATTCGCGCCGCGAGCGGCGTCTCGTGCGGGTTGCCGCGCGGCTTGCCGCTGCCACGCCGGCGGCCGGGATGGTCGCCGCCGGTGCCTTCAGGCTGCCGCGGCCACCCACCGTCGGACCCGAGGTGGGCCCCCAATCATCAAGGCCGCCAACCAGGTAGGCAAAACTTGCGGGAGCCGGGGCAGCCGGGGCCGGCGCGGCGCCGGCCGAAGCACCAGCTCCGGCTGGTGTCGCCGGAGACCCCGCGAGGCCACTAGCCGTTGACGCGAGACTGACAGCCGGCCACGCAGACGCGACGGCGACAGCCAGCGGTATTCCCCCGGCCGGGGCGGCAGCCACCGCGATCTCGGCAGGCGCCAGCGCCGCGAACGCTATCGCGCTCAAACCCAGGCTGATCCCGGCCGGCACCAGGAACGGCGAACTCAACACCATGCCCCAGGTGGGCCAGCCGACGAGGTTGAAGAAGACCTGGTATCCCAGCGCGAACAACAGTGGGCCGTAGGTGATCAACGCCGCTACCGGGTTGGTGAGGAAGGCGATGATGATCTTGATCGAGTTGCCGATGGGGTCCTGCAGGAACGTCGCGATCTCTCGCAACATCCAGCCGTAGAAGCCCGTGTAGGCGTTCCACATGTCCTGGAGCAGCTGCCAGAGAAACTGCCAGGGGTTGAACGTGGCTGCGGCGGCTTGCGCCTGAGCCGCGTTGGCCGTGTTGGCCAGCACCCCGGCGGCCGGTTCGCCACCGGGATTCACGATTGTCGGCGCCGGCAAAGGGCGCGGGACCGACGCCAGCGCGCTACCCGCGGCCGCCTGATACAGGCCCATGGTCGCGGCGGCCTGAAGCCACATCCGCAGATAGTCGGCCTCGTTGAGCGCGATCGGAATGGTGTTGATGCCAAAAAAATTCGTCGCCACCAGGATGCCATGGATGACGTGGTTGGCCGCCAACTCCGCCAGAGTCGGCATGGCCGCCGAGGCCGCCGTGTAGGCCGCCGCCACAGCCTCGTGCTGGGTTGCGATCGCGGCGCTGTCGGCGCTGGCCTGCGTCAGCCACGCCACATAGGGCAGATGCGCGGCGACATACTGCTGCGCGCTCGGCCCCTGCCAGGCTCCCGCTTGCACCGCATCCAGGATCCCACTGAGTTCTGCTGCCGCCGCGGCATATTCAGCGCTGAGCAGGTCCCAGGCCGCGGCCGCCACCAGCAGCGAACCCGGACCAGGACCACTGCTCAGCAACGCCGAATGCACCTCGGGCGGCGACGCAATCCAGATGGGCCCCAAGGGCGCGACCATGGTCAGGCGCCCGCGATCCCGTAGGTAGCCGCGGCCGCCGCATCACCGGCGAGATAGCTTGCGCCGGATTCGCCCACTCCGACGCCCGCACGCCCCAGTTCTTCGACGCCTTGGGCAGCGACGACGGCGTGCTCCTGCCCCTGCACGCTGAACTCGGCGGCGGTCTGCAGCGACACCGGATCCACGGCAGGCGGCACCACCGCGGTGATCGACGGAGCCGCGACAGCATGCGCTGCCGCCAGCCGCGCCGTCAGCGCTTCCACTGCCGCGCTGGCCGCGGCCAGTCCCTCCGGAACCACTCGCAACGTCATGACTGACTCCCCTTCTGTTGCGTTTCACCAAATGTCGCGGCCTCCCCGACGAGCGGGTTGACCAACTGCATGTAGGTCGGAGATTCGCTGTCGCTCAACAACACCGCGCGTCCAGGAGGCAACCGGTCGAAACGTTGACCGCGGATCTTCCCGCTGTCGGCCGGATTACCCGAGAGCATTACGGTGGTCGCCTGCAGGTCGTTGAACCGTCGCAGCAGCTGGCTGGTCATCAGCGCGTGGCCCGAACCGGAGGCCCGCGCCGTCACGATCACCCGCAAGCCCAAATCGCTCGCCTGGCCGAGCAGACCGATGAGCGGGGTCCAGGGCCGCTGTCCGATATACGGACCCGTCATGGCCGCCGAATCCGGGATCTGATCGACGTCGTCGATGACGAGGTAGTGGGTGTGGCCGTGGAAAGTCCAGCGGGCCAGCTCGGCAGGCGACAGACCGGCCGGTGGCCGTCGCGCCTCGATGAGGTTTGCCAGCCCGAGCATCGCCGGGATGATCCGGTCGATGTTGGCGGTGTATTCGTTGTCGGGGAACAGCGGTTCGTCGACGAGATGCAGCCGGCGGTCCAGCACGGTGAAGGCCACCTGGTCGGCGGTCGAGTGCTCCCGGACGGTGCGGATCAGGTGGCGCAGCAGGGTGGTCTTTCCGGACTTGCTGTCACCGAACACCATCAGCAGCGGGTTGGCGGCGAAGTCGAGCACCACCGGCGCGAGGTCTTCCTCGCGCTGGCCGATGACAATCTGATCCGGTCCGCGATACAGCGCACCAAGCGCCTCGGGGGCGAGGTTGGTGGGCAACAACCGCACCGGTGGGGCGGCAACCCCCGGATAGCTGGCGTTGATCGCGGCAACCTGTTCCGGCTCCGGAGCGGCGAACAGGAAATGCTCGGCGCCCATGGTCAACCCGCGGCCCGGCTGGTCGGCCGGGACGGCGTCGGCCGGGCGGCGCAGCGCGCCGACCACCCGCACATTGCTGTCGCGCGCGTCGTGCAGCTTCAGCTCGAGGCGCAGCCCCAAGCCGTCGCGCATCGCCAGCGGCACCTCCAGCCAGCTCGGGGTGGTGATGATCACGTGGATCCCGTACGCCAGGCCCACGTTGACCAACTCGGTCACCTTGGCCAGCAAGGGGTTTCGGGTGTTGAACTGGTCGATGTTGTCGCGGCCGAACGCGTAGAGGTTGTCGATGACCAGGAACACCTCCCCGTAACCGTCGTCGGGAGCCGAACCGTTGCCACCGCGGTTGCGGAACACTTCACGCTGCTGCCGCGACAGCAGCAGTTGTTCCAGCTCACCGAAGGTACGACGGATCCGTTCGGGTTCCAGCGCCGATGCGACGCTGCCGACATGGGCCAAGCCCTCCAGCGAGCGCAGTTGTCCGCCGCCGTAATCCAGGCAGTAGAACGTCACCTCGCGCGGCGAGTGCAGGCTGGCGGCCGAGAGCATAAACGTCTGCAGCGCAGTCGATTTGCCGGACTTGGGACCACCATGGATCACCATGTTGCCGGCCGACGACCGGGCATCGAACACCAGCGGATCACGGCGCATCTCGAACGGCTTGTCGATCTCACCGAGCGGCCACCGCCAGTTGCGGGCCGGCACCGCGGCTCGGGCCAACAGTCCGGTGAGCGGGATCGGTTCGTCCAGCGGCGGCAACCACAGCTGGGGCGCTCGCGGTCCGTAGCGGGCCAACTGTTCGCCGATGGTCGCGATCAGCTTGCGCGGCGGGCCGGCCGGCTCCTCGGCCTCAGCGGTGGCGATCACCGTACCCGGGTCCGCCTCCACGGCTGCGGCGGTGAAGATCTTGGGTTCTGGGAGTGATTGCACAACGCGGGTTTTGGTGGCCTGCGGCGGTTCGTAGATGCCGTCGACGTAGGTGCTGCGGAACTTGATCGGGGTGGCCCCGGGCGCGGGCACCAGGAAGCCGATGCCTTTGTGTTCCTTACCCGACTCGATGTGGTAGGCGTCCTCCACACCGATGATCTGGCGGGAAACGCTGGGGCTGGCCACCTTCAGCCCGATCCGGTAGGAGGTGTTCTTGTCGATGTCCTTGATCTTGCCGACATCCAGCGTCTGGGACGCGAACAGGATGTGGATGCGGAACGAACGCCCCTTGCGTGCCACGTAGTCGAAGAGCTCGGCGTATTCCGGATGATCGGCCAGCATCAGGGTGAACTCGTCGGCCACCACGAACAGCGTCGGGATCGGCGGCAAGTCGAATGCCCCTGCGGCAACCGCATTTTCATACTCGACCACGGAGTTGAATGCGCTGCCCTGGACGCGGCGGCCGGCCTCGCGCAGCAGCGTTTCGCGGCGGGCCACCTCACCGCGCAGCGTGTCGGCGAACCGGTCCGCCAGCGACTTCTTCTCGGCCATGTTCGAGATCACCGCGACAACCTGCGGGAAATTACGGAAGCTGTCGGCGCCGGCCTCGCCCTTGAAGTCGGCGTAGATGACGATCAGCCGGTCTGCGGAATGAGTCGTCAACAGCGCCAACAGAATCGACATCAGCGTCTGCGACTTGCCGGAACCCGTCATCCCGATCATCAGCCCGTGCGGACCCATTCCGCCTTCGGCTTCGTCCTTGAGATCGAACATCAGCGGCTCGCCGGTGGCGGTGACGCCGATCGGCACGCGCAACTCGTCGTCGCGCCGGCGTGGCGCCCACAGCGCCGGCACGTCCAACCGAGACGCGTCCGGGATGCCTAGCAGCGTGGTGAAACTCGCGCCCCGGGTGGCCGCGGAGCGCAACCCGGCGTGCGTTGGGTTGGAGTCCCACCGGGACAGCCGGCGGGCCAGGTGCGCGGCCTCGTCGGCGCCGAACTCGTCGGCATTGTCGATATAGGGCTGCCAGCCACCGGTCTGCCATCGCCGGATGGCGCCGTCGGTCACCTGCAGGATCGGTTTTTCCGGATCGGAATATTGTTCGCGGTGCGGTGGTGTGGCCGAATAGTGCACGACGGTCACCGCGGCGCGGCCCACCGCCAACGTCGACGCGTTGATGTCGTAGTCGGGATCATCGACGACAATCAGCAAGTGCCGCAACGCATCTGCTGCCGCACCGGTGAATGCGGGACGGTCGAGCAGGGTGGGGCCCAGCATTTCGACCAGCTCGTCGGCGTCGGTGGCCAAATAGCGGGCCGGGCCCACGCCGTCGGCCTGCCCGGGAATGTCGCCGTGCGGCAACCACTTCAGCCAGGACCAGTCACTGCTCTCCAGATCCGGGCTGGCCAACGCCACCCCGAGCACCGTCGGGTCGTGCCAGGTGACCGCCTGAGCCAGCCACGCCCGCAGCGCCGCACGCACCTGCGCGTGGTCGCCGAGCACGGTGATCCGCGAAACCTTGGTGACGTCGATTCCGGTGGGAACGTCGCGGACGGTGCGCTGCGTGTCGAGCAGGCTGCGTAATGCGCTGTGCGACACCGGCTCCAGGTCGACTTCGTCAGCGGTGTCGTTGACCCGCAGCGTGGTGGCCAGGGGGGCGGAGTGCCGGCCGGCCCGCAGCACCAGGAAATCCGGGTCGTGCGGGTCGCGCTCCCACTGGCGGCGCGATCCGGGCACCGAAGCCAGGGCCTCCGGTTCCGGATGGGACCACTGCGCGGCCGCGCGCTGCTCGGCTGCCTGCGCACGGATGTTGTCCCGAACCACCGACAGATAACGCAGATAGTCGGCCCGCTCGGCGTCGACTTCCTCGGTGCGCATCTTGTTGTCGTTGCCGCGAAACAGTGAGGTGGCCGCCAGCAGCATTACGAAGGGAAAGAACAGGGTCTGCGGAGAAATCAGCCGCATCCCGGTGGCGACCATCGCGACGATCATGCCGACGATGAGGATCCCCATCAGGTAGGGCATCGCGCGTCGCAATAGGGACGGCGGAATGACCCGGGGCAACTGGGGTGGCGCCTCGATGGTGATGGTGCCCTTACGGGTTGTCGGCGGCGTCAGCCGTCGGCGAGCCTCGAAGATCAGTCTGCTCATCGGGCCCCTCCATCGGCTGACACCGCGCGCCCGGGCTTGGTGTCCGGCGGCAGGGCGTCGTGAGCCAACAACGCGTCGGCCCGTGACAACGTCGGGCCGGACGCGAAGAGCGACAGGACCGACCACGGGATGGTCAGCGGCGGGGTCTGCAGGCCAAGTGCCTCAACGGTTTTGCGTCCGCCTTCGCCCTCGGTGTCGATGCCGTAGCGCACCCCGGTATCGGAGACCCAGAACAGCGAGCCGGTGGCCGGAGCCGTCGCGCCACCGCCCACGCTCTGGGTGAAGTAGCCGGTGCCCGGCGGCAGCGCGACCTGGGTGGCGGTTGTACCGCCGCCGCCGACCAGGTCGACGGTGTGCACCGCGTCGGCCACCGGCAGCACCGCACCGGTCAGCAAGCTCAACGAACTGGTGGCCGCCCCGGCCGGCTTGCTCCAGTACGCGCACGTGACGGGGCTGCGCGCGATGTCGACCAGACTTAGTGACTGCGCGGGATAACGCGTGATGTCCAGCATGCGTGACACGGGCAGCTTGGCCACCTCGTCCGCACCGAGGCGTGGCGGCTGCTGCAAACCATAGGAGTTGGTGTTGCGCAGGAGCGCGGCCAGCACCGGTGAGATCGGTTGCAGACCGTCCGGCAGCACCGCGTAGTACTGCGAGGTTTCGGCATTAGCAGTGCCGTTGAGGGTCAGAGCCTCGACCACCGCACCGATCGGGGCGGGCACCGCGAAAGCCGGCTGACTACCGGCGTTCGGAATGATCGGTGCCGTCAGCGGCGCCGCCTCGGGAATGGCGTTGAACAACCCCAGTGCGATGGGCCGTGGCGCGAGTGCGTCGGTGCCCAACCCGAGCGCGCTGGTGACCGCATGGTCGGACAGGTCCAGCTGACTGCGCTTGCCGTCCCATAGCAGCCAGCTGCCCGTGCCGTTATCGACCAGGACCGCCTGGGCGGAGCCGAGCGCGGCCGCTCGGGCGCCGTCGCTGTCCGGCCGACCCGCGATGACCGTCACCGCCGTGCTGCGGGCGCTGCGCCCGCCCTGCCCGCTGACGGAGTCACACACCGTCCAGTTGGCGTCGCGGGTGGTGTTCTGCACCATCCGCTCCGGGGCGCCCGGAATGCCGATCAGATTGCCACGCGGAAAGCGGTCCAGTTCAGAGCTTTTCACCGTCGTGGGGTTGACCGGCTTGCCGGCGATCAGCCGCGCCGACGTCAGGTTGAGCACCGGGTGCACCGCGTCGCCGACCCGCACATACAGTGCGGCGGTGGACCGGTCGGCCAGCACCGGACTGGTGCCCGCCTGGCCGTTGGGCCGGATCAGCGAGAACACGAAGCAGCCGACCAGCCCGGTGATCAGGACCAGCGCCCCCATCAGCACCGCGCGCGACTGGGTGCGCAGCGGGTCGACGAGCATTCGGGTGTCGTGCAAGGCAATACCCGAGGCGATGCGGCGCATCACGAACCGCCAACCTGTCACCTGGTGGCGCGTGACGAAACCCCGGCGGTAGACCACCTTGTCGGGGTTGTGATTGACCGGCGTTCGCGACGCGAACGAACGGCGTTCGGGATCAGGCTCACGGGTAGTCATGCCGGCACCGAGAGCCCCAGTCCGCGTAGCAGCGGTTCCACAGACCTGTTCACGTCGGCGGCGGTGATGGTCATCAACTCGTCATCACTGAACTCCCCGGTTCCCGCATGCTCGGAGTGGTCGAGCCGGAATTCACGTTCTTCTTCCGCACGTTCGACGATGTTGCGGACGAACCGCCCGTTGCCCGCTATGTCGAGACTGCGCCGGTTGATCCCGTTGGAGTCCGGTGTCGACGATGCCGCCAACGTGGCGAACAACGCCTCCAGGTGGTCGAGCGCCGATCGCTCGAAGACGCTGTCTCGCTGCTCGGCCATCTTGTGCGCGATCTCCACCAGCTCATGCGATGTGTACGACGGGAATTCGATGCTGCGAGTGAACCGCGACCTCAGGCCCTCGTTGGTGTCCAGGAATTTGTCCAGGTCGGCCCGGTACCCGGCGATGATCACCACCAGCCGGTCACGGTCGTTTTCCATGCGGGCCAGCAAGGTGTCGATGGCCACCAGCCCGAAGTCGTTCTTGGCGCCGGTGGCCACCAAGGCGTATGCCTCGTCGAGGAACAGCACCCCGTCCAGCGCGCTGTCGATGATCGCGTTGGTCTTGGCCTCTGTCTCGCCGATGTGCTGGCCGATGAGGTCGGCGCGGTGCACCTCGCGGATATTTTCCCGCTTCAAAAGCCCTAGGCCGCAATAGATTTTGGCGACGACCCGGGCAATCGTAGTCTTACCCGTCCCGGGCGGCCCGGCGAAGATCAGGTGGTGCGTGCGCTGGGCCACCGTGAGACCACGCTGCTTTCGCACCAGCTCCATGGCCACCGAACTCTTCAGCCGCGACACCTGGTTCTTGACTTCGTCGAGCCCGATGAATTCGGCGAGCTGGCGTTCGGCCTCGTGCAGCAGCGCGGCTTTGCGCTCATGTGCCGCGGGATCGATGAAATCATCTGCGCTGGGCTCGGTTTCGGGATCCCACGGGTCGGTGCGGGCCTCGATCCGGGCCGCGGTGGTGGTCACGATCCCGAAGCTGGTATCGGACAGAGCCTGCTCGACTTGCTCGTTCTCCGGATGGGCCGCATACAGATCCTGAAGTACTTCGGCGGCCGACTCCTCGTCGACATGTGCGCGCAGCACCAGGGCTTTGGCCAGTGCCCCGTCGAGCGCCGCGACCGGGACCGGACCTTCGGGCTCCTCGAGATACGACAACGCCGGGGCGAACATGCCCAACCGGGCCAACGCGGTGCCCAGGGTTATCTTGGCGGCGTGGGCGAAAGTCTGGTCGAGAGCGGGATCGTTGACGATCGGGGTCAGCAGCTTGACGACGTCCGACCACCGTGCGGCGCGGTAGTTGACCACGACCATGATCCAGCGGGCTTCGCGCCAGCCGGGCCGACGCCCGGTGATGCCGGCAACCACGTCGTGCGCCTTCGCATAGTCACCGGCCGTCGCCAGTGCCGCCGCGTACGCGAGATGGAAATCGTCCGGGCCGGTGGCCCGGAACCGCAAGTACAAGCCCGTGTCGTAATGGAACCCCAATGCGTTGGGCTCCAGTTCCACGTGGCGCTGCAACACGCCGGCGGTGGCCGCGGTGCGGGACACGGCTTCGAGGACGCCGACGGACTGCTCACCGGCGGCAGCCAGCCCCGTCCATGCGTCGCATTGGTCGCCGGCGATGCGGGTGAGTGCGGTGAATCCCGATCGGGCGGCAGTCAGGTCGGCCGGCCGGCGCCGATCGTAGACGGCGATGCCCAGCGCCCGGCAGCAGGTGGCGAACCGGCTGACGACGTCAGCGTCTACCTTGCCGCTTGTCCGAGGTACGACGGAGTGAGTTGCGAGCATGCCGATATCACTGCGTTCCACGCTCCCGCCGTCTCCTGAACCTAAGGTCGCCACTGGTCATTACCGCCTGAAGCTGGCCTCCCGAAGTTAGCATTGCATAAGCTAACCTGTCGAGGGCGCCCAGGGGCGGGTTGACTCACCATGTTGGCGACATTCTGATGGCACTGACCAGCGCCTTGTTCGCAGCGATCAGCACTGCCGACTTCATGTCAGACGTCCTCCTATGTCGAACCCACCCAGCATTATGCAGCTTAGTGAACATGATTTTCATTACCATGGGCGGGGCGGTCCCGACTCCGGCCGGTGACCGAGGTGTTGTCAACCACGACGCCACGCATGACTTGGAGAAAAAATCTCACATACCGTATATGTTGTCAACTATTGCCTAATGCTATATTTGGCCGCCGGCGGCCTCGCTACCGTTACCCGGTCACCGCAGCGCAACAGCGGGTCCCGCCGCCAGGGACGGCTTATCCCGGATCAATTCGGCTACCGCACCGGCACTTTCGAGGGCACTTTCGAACACTTGCGAACTCACCACGACCGACCCTGCACCAGGCGCCGCACGCCGGGCCGGGGCTGGACCCGCATGGCGCAGGTCGCGGGTCGAGCCTCCGGTCCGGAAACGTAGGGCGCAACTCCGACTTTCCCATCGGCCACATCGGTCTCCAGGGTTTCGGGTTCGGGGCGCGTCGATTTGCCCGCCTCAGCCTGTCGCGGGAAAGGTGGGGCAACTTGTGCACCGGTCGGCCAGAGACCCCTGTGAAGATGTGATTGCCGGGACCCGGACTCCGCTGAGGGCGGTGACTAGATCAGCACCGTCTTAGGCGCCCCACTTGGCGGCCTCGGCGGTGTCGCGAGCCAGCATGGCCATGGTGTTGGATTCGTGGGTGCTGGCCATCGACTGATAGGCCCGCATCAGGTTCTCCATGGCCTGGTTCC
>NZ_LQOX01000149.1 GCF_002102175.1 Mycobacterium gastri | reverse complement strand
TCGATCACCGTCGAGAACTGCGCCCACCACCGGTCAGGGTCTACGCTGGCAGCCGCGGGGGCCGCGGCATATTCAGATGTGTTCACAAACTCCGAACAATGCCCCGGCCACCGCTTCTACCAGCGCAGACACGCCGATACACTCCAGCCCCGAACTACGGCTGCAGTACTAGTTGAGCTTCCTTGTCCGCCATCGACATTCTTAGCCTCATCGTCATGAGCAGGTAGACCTCAAAATCAATGATCGCCGCATATGAGGATACGCTCATCTGTCGCCGATCCTTCAGGATGTACCACCATTGCTCTCCCATACGTTAAGTCTGCGGGCAGCACCACTTTTGTTCCGTCAGGCACGTTGACAACACTTCCAGTTTCACCGAAAGCGGCCTTAGCGGCGATGTCTGTTGCTTCGGCAGCCTCCTCCTGATTAGCGTGCAGGCTCGTGTGCCTGGTCGCTGAAAGCTCGAAGAGGGTTCCGAACGGCGCGGGGCGCTAGCTGAACCCTCTTAATCTTCAGGCCACGACTTCGCCGAAAACATGAAGAGCCCCCAACTGAATCCCGCACCATAACTCTCCCCCGCCCATGGAAATTCGTATTCCTCGTATGCGGGGAGAAACTTGTCAAACAACGGCCACTGACGGCCACGCCGCATGGGGCCAAAGTGCTCCGTGAACTCGGTGACGTCCATGCCCCAAGTGGGTACTTCGGTCGGAGAATTGAATATGTGCGAATTGCGCCTTATATGCCAATACCGTGCCGACTCAATTAACCCGTCTTCATCGGTAACGGCATTGAAGTCAAATCCGGGCCACAATACGCTGCTAAATTTCAAAGATGGGGCATCCTGGTTCACAACCCATAGCAAATTCTTCATATTTCCGAGGTAAGAGGCTTCATCGCCAAGAGCCTCGGCCACTCGCTTATGTACACATTCCGCATCGTCTATGGAGAGCCTGTGTTCAGCCAGTTTGGCTTCTAGCTGAGCTTGTTTGCGCGACATTGAGATCCTTAGCTTCATCGTCATAAGCAGGTAGATTTCGAAGTCAATAATCGCAGGTGTGAACGCTGTATTCACAGCACGCATCCCCTCACTTACCAAGGTAGGGCAGGAATTGGGTAAGGTCGCCCTTGAACACAGTAACCGATCCGTTAGGATGGACAATCATTGCTACCCCCTGATCTAATCTCGCTGGTAACACTGCCTTTGTTCCATCGGGGAGGTTGGCGATTCCTCCAGTTTCACCGAATGCTGTCTGAGCGGCAATCTCGGTTGCTTCGGCTGCCTGTGTCTGGTCAAGGTGCAGGGAAGTTACCTTGTCCGCCAAGGCTTGGAGTTGTCCGGAACCCTTCGGAACCGTCTTTACTTCCTCACCAATTTTCTTAGCCTGGTCGGCAATAGTTGGGCTTGGGGACGTGCCCGGTTGTGGTTGGGTGTTGGGCGTACGTGGTTGTTGTGGTGCGGGTTGTGTCCAGTATGGGATGTCGGCGCGTTTGGCGTCGTTGGCGGGTGTGTATTGTGCGTTGGCCGCATCTAATTGGCGCTCGAGCTGGGCCTTTAAGGTGTTGTAGTACCAGGCTTCTTGATTATAGGCGTTTACCGCGTTCCAATCGGAAGGGTTGGGCGGATTTAGATTGTGGTTGGCGATGTCACTTGTCAACTTGTTGTAGGCGTCTCGCGTGGCTTGCAGCGATGGCGGTGGCGGTGGGCTGGCCCAGGGCGGAATGGGGGGCTGCCCAAGCGGTGGTTTGCCCGGCGGCGGAGACGGTGGCGGCGGAATCGGTGGTTGCGGAGCAAGCGGTGGCAGCATTGGTGGCGCTTGGGGTGCCGGGCCCGCTCCTGTGTCCAGCATCTGGGTGCCGCGGCTCCCGGAGCCGCTAGGACCGTCGCTACCGGTGGAGGGACCGGGTGCGTCGCCAGGTGGTGTCGCCGGTTGGGAGGCCGGTGGCGGGGGTGCCGCAGGTTGTGGTGGGGGTGGCGAGTTGAGGGTGTGGGCGGTGTCGCCGGGGTCGAACGGGGGCGATGGTGACGACGCGCCGCTGGGTTGGGGTGGTTGGAGGTGGACGTAGGCCAACGGCTGCACCGTCGAGCGGGGCGCGGCGGTGACCGGACTGTGCAGCGTAGCGGTGGTGAGCATGCCAGCGGGTGTGCCGCTGCCGGGTCGCTGCATGGCGGGTGGGCTGAAACCGTCGCCGGTGGGCCGAATGTAGCTGGTTGCTCCCGCACCCGGATAACCGCTGACCGCACCACCGGTTCCTGGACCCGATCCGGCTGGCGGGGATAGGGTGCCAGCGCGGCTCTGCATCGCCTCGCTGAGCTGCGCAGAACCTGGTCCCGGGATGGCTGGGCCGGGGGCGGCGACTCCTCCGGCGTGTGCGACCTGGGCGAACATCCCCATCGGAGGCTGCGGCGCCCGGGCTAGCGTGTGAGCCCCGGCGGGCGTGGCCGCCGCCGAGGCGGTATTCGGGGACGCCGACGCTGAGACCGAGCCGGCCAACGGCGCCGACGGCGCACCCCCCATCCCGGCACCGACGGTTGGCGGGGGGATGAGCGCGTGCGCGCCTTGCTCACCGGCCTGCAGGGTTGCCCCGGCCGCGCTGATCGCCCCGGTTTCGGCCAACCCCGCGCCGCCGCAGCCGGCGACCCTCCCGCCACCGCCGGTGGAAACGGCACCATAATCGCCGCCGCGGCCGCGCGCAACGCCGCCCCATAGGCCGCGCCCGCAGCCGCATTACGCGGCCACATCTGCCCGTAATACTCCAGATTCAACGCCACGATCTGCGGGGTCAACGCCCCCCACACCAGCGGGTTGATCTGCTGGGCGGTGGCCTCATCGCGTCGATTCGCCACCGCCTCCTGCGCGGTGACCATCGAGGCCACCGCACTCTGATGCGCACCGGCCGCCGCCGCGACATGGGATGCCTTCTCCAGCAGCGCCGCGGCCAGCAACTCATGCTGGGTATCCAACGCGGCCTGGGCCACCGCCGAAGCCGAAGCCCCTACCCCGCGCCACGTGGTGCCATAGGTGGCCGCCCCACTGGCTGCCGAGGCCGCCACCACCGCCTGCACCTGCGCCGCCTGCGCGCTCAACGTTTCGGCATAGGCCAACGTCGAGGCCGGACCAGACCCCGAGGCCAACGCCGCATAGTTGGCCTCCGGCGAAAACGCCGACCAGGAATGCACTACCACAACCTGCTAACTGCTACCGGGTCAGGGCCGCCGCGCGCATCGCCTCACTAACCACCGCCACCGTCGCGCCGGCCATCGACTGGGCGTCAGAAAACACCCCGCGCTCCGCCGCATGCTCACCAGCGATGCTCGAATACGCTGCGTCCACCACCGCCGTGCACGCCGCCGAATCAGCATCCTCGCCCACCGGCACCACTGCCGATAACGTCGGTGCAGCCGCGGCCACCCCAGCACCTAGCCTCGCCGCCAACCCCGCCTGCGTCATCGCCGAAGCCCCCACCACAGCCGGCTCCACCGCAAACACCATCATCTGAGACCTCACTCCCCGCGCGCAGACAAACGTCAGGCGATGATCCTAAACTTGACGGCCTATTCGCGCCTGCAGTCACCGGCTCGAGAACGCTATTCGCGCCTAAGCCGCGACTCCACGAACCGTTCCACCCGCTCCCATTCGCGTACCGCCTTGGCATACGGGCCCGCGGGCTTGCTGACCGAGTCGGGATCGAGCACGCAGGCGATCAACTTGCCCAGCGGCTTGCCCGGGTCCAACGCCTTGTCCACGGTGCTGTCCTCCGAGTAGTCGCCGATGTCGCGCAGCAATTCGACCGCCAGATCCAGCTGGTCACGATCCACGGCATCAGGCCCGTCGGCGAAATCATCGGCCAGCCCGGTCAGCACGTAGACATTGTCATCGCTGACCTGGACCGCGAGTGAGCCGTCGGTGGCCGCGGTGCGGATGTCGTCGTAGGTGCTCAGGTCCGCCAAGTCGTGGTCGTGCTCGTCGGCAAGATAGCGCGCCAGCGCCCGCTCGGAACTGAATACACTGATGCGACCGTTGCGGCCCAAGAAGACCGGGCGATCATCGAGATAGCAACGCAGGGTGTAGAAGCTGCCGGCACTGGTCATGATCTGGACAGGGTCGATGCCGACCTTCAACCAGAAGTCCTCGTCGCTACCCAGAACGACGGCTGCCGCGGCTTCTTCTTCGGCGTCTTCGTGGAGGTCGGCGTCGCTGTCGTCGGTGCCGTCCTGGCCGGCCGACTCCGCAGCCGCGGCCTCGTCAACAGCCTCCCCCTCGTCGCCCTCGGCCTCCTCCACGTCCGGTTCCTCGGGTTCTTCGGCCAATTCGTCGGCGGCCTTGGCCGCCAGGTCGGCGTCGACCTCGGGAACACTGACGATGTCGTCGATGGCTTTGAGCACGTCGTCCCAGCTGCGCGCAATGATCTCGGCGATCGCGTTCCAACGTTTCTGGCCGGCCTTCCCGGTGAAGTAGTCGATCCCCCCCGACACCGTGCCCAGCGTGGGATTGCCGTTGAAGAACTTCGACACCGCCGGCAGTTCGCACACCGATCCGATGGACGACACCATCGCCAGCGTCGCGGCCAACGCTGCCACCGACTCCTCGGTCGGCTTTTCGGCCACCAGCTCCTCGACGACCACCAGATCGAACGTCTTGTCGGCGTCCGGATCGAAGTCGTGCGCGTGCGCCTCGGTCAGTTCCTGCCACGCCGGGTGGTCCGCCAGGTCGTTGTCGGTACTGCCGCGGACGAATGCGACCAGGTCTGCCACGCTCTCGAAGGCGTACAGGTCCTCGTCCTTACCCAGAAACGCCTCCCATTCGTCGCCGGAGTCACGCCAGCGCGGTGCCCACAGCGTGTAGCGGTCACCGTCGGACAAGCCCAGGCGGATGGGCACGAGGTCAGCAGCCATGCGGCACAGAATAGCGACGGCCGGGCGATGGCCCCGGCCCGGTAGTGCTCAGCTGCTCCAAATATCGGTGATCGGGGGAGCGTTCATCGCCTTGCCGGTCTTGGGTAGGCCGTACATCTGCTCCAGTGTGGCAAGCAGGTTGTAGTGGCTGATCTGCTCGTTGTAAGTGCCGGGCTGCACGTGTGCCCCGTAGAACACCGTCGGAATCTGGTTGCGGCTGCTGCCGTCGTCCTCGTCCCACGTGACGATGAGCAGGCTGTTGTTGGCCTTGGCCCAGTTGGCGTACGGAGACAGTTCGCGGTTGAGCCAGGCATCGCCGGCGGCGACGGAGCCGTCGTGCATGTCGTTGTCGGCGTTGGGTATGACGAACGACACCGTCGGCAGACTCGGGTAGTTCTCCGGCTGTGGAAATGCGGTAAACGGCACCGACAGCGTTGGCGGGACGTTGCTGAAGTTGACCCACGGCACGTGTTTGCGCGCGTACTTGCCGGCACTGCAGACGGTCGAGCCGACCGCGGGCAGATCCTCGGCGAAACCGACGAAGGTGTGCCCGGCGGCTAGCAGTTCGGAGGCCAGGTTGGGCGTCGAGCCGGCGTCCACCGGGCAGGTGTTCTTGGTCAGGCCGAAGGTGCTGCCGGCGAACATCGCCAGGTAGTTGGGTTCGCTGGGATGCGTTTCGGCGAATGATTGCGCCATCATCGCGCCGTTGGCGGCCAGCGCGTTGATGAAGGGCGCCGCCGGGTTGCCGATGATGTTGGCCTGCGAGCGGTTCTCTTCCACCACGATCACCACGTGCGAGAACATCGGCAGCGCAGCCGCCGTGGGCTCCGGGCGAGACTGCACCCCGTCATGAACCCTGACCTGGCCCGACACCGACACCGACACCGCCACCGCAGCGAAGACCGCCAGGGTTCGACCAACACCCGTCAGACACCCTCGCACCCCGCGCACGCCCGGAGTATAGGGGGCGGCTTCGACCCGTCGCAGCGCGAGAGTCAGCGTGTCAGCCGGCGTGAGCCTGATCGTTATAGGGTCACACCCCGTGGATGTCCACGTCATCGACCACCCGCTGGTGGCGGCCCGGCTGACCGTGCTGCGCAACGAACGCACCCGCAGCGCCGCCTTCCGGGCCGCGCTGCATGAGCTGACGCTGGCGCTGGTGTACGAGGCGACCCGCGACGCGCCCACCGAGCCGGTCCCGATCCGCACCCCGCTCACCGCGACGGTAGGAGTGCGGCTGGCGAGACCACCGCTGCTGGTGCCCGTGCTGCGCGCCGGGTTGGGCATGGTCGGCGAGGCGCATGCGGCGCTACCGGAGGCGGATGTCGCCTTTGTCTGTGTCGGCCGGGACGAGAAAACACACCAGCCGGTGTCATATCTGGAGTTGCTGCCCGACGACCTCAACGGTCTGCCGGTCATGGTCCTGGACCCGATGCTGGCCACCGGCGGGTCGATGACATACACCGTTGGCCTGCTGTTGTCCCGCGGGGCGAGTGACATCACCGTGCTGTGTGTGTGCGCGGCGCCGGAAGGCATTGCGGCACTGGAAAAAGTGGCGCCCAACGCGCGGTTGTTCACCGCCGCCGTCGACGAAGGGCTCAATGAGGCCGCCTACATCGTGCCCGGTCTCGGCGACGCGGGCGACCGCCAGTTCGGCCCCCGCTAAATCACCAGCTGCCCACCGAGGCGACCAGCTCGGCGCGCAACTGCCTAGCCCGATGCCTCGCGACAGCCAAGTCAACGGCAACCGCGCAGCGAACCTCCAAATAGCACTTCAGCTTTGGCTCGGTGCCCGAGGGTCGCACCACCACCCGGACCGAGGTGTGGCCGTCGCCGCCGGTGAAGATCAGCGCGTCGGCGATATCGGTGACGGTCGTGGGAAAACCGGCCAGCCGGTCGGGTGGGGTGTGCCGCAGCCGCGTCATCACCGCATCGGCCTCGTCAGCATCGGCGACCCGACGCGGCACCGCCGCAACCTCGTGGACGCCGTAGCGCCGGGCAAGCTCGTCGAGTTTGTCGGGCACCGAACGGCCCTGCCGTTTCAGCGTCGCCACCGCATCGCACACCAATACGGCGGCGCTGATGCCGTCCTTGTCGCGCACCGCGGCGGGGTCGACGCAATGCCCGATCGCTTCCTCGTACGCGTACACCAGGGTGCCGGGCCGGTCGGCATCGGCGCGGGCCAGCCACTTGAACCCGGTGAGGGTCTCCACGTGGAGGGCGCCGTAGTCGGCGGCGATCGCCGCCAGCATCCGCGACGACACCACCGTGCTGGCGACCGTCCGTGGCCCTGTTGGGGGTTGCGACAGGATGTAATCGCCTAGCAGCCAACCGGTTTCGTCTCCGGAAAGCATCCGCCAACCGGTTTCGACGGGTATGCCGACCGCGCACCGGTCCGCGTCGGGATCCAGCGCTATCGCGACGTCGGCATGAACTTCGGCGGCCCGTGCCAGCAGCGCATCGGTGGCGCCCGGCTCCTCAGGGTTGGGAAAGGCGACGGTGGGGAAGTCGGGGTCGGGTGCGAACTGCGACGTGACGGTGTGCACGTCGGTGAAGCCGGCCCGGCGAAGCGTTTCGACGGCCACCGCGCCACCGACGCCGTGCAT
The DNA here is from genome assembly GCF_002102175.1 of Mycobacterium gastri. GTDB lineage: Bacteria > Actinomycetota > Actinomycetes > Mycobacteriales > Mycobacteriaceae > Mycobacterium > Mycobacterium gastri. Next base: position 5,064 of record NZ_LQOX01000149.1, on the reverse strand, counting down.
CGCGGTCAGGGCTATCCGCACGGATCCGGTCGAGTGGCGGACGGCCGCCGCACGCTCGATGTAGCGGTCGAGGAGATCGGTGTGCGCGTGTTCGACGGGCTTTCTGGTGATCTGATCTGCCGGCGGGGCGGCGGCCATCGCGGCCTCGATGTGGCGGTCGGTGGGCGAGACGATCTGGATGCCGCCGTCGAGGTACACCTTGTATCCGTTGTCGGTCGCCGGGTTGTGTGACGCCGTGATTTGTATCCCGGCCGCGGCGCCGGTGCGGCGCACCGCGAACGCGACGATCGGTGTGGGCATCGGCTCCGGCAACAGCAGCACCGAAAAGCCTTCGGCGGCCAGCACTTCCGCTGTCGCGGTGGCGAAGGTCGCCGAACCGTGCCGGGCATCTCGTCCGACAATCACCGTTTCGGATCGCGGGCTGGCCGATTCGGCCAGCACCCGAGCCACCGCCCAGGTGGCGCGCAGCACCACCGCCAGGTTCATCGCGTCGGGCCCGCCGCGTACCGGTCCGCGCAGCCCCGCGGTGCCGAAGGTGAGCGGACGGGCAAACCGCGCGGCGAGTTCGCCGGGGCTGCAGGCGGCGAGCTCGGCGGCGGTCACCGGGTCGGGATCGTGAGCGATCCATTCCTGGGGCGTCACGGGAGTCATGACTCAGCCGCGCGCTATGCGCTCGATCATTGAGGCCAGCAGTGCGCCCATCCGGGAAGCCGACGCCGCGCCGGCGGCCAGCACCTCGGCGTGGCTGAGCGGCTGACCGGTGATGCCGGCCGCCAGGTTGGTCACCAGCGAGATGCCCACCACTTCGGCGCCCGCGGCGCGGGCGGCAATCGTCTCGTGCACCGTCGACATGCCCACCAGGTCGGCACCCAGCGTTTGCAGCATCCGGATCTCGGCGGGTGTCTCGTAGTGCGGCCCCGGCAGGCCGGCGTACACGCCTTCGGTCAGACCCGGATCGGTTTGGCGGGCGAGCTGCCGCAGCCGCGGCGAATACGCGTCGGTCAGGTCGACGAACTGCGCGCCCACCAGCGGGGACCGCGCCGTCAGGTTCAGGTGGTCGCTGATCAGCACCGGCTGACCGACCTGCATATCCGGCGCCAGTCCGCCGGCCGCATTGGTGAGCACGACGGTGTGTGCCCCCGCGGCGCACGCCGCGCGCACCGGGTGGACGACGTGGCGCAGGTCGTGTCCCTCGTAGGCGTGGATGCGGCCGGCCAGCACCAGCACCCGGTGCTCACCGATCGGTACGGACAACAGCTCGCCGGCGTGCCCGGCGGCCCGCGGCGGTGCGAACCCGGGCACGTCGGCCTGGGGCAGTACGGCCGTCGGCCGGCCCAGCGCGGCGATGGCCGCAGACCATCCCGACCCGAGAACGACGGCGACGTCATGGCGGCCGATCCCGGTGCGCTCGGCGATGACTTGCGCTGCGTGCCGAGCGAGTTCTCCGGGCTCCGGCAGCGGGTCGCGCACACGGGCAGCCTACTCAGCGCCAGCAGACACAGAGTCGCACGCCGCCCGGCGCCGCCATGCGACTCTGTCTGCTCGCCAGTGAACCGGTCGCCGTCGATGAGATACTGCCAAGATGCCCGCACTCACCGCTGCCGACCGCGTGGACGAGTTGGTGCGACGCCGCGGTAGTGACTTGGTCGAACTCTCCCACGCTATCCACGCAGAGCCGGAGTTGGCGTTCGCCGAACACCGCAGCTGCGCCAAAGTGCAAACGCTGGCCGCCGAACGCGGTTTCGCGATCACCCCGGCCGCCGGCGGCTTGGACACGGCATTCCGGGCCGACTTCGGCGACGGGCCGCTGGTGGCGGGTATCTGCGCCGAATACGATGCGCTTCCCGAGATCGGACATGCCTGCGGCCACAACATCATCGCGGCCGCGGCGGTGGGTGCCGCGCTGGCGCTGGCCGAGGTTGCCGACGACCTCGGCCTGACCATTGCCCTACTAGGCACCCCCGCCGAGGAGTCCGGCGGCGGTAAGGCGCTGATGCTGCAGGCCGGGACGTTCGACGACGTGGCGCTGGCGGTGATGGTGCACCCGGGGCCGACGGATATCGCCGGCGCGCGGTCGCTGGCGTTGTCCGAAGTGACCGCGCGGTACCGCGGCAAGGAATCGCACGCCGCCGTCGCCCCGCATTTAGGAGTCAATGCCGCCGACGCCGTGACCGTCGCGCAGGTGGCTATCGGGCTACTGCGGCAGCAATTGGCGCCCGGGCAGATGATGCACGGCATCGTCACCGACGGCGGGCTGGCGGTCAACGTGATTCCCGGGCACGCGATGCTGCAGTACGCGATGCGCGCCCACGACTCGGAATCGCTGCGCGACCTGGAGGGCAGGGTGTATGCCTGCTTCGCCGCGGGAGCGGTGGCCGCCGGCTGCGATTACGAAATCGACGCCGCCGCACCCGCATACGCTGAATTGAACCCCGATCCATGGCTCGTCGACGCGTGCCGACAAGAAATGCGCCGGCTCGGGCGCGACCCGGTGCCAGCGGCCGTCGAGGCAGGGCTGCCCATGGGCAGCACCGATATGGGCAATGTGACGCAGGTGCTACCGGGGATCCATCCGGTGATCGGTGTCGAGGCGGGCGGCGCCACGGTTCACCAGCGCGCCTTCGCCGCGGCCGCGGCCGGCCCGAGTGCCGACCGCGCGGTCGTTGACGGCGCAATCATGTTGGCGCGCACGGTTGTTCGCCTCGCCGAGACGCCCGACGAGCGGGACCGGGTGCTGGCCGCGCAGCAGCGCAGGGCGGCGGCCCGATGAGCCTCGTCGACACCGCCGAGTCGTGGCTGGCCGCACATTACGACGACCTGGTCGCCTGGCGGCGGCACATCCACCGCTACCCCGAGCTGGGTCGCCAGGAGTATGCCACCACCCAGTTCGTCGCCGAACAGTTGGCCGACGCGGGCCTGAACCCCAAAGTGCTGCCCGGCGGCACCGGACTGACGTGCGACTTCGGCCCGGAACATCAGCCGCGGATCGCGTTGCGCGCCGACATGGACGCGCTGCCGATGGCCGAGCGCACCGGCGCGCCGTACGCCTCGACCATGCCCAATATCGCCCACGCCTGCGGGCATGACGCGCACACCGCGATTCTGCTGGGTACCGCGCTGGCGTTGGCGTCGGTGCCCGAGTTGCCGGTCGGGGTGCGGCTGATCTTCCAGGCCGCCGAAGAGCTGATGCCCGGCGGTGCCATCGACGCGATCGCGGCCGGGGCGCTGACGGGGGTGTCGCGCATCTTCGCCCTGCACTGCGATCCCCGCCTGGAGGTGGGCAAGGTCGCAGTCCGGCACGGCCCCATCACCTCGGCAGCCGATTCGATAGAGATCACGCTGTATTCGCCGGGCGGGCACACGTCGCGTCCGCACCTGACCGCCGATCTGGTCTACGGCCTGGGCACGCTGATCACCGGCCTGCCCGGAGTGCTGTCGCGCCGCATCGACCCGCGCAACAGCACCGTGCTGGTCTGGGGGGCGGTCAACGCGGGCGTGGCCGCTAACGCCATTCCGCAAACCGGCATCCTGTTCGGTACTGTCCGCACCGCCAGCCGGCAGACCTGGGTGGACCTGGAGGACATCATCCGCCACGCCGTCGACGCGCTCCTGGCGCCGCTGGCGATCGAGCACACGTTGCAGTACCACCGCGGGGTGCCGCCGGTGGTCAACGAGGACGTCTCGACCCGCATCCTGACCCACGCCATCGAAGCCGTCGGTCCCGACGTCCTGGCCGATACCTGGCAGTCCGGCGGCGGTGAGGACTTCTCCTGGTATCTCGAGGAGGTTCCCGGGGCCATGGCGCGGCTGGGTGTGTGGTCGGGCGACGGGCCGCAATTGGACCTGCATCAGCCGACGTTCGACCTCGACGAGCGGGCCCTGGCGATCGGGCTGCGGGTGATGGTCAACGTCATCGAACAGGTGGCGGCGTTCTGATCCGGCCGCGGGTCGCTACCGGCCGAGCGGACCCAACCACGGACATCGTGGTCGTGGGATCGGCTGCGCGCGAACAGGTTTGCAAGATCTGTGTACCGACTCCGTGCGGCGACTCCCGGGGCAGCGGTGATCTGCCGCGCCCCCGGGAGTCACTGAGCTCACCGGCTAGCCCCAATGCCGCGCAGTTACTGTAAGTGTGCTTCGCGCATCCGGTGCCACGACCCTTTGAAACCTTTGGGACGAACTGGCGCGACGAGCAATGGCCGACGGCACGGTCACTCTTCTGGGATACCCCCTCAAGGCGGCACGGCTCGATAGTGCTCGTAGCGTTCCTCGGGGCACACGTCCCCAACAGCGACGAGCGCCGCAATCAGGTCGACATCGTGACCAGCCTTGCCCAAGGGATGAGCAATATGGTCAAGCCGCGGGAGGAAACCGACATTAGCGGCGGCATCGCCCTGAGGCTGGCCGCCGCTGACATCACCAGATCGGCGTCGTCATCTGACTTGCCCTACGAGAGGCCTAGTTGGTGCAGCAGCTGGCCGTTATCGTTAGCAAAAGCAAGGATGTCGCGGGCTAACCCTCCAACTAGGAAGATGGAGCTTGCGATGATTGCGGTCAATGCCATCCCTCGACCGCGCTGCGAGTTGCGCCTGAGCACTGGGAGGGCAACCGCACCCAGGACGACACCGGTTATGGATAGAACGAACGCTGGCACAATCGCCCAGGTGAACATATAGATGAAAAACCCGAGAAGGGTAAAGGGGAGGGCTCCTGCCAATGAGACGATTATCGCCGCAACAGCGAGGCCGTTGGTTGACTGGCGTGGCGCTCGGGGCGGCACGGCGGCATGGGGCTGGTAGGCATGGGGCGGGTAGGGGTAGTTGACCATTTTGTGTTCCTTTTCGTTGTGGGCCTATGCGGCAGGTCCGGTGGGTTGATGGCTCGAGGTTCGCGCGCAGTGCTCGAGGGTTTCTAAACGAATCCTTGACCCGATCCGCCGGTGACGGCAAGTGGGTCCTTGGGGCGCAGCCCGGGGCCGTGAGGGTCCCTAGCGGGAGTTTCCGCCCTTGATGCCTGATCAGCGTTGTTTGTGCTGGTCAGTGGTGGTTTTTTGGGTTGGTGGGT
>NZ_LQOX01000148.1 GCF_002102175.1 Mycobacterium gastri | reverse complement strand
CAGGTACTACGCTCACCGTTCAGATCGGACACCCCGGTCACACAAAACGAGGTGTGCATCAAACCCGGGATGCTCCAATCTGTGTGATGGTTCCGATGTGAATTTGGGGCAGCTGCAATACCTCCTCCGCCGTCATGTTGTTGCCGTGTTGCTGGGCGATCTTTTCGGCTGCACCGCGCCGGTCGTCGGTAGGCACCACGGCTTGAATCATGGTGTGCCATTCGAGTTGATCGGCACGGTCACCGGCGCACTCATGGACATAGGAAATGCGGTCATCGATCTCGGTGGGGGTGGCGAGCCGCATCACCCCTGGGACCTGGCCGTGGACTTGGTAGATGCCGGCGATGCTGACGACGTCGGCACGCTCGGCGGCTAGCTGCAGCATCCGGTTGCCGGTGCCGCCGATAATCAGGGGCGGTCCGTAGCCGTTGAAGCCGCGGCGTTGGATCGGCCGAAGCACCGGAATGTGGAATTCCGCTCGCATTTCAGTCTGCTGCGGATAGCCGTTGAGGCTGAACTGGCGGGTGAGTTCATCGATGGTTTCGCGTAGCCGTCGCGCCCGAGCTGCGAACGAATCGAAGGCGACATTGGCCTCGTCGTATTCCCATTTCATATGTCCGCTGCCCAGACCGACGTCCAGACGGCCGTTGGTCAGAACATCAGTGGTGGCGATATCGCGGGCCAGCAACGTCGGGTTCCAGAATCCAGTGTTGAGCACCAAAGTGCCGACCCGCAGCCGCTCAGTCGCGGCGGCGGCCGCGATTAACGTGGGAAACGGCGCTGGCACGCCAAGATGATCAGCGGCGAAAACGGTGTCGTAGCCATACTTTTCGGCACGCCGACAGGTGGAGATAAATCTCTGTAGCGAGTCGATCGCGAACACGTTGAAAGAGAAACGAAAAGCTTCCATAGCGGCGAGCAAACCACGGCGACATGACGCGGCACCAGCACGCTCGCTCGCGTCATATAGGGGTCAGTCGTCGCACTCTGAGTGGTCGTTAGTTGTCGGTGGTGTGCTGTAGGAACAAGGGCATGAACCTCGCGGCGTGGGCTGAGCGCAACGGTGTTGGGCGGGTGACTGCGTATCGCTGGTTTCGCGCGGGTCTTTTGCCGGTCCCGGCGCAACGAGTAGGTCGGGTCATTCTCGTGAACGATGCGGCAGCCGAGTGGTCCCGGCGCGGGCGGACGGCGGTGTCGCGCGGGTATCGTCGGCGGACCAGAAATCCGATCTGGATCGGCAGGTGGCGCGGGTGACCGCGTGGGCCACAGCACAACAGAGCCCGGTCGATAAGGTGGTGACCGAGGTCGGTTCGGCGTTGAACGGACACCGCCGTAAGTTTCTTGCTCTGCTGCGCGACCGGCGGTGTACCGGATCGTGGTGGAGCACCGGGATCGGTTCTGCCGATTCGGCTCTGAGTACGTGGAAGCCGCGCTGGCCGCCCAGGGCCGCGAGCTGGTGGTGGTCGACTCAGCCGCGCAAGGGCCGCGACGCCGATCGAGTGTGTTTCACCACCGGCGCGATGCGTGTGGAGCCCGACCACCGCCACCTCACTGGCCGCCTGTTGTGCGGGCAATTCGACATGCAGCGCGCTGGCGCCGTACGCCGTCACCACCTCGTCGACCACGGTGTGCCAGGACGGACCGTCCATGCACAGGTGGCTGGCACTGAGCACCAGCCGTTCCGGCGTCCCGGGCAGCAGCGACACGGCGAACAACCGGCCGGTGCGCATATCGAAGGAAGCACGTTGCCGGGCGACGACGTCGGCGACGGTAACCCCCGGAGGTTCCACCGCCCAGCCCCAGCCGCCACCCGGACGAGCCGCCCAGCGGTCGAAGAAAGGTTCGAACACGGTGCCCAGGGCGGGGTTGGCCGCGAAGACCTCCTCGACCGCGGCGCGCACCCGCCCCTGGTCCACGCGCGAATCGGCAACCAGCACCGCGGTGTGCATCAGCGGCTCGATGTCCTCGAGCCCGGGCAGCTCAGCGATATACGAGTAGGTCGACACGACCACAGACTCGGACGCCATCCTCGGCGATTCCTTGGCGGATCCTTGGAGCTGTCACACTTTGGCGACCCGTCTCGTCTGATGGATATGACACAGAAAACACAGAAAACCCGCATCGAGCCCCTGCCTCCCCAGCGCGCCGGCCTGCTGGTGCGCGCCATGTACCGAATCGCCAAACGGCGCTTCGGCGAGGTCCCCGAGCCGCTGGCCGTCACTGCGCATCATCGGCGACTACTGATGGCCAACGCCGTGCACGAGACAATGGCCCAATGGGCGTCGCGGACCCTGCCGGCCAGTGTGCGTGAGCTCGCAGTGCTGTGGACCGCGCGCCAGGTCGGCTGCTCATGGTGTGTGGACTTCGGCACCATGCTGCAGCGCCTCGACGGCCTCGACGTCGAAAGGCTCACGGAGATCGACAATTACGCGACATCTCCGTCATTCACCGAGGACGAGCGTGCCGCCATCGCCTACGCCAAGGCCATGACCACCGATCCGCACACCGTCACCGACGAGCAGGTCGCCGACCTGCGGGCACGCTTCGGCGAGGCCGGTGCGCTCGAGTTGACCTACCAGATTGGCCTGGAGAACATGCGGGCGCGGGTGAATGCCGCGCTGGGCATCACCGAGCAGGGCTTCAGCTCCGGTGCTGCGTGCCGGGTTCCCTGGGCCGCAGCGGAGAGCCGGTGAACTTGTCGGGATTGGCGATATCCCATATCGCACAGACCTTTCCGTCGCGCACCGTCATCGCGGTGATCCGCGGTGCCATGTCCCGATGCCCGTCGGCGCCGGCGAAACCTGTTGTGTAGGAGCCTAGTTCGCCGTTGATCAGCGCCAGCTGATTCGCGGTGAAGAACGCCGGGCCGTAGCGGCGAGCCAGACCGAACATGAACCGAACCACCTTGTCCGCGCCCAGGATGACCTGAATGGCGGTGGGGGCCTTCCCATTTGAGTCGCCGGTAAGGGTCACGTCGGGATGCAAGAGCGACACCACGGTGTCCAGGTCGCCGGCGGCCATGGCGGCCATCAGCTTGCCCACCACCTCGTTATGGGTGGGATCAGATCGTGGCGGGCGGTCCGCTGTGTCCCTCGCCAGGGCCTTGCGCGCCCGCGAAGCCAGTTGCCGGGCGGCGGCCTCGCTGGTCCCCAGCACCCCGGCGACGTCGCCGAACGGCACCGAAAACCCGTCGTGCAGCACGAACGCGACCCGCTGATCTGGCGACAGCCGCTCGAGCACCACCATCGCGGCGAACCGCGCGTCTTCGGCGGCCACCAGGGCGGCCAGCGGATCGGCGCCGTCTAACCCCGTTACGACGGGTTCGGGCAGCCAGTTGCCGGTGTAGGTTTCCCTGCGGTGTGCCGCCGAGCGCAACCGGTCCAGTCCGAGCCGGCTCACCACGGTGGTCAGCCAGGCCCGCAAGTCGTCGATCTCCCGGTCGTAGCTGTCCCAGCGCAGCCAGGCTTCCTGGACGATGTCCTCGGCGTCGGCCACGGTTCCGGTGAGCCGATAGGCGACCGACATGAGATGCGGTCGCAGTGCCTCGAATTGGGTGACCTGCGTGGTCGCGACCATAGCCCGAGGGTAGCGCTACGCTCGCGAGCAAGATGACGAGCAACCTCTGGTTACATTTCGCCCGCCACGGCCCCGGGATCACACCGCCGATCATCACCCGCGGCGACGGCGTCACCATCTACGACGACCGCGGCAAGAGCTACCTCGACGCCCTGTCCGGGCTGTTCGTGGTGCAGGTCGGTCACGGCCGCACCGAACTCGCCGAGGCGGCCGCGCGGCAAGCCGGCACGCTGTCGTACTTCCCGCTGTGGGGTTATGCCACGCCGACGGCAATCGAGCTCGCCGAGCGGCTCGCCGCCTACGCGCCCGGCGACCTGAACCGGGTGTTTTTCACCAGCGGCGGCACCGAGGCCGTCGAAACGGCCTGGAAAGTGGCCAAGCAGTACTTCAAGCTCACCGGCAAACCCGGTAAGCACAAGGTCATTTCGCGCTCGATCGCCTACCACGGCACCACGCAGGGCGCGCTGGCCATCACCGGCCTGCCGGCCTACAAGGCGCCGTTCGAGCCGGTGACACCCGGCGGATTCCGGGTGCCCAACACCAACTTCTACCGCGCGGCGAGGCCATTTGACACCGACCGCGCCGCGTTCGGGCGGTGGGCCGCCGACCGGATCGCCGAGGCGATCGAATTCGAGGGCCCGGACACCGTCGCCGCGGTGTTCCTGGAACCGGTGCAAAACGCCGGTGGTTCCATCCCGCCGCCGCCGGGCTATTTCCAGCGGGTCCGCGAAATCTGCGACTCCTACGACGTGCTGCTGGTCTCCGACGAGGTGATCTGCGCGTTCGGGCGGATCGGGTCGATGTTCGCTTGTGACGACTTCGGCTATGTGCCCGACCTGATCACCTGCGCCAAGGGCCTGACCTCGGGCTACTCGCCGCTGGGCGCGATGATCGCCACCGACCGGGTCTTCGAGCCGTTCAACGACGGCACGACGATGTTCGCGCACGGCTACACCTTCGGCGGTCATCCGGTGTCGACGGCCGTCGCGCTGGCCAACCTCGACATCTTCGAACGCGAGGGCCTCAACGACCGCGTCGCACAACACTCGCCGTTACTGCGCGCCACCCTCGAGAAGCTCTACGACCTGCCCATCGTCGGCGATGTGCGCGGCGAGGGTTTCTTCTTCAGCATTGAACTGGTCAAAGACCAGGCGACCAAGCAGACCTTCACCGGCCAGGAACGCCAATCGCTGCTGAGCCAGGTGTCGGCGGCGCTGTTCGAGGCCGGGCTGTATTGCCGCACCGACGACCGCGGCGATCCGGTGATCCAGCTGGCGCCGCCACTGATCAGCGGTCAGGCCGAATTCGACACCATCGAAGCCACCCTGCGCGCCGTGCTCGGCAAGGTGCGCTCTTAGACCCTTCTTTTTAGACCCAGAAGCGTCGCTTGGGCAGCACCTGCTTAACGGCCCCGACCGCCGCGAGCACCTGTTGCGCCCCTTCCTCGGTCGGGCTGCACAGGTACCTGGTCAGCGCGTCGCACAGCGTCGTGAGCGCCGCCGTCAGCGCGGGATCGGTCGCCGCGTCGCGATGCGCGATCAGCTCCGCACACACGTCATCGAGCCCCGAGTCGTCGCCGTGAGCCAGTCCCTTCTCGACCAGCTTGAGCAGTTCCTTGAGGGCGCGCTTACGGGGAGCCGGTACGCCCGACAGTGGTACCGCGTGCTTCATCGCGGTGAGGCCGCGCACCGCAGAAGCTGCCGGGGCCGGCATGAAGCCGGCCGATGTCACCCATCCGGACGGCTGCTCGACGGGCTGCACGACCTCGGTCAGCGGGCCGGCCTCGGTGTGTTCGGGATCGATGGCCACGAACGCGGTGAACCTCGACAGCACCCCGAACCGGATCGAATGCGCGACCAGACGCTCGGCCAGCTCCTCACAGTTGCGACCCGAAGCGTAGTCGTCTTCCAAGTCACGAACCACCGAGCGTGCCCAAATCGTCTGCACCGCAACGGCTTCCGGTGCCACCCGAACAGGCAGAGCCGCGCGGAACGGACCATCGGGGGCATCAGCCGCCGCGTGCAGCGTCGCTTCGGCACCAGGGCCGGCCGGGCCGCGATACCGTCCGGAGATCACGCAGGGAACCCCAGCGAAGGCGTCGGGCACGCGGCTGGGCGTGATGCTGCCGTCGAGGATCTCGATACCCTCGGCGCGCACCCGCACCGAGGTCAGCGCCGGACGTCCGATAGTGCGGGCCAGCCTGGACATCGCCTCGTCCAGGCGGGCCTCGGATTCGACCAGCTCGGCACGCCCGTTGCCCAGCCGGGCCAGCCGGTCCAGGAAGCCCGCATTGACGGCCCGGTCGACGCCCACGCAGTAGAGGCGAGTTCGTCCGATCGCGGGCGACAACAACCGCAGCAGGTGGTCCTCCCCACTGATCTGGCCATCGGTTACCAGCACCACGCTGGCCTGCCGGTCCTCCCCCGAACCGGCCAGCATCTCCACGGCCTGGCGCAGCGGCTGGGCCATCTCCGTGCCGCCCCGGCTGCGCAACGAGCCAAGCCACGACGCCGCCGCGAACCGGTTCTGATCCGAGCCGTCGAGCAGCCCGGGCGCCATCTCCGGCGGGGTATCGATCCGGTCGTCGAAGGCCAGCACGCAGAACCGGTCGACGGTGTCGAGCATGTCGACGATGCGCCCCGCCGCTCGCCGGGCGGCGACCATCTTCCAGCCGCCCATCGAACCCGAGCGATCGAGCACCACCACGACATCGCGCGCGGCGCTGGACGGCTGCGCGGGCGGCACCACGGTGACCGACCAGGTGCCCTCGTCGCCGTCGGCGTCGGGGACCAGCAGCGCCGACGACGCCAGCTCGCCGCGGTCGAGGCGGAACCGCAGCACGAAATCACGATCGGCCCGGACACCCGGCTCTACCCGCAGCCGGGTCGGCTCGTCGGCCGAGGCTTCCAGAACGGTCGTGGGAAGCGAGGACCGCAGGTCCGCGACAGGCAGGCCGCCGCCGTCGACGGTCACCGAAATCTGCACGTCGGGGCGCTCATCGGTGTCCTCAAGGCGCGGCGGGGTCACCCGCGACGCGTCGGGCACCGCATCGGTGTCGCGCGCCCAACCCGGACCGGTCTGGTCACCGGGCAGCGGGGTTCCGGTGGTGTATCGCGGGGCGACCACGAGCGGGAAGCGGAAGGTGGCCTCGCCGTCCTCGAACGCCAGCGGGCCGGTCAGCCGCATCTCGACGGTGGCTTCCTCGCCGGGCCCGAGATTGCCCACCCGCACCGAAAATACGTCCGAGCGGTCCTCCTCGACGATCGCGGCGCGCTGGCCGGCGGCCAGGGCCTGCTCGTAGTCCGTGCGGGCTTGAGCACGCTCCTTGAGCACCCCGACGACCCGCCGCCCGGCCAGGTCGGCGACGAAATCGGTGACGCCCGCGCGGGCCGGCAACGGGAACACGTAGGTCGCCTCGATGCTCGTCGTACCGGTGTTGGCGAAACGTTGCCGCACGGTGGACGTCGCGGTCATCCCGACGAGCACGGTGTCCACGCTGATCGCCTTCAGCGGCAGCCGCCGCCCATCCGCCGAGCTGAGCTCGCCACAGGTCGGCCTGCCCGCCGGAGCGGGCTCGACAGTGATCAGGGGCAGCAATTTCGTACTCATCGGGCGTCCTTTCGGGTTTCGGCTCGGGTAGCGGCGAGCAGGTCCAGCAACGGCGCGGCGGCGTGCCGCAGGGCGTCGAGCGCCGGCAGCGGGCCGTCGATTAGCAATGTGACAGTGTCGGAAAGCCGGACGGCCCGAAGGTCGGTGACCGCCGGTGCGGCGGCCGGCGCCGACGCGGCCTGAGGCACGGCACGCCAGAACCGCCCGGCCGCCCGGGAGGTTTCGGACGCCGGCTCGGGATCCCCGAGGTCAGCCGGTATGACACCGGCCGGGATGGCGGCCAGCGACGCCAGCTCCGCCGGCGACATCGCGGCCAGGCGGTCAAAGATCTCCTCCAGCGACAAACCCTTGCCCTGCAGCCGCTTGATGGCGACCAGGCGCAGCAGGTGAGTGCGTCCATACGTCAGCGCGCGGCCCCGGGTTCCGGGGCTGGGCAGCAAACCCCGGGCAGTGTAGTACCGGATCATCCGCTCTGCCGGCACCGCCTTGGCCTGGCGGTTTTCCGGCGCGGCGCCCGACGCCCGCACGGCCGTGGCGGCCAGCGCGGCGAATTCGGCCAACGTAAGAAGCGACGCCATATCTGACAGTGTCAGATAGCTAATCGCCACTGTCAAATGCTAATTTTTAACTTCCGCCTCACCAGTCACAGCGCGGCGCCCGGCGATCCGGCCGCCGATCGCCTAATCTGCTCAGCGATGTACCTGTTACGCGCCGCATCGTGCCTGGTTGCAGCCGCATTCCTGGCAGCGGGACCGGCTGCTGTGCCGACCGCACACGCCGAACCCAACGCGGCGGCCAACGGCGCCGGAAATTGCCCGTACAAGGTGTCCACCCCGCCGGCGGTGGACTCCTCGGAAGTCCCGACGGCCGGTGACCCGCCGCTGCCACTGGCGGTGCCCCCGACACCGGTCGGCGGCAACGCCCTGGCCGGTTGCGGCATCATCACCGCGCCGGACACCCCGCCGGTACCGGGCGACGTCTCGGCCGAGGCATGGCTGGTGGCCGACCTGGACAGCGGCGCCGTCATCGCCGCTCGCGATCCACACGGCCGGCACCGCCCGGCCAGCATCATCAAGGTGCTGGTCGCGATGGCGGCGATCAACGAGCTGAACCTCAACAAGGCGGTTGCCGGAACCGACGACGACGCGGCCGCCGAGGGCACCAAGGTCGGCGTCGACGCCGGCGGCAGCTACACCGTCAACCAGCTGCTGCACGGCCTGCTGATGCATTCGGGCAACGACGCCGCGCACGCGCTGGCCAGGCAACTCGGCGGCATGCAGATGGCGCTGGAAAAAATCAACGTGCTGGCCGCCAAGCTGGGCGGGCGCGACACCCGGGTGGCGACGCCGTCCGGCCTCGACGGGCCGGGCATGAGCACCTCGGCCTACGACATCGGCCTGTTCTATCGGTACGCCTGGCGCAACCCCACCTTTGCCGACATCGTCGCCACCCGCAGCTACGACTTCCCCGGCCACGGCGACCATCCCGGCTACGAGCTGGAAAACGACAATCAGCTGCTCTACCACTACCCGGGCGCGCTGGGCGGCAAGACCGGTTACACCGACGACGCCGGCCAGACCTTCGTCGGGGCGGCCAACCACAACGGCCGCCGCCTGATGGCGGTGCTGCTGCACGGAACCCGGCAGCCGATCGCGCCGTGGGAACAAGCCGCCCACCTGCTGGACTACGGCTTCAGCACCCCGCAGGGCACCCAGATCGGTTCGCTGATCGAGCCCGACCCAGCCCTGGCGTCCGGCAGGGACAAACCGGGCGAACACCAGCCCGATGCCGCCCGGGCGGCTGGGCTCATGTCCCCGGCCGACGCTTTGCCGGTCCGGGTGGGGGTGGCGGTGATCGGCGCCGTCGTCGTGTTCGGGTTGATCCTGGTCGCACGCTCGATGAACAGCCGTACTCAGCACTAGACTCTGCGAGATGACTGCCCTGTACGAGGACGCGGGCCTCACCCTGGACGGCGATGGAATCACCATCCGCCGCTATTACTTCCCCTTTGCTGGCTCGAAGCGAATCGCCTACCGCGACATCAAGGGCATCAAGACCGAACAGATGGGCTGGGCGTCCGGCAAGGGCCGGTTCTGGGGCGCTACCGACCCGCGCTACTGGTTCCCGCTGGACTTGAAGCGGGGCAGCAAGAGCACCCTGCTGATCCTCGACCTGGGCAGCCGGGTCAAACCGTGCATCACCCCCGAGGACCCCGACCGCGTCATCGAGTTACTCAAGGCCCGGGTGTCGGCGAGCTGAGCTGTCCGTGCAGCGGGGAATACTGGTCGGGCTCACCGCGGCCAGCGTCGGCCTCATCTACGGCTACGACCTGTCCAGCATCGCCGGCGCGCTGCTGTTCGTCACCGAGGAGTTCGGCCTCACCACGCGCCAGCAGGAGCTGCTGACCACGACGGTGGTGATCGGCCAGATCATCGGGGCGCTCGGGGCCGGGGTGCTGGCCAACGCTATCGGGCGCAACAAGTCGACGGTGCTGCTCACCGCCGGCTTCGCGCTGTTCGCGCTGTTCGGCGCATCGGCTGTGTCCTTTCCGATGCTGCTGGTGGCCCGCCTGTTGCTGGGGGTGACGATCGGCGTGGCGGTGGTGGTGGTTCCGGTGTATGTGGCCGAATCCGCCCCGGCGGCGGTGCGCGGGTCATTGCTGACCGCTTATCAGGTGGCGATTCTCAGCGGCATCATCCTGGGCTACCTGGTGGGTTACCTGCTGGCCGGCTCGCACGGCTGGCGGTGGATCTTAGGGCTCGCGGCGGTGCCCGCCACGCTGCTGCTGCCATTACTGATGCGGCTGCCCGACACCGCTCGCTGGTATCTGCTCAAGGGCCGAGTCGACGAGGCACGAAGGGCGCTGCTGCGCATCGAATCCGAGGCCACCGTCGATACCCAGCTGGCCGACATGGCCGGTGCTCTCGGCGAAGGCAGCGGACGGGTTTCCGAGATGCTGCGACAGCCGTATCGGCGCGCCACTTTGTTCGTGGTCACCCTGGGCTTCCTGGTCCAGATCACCGGGATCAACGCGATCATCTACTACAGCCCGCGGATCTTTGCCGCCATGGGTTTCACCGGCGATTTCGCGTTGTTGGGGCTGCCGGCACTGGTGCAGCTGGCCGGATTGTCGGCGGTCTTCGTCTCGCTGTTTTCCGTCGACCGGTGGGGCCGGCGCCCCATCCTGCTGTCGGGCATCGCGATGATGATCGCCGCAGACGCCATCCTGGTCGTGACATTCGCCTACAGCGCCGGCAGCGGGCTGATCGGCGGATTCGGCGGGGTGCTGCTGTTCATCGTCGGCTTCAACTTCGGGTTCGGCTCGCTGGTCTGGGTGTACGCCGGGGAAAGCTTCCCCTCCCGGCTGCGGTCGATAGGGTCGAGCGCGATGCTCACCTCGACGCTGACGGCCAACGCGATCGTTGCCGGCTTCTTTCTCACCATGCTGCATTGGCTCGGCGGCGCAGGCATTTTCGCGCTCTTCGGGGCGCTCACCGTGATTGCCTTCGTGGTGGTGCTCGGGTATGCGCCGGAGACCAAGGGCCGCGAGCTCGAAGAGATCCAGCGTTACTGGGAGAACGGCGGCCGCTGGCCTACCGAACCTTCCCAGGCCCCGGAGACCCGATGAGCCTGATTTGTGCCGGCACCGCCGTCATCGACGGCCGAGTATGCCGGCCGGGCTGGGTGCGAACAGCGGGCCGGACTATTTCGGCCTGCGCAGCCGGCCGGCCACCGCAGCCGGCCGACGTCGATTTCCCCGATGCCGTGGTGGTGCCCGGTTTCGTCGACATGCACGTGCACGGCGGCGGCGGCGCGTCCTGCACCGACGGGCATATTGCCCGCGCGGCCGGCTTTCATCTGCGGCACGGCACGACGACCATGCTGGCCAGCCTGGTCACCGCCGGCCCCGCGGAGCTGATCGACGCCGTGGCTCGGGCCGCCGACGCTACCCGGTCGGGCGCTGTCGCCGGCATCCATCTGGAAGGGCCGTGGTTGAGTCCGGTGCGCTGCGGCGCGCATGACCCCACGCGGATGCGCGCCCCGGACCCGGCCGAGATCGACGCGGTGCTGGCCGCCGCCGACGGCACCATTCGGATGGTGACGCTGGCCCCCGAGCTGCCCGGCGCAGACCAGGCGATCCGCCGCTTTCTTGACGCGACTGTTGTTGTAGCAGTTGGGCATTCGGACGCGACGTACGAACAGGCCCGGCATGCCGTCGGGCTCGGGGCGACGGTGGGCACCCATCTGTTCAACGCGATGCCGCCGCTGGACCATCGCGCGCCCGGGCTGGTGCTGGCATTGCTGGAGGACCCACGGGTGACGGTCGAACTGATCGCCGACGGCGTCCACGTCCACCCCGCGGTAGTGCGGACGGTGATCGCGGCCATCGGACCCAACCGGGTGGCCCTGATCACCGACGCGATGGCCGCCGCCGGATGCGGCGACGGGGCATATCGACTGGGCTCGGTACCGATCGACGTCGAGGCCGGCGTGGCGCGGGTGCGCGGGACGTCGACGATCGCCGGCAGCACGGCCACCATGGATCAGTTGTTTCGCAGCGCGGCCGGAGCGGATCCCGACGACGACGCGCTGGCCGCCGCGGTGCAGCTGACCTCGGCCACTCCGGCCCGCGCGCTGGGGCTGGCGGGCATCGGCAGCCTGCGGGCCGGCTGTGACGCCGATCTTGTTGTCCTGGACCGCGGTCTGCGGGTGGTCGCGGTGATGCGCAGCGGCGTGTGGCTGACTTCCGACGACGAGCCGCGACGTTGCGCCGTTGCGTTCGGTGCCGAAGAGGCCACGCAACGGAGGGAACCTCGGGGGCCCTAGCCATGCCCTAGCCATGCCCTAGCCATGCCCTAGCCACGACCTAAGCAGACCTAAGCAACCGTAGCGATTTTCAATAATTGACAAGAGTTGTATCGGGTGAGTTTGATATTCCCGAACTCGTGAGCCAGGCCCCGGTGCAGTGGTCGACCACAGCCTTGCCGTGCAGGTAGGCAGAATGCAAGTAGAACGCCAGCAAAAGGAGTGCCGGTAGTGATGCTGCGCGTAGTACCTCACCGTTCCGGGGTCGGTGATGCCCCGGCCGAGACCGATGTGATCTCGGGCGCATCAGGCGGATCGGTATGACGGCGCCCTGGATCGCCTCCCCGCCGGAGGTGCATTCGGCATTGCTGAGTTGGGGCCCGGGGCCCGCTCCGCTACTGGCGGCCGCTGCGGCGTGGACCTCGCTGAGCGCCGAATACGCCTCTGTCGCAGAAGAACTCACTGCAGCGCTGGCCGCGGTGCAGGCCGCGGCGTGGCAAGGCCCGAGTGCCGAGAGCTATGTGGCCGCGCATGTGCCTTATGTGGCCTGGTTGACGCAGGCCAGTGCGGACAGCGCGGCGTTGGCCACCCAACACGAGGTTGCGGCGACGGCCTATGCCGGCGCGCTGGCGGCGATGCCGACGCTGGCGGAATTGGCCGCCAACCACCTCACCCACGGGGTGTTGGTGGCGACGAATTTCTTTGGGATCAATACCATCCCGATCGCGCTCAACGAGGCCGACTACGTGCGGATGTGGATCCAGGCGGCCACCACGATGGGCGTCTACGAGGCCGTTGCGGGTGCGGCGGTGGCGGCGGCGCCCCGGACCGCACCGGCGCCGGTACTGCTCAGCGCCGGAGTCGGCGCGGCCAGCGCCCTCCCCGCAGCCGCGGCGGTGGGAGAACTCCCGATCATCATCGTGATCTTGATACAGATCATTCTGATATTGCTCGAGATCCTGTTTGCCGTGGTCGCGTACACGATCGTGATCGCACTGATCACGCCGCTGCTGATCCTCACCTACGCGATCGTCTTCGCGATCTTGGGGCTCATCTTTGGCCCGCCGTTGCTGGTGATCGCAACGCCTTTCGTGCTGGCCGGCGCGTTGATCGCGGTGCCGACGTCGTTGTCGACCGCGTTGCCGATCGGCATTGGCGTGGGCAGCCAGCTGGCAGTGGACACCGAGCCGGTCGATGACGACCTCAAGACGGCGGACCCGGTGCTGGTTGCCGCGGTGGGGGGTGGGTCTGCTCCGGTGAGGCTGCCGGCAGGTGGTGCGCCGGCGCCGGCGGTCCGGCCCGTCGCGGGGGTGGCGCCGACGCCTGCGGCCACACCGGCGTCGGTGCTGGCTTCCGACCGGGGTGCCGGGACGTGGGGATTTGCCGGGACCGCCGGCAAGGAGACCGTCGCGCAGCCATCGGGGTTGGCAGTGCTGCATGGTGAGGGACTCGCCGCCGGTCCGCGGGTGCCGATGCTGCCGAGCAGCTGGTGCGCCGATGTGCTCGCCGCGATGAGCTAACGCGGCTACTACCGTTACCGTCGCCGGCGCACCAGTCGCGAAAACGTCAGCGCTCCAAGGGCTCCGGTGGCCACCGCGGCCAGGGTCTGCCGTGCCGACAGGCCCTCGTCGACCTGTATGCGCGGCCGGATGATCGCGGGGCCCGGCGGATCGACATGTCTGGCACGCGGGTCGTCCTCGGTTTCGGTGGCCGCCCACGCGGTGGCGAACAGCACCAGGTAGGCAGTGACATTGGCGAACACCATCAACCCCAGCACCGGCCCGAACGTGGCGCCCGCCGGGCTGCGCAGGACCATCCGCAGGTAGATCGACCCCACCTGCTTGAACAGCTCGAACCCGACGGCCGCCATCAAACCGGCTCGCATCGAGGTGACGAAGCGCCCCGACTGCCGCGGCAGCCGCGCGATCATCCAGGTGAACAGCAGCCACGACACCAGCACCGACAGCACTACCGAAATCGCCCTGAAGATCCAATCCAGCACCGAAAGCTCAGGTATTCCAAGCCATTTCAAAGCCGTCGCCATCGGCCGCAGGTAACTCAACGCGGTGAGCGCAATGGTCGCCATGGTCACCAGGAACGTCCCGACCATCGCCGCCAGGTCGGAAAGCTTGTTGCGCACGTAGTTCCCGGATTCGACGGGATGCGCCCACATCTCGCTCAGCGCCACCCGCAGATGTGACATCCACCCCAGCCCGGCCCACGCCGCGGTGGCCAGGCCGATGACGCCGACCGACGCCCGCGCATCGATCGCCGAGTTCATCAAGTCGATCAGCTGCTGACCGAAGGCGCCCGGAACCAGGGCCCGGATCCGGTCATAGGCCATGTTGAGCAGGTTCTGGTTGCGCTTCAACGTGAACCCGACCACGGCGAAACCGACCATCAGCAGCGGGAACAACGCGAAGATCGTGTAATACGTCAGGCCTGCCGCGTAGAAGCCGCCCCGGCGCTCGCTGAATCGCGTGTAGGCGCGCATCGCGTGGTCGAACCACCGGTTCCGGGACCGCAGCCGATCAAGGATTCCTGGTTCGGCCGGCTCAGTCGTGGTCAAGCGCTACCCCCGTTGCGGTAGAAAGCCCAGCCGATCGTAGACCCGTTGCACGGTTTTGCTGGCGACCTCGTGGGCGCGCTCGGCCCCGGCCTGCAGCACGGACTCGAGTTCGGCCACGTCGGCGATCAGCTCGTTGACCCGGGCCTTGATGGGGCTGACGTAGGCGACGACGGCCTCGGCGGTGTCCTTCTTCAGGTCGCCGTAGCCGCGTCCGGCATAGCCGTCGACGAGAGTCTCGATGCCGACCCCGGTGACCGCCGACTGGATGCTGAGCAGATTCGACACACCCGGTTTGGCGTCCGGGTCGTAGCGAATCTCACGTTCGCTGTCGGTCACCGCCGAACGAATCTTCTTGGCGGACAACGCCGGCTCGTCGAGCAGGCTGATCAGCCCGGCGTCGGTGCTGGCCGACTTGCTCATCTTCGACGTCGGATCCTGCAGGTCGTAGATCTTGGCGGTGACCTTGGGAATGAGCACATCGGGAACCACGAAGGTATCCGGGAAGCGGCTGTTGAACCGCTGCGCGACGTCGCGGGCCAGCTCCAGGTGCTGGCGCTGGTCCTCCCCCACCGGCACCAGGTCGCTGTCGTAGGCCAGCACGTCGGCGGCCTGCAAGACCGGGTAGGTGAACAGGCCGACGGTGGTGGACTCGGCGCCCTGGCGACTCGACTTGTCTTTGAACTGTGTCATCCGCGAGGCCTGACCGAAACCGGTGAAACACCCCAGCACCCAGGCCAACTGGCTGTGGGCGGGGACGTGACTCTGCACGAAGATGGTGGCGCGCGCGGCATCGATGCCCAGCGCCAGGTACTGCGCTGCGGTGATCAGGGTCCGGCGGCGCAGCGCTTCCGGATCCTGCGGCAGCGTGATCGCGTGCAGGTCGACCACGCAGAAGAACGCGTCGTGATCGTCCTGTAACGCAACCCACTGGGTGACGGCGCCCAGAGCGTTGCCCAGGTGAAGCGAATCGGAGGTTGGCTGCACGCCGGAGAAAATCCGGCGGGATCCGGTGGGGGTGCTCATGATGTCCCCGATCTTGTCACGCGGGCAGCCGGGTGATTCGAGGACGCTTGCGATACCGGCGGTACCACCTTGTAATGTCGGAAATATGACGACCCGTACACCGATCCACCTGGGTTCCGGCGAGCCGGTGCTGCTGCTGCACCCGTTTCTGCTGTCCCAGGCGGTATGGGAGAAGGTGGCCCGGCGGCTGGCCGACACCGGCCGTTACGAGGTTTTCGCCCCGACCATGGCCAGCCACAACGGCGGGCCCCGTGCCGGTACCTGGTTTCTGTCTTCGGCGGTGCTGGCCGATCACGTCGAGCACCAGATGGACGAACTGGGCTGGGATACCGCGCACATCGTCGGCAACTCGCTGGGCGGCTGGGTCGCCTTCGAGTTGGAGCGGCGCGGGCGGGCACGCAGCGTCACCGGCATCGCCCCCGCGGGCGGCTGGCACCGCTGGAGCCCAGCCAAGTTCGAGGTGATCGCCAAGTTCATCCTGGGTATCCCGCTGCTGGTGTCCGCCTGGATGTTCCGGCAGCGGGTGCTGCGGCTGCCGTTCAGCCGCCGGCTGGCCACCTACGCGATCAGCGCCTCACCGGATGGGGTCAGCGACGCCGAACTGCACGGCATCATCGACGACGTGGCTCACTGCCCGGCCTACTTCCAGCTACTGATCAAGGCGCTGCTCATGCACGGCTTGCGGGAATTGGCCGAGAACGCCGTCCCGGCGCATCTGGTGATCTGCGGTAAGGACCGGATCATCCCCTCACCCCGCTACACCCGGCACTTCACCACCCACCTGCCCGACGACCACCGCGTCACCGTGATCAAGAACGTGGGCCACGTTCCGATGTACGAGGCGCCAGACCGCATCACCGAGGTGATCAGCAGCTTCATCGAAGAGTGCTGCCCGCACATCCGGGCCATCGATCCGCCGGCGAGCTAACCAGCCAGGTTCCCGTCGAGTGTGCGGCTTCCACGGTGAGCGCACTAACCAACCAGCCTTTTCTCCAGGTTCTCGGCGATCGCGTCGAGAAACTCCTCGCTGTTGAGCCAGCCCTGCTCCGGGCCGATCAGAATGGCCAGATCCTTGGTCATCTTGCCGCTCTCTACCGTCTTGATGACCACGTCGTCCAGCGTCTGGGCGAATTCGACGACCGCGGGGGTGTTGTCCAGCTTGCCGCGATGCGCCAGCCCGCGGGTCCAAGCGAAGATCGAGGCGATCGGATTGGTCGAGGTGGGCTGTCCGGCCTGGTACTGGCGGTAATGGCGGGTGACCGTGCCGTGGGCGGCCTCGGCCTCGACCGTCTTGCCGTCAGCCGTCATGAGCACCGACGTCATCAGTCCCAGCGAGCCGTAACCCTGCGCGACGGTATCGGACTGGACGTCGCCGTCGTAGTTCTTGCACGCCCAGACGTAGCCGCCCTCCCACTTCAGGCACGCGGCAACCATGTCGTCGATCAGGCGGTGCTCGTAGGTCAGGCCTTCGGCTTCGAACTTGTCTTTGAATTCGGTTTCGTAGATCCGCTGGAACTCGTCTTTGAACATGCCGTCGTAGGCCTTGAGGATGGTGTTCTTGGTCGACAGATAGACCGGCCATTTGGCGTTCAGTCCATAGGAGAACGACGCGCGCGCGAAATCCTGGATGGATTTGCGGAAGTTGTACATTCCCATCACGACGCCGCCGTCTTCGGGAATGGACACGAGTTCATGGACGATCGGCTCACTGCCGTCGGCAGGAGTGAATGTCAGGGTGACGGTGCCGGGCTTTTCCACCTTGAAATTCGTTGCGCGGTATTGATCGCCAAAAGCGTGCCGGCCGATGACGATTGGTTTGGTCCAGCCCGGAACCAGCCGCGGCACATTCGAGATCACGATTGGCTCGCGGAAGATGGTGCCGCCCAGGATGTTTCGTATCGTGCCATTGGGTGACAGCCACATCTTCTTCAGGTTGAATTCCTGGACGCGCGCTTCGTCGGGGGTGATGGTTGCGCATTTGACGCCGACACCGTGGCGCTTGATGGCGTAGGCCGCATCGATGGTTACCTGGTCGTTCGTTTGGTCACGATGCTCGATGCCCAGGTCGTAATACTCCAAGTTGATGTCGAGGTGCGGCAGTATCAGCGTGTCCTTGATGAGCTTCCAGATGACGCGGGTCATCTCGTCACCGTCGAGCTCTACCAACGGGCCTTTGACCTTGATCTTGGGTTCACTGGACATGCGGGCCCGAATCCTCCAGCCTGGTGAGCTTTGGGCAAGCGGCTGCTCCTGCGGCCAGGTTACTAGCAGGGCTCACCCGCCCGATCGCGCCGGAGTTGGGTCACAGTTGGCATGAAGCTGCCGCCGTACGGTAGGCTTCGAATCGGTCATGAGCGCCAGCGTCAAGCCCCGGCTTGCTGGCCGGCAACCCTCCAACCGCGGTGGGGTGCCCCGGGTGATGACCCGGTTGAGTAGCCACAATCGGCTACACGGCAAGCGCGGGTCCGCCATGACGGGCCCCCTGAGCTGACAGGGAGTTATGTCTATGAGCGCCGAAAGCACCAGCACCGACGGCGATCCAGCCGCACACTGGTCGTTCGAAACCAAGCAGATTCACGCCGGCCAGCAGCCCGACTCCGCGACCAATGCGCGGGCCCTGCCGATCTACCAGACCACCTCGTACACCTTCGAAAACACCGCACATGCTGCGGCTTTATTCGGGCTCGAGGTGCCCGGCAACATCTACACGCGGATCGGCAACCCGACCACCGATGTGGTCGAGCAGCGCATCGCGGCCCTCGAGGGCGGGGTGGCCGCGTTGTTTTTGTCCTCCGGTCAGGCCGCAGAGACTTTCGCCATCCTGAACCTGGCCGGAGCGGGTGATCACATCGTGTCCAGCCCGCGGCTGTACGGGGGCACCTATAACCTGTTCCACTATTCGCTGGCGAAGCTGGGCATCGAGGTCAGCTTCGTCGAGGATCCCGACGATCTGGACTCCTGGCAGGCCGCGGTCCGGCCGAACACCAAGGCCTTTTTCGCCGAGACCATCTCCAACCCGCAGATCGACATCCTGGATACCCCGGGGGTCGCCGAGGTCGCCCACCGCAACGGCGTGCCGCTGATCGTCGACAACACCATCGCTACTCCGTACCTGATCCAGCCGTTCACCCAGGGCGCCGACATCGTGGTGCACTCGGCCACCAAGTATTTGGGCGGGCATGGGGCCGCGATCGCGGGTGTGATCGTCGACGGCGGAAGGTTCGACTGGACGCAGGGCCGCTTCCCCGGGTTCACCACCCCCGATCCCAGTTACCACGGCGTGGTGTTCGCCGAATTGGGTCCGCCGGCGTTCGCCCTCAAGGCCCGGGTGCAGCTGCTGCGGGATCTGGGTTCGGCGGCCTCGCCGTTCAACGCGTTTTTGGTGGCGCAGGGTCTGGAGACGCTGAGTCTGCGGATCGAGCGGCACGTCGCGAATGCCCAGCGCGTATCCGAGTTCCTGGACGCCCGCGGCGACGTGCTGTCGGTCAACTACGCCGGCCTGCCCGGTTCGCCGTGGCATGAGCGGGCAAAGAAGCTGGCGCCCAAGGGGACCGGCGCAGTCCTGTCCTTCGAGTTGGCCGGTGGCATCGAGGCCGGCAAGGCGTTCGTCAACGCGCTCAAACTGCACAGCCACGTCGCCAACATCGGCGACGTGCGCTCGCTGGTGATCCACCCGGCATCCACCACACACGCCCAACTGAGCCCGGCCGAGCAGCTGGCCACCGGCGTCAGCCCGGGATTGGTGCGGTTGGCCGTCGGGATCGAGGGTATCGACGACATCCTGGCCGACCTCGAGCTCGGCTTTGCCGCGGCCCGAAAATTCAGCGAGTTCAGCGGCGAGTCGCAGGCCGTGGCAGCCTTCTGAGGAGCTCTGACGTGACGATCTCCGAGGTGCCCACTCAGACGCTGCCCGCCGAAGGTGAAATCGGCTTGGTCGACATCGGCTCGCTGCGCCTGGAAAGCGGGGCGGTGCTCGACGATGTCTGCATCGCCGTGCAGCGTTGGGGCAAGCTGTCACCCACCCGCGACAACGTCGTGGTGGTGCTGCACGCGCTCACCGGTGATTCGCACATCACCGGGCCCGCCGGACCGGGGCACCCCACCCCCGGCTGGTGGGATGGGGTCGCCGGGCCGGGTGCGCCGATCGACACCGACCGCTGGTGCGCGGTGGCCACCAATGTGCTGGGCGGTTGCCGCGGCTCCACCGGGCCCAGTTCCCTCGCGCGCGACGGAACGCCTTGGGGCTCAAGGTTTCCGACGATCACCGTACGCGACCAGGTGCAGGCCGATATGGCCGCACTGGCCGCGATGGGCATCACTCAGGTAGCCGCCGTGGTCGGCGGGTCCATGGGCGGGGCCCGCGCGCTGGAATGGATTGTCGGCCACCCTAACCGGGTACGCTCGGCGCTGCTGCTGGCTGTCGGCGCGCGCGCCACCGCGGATCAGATCGGCACGCAGACAACCCAGATCGAGGCCATCAAGGCCGACCCGAATTGGCAGGGCGGGAACTACCACGACACGGACCGCAAGCCCGAGGCGGGGCTGAAGATCGCCCGCCGCTTTGCGCATCTGACCTACCGCGGCGAGATCGAACTCGACAATCGGTTCGCCAACCTCGGTCAGGACGGCGAGGATCCCGCTCACGGCGGGCGCTACGCGGTGCAGAGCTACCTGGAACACCAGGGGAGCAAGCTGTTGTCCCGATTCGACGCCGGCAGCTATGTGGTGTTGACCGAGTCCCTCAACAGCCACGATGTCGGCCGCGGGCGCGGCGGGGTCGCCGCGGCGCTGCGCGGCTGTCCGGTGCCCGTCGTGGTCGGTGGTATCACCTCCGACCGGCTCTATCCGTTGCGTTTGCAGCAGGAGCTGGCCGAGTTGCTGCCCGGCTGCGCCGGCCTACGAGTTGTCGACTCGGTCTGCGGGCACGACGGATTCCTGATCGAAATGGAAGCCGTTGGCGAATTGATCGGTCAGACACTGCGATTGGCCGACCATCAAGGTGTGCATCCATGGTGACCCCGTCCAGCCAGGATCCGTCGCTGTCATTCGGTTCAGCGGCAGCTGCCTACGAGCGGGGACGCCCCTCCTATCCACCCGAAGCAATCGACTGGCTGCTGCCGGCCGGTGCCCGCGATGTTCTTGACCTGGGTGCCGGTACCGGCAAGCTGACCACCCGGCTGGTCGAGCGCGGCCTCGACGTGGTGGCCGTCGACCCGATCCCCGAAATGCTTGAAGTGCTGCGCGCCTCCCTACCGGAAACGCTGGCGCTGTTGGGCACAGCCGAAGAGATTCCGTTGGCGGACAACAGCGTCGACGCGGTGCTGGT
Source organism: Mycobacterium gastri (assembly GCF_002102175.1). Lineage (GTDB taxonomy): Bacteria > Actinomycetota > Actinomycetes > Mycobacteriales > Mycobacteriaceae > Mycobacterium > Mycobacterium gastri. Next base: position 46,549 of record NZ_LQOX01000148.1, on the reverse strand, counting down.
GGCTCAGGCCTGGCATTGGATTGATCCCGCGCGCGCCATCCCCGAGGTCGCGCGGGTGCTACGGCCCGGCGGGCGGCTGGGTTTGGTGTGGAACACCCGCGACGAGCGGCTCGGCTGGGTCCGCGAGCTGGGCCAGATCATCGGGCGCGACGGCGATCCCACGCGTGACAAGGCGACGCTGCCCGAACCCTTCATCGACGTGGAACGTTTCCAGGTCGAGTGGACGAATTACCTTACGCCGCAGGCGTTGATCGACCTGGTGGCGTCTCGCACCTACTGCATTACCTCACCGGCGAAGGTGCGCACCAAGACACTGGGCCAGGTCCGTCAGTTGTTGGCCACACATCCGGCGCTGGCGAATTCGGCCGGTTTGGCGCTGCCGTACGTCACGGTGTGCGTACGGGCGACGCTGTCCTGAGGATCGGGTAGCGTCGCGGCGCTTGTGAATAGCAAGGTCGGGTGGCCGAGTTAGCCGACGCCCGCTGGGAAAGCGCTGTTCTAGCCTCGAGCTGTAGGACACGACTGCGACTTTCCCATCAGCCACATCAGTCTCGACGGGTTTGGGATTTGGTTGTGCCCGACTGTCAGCGACAAGGCCAGCAGGTTTCTGGCGCGACGGATCAGGCAGCGCTGCCGCAACGCCGCGCCCGTGGTGCGCTCGACCGCGCCGATCAACCCGGGTGCACCGTCGCTGATCACCAGCAGCGGACACGCCAGGCCGCGCTGAAGGCGGGCTAATTGCACATCGTGTCGGCCGGAGACCGATGTGAAACTCGACTTGGCTCACGATCCGCGAGTTCGAGCTGTGGCACAAACTGCGCGTCTGCGCCGCGGCCAGTCGAAAGCGCGCACTAAGCGAAGGCCGAAAGCGCCACCGTCGACCGTCACGCACGCGCTGATCGCCGTCACCGGGATTTCGCCGAACGTGTTCTGAGAGTGAAAAATTGGCCGATTTTTCGCAGCCATGACACGCTCGGCGCACCAGGTTGCGCCCGGCGCAACAACCGACACTGCGCGCTGAGCACATTCACCCCAGCAGCCACACCCGCCACCGCCCAGACCACCACCCAGGCGCCCGCCTTGCAACGACTCCGCTGCGGTAGTGCACGCCGACGACGCGCACCAATTTGAGCCAAGTCGCGAACGCCCCGAGTTGTAGGACGCAACTGCGACTTTCCCATCAGCCACATCAGTCTCCACGGGTTTGAGATGTTGGTTGCGCCGGACTGTCAGCGACAAATTCGTTGCGCCCCTTGGCTTGTCGCCGAAAGGCCTAATTGCACATCGGGTCGGCCGGGGACCGATGTGCCAGACGTGATTGTCAGGCCGAAGACTCCTCCGAGTGAGTTGACCCGATCAGCAGCGGCCTAGCATTCCATCTCAGCATTCAGATCGAACTCGGCAAACGTACGCGAAACAATCTCCCGCAGTTCATCTTTGGTATTCGAGTGCCCGACAATATACGCAGAAATTAGGATACGCATCTGCCCGCGGCTCCGCCCCGAACCCAGAAGCAGTCGTCCACCCGTGCCCTCGAGTTCATTTTGCGTGACATCACGCTCAACCAGTCTCATGTGCGTCGCGTCGGCATCGGTTCCGTCGGGCCGGTTCGCGGCCGGGGGCAGGTCACCGACATTGGAGCAAGTGACCGGAAGGCTGGGACCACCCGCTGCCATCCCGACGAGTCTCCTGGCCACCCACTTTGGTGTCATCGCTGCCAGTGGGAGCGGTGCCAAGAACTCGCTCTCGGTATCGTCCATCGCTTCGAGGACTGCTCGGGTGATCTTGTCGTGCATTTCCCTGAGGTCCGTAGCCGCGTGCTCTGGGTCGACCGGGACGTCAACAGCCGTCAGCGCATTGCCACGGGTGTCACCTTCGCTCCGAAGTGACACCACAAAGCGTAGGGTGACTTTTCCGTCGTCCTGAACACGCCCAACCCGCACCGCAAGTCTGCAGGCAACCCCCGCCACAAGCGAGTTACTGTTCGCACCAAGTCTTTTGGCGCACAAATTCCATTCCGTCAGGTCTATGCATGCAGTTACGGCAGGTACCTCTACTAGCTGGTTGCCGCCAGTCGTCCGCGGGGAAGGCGGTGCCGCTTTGATCGATGACCGGAACTCCTCGCGATCGCGCCGGAGCCTTCGAACGACGCAACCCAAAGAGTGCACTACGTCGGGCAGTTCCTTGACGGTTTGCCGGAGATCCTCACGCAATGCCTGCCTGAGGGGCCGCGATCCCGCAGGCTGATAACCCAGATCATGCGTCCTGCCCTCGACCGCATCGACTACCGCCTGGCCGAAAGCGATCGCGTCGACGACCGCATGCGAAGCCACCAGACTTACCGCGGTCCCGCCGTCCTCGAGCGGAAGCACCCCGAGATGCCAGCCCGGGCCCCACTCCGGATCAACGGGTAGGCGCGCCCGCTCGTCGGCCCATGCGCCCACATCGGCGCGCCGCCGCGGCGTTGCTTCGAAATCAATCTCCGCCGACGTCGGAGCCAAGACCCAGTGATCACGCGCGAACGGTAATGGAGACCGTTCAATCCTGCGTCCTAACAAGCCACGTCCGAGATTGCGGTAAAAACGTCGCAACCCGTTGACATCGACGGCACGGTCGTAAATCCACGTCACCTGGATCAGCGAGACGTGGCCTGCTCGCGTCCCGAGAAACGCAGCTTGATCAAGATATGCGAGCCTATTGTCCACCGGCTCGGCGCCACGCGTGCTGACCGGAGCCGGCGCATCGGCACGCGCAGCGGTGACACCTAGCAGGTCGGCCAGGTGGGCGGCGAGCATGGCAGGGCTGGGGTGGTCGAATATGGTGGTGGCCGGCAACGCTAGTCCGGTTTGGGCCGACAGGGCGTTGCGCAGTTCTAGCGCACTGAGCGAGTCGATGCCGAGGTCTTTGAAGGACTGCTCAGGATCCATAGCTGCCGGGTCCGGGTGGGCCAATACAGCTGCGGTGGCGGTGATGACCACGTTGGCCAGGACGGTGCGTTGTTGCTCGGGGGCCATCCCGGCTAGCCGGGCACCGAGCGCCCGTGAGTCGGCTGCGGCGGCTTGACGCCGGGTGGTGATCAGCGCGGACAGGATCGGCGGCAGGCTGTTGTCACGGGCTAGAGCCGCCAGCGCCCGAGTGCTAAGCGGGGCCGGGATCAGGTTGGGGTGCTGCTGGGAAAGGGCGGCATCGAATAGCGCCATCCCCTGGCTGGTGGTGATCGGAACCATCCCGCTGCGGGTAAGGCGGGTTAGATCGCGCTTGTCGAGGTGGCCGGTCATCCCCGAGGACGTCTGCCAATACCCCCAGGCCAGACTGGTCGCCGCCGGCTGCTGACGGGCTAGGGCGTCTAGGACGGCGTTGGCGGCCGCATAGTTAGCCTGTCCCGGCGCGCCCAGGACACCGGCTGCCGAGGAGAACAACACAAACGCGGCCAGCTCGGTGTCGGCGGTTAGCTGGTGCAGATACCAGGCACTATCGGCTTTGGCTGCTAGCACGTTGTCGAGCTGTTGTGGGGTCAGTTCGCTGGTCACCGCGTCGTCAAGCACGCCGGCAGCGTGGATGACCGCGGTCAGCGGGTGCTCGGCGGGAATCGAGTTAATCAGGGCTGCCAGCTCGGTCGGGTTGGCACAGTCGCAGGCGCTGATCGTGACATGCGCACCCAAACTATTCAGACGCCCGGCAAGCTCGACCGCTTCGGGCGTACTGGAGCCGCGTCGGGAAGTCAACAACAATCGGCGCACACCGTAGCCGGTGACCATGTGTTCGGCGAACAGTCCGCCGAGCGTGCCGGTGCCCCCGGTGATCAACACAGTGCCCGCCGGATCGAGCACCGCGGGCGGGGTGAGCACGATTTTCCCGGTGTGGCGGCCCTGGCTCATGTCCCGGAATGCTTGGGGGGCGCGCAGCATCCCGTAGCGTGTCACCGGCAGGGGCTGGGTCACCCCGGCATCGATCGACTCGCTCACCACGGCCCAGGTGTGACGCAGCTGTTCGGGGGTGGCCACGCTCAGGTCATAGACGTGGTAGCTGACGTGGGGATGAGTCTGTGCGACGTCGGCGGCGACCCTGATGTCGGTTTTTCCGATCTCTACAAAGCGCCCGCCCGGGGCCAGTAGCTGCAGCGATGCGTCCACAAATTCGCCACGAAGACTATTCAGCACCACGTCCATCCCGCGCCCGCCACTGGCTGCAACAAAGGTGTCATGGAAATCCAGGGTGCGGGAGGAAGCGATGTGATCCTCGGGTATGCCCAGCCCACGCAGGATGTGGTGCTTGGCGGGATGGGCGGTGGCGAACACCTCAGCACCCAGGTGCTGCGCAACGCGGATGGCGGCCTGGCCGACCCCGCCGGCACCGGAGTGGATGAGCACCCGCTCTCCCGCCGAGAGATGCGCGACATCGATCAAAGAGTTGTAGGCGGTCACATACGCGGCCGGGACCGAAGCCGCTTGCGGGTAGGACCATCCCGGCGGGACGGCTATCACGCGGCGGTGATCTGTGGTGGCGGTGGAGGCGAACGCGTTGTTGGGGAACAGTCCCATCACTGCATCCCCCGGTGCAAAATCTGTGACGTCGTCTGCTGTGTCGATGACGATCCCGGCCGCTTCCACACCAAGGCCTTCATCTCTGATCGCCGCCAACGCGACCACCACGTCACGGAAATTCAAGCCTGCAGCGCGGATCTGCACCCGGATCTGTCCCGGCTCCAGTGCTGTCGGTGCGGGGGCGGGGGCCAGGGTCATGTCAGCCAAATCCCCGCTACCGGAGGTGACCAGCTGCCAGTGCGGTGTCGGGGGCGGGGTCAACGCCTGCGCCGGGGTCAGCCGGGGAATGTGAGCGATACCGTCACGTAAAACCAGCTGCGGCTCACCGCTGGTACTGGTGAAGGTAGCCAGCATGTGCAGCAAGGTGTCAGTGCTGGTGGCGGCGTGGTCGGTATCGACCAAACGGATGCGGCCGGGATACTCGTTTTGGGTGCTATGGATCAGCCCCCACACTGCGGCCTGCGCCAGATCCGGCGCCCGATCATAAGCGCTGATCGGCACCGCGCGACAGGTCAGAACCACCAACACCGAGGCGGACGTGTCGGGGCGGGCCAACCAGGCCTGCAGCCCGGCCAACACCTGTCGGGTCAGCACATGGATGCTCGACACGGCATCACCGTCATCGCCACGACGATCCGGCACGGGTAACGACCAAATCACCACCGGCGGGCATGGCCGCACGGCATCCAAATCGGGGCGCACGGAGCCGTTGCGCAGGCTAGTCGATAGAGCATCGAGATCTTCGGCAACTACCACCCACGCCGGCGGCTCGGCCACTGCGGGGGCACCGTGGTCGGTGGACAGGGGCGGCCAGGCCAGCTCCCACAAACCCGGACCGGACGGCGCCGCCGTCGTGGGTGGTGTGAGCGTCGCCGTGTCGGGCAGTGCCCGCACCACAACAGTGTCGATGCTGATTACCGGCGCGCCGGCAGGATCGCTGGCGTGCAGGGCGAAGGTGTCGGTGCCGGTGCGGGTCAGCCACACCTGCAGCCGGGTGGCCGCGGTCGCATACAGCGTGACCCCGCCCAACACGAACGGAAGGCGCACCACCGCCGGCTCAGGGTCCGCCCCGATGCAAAGGGCGGCGGCGATTGGTTGCAGCGCGGCATCCAGCAAAGCTGGGTGGATCCCGTAACCGGTGATATCAGTTCCGGCGGGCAGGGCCACTTCAGCGTAGATGTGGTCGGGGTCGGCCGGCTCGTAGCTGATCCCGCGTACCGAGCAAAACGGGGAATCATAGTGCAGACCGCATTCGGCCAGCTGCTGATAGAAACCCTCAACGTCGATAGCCGTCGCCGGCAACGCCGGGATGGGAGGTTCACTGGTGGGCGTTTGCTCGGGGCACAGGATTCCGCTGGCGTGCAACGCCCAACCCGCCGAAGCCCGACGGTCGGTGCTGGTGCGGGCATGGACGTTAAACGAGCGTCGCCCATTTCCATCGGCGCCGGCCACGCTGATCTGGATATCGGTCGGGGTGTTTTCGGCAAGCACGAGAGGGGTGTGCAACACCAACTCATCAATCACCGGACACCCGACGTAATCCCCGACGCCCAACACCACATCGACAAACCCGGTCGCGGGCAACACCACCGCCTCACCGACTCGATGGGCAGCAAACCAACTCTGCGAACCGAGAACCAACCGACCAGTGGCGATGAATTCATCTCGGTCCGCCAATGGGGTGATTGCCCCCAACAGCGGATGCTGGGGTTGATCCAGCCCAAGACCGGCAGCATCACCGCTCGATCGTGGGGTCAGCCAATACCGATGGTGTTGGAAGGGATACGTCGGTAGCTCGACCGGGCGGGCGTGGGGATACAGCATCGACCAGTCCGGGCTACGACCATGAACCTGCAGCCGGGCCAGGGTAATAGTCAAGGCGTCCAGGTCAGGACGCTCGCGATGCAGAGTGGGAATGACTGCCGAGCCAGAACGCCCATCAGTGCCGGCCAGGGTGTCGGCGATCGCCGGGGCCAGCACCGGGTGCGGTGACACTTCCACAAAGACCTGGTCAGCAGCAGCCAGCAGATGTTTGATGTTGTCGTAAAACCGGACCGGTTGACGCAAATTGGCATACCAGTAGTCGGCGGTCATGGTGGTGGTGTCCAGCGGCTGGTCCGACATGACGCCGTGCACGGTGGAATACAGGGCGATCCGCCCCGGTTTCGGGGTCAGCCCAGCCAGCTCGTCAAGTAGGCGCTCACGTGCTGGTTCGACCTGACTGCAGTGTGAGGCGTAATCGACGGGGATGGATCGGATCTGGATGTTGTCGCCCTCGCAAGCCGCGACGAAGCGCTCCATCGCGGCGGGGTCACCACTGACGATGGTGTGGGTGGGTCCGTTGACCGCAACAACCGTCAGCGCATCGCCATGAGGCCGCAGCCGCGCCGCCACTTCGTCAGCGGCCAGCAACACAGATGCCATCGCACCAGCCCCGGATAGATCCGCTAGGGCGCCGCTGCGCAGCGCTACGATTTTGGCGGCTTGCTCAAGGTTGAACACCCCGGCGACATAGGCGGCCGCAATCTCACCTTGGGAATGTCCGATCACCGTATCCGGTTCGATGCCGTAGCTGATCAGCGTGCGGGCCAACGACACCATGACCGCGAACAACACCGGCTGGACCACGTCTACCCGATCCAGGGAGGGGGCGCCGGGCTCACCACGAATCACGGCACGCACCGACCAGCCCGTCCAGGCGCCCAAGGCCCGATCACACTCATCAAGCGCGGAAGAAAAAGCGTGGTGCCGGCTATAGAGCTCCGCGGCCATACCGGGGTACTGGCCACCTTGGCCGGGGAACACGAACACGGTTTTTCCCGCAAACGTCGCGCGGTGGTGGTGCTGGATCAGTTGAGGGTGCGGTTGATCAGCGGCCAATGCTTCCAGTGCTGCCAGCAGCTCAGCCCGGGGATCGGGGCTGTCGGCCGGCACCGTCAGGACTGCCCGGTGCGGGTGGTGTGTTCGGGTGCAGGCCAGGCTGTAGGCCACATCGGTGAGATCAAGGTCGGGGTGGGCGACCAGGTGTTGGCGGAGCCGGTCGGCCTGCGCGGGCAACGCCGCGGGGGTGCGCGCCGAAACCGGCCACAGTCGCAATACGGGCAGCCCAAGCTCACCACCGTGACCGGTTGGCTCAGCCGGTTCGACCGCCGGGGCCGGGGCCTGCCGCAAAATCAAATGCGCGTTGGTGCCGCTGATCCCAAACGACGACACCGCCGCGGTGCGGGGATGATCGGTAACCGGCCAGGGCGCCGGCTCGGTCAGGAGGCAAACAGTGCCGGCCGACCAGTCGACGTGCGGACTGGGCCGATCGACATTCAGCGTCGGAGGCAAACTCTCATGGTTGAGAGCCTCGATCATCTTGATCATTCCGGCCACACCGGCAGCGGCCTGGGTGTGACCGATGTTGGACTTGATCGATCCCAACCACAGCGGATGGTCTGCCCCCCGCGCAGCACCGTAAGTGGCGATCAGGGCGCCGGCCTCGATCGGATCACCCAACGTGGTGCCGGTGCCATGAGCCTCGACCACATCAACCTCGTCAAGCCCGATACCGGCGTTGGCCACCGCGTGGGTGATGACACGCTGCTGAGCGGGCCCGTTGGGGGCCGTCAACCCATTAGAGGCACCATCCTGGTTGATCGCCGAGCCCGCGATGACCGCCAACACCGGATGGTTGTTGCGCTGGGCATCACTGAGCCGTTCCAGCACCAGCACCGCCGCCCCTTCGCCCCAGCCCGTCCCATCAGCAGCGGCCGCAAACGCCTTACACCGCCCATCGGCGGCCAGCCCACGCTGCCGGGCGAACTCGGTGAACACCGTCGGTGTGGTCATCACCGTCACACCACCGACCAGGGCCAAACCGCACTCGCCGTTGCGCAGCGACTGACACGCCAAATGCGCGGCCACCAACGACGACGAACACGCCGTGTCAACCGTGATAGCCGGACCCTGCAAACCCAACGCATACGCCACCCGCCCGGAGGCCACACTGGGCGACGTCCCGGTCATGGCGTATCCCTCCACGCCATCAGAACCGCTCCCGCCATACTGCTGAGACCACGCCCCAACGAACACCCCGGTCTCAGAACCCGCCAACCCGCCCGGATCAATTCGGCTGGTTTCCAACGCTTCCCAACACACCTCCAGCAGCAGCCGCTGCTGCGGATCCATGGTTTGAGCCTCCCGCGCCGAGATCCCGAAAAACTCGGCGTCAAACCCGCTCACGTCGGCCAGAAACGCCCCCGCACGCGTGTAGGTCTTACCCACCGCATCAGGATCAGGATCAAACAAATCCCCCAGATCCCAACCACGATCGACCGGAAACTCCCCCATCGCATCGGCGCCGCCAGCCACCAGATCCCACAACGCCGCCGCCGAATCCACCCCCCCAGGGAACCGACACGCCATCCCCACCACCGCAACCGGCTCATCGACACGCGCAATAAGAGCACGATTCTGTTGCTTCAGCCGCTCGATTTGTATTAATGAATCACGAAGTGCTTCGATTATTTCGCTGTTTTCAATAGTCATTTTAAAAATCTATTCGTGGTTTGTCTTGTTGCCTCGAGCAATGTCCATAAGTTCGCTCAGGCTCATGCTTGCGATGGCCTCTGCTTTGCTGTCCGGACCTGATGATTGCATATCGTTCGCAATGTCGCGAAGCATTGCTAGAATCCCTGCCTCCGTAAGCCGTTTTTCTGGAATTATCGAGATGAGACGCTGAATTTCGCTGTCTGGCACATTCTTAATTCGGGTCACGTCACCGTTTCCGGATAACTGTTGGCGAAGGTGTCTGGCCAGGGCCGCGGGGGTGGGGTGGTCGAAAATCAGGGTTGCCGGCAGGGTGAGTCCGGTGTGTTGGCCGAGGGCGTTGCGTAGTTCTAGGGCGGTCAGTGAGTCGATACCGAGGTCTTTGAAGGGACGGTCGGGATCGAGCGTGGCTGGGTCGGGATGAGCCAAGACGGTGGCGGCGGCGGTGGTCACCAGCGCGGTGAGAACGTCTAGTTGCCGTTCCGGAGTTTGAGTGGCCAGCCGAGCCTGAAGACTCTCGGCACTGGCCGCGCTGGCACGCGGGCGGCTGGTGGTAAGTGCCGACAGGATTGGCGGCAGGGCGTTCCGGTGCGCCAGGCGAGCCAGCGCATGCGCGGGGAAAGGGCTAACGACTACGGCGGGAAGCTGCTGGGGCAGCGTGGCATCGAACAGGGCCAAGCCTTGTTCGGTGCTGATGGGGGCGAAACTCGTGCGAGTGAGGCGGGCCTGGTCGACGGAGGTAAGGTGAGCCGTCATGCCGGTGGGGGTTTGCCAGTAGCCCCAGGCCAAACTGGTGGCATGGCGGTGATGCCGGTGACGCGACTGGGCCAGCGCGTCGAGGAAGGCGTTGGCAGCCGCGTAGTTGGCCTGCCCAGGACTGCCCAGTATTCCCGCGGCAGAGGAGAACAACACAAACGCCGCCAGGTCGCGGTCGCGGGTGAGTTGGTCTAGATACCAGGCGGCATCGGCCTTGGCGGTCAAGACCGCGTCTAGTTGATCGCCGGTCATTTCCGCCACAACAGCGTCTTCAAGAACGCCGGCGGCGTGGATGACGGCGGTCAACGGATGCTGAGCGGGAATGGCCTCTAACAGCGCGGCCAGGTCTGCGGCATTGGCGGTGTCACAGGCGGTGATGGTGACCTGGGCGCCCAGCCGGGTCAAGCTTTCCTCAAGTTCAGCTGCACCGGAAGCGGCCGGGCCGCTGCGAGACACCAGCAGCAGATGCTCGATGCCGTAGTGGCTGACCAGATGTCCGGCGAAGATCGCGCCCAGCATCCCGGTACCACCGGTAATCAGCACTGTGCCTGCGGGATCAAACTTCGCGGGGGGAATCAGCACGATCTTTCCGGTGTGCATTCCTTGGCTCATGTCGCGGAAGGCTTGGGGGGCGTTGAGAAGGCCGTAGCTGGTGGTGGGCAGGGGCTTCAGGATGCCTGCAGCGAGCAACTCAGGTAGGACGGTCCATGCCGGCTGGAGGGATTCCGGTGGTGCGCTGGCCAGGTCCAGGGCCTGATAGTCAACTCCGGGGTGGGCGGCGACGATGTCGCGTGCCAGGCGGATGTCGGTCTTGCCGAGTTCGATGAAACTACCCCCGCGCGGCAGCAGCTTCAGCGAAGCGTCGACGAATTCTCCGCTCAGGCTGTTGAGCACGACGTCCATGCCCCGCCCATCGGTGGCGTCGCGGAAGGCGTCGACGAAGTCCAGCGTGCGCGACGAGGCGATGTGCCCAGGGTCGACCCCCAGATCGGTGAGCACATGATGTTTGTTCGGGTGGGCGGTGGCGAAAATCTCGGCACCGAGGTGGCGGGCGATCCCGATGGCGGCCTGACCGACACCTCCAGCGCCGGCGTGGATGAGCACCCGCTGCCCAGCCGATAGCCCGGCAATCTCGACCAAGGCGATATAGGCGGTCAAATACGCCACCGGCGCGGACGCGGCCTGGGTGAACGACCATCCGGCCGGAATGCGTACCACCATGCGCTCATCGGTGATCGCGGTGGGCGCGAACGCGTTCTGGGGGAACAAGCCCATCACTGCATCACCCGGGCTCAGCGATGCCACATCGGGAGCGGTCTCGATGACCACCCCGGCGGCTTCCGCGCCGAGCCCTTCATCGCCGATGTCGCCGAAGGCGACGGCCACGTCGTGGAAATTGAGTCCAGCGGCCCGGACCTGAATGCGGATCTGTCCCGGGCCCAGCGTGGGAGGGCTGGTGGGGATCACGGTCAGGTGGGTTAGGTCATCCTTACCGGTGGTGGCCAACTGCCAGTCAGGGGCATCCGGCGGGATCAGGGCCGAGATGCGGACCAGGCGGGGGATGTGGGCAACACCGTCGCGCAGGGCCAGCTGCGGCTCGCTGGCCGGTCGCGTCGAGGCTATAGCCAGCAGGTTGTCTTCGGTGGCGGCGGTGGTGTCGGTGTCGATCACAGTGATGCGGTGGGGGTGCTCGTTTTGGGCGGTGTGTATCAGCGCCCAGACCGCGGCATGCGCCAGATCGGGGGCACGGTCATGAGCGCTGACACTGACTGCGTGGCGCGTGATGATCACCAGGTGGGCGCCGAGGACGTCGGGGCGGGCCAGCCAGTCCTGCAGTTGGGCCAAAACGTGGCGGGTCAGGGCGTGCACTCGCCGCAACGGATCAGCCTCTCCCGCCTTGTCGTCGGGTCGCGACAGCGGCCAGATCACCAGCTCCGGGCAAGGGGTCAAGGTGGCCAGGTCGGGGTGGATCGTGCCGTTGGACAGGCTGACCGGCAGGTGCTCGGGCGAATCGGCGCAGACCGCCCACGCTGGTGGTTGTGCCCCCAAGAGACCGGGCGGACGGGGCATCTCGGGCGCCAATGGCCAGGTCAGCTCGAACAAGCTGTCGGACAGCCCGGCTAGCGGGGTCGGCTGGCCGATCTGGTCGGAGATGGCGCGCAATGTCAACGAGCTGATCGTGATCACGGGTGCGCCGGTGGGGTCGGTGGCGCGCAGCTCAAACGTGCCGTCGCCAGTACGTGTCAGCTGGATAATCAGCCGGGTGGCCGCCGTGGCGTACAGGGCGATCCCGTTGAACGCATACGGAAGCCGCAGCGACGCCGAGTCGGCCGCACCGGTGCGGTCCAGCACGGCGGCCAGCGGGTGCAGGGCGGCGTCTAGCAGGGCGGGGTGGATTCCGTAGCCGGTGATGTCGGTGTCGGCGGGGAGTGCGACCTCGGCATAGACGACGTCGGGTCGGGCGGGGTCGGCGCTAATGCCCCGTAGCGACCGGAATGGGCCGCTGTAGCGGTAACCCTGCTGGGCCAGCCCATCGTAGAAGTCGTCCTGGTCGAGGGCCTGCACACCCGGCGCCGGCGTGAGGGGGGCGGCGGCGACGGGCTGATCGGCGCTTAGCGCGCCGCTGGCGTGCAACGTCCAAGAGGCGGCATGCTGGCCACCGGTGCGGGAGTGCACGCTGAACGGGCGCCGCCCTTGCTGATCGGGCGGATGCACGAGGATCTGCAGATCGGTCGGCGCCTGTTCCGACAGCGTCAGGGCGGTATGCAGGACCAGCTCATCGATCAGCGGGCAACCGGCCAACTCACCGGCGTGAAGGATCACCTCGATGAACCCCGTCGCAGGGAATACCACGGTGTCGTTGACCTGGTGACCGACCAGCCACCCCTGGCTGCCGGGTGATAGCCGCCCGCTGACCACGACCTCATCTTGGCCGGCAAGTTCAGCGACCGCTCCCAGCAAGGGATGCTCGGCACGGTCCAGGCCAAACCCGCAAGCGTCGCCGGTCGAAGTGGGGGTCAGCCAGTAGCGGCGGTGCTCGAAGGGATAGGTGGGCAGCTCGACGGTGCGCGCGTCGGGATACAGGGCCGACCACGACGGGCTATGGCCGCGATTGTGCAGCTGGGCCAGCGCGGTAGCCAGGCTGTCTTGGTCGGGCCGATCCCGGTGCAACGTGGTGATCACCGCCGACTGGGTTCGCCCCGCAGCCTGGGCCAAGGTGTCGGTAATCGCCGGCGCCAATACCGGATGCGGGGACAGCTCCACAAACGTGCACTCACTGGCGGCCAAACGCTCGACCACACGGTCATGGAACCGGACCGGCTCACGCAGGTTGCGATACCAGTAGTCGGCGTTCATGGTGGTGGTGTCAAGGGGATCGGCCGAAAGTGCCTGTCCCACTGTGGAATACAGCGGTATGCGCGCGGACGCCGGGGTCAGGCCGGCCAGCTCGGCCAGCAGGCGCTCACGTGCTGGTTCGACTTGCGCGGAGTGCGAGGCGTAATCAACCGCGATCTGCCGGATGTGGATCCCGTCACGATCGCAGGCTGCGGTGAACTGCTCCAGCGCGGCGGGATCGCCGCTGATGATGGTGTGTGACGGGCCGTTGACCGCCGCGATGCTTAACGCCTCACTCCAAGGCTGCAGGCGCGCGAGCAGTTGCTCGGCATCGAGCAGGACCGACGCCATACCACCGGCACCACGCAGAGCGCTCAGCGCTTGGCTGCGCAATGCCACAACTTTGGCGGCCTCAGACAAGGGAAGCACCCCGGCGATATACGCCGCGGCAATCTCTCCCTGGGAGTGACCGATCACCGCGTCGGGAACAACGCCATAACTCCCCAACACCTCGGCCAACGAAACCATCATTGTGAACAGCACCGGCTGGACGACATCGACTCGGTCCAGCGCCGGAGCCGCCGGGTCCTGCAGCAGGACATCGCGCACCGACCAGTCCGTAAATGGGCGCAGCGCGTCGTCGCAGTCATTGACAGTGTCGGCGAAGAGGCGGTGGTTTTCGTAGAGCTCGCGACCCATCCCCGGGTACTGGGCGCCTTGGCCGGGCAAGACGAACACGGTCTTGCCGCGAAGGTGGGCCAGGTAATGGTGTTGGCTCAGCTGCGGGTGGGGTTGGCCGGCGCTCAGGGCATGTAGAGCGTCCAGCAGGTCTTGGCGCGGATCGGCGGTGGCCACCGAACCGGTGATTACTGCCCGGTGCGGGTGGTGTGTTCGGGTGCAGGCCAGGCTGTAGGCCACATCGGTGAGATCAAGGTCGGGGTGGGCGACCAGGTGTTGGCGGAGCCGGTCGGCCTGCGCGGGCAACGCCGCGGGGGTGCGCGCCGAAACCGGCCACAGTCGCAATACGGGCAGCCCAAGCTCACCACCATGATCGGCTGGCTCAGCCGGTTCGACCGCCGGGGCCGGGGCCTGCCGCAAAATCAAATGCGCGTTGGTGCCGCTGATCCCAAACGACGACACCGCCGCGGTGCGGGGATGATCGGTAACCGGCCAGGGCGCCGGCTCGGTCAGGAGGCAAACAGTGCCGGCCGACCAGTCGACGTGCGGACTGGGCCGATCGACATTTAGCGTCGGAGGCAAACTCTCATGGTTGAGAGCCTCGATCATCTTGATCATTCCGGCCACACCGGCAGCGGCCTGGGTGTGACCGATGTTGGACTTGATCGATCCCAACCACAGCGGGTGCGCTGCCCCCCGCGCAGCACCGTAAGTGGCGATCAGGGCGCCGGCCTCGATCGGATCACCCAACGTGGTGCCGGTGCCATGAGCCTCGACCACATCAACCTCGTCAAGCCCGATACCGGCGTTGGCCACCGCGTGGGTGATGACACGCTGCTGAGCGGGCCCGTTGGGGGCCGTCAACCCATTAGAGGCACCATCCTGGTTGATCGCCGAGCCCGCGATGACCGCCAACACCGGATGGTTGTTGCGCTGGGCATCACTGAGCCGTTCCAGCACCAGCACCGCCGCCCCTTCGCCCCAGCCCGTCCCATCAGCAGCGGCCGCAAACGCCTTGCACCGCCCATCGGCGGCCAGCCCACGCTGCCGGGCGAACTCGGTGAACACCGTCGGTGTGGTCATCACCGTCACACCACCGACCAGGGCCAAACCGCACTCGCCGTTGCGCAGCGACTGACACGCCAAATGCGCGGCCACCAACGACGACGAACACGCCGTGTCAACCGTGATAGCCGGACCCTGCAAACCCAACGCATACGCCACCCGCCCGGAGGCCACACTGGGGGACGTCCCGGTCATGGCGTATCCCTCCACGCCATCAGAACCGCTCCCGCCATACTGCTGAGACCACGCCCCAACGAACACCCCGGTCTCAGAACCCGCCAACCCGCCCGGATCAATTCGGCTGGTTTCCAACGCTTCCCAACACACCTCCAGCAGCAGCCGCTGCTGCGGATCCATGGTTTGAGCCTCCCGCGCCGAGATCCCGAAAAACTCGGCGTCAAACCCGCTCACGTCGGCCAGAAACGCCCCCGCACGCGTGTAGGTCTTACCCACCGCATCAGGATCAGGATCGAACAAATCCCCCAGATCCCAACCACGATCAGCCGGAAACTCCCCCATCGCATCGGCGCCGCCAGCCACCAGATCCCACAACGCCGCCGCCGAATCCACCCCCCCAGGGAACCGACACGCCATCCCCACCACCGCAACCGGCTCATCTGTTTGCACCCGCGATCCCAGCTGCGGACCCGCCGCGACCGATCCGCTCAGCAGCTGGCCCAAGTGGGTGGCCAACTGATCCGGGGTGGGATAGTCGAAGGCCAGGGTGGATGCCAATGCCAGCTCGGTTTCGGCCTTGAGCCGGTCGAGCAACTCCGTAGCTTTCACCGAGTCAAACCCCAGGTCCTGAAACGGGCACTCGGGGTCGATGTCGTCCGGGCTGGGATGTCCCAACACCGTTGCTACCTGCGAGCACACCACCCCCACCAACAGGTCATGTTGCTGCTGGCGCAGCGTGCGCAGGCGCTGGGTCCACCCTGAGCCGGCCCCGGCGCCCGCACCGGTGTCCTCGACGGCGCGCCGCTTTGACCGGCGAAGCCGCGCGTCCAAGCGCCTGAACTCGTCCTGCTGATACAGCTTCAGACAATCCCGTCGCCTGACCTTGCCGCTTGTGGTGAGGGGAATCGAATGAGGAGGCACCAAAACGAGATCCGCCACACTCAGACCGTGCGTCCTCGCTATCGCTGCGGTGATTTCCCGCCTGATGGCGGTCAACCGCTGTATCTCCGCCTCGTTGGAGTCGCCGGGCTTGAGCTCGACGATGGCGACCAGCTTCTCAGGGCCGTCATCATCCGAAACCGCTATCGCCACGCAGCGGCCCCGGGTGATCTCCTGGATCGTCGCCTCGATGTCGTCGGGAGCGTAGTTGCGCCCGTAGACGATCAGGAGATCCTTGATCCGGCCGATGATGAACAGCTCGTCGTCGGAGAAAACGCCCAAATCTCCGGTTCTCAGCCAAGGCCCTTCGGGTGTGCCGGGCGACGGACCGACAAGCGTTGCGCCGAAGGTGCGTTCGGTCTCGTGAGGTTTCTGCCAATAGCCTGCGGCGACGTTGTCGCCATACACCCAGATCTCACCGACGGTATCCGCCCGACACTCGGTACTGGTCTCGGGATCGACGATCCGCACCGTCGGTGACTTCGGCATGCCGTAACTGACCAGCGGTATGCCGTCTGGGCTTCCGCACCGCTTCGCGTGTCCGGCGGTCAGTTCCTCGGATTCGAAACAGACGGTGAGCGGTGGTTGATCGGCTTCGCGGGTCGCGACGTACAGCGTGGCTTCCGCGAGCCCGTACGAAGGCCGTAACACCTCCGGGCGAAGATTGAAGCGGGCGAACCGCTCAGCGAAGCGCTGCAGCGTCGCGGGGTTTACGCGTTCGGCACCGTTGAGGATGTTACGCACGCCCCCGAGATCAAGCCCGGCCAGGTCGTCATCTGATGTTTTTCGTGTTGCCAATTCGAAAGCAATGTTCGGCCCGGCCGAAAATGCGTGACTGTTGGTAGCCAGCAATTGCATCCATCGCGCTGGTCGCTGCAAGAACGACGGCGGACTCGTCAGCACAGTTCGGAATCCCCCAAAAATCGGGAAGGCAATTCCTAAGATCAAACCCATGTCGTGAAAAAGCGGCACCCACGACACCACAGTGGTGTCCGGCGGAGCAATCCCCTCTTCGTAGTAGGCGGACATGAGTTGTTCGCAATTAACCTTAATGTTTCGGTGGGAGACCACGACTCCCGCTGGCGTGCGGGTGGACCCAGAGGTGTACTGCAAATGCGCAACGCTTGGCGGACTATCGATCTCGGGGGCGGGCGGTTGCCGAGAATCAGGGTCCAGCAAGTCAACCTCGATGAGCGATGGCGCGGACTCGCCAGGCTCCGGCTTGGCGTACTCCGCGATGTTGCCAGCGACAGCGGATGTCGTGAGAATCGCCGAAGGCGAGGCGTCGCGCAGGACGGCACTAACACGCTCATCGCTGGCTTCACCCAGCGGCATCGACAGCGGAACCGCTATCTGACCGGCCTGTAGTGCGCCCAGAAACGCAACGACGTACTCCAGTCCTTGCGGCGCCAAGATCACCGCGCGGTCACCGGTTGCCCCGCGGGCTTGGAGCTCCCGTGCGAGGTTCAGCGTCCGCCGATACAGCTGCGACCACGTCAGAGTTTCCGCAACGCCCGCCCAGTCCTGCTCGTAATCGACAAACGTGAACGCTGTCTCATCAGGCCGCAGACTGGCCAGCTCCTGCAGCACGGCGGGAATTGAGTACTCACGCACAGCTAGACGATAGGGGACGAGCAGACACTCCGTCAGGAGAACCATGGGGATCTGTATTCAAACCTCGCGACCAGCCAGCGCGGTCGGGCAAGTGCCCCACCGCCCCGAAGCGGGACATCGGTTAGAAGTTCAGACCCGAGTACATCAACCGGCCTGGGTCGTACCGCTGCCGGATCTCGGTGAGCCGCGAGAGGTTCGACCCGAAGTACCGCGACGGCGCGATGTTGGGCTCCAGGTAGTTGACGTAAGCCCCTACCGAAAACTGTTGCACCGCTTGATGTGCGGCGCTTAACCAGTTGTTGGCGGCGGCGGCTTGCGCGCTGTTGGGCGTCTCGACGTACCACTGCGCGACGGCGGACTGCCGGCGCCACGGAAAGGCCGAGCCGGCCGGATCGATGTCGCCGACCGCGCCACTGAGCGTGTCGACGATCACCGATGCCCGCCCCGAGGCCGGCGGCCACTTTCCCAGCGCCGCGACAATCGCCTGTGCCGCAGCCGAATTCACCGTACCGATGACGTCGGATCCGGCCACGAAGCCCCGTGGCGAACTCGTCGAGCTGCCGCCGGCCAGATACATCACCAGGTCCATATGACTCAGCGTCTTATGCTCGACCCCGGTGGACTGCACACCGACCGCGGATTTGATCGCATCGGCCACGCCCGGACCGGATCCCGCCGGGCAGGTCGCCAGCACATGGCAATTGGCCTGCGGCCCACCGACCGACATGTCGACCAGACCCCAGGTGTTGCGGTCGGCTGCCGCCAGCCAGGTCTGCCAGCCGGTCAGCACCCGGGCCGCCGACGACGGGGTGAAGTCGACGCGCACCACGTCGGAGTCGGCGGTCGGGAAGGTCGCAAACGTCATCGACGTCGTCACCCCGAAGTTGCCGCCTCCGCCGCCCCGCAGCGCCCAGAACAGGTCGGGGTGATCGTCGGCGGACGCGGTGACCGTTTGCCCGCTGGGCAACACCACCGTCGCTGACTTGAGCGCATCACAGGTCAGGCCGGCGTGGCGGGAATCGGCGCCCATTCCACCGCCGAGTGTCAGGCCGCCAACGCCGACGGTCGGGCAGCTGCCGGTGGGAACCGCGCGGCCGGCGCCGGCCAGCACCTGGTGCACCGCATACAGCTCGGTCCCGGCCGGCATCGTGACGTTTCCGGTGGCACTGTCGAAATTCACGCCGCCGGTCAGGCCGCGCAGATCGATCACCATGGCGCCGGCCGCGGCCGACGCGCCGATGTAGGAATGCCCACCGCCGCGCGCAGCGATCTTGAGCTTGTTGGCGGCCGCGAACGCGACGGCCTTCTCGACGTCGGCCTGCGAGGTGACCGTGACCACCGCCGCCGGGTTCGAGCCGTTGTAGAGCGAGTTGAATATCTGCTTGCCGGCGGCAAACGAGCCGCCGTCCGGCAGCAGCACCCGGCCACCGATCGAGGAAGCCAGACCTGCCCAACCGCTGCCGGGATCCGCGCCGGCACGCAGCGGCCCGAACAGTGCTGATGTCGCCAACGCTCCCACCGCGCCGCGAAGGAACGTTTGCCGAGAGATCATGGGCGGCATTGTCAGCCGCCGCGGCCGCGAACCCGGCCGCGGCGCGACGTGTCGCGCCACAGTGTGACGCGATCGTGTCGCTAAGCACGTGCCGACAGTCGACGGCAAACCTTTACGCGGCCGTGTTCGAAACGTGACCGCCATGCACCAAGGTTCGTTGAAGTCGCATGAGTGTGTCCGGATGGCCCGGTGCGCTCCGAAATGAATGGGGAGCAGACATGAAAGCCTGGCGCCATCAGCCACTCACCATCCGCCTGCTGGCGGGGTCCGCGGTGCTGTTCACCGCGGCCGCGGCAGTTGCGGCGCCGGCTCAGGCCGGGCCGATCGACGACGCCTTCATCGGCGCGCTAAGCCAGGCCGGCGTCAACTACGGCGACGCCGGAAACGCCGTGGCTTTGGGCCAGTCCGTGTGCCCGATACTGGCCCGGCCGGGCGGGTCGTTCAACGCGGCAGCGGCGACCGTCGTCGCCGGCGGCAGCGGCATGTCTCAGCAAATGGCAGAGACCTTCACCAGCATCGCAATTTCGATGTATTGCCCGTCGGTGATGTCCGACATCGCCAGCGGCAACCTGTCGGCTCTGCAGCGGATACCGGGGATGCCCGCGTTCTAGGGCTCAGCCCGTGCCCAGCGGGTCGATCGTTGACGCGATATAAACCATCGCGGCGCCCACCCCCGCCATGGTCGTGAAGTCTGTTCCCTTGCTGCGCACCACCAGCAGACCGGCCATCTCGTCGGACAGCACCAGCCGCAGCGCGGCCGCCACACCGACGCCGATCCCGATCAGTAACGCACCTCGGCGCCAGAAGTTGGCCCCCACCAGCACGAACGCCACCACGAAAATCAGCCCGACGAGCAGGATCGGCCACTGCGCGCGAAACGTGTGCGCCAGGATTGCCCGCGCCGTCATCGCTGCTCGGCCAGCTCGACGACGTTGGTCAACAGGAACGCCCGGGTCAGCGGCCCGACGCCGCCGGGGTTCGGCGACACGTGACCGGCGACCTCCCACACGTCGGGGTGTACGTCGCCGACCAGTCCGTCCGCGGTGCGGCTGACTCCGACGTCGACAACCGCGGCGCCGGGGCGCACCATGTCCCCGGTCAGCATGTGCGGCACCCCGACGGCCGCCACGATGATGTCGGCTTGCCTGGTCAAGGCCGGCAGGTCGCGGGTCCCGGTGTGGCACAACGTCACCGTGGCGTTCTCGGAGCGGCGGGTGAGCAACAGCCCCAGCGGGCGGCCCACCGTCACCCCGCGGCCGATGACGACCACGTGCGCCCCGGCGAGCTCGACGTCGTAGCGGCGCAGCAGGTGCACGATGCCGCGCGGCGTGCAGGGCAGTGGCGCCGGGGTGTTGAGGACCAGCCTGCCGAGGTTGGTCGGGTGCAGCCCGTCAGCGTCCTTGCCCGGGTCGACGCGCTCCAGCGCCGCGTTCTCATCCAGATGTTTGGGCAGCGGCAGCTGCACGATGTAGCCGGTGCAGTCGGGGTTGGCGTTCAGCTCGTCGATGGTCTCGTTGAGCGTGGCGGTGCTGATGTCGGCGGGCAGGTCGCGGCGGATCGACGTGATGCCGACCTTGGCGCAGTCGGCGTGCTTGCCCCGCACGTAGGCCTGCGATCCGGGGTCCTCACCGACCAGGATGGTGCCCAACCCCGGGGCGCGGCCCGGCCCGGAAACAGCCAGTGCCGCCACCCGCCGCTTCAAGTCCACGAAGATCTCGTCGCGGGTGGCCTTGCCGTCCAGCGTGATTGCGCCCACGGCAGACAGTCTGGCACGTCCGCCGCGTACGCTCCTGACATGGCCGATGCCCCCGACGTGTTCAGCCCGGCCAAGCTGGGTCCGCTGACGCTGCGCAACCGCGTCATCAAGGCCGCGACGTTCGAGGCCCGCACGCCCGATGCGCTGGTGACCGACGATCTTATCGAGTACCACCGGCTGCCGGCGGCGGGCGGGGTCGGCATGACGACCGTCGCGTATTGCGCGGTCTCCACCGGCGGCCGCACCGGTGGCGACGGGTTGTGGATGCGCCCGGAGGCGGTGCCGGGGCTGCGCCGGCTCGCCGAGGCCGTGCACGCCGAGGGCGCGGCGGTCAGTGCCCAGATCGGCCACGCCGGCCCGGTGGCCGACTCCCGGTCCAACAAGGCGACCGCGCTGGCTCCGGTGCGGTTCTTCAATCCGCTCGCGATGCGGTTTGCCAAGAAGGCGACCCGCGACGACATCGCCGAGGTGACGGCCGCGCACGCCAACGCCGCCCGTCTTGCCGTCGAGGCCGGCTTCGACGCCGTCGAAATCCACTTGGGCCACAACTATCTGGCGAGTTCGTTTCTGTCGCCACTGATCAACCGGCGCGACGACGAGTTCGGCGGGTCCCTGGAGAACCGGGCAAAGGTCGCCCGCGGATTGGTGCTGGCCATCCGCCGCGCCGTCGGACAACAGATCGCGGTGACCGCCAAGCTCAACATGGCCGACGGCATCCGCGGCGGCATCACGGTGGAAGAGGCGCTGACCACGGCGAAGTGGCTGCAAGACGACGGCGGGCTGGACGCGCTGGAACTCACCGCCGGCAGTTCGCTGGTCAACCCCATGTACTTGTTCCGCGGCGACGCACCGGTCAAGGAATTCGCCGGCGCCTTCAAGCCGCCGCTGCGCTGGGGCATCCGGATGACCGGCCACAAGTTTTTCCGCGAATACCCCTACCGCGATGCCTATCTGTTGCGCGATGCCCGGCTGTTTCGCGCCGAGTTGTCGATGCCTCTGATTTTGCTGGGCGGAATCACCAACCGGGAGACCATGGACCTGGCGATGGCCGAGGGATTCGAGTTCGTTGCGATGGCCCGGGCGCTGCTGGCCGAACCCGACTTGGTCAATCGGATCGCCGCCGACGGGCAGCGGGCCCGTTCGGCGTGCACGCATTGCAACCGGTGCATGGCCACGATCTACAGCCGCACCCGCTGCGTCGTGACCGGTGCGCCAGACACCCGCTGACGATGCACGCCGCGAATGCGGCATGCAAGGAGGCGGTGCGCCCGCAATTCTGCGGCTACGGGTAGGCGGGACCCAAGGCGCCGACTTCGAGGGACGGCAGCCGGTCATCGGCGGCGGCGACAGCAAACAGGGCGGCGGCGGTGTAGAAGGCCTCCTCGCTCATCAGGCCGCGTCGGGCGAGTTCGATGCGGTCCACCTCGGTGCGCCATCGTCTGGCGAAGAGGTTCTTGAGTTGTCTTGGGTCGGGTCGGTGCAGATTCAAATGCGGCTTGCGACGGGCTAATTCGTCGCGCCTGGCCAGCGCATGGGCCGCCGCAATGCGCCAGCGCGGCAGGCGCTCGTCCGCGCGCAAAAGGTCGAGAAAGTGCTCGATTGCCGGAAGGGCCCGGGTGACGAACAACGTGCGGGTGATCAGTCGCGCAGAGACGGCAATCGGGTCATCGCAAAGGATTTCGCTCTCGTCGGCGGTCAACCACTGCGACCTGACCGGCTCGGGGAAGCCGGACTCGTCGGCAAGTCCGACGGCTACGGCGTAGTGATGGGCGACGGTCTCCAATGCGCGTTGCCGGGTGTCGGCAGCAACCTGCTCGATTGCGCGGGATGCATCGTGGCGAACGTCACCGTTGTGCCCGGGATGCGTCAGGCGCCAGTGCCAGGAGGCGACCTGTTCGAGGGCGGGCAGGTAGGTCCAGCGGTCGGTGGCGCAGATGCTCAGCAGGGACAGGACGTCGGTGTCGCGGACCTCGATGGTGGTGTCGGCTCCGCTGTCGGTGCTGATGACCACCGGAACGGGTGGTGCCCAGCGTTGTTGCCAACGTTGGGACCAGATGGTTGGCGGTGGGCCGGGACGGGTCGCCGTGCCACGGTGTCCGTCGGTGATGTTGCGCAGTGCCAGTAGCGCGTCGGCGTGTTTGACGTCGACCCGCAGTTCCTGAAATTGCTTTGCCAAGCAACGTCTTTCGGGCACGTCGAGAGCGGCGAGGAGGCGGTCCCAGCTGCGCTCGGTGAAAGGCATGCGGCGGGCCGCTTCGACGATGTCTGCGGCTAGTTGCGCCGATAGCAAACCGGTCTCGACGGCGCGTCGCAGCGTTTGGCGGATGTTGACCAGTGCGTCGACGAAGACGGGATAGCCGTCTTCAGGCTCGCCGTGGACCATGCCGACTTCGTCGTCGGCTTCCAAATGACCGTTGCGGTAGCTGTCGAATACCCAGCCGTAGCCTTCCATGCCGAAGGGATGAAGTTCGGCGGCGCGCAGCGCCCCCATGCTTGACGAGCCGACGACACGGACACCGGCCTCCAACAAAGTCAGGAGTTCTTTGTGCCGCACCGGGGGGTGCTGAAAGAACAACCCGTCGACAATCAACAGCGTGTCGCCGGGCTCCAGCCCGTAGCCCAGCGCGTCGCCGAACGAAATCGGAGGCACCACTTCGGCATTGGGCACGACCGCGCGAATATCGTCAACGCCGATGGTGGGCCCTGCCGTCACCACGATCCGGCCGGCAGCCGTCATGCCAACTCCTGCAAAGGAGTACGCATCGGAGAACCGTGTGAGGCCGTCAGGCCGGGCGCGATGACCTTCACCACCGGAACGCAGCTGCCGGCCAGATCGCACACGACCGCCAGCGGCTCGGTGCCCGACCGGACGGCCACCGCCGTTGCCGCCGAGGTCAACAGGTCACTCAGCGAACCGGTGTCGGGAACCTGCCACGATGTGGTTTCGGCGGTGGGCAAGTGCCGCATGGTTGGCCGCAACGGGCCGTAGGCGTGCACGCGGGCGAAGCGGTGGTACAACGCCGGTGACAGATCCTCGCGAGCTCCGCTGATCGCCGTCAGCCGCGATTGCGCGGCTTCGGTGATCGCCCGGGACAAGGCCACGTTGGGATCGTGGTGCAAACCGAAGCCGCTGAACGGCACCCCCAGCATGGGCGAACAGATCTCGGCAGTGAAGCAAGGGAAACCGTCCCACGTGTCGGTCCGCGCTATCTTCAGTTCGCTCCCGGCCCGGCAAATCATGTCGACCAATTCGGCACAGTCGGAGTCGGCGACATCGTCGACAGGCACCTCGAACAGTGTGCTTCCCGGCTCGCCGGCGGCCATGGCGTGGCGTTCCATGACCTCGTAGAGGGCATGCAAGCCGGCCTCCCAGTAGCTGTTGCCCGAGGCCAACCCCGTGGTGTCCATCGAGAACATCGGCGGGTCCCAGCGGTTGTCGACCGCCGCGTTCACCAGCACCGCCTCCCACGGCACCCAGGTTTGGCGGCCGGTCAACAGCGTCGTCGCGGCCATCCAGTCGAGCTTGGCGCCCGGATGGTAGATACTTCGGGCCGACCGGAGCAGCTGGGCGGGATCGTAGGTCAGTGCGGCCGCGATGTCCCTCGTGGTCATGGAAAACAGGTCGGGCGTGACGTTTTCGGCGTGCCAGGTTTCCAGCGATTCCATGACCGCAGAAACTTGGGCGGCGCGGTAGGTGGCGGCCTTGCCCTGACTGACCGACAGTGTCAGCGAGGCGGGGCGCACCGCCTGAACGGTGGGAATGCCGAGATCATCGAGCCAGGTGAGGTCGGCGACGCGGGTGATGCCCGCCGATTCCAGCATCGGTTGCACTGCCTGCCACGTCTGCTCGGGAGAGATGATGCGATAGGTCCCCCTCCGATGGGCGATGGAGGTGGGATCGTTATGGCCCAGCACCCGGGTTGGCCACCGCGACCAATCCGGGCCCGCGAACACGGCGGTGGCCGCGGCGCAAGATTCAGACATGGACTCAGTCCTCACGTTGCGGGGATTGCACAGATTTGCGGTAGCTGTCGGCGGCCGATGCAGCTCTACCTGACACGGGAAACGTTGGAGACCGCTGGTGGGGGTTCATTGCCTGACAAACCCCCGCCAGCGCCGTCTCCACGGACTGCATGCCTCTTCAGTCGATAGTCTCCGCGTTGAACCAGTAGCAAACGTAGTGGAGCCGGTACGTTGCTTCGTCTTCGATGAACAGAAGTTCGTGGGCCATGTGATCACCTCCTTCCGTGGGGACGAGCGGTTACCCGCCGCGCTTCGTGGCCGTTACTTATCATATGCAATTGTAACGGCGGGCAATAGTAGCGGACGGCTATCGAATGCCTGCGCTCCGGCTGCGCTCCGTTCCTTGGCGGCGCTCGGTGGCACGGCGGTGTGGTTACTCTGGCAAGAAGGCAGCCGACTGGCCACCGGAGCACGCGCAACTCGCCGCGCGGCTGTTGCGCCGCGGAACAGCATTAACCTTGGCCTTAGATACAGTTGGATCGATGCCCCACCCTGCTCCGCCGCCAGCGCTGACCGTTCGCTACGACGGGTCAGCACGCACGTTCGCCGCCGGCCATGACGTGGTAATCGGCCGTGACTTGCGCGCCGACATGCGTATCACGCATCCGTTGATCTCCCGGGCACATCTGCTGCTGCGGTTTGATCAGGGCCGGTGGCTGGCGATCGACAACAATTCGCTGAACGGGACCTTCTGCAATGGCCGGCGGGTGCCGATGGTCGACATCCACGACGGCCAGAGCGTCAACATCGGAAATCCCGACGGGCCGTTGCTCACCTTTGAGGTCGGCCGGCACCTGGGGATGGCCGGCCGGCCGCCGCAAACCGAGTCGATGCGACTGGGCGCCCAGTCGTCGCCGTGGCCGCCGCCGGCTCAGGCTGCTGGCCACCCGGGGCCGTCCCTGCCCGGGCGCCAGTCGAATTGGACCGCGCCGCCGTCGGCGCGACCGCATCCCGGCCCGCCGCCGGCGAAATCGGCGCAACCGATGTACCCCAGCAGCTTGGCGTCCCGGCAGTCCGGGTTTGCCCCGGGGCCGCCGCGGCAGCCGTCGAACTATGCGCCGGCCGCGCCGCGCCCGGCGCCACCCACGCCGATGCAGCCCGGCGCCGCCAAGCCGCCGGAGGTGGCGAACCTGGCGACCAAGATGATCCATGCGCTGTTGCCGCGGACCGGATCCAACGAAATGCCTGCCGGCTCGGTCACTATCGGCCGTGCCACCGACAACGACGTCGTCATTCAGGACGTTCTGGCGTCGCGTCACCACGCATTCCTGACCATGACACCGCTGGGCACCGAAATCCGCGACGCCCACAGCGTCAACGGGACATTCGTCAACGGGGTCAGGGTCGGGTCCGCGATCTTGAGCGACGGCGACATCGTCACCATCGGCAACGTCGACCTGGTATTCACCGGGGGCACGCTGATGCGCCGCACGGAAGCGGCCACCCGCACCGGCGGCCTGGAGGTCAAGTCGGTCTGCTTCTCCATCGACGGCAAACAACTGCTCGACCAGATCTCGCTGACCGCGCGGCCCGGCACCCTGACGGCCATCATCGGCGGCTCCGGCGCCGGCAAGACCACGCTGTCGCGGCTGATCGCCGGGTACACCAGCCCCAGCTCGGGAACGGTGACCTTCGAGGGCCACAACATCCACACCGAGTACGCGTCCATGCGCAGCCGGATCGGGATGGTCCCCCAAGACGACGTGGTGCACCGGCAGCTGACCGTCAACCAGGCCCTCGGTTACGCCGCCGAACTGCGGCTGCCGCCCGACACCAGCAAAGCCGACCGCGACCAAGTGGTCGCCCAGGTCCTGGAGGAACTCGAGCTGACCAAACACGCCGACACGCGGGTGGACAAACTGTCCGGCGGACAGCGCAAGCGAGCCTCGGTGGCGCTGGAGCTGCTCACCGGGCCGTCGCTGCTGATTCTGGACGAGCCGACGACGGGTCTGGACCCGGCGTTGGACCGGCAGGTGATGATGATGCTGCGGCAACTCGCCGACGCCGGCCGCGTCGTGCTGGTGGTCACCCACTCCGTGTCCTACCTGGACGTTTGCGATCAGCTGCTGTTGGTGGCACCGGGCGGCAAGACGGCGTTCCTGGGCCCGCCCGACCAGATCGGCCACGCCATGGGAACCACCAACTGGGCCGACATTTTCGCCAAAGTCGGCGCCGACCCCGACGAGGCCAACCGCCGCTTCCTGGCCGCCAAGCAGGCCCAGCCGGCGTTTCCGTCGCAGGCCAGTCCCGCCGCCGACCTGGGCGAACCGGTGCACACCGACGTGCTTCGCCAGTTCTCCACCGTCGCCCGCCGCCAGGTGCGCTTGGTTGTTTCCGACCGCGGCTACACGGTGTTCCTGGCGTTGCTGCCGTTCCTTATCGGGGTGCTGAGCCTCACCGTTCGCGGCAAAACAGGATTCGGCATGTCGGATCCGATGGGCAACAATCCCGCCCAGCCGGACCAGATTCTGGTGATGCTCAACGTCGGCGCGGTGTTCATGGGCACCGCGTTGACGATCCGTGACCTCATCGGCGAGCGTGCCATCTTCCGTCGCGAGCAGGCGGTCGGCTTATCGACCGCGGCCTATCTGGCCGCCAAGATCGTGGTGTTCTGCGCGTTTGCGATCGGGCAGGGGGCGATTGCCACCACGATCGCGGTGGTCGGCTGGGGCAAGCCGCTTTCCGACGCGGTGCTGCTGGGAGACGTCAGATTCGAGCTGTTCGTCACCGTGGCCGCGACCTGTGTGGCTTCGGCGCTGCTGGGCATGGCATTGTCGGCGCTGGCTCAATCACAGGACCAGGTCATGCCGATGCTGGTGTTCTCCATCATGTCCCAGCTGGTGTTCTCCGGCGGCATGATCTGGGTGACCGACCGGATCCTGCTCGACCAGTTGTCTTGGGCCACGCCCGCCCGCTGGGGCTATGCGGCGTCGGCGTCGACGATCGACACCCACCGGCTGGTGCCAGGCCCGACCGATCCGAAAGACCAACACTGGGACCACAAGGCGAGCGCGTGGCTGTTCGACATGGCCATGCTCGCGGTGGTGTCCATTGCCTATACCACCATCGTGTGGTGGAAGATTCGGCTCCGGCGGCGCTGAATCGGGCGCAACTAGGGTGAAACAATGACCCGAGCTCAGCGGCCCGTGCTGACAGTTCGGTCGGACCGGTCGCAGCGCAGCTTCGCACCGGGCGCTGACGCGATCGTGGGCAGTGACCTGCGTGCCGACCTGCGCGTCGCGCACCCGCTGGTTGCCCAGGCGCACGTGGTGGTGCGCTTCGAGCAGGGCAACTGGATCGCCATCGACAATTCGCGGACCGGGATGTTCGTCGACGGACGCCGGGTGCCGCTGGTGGACATCCGAGACGGCCTGATCGTCCACCTCGGCAGGCCCGACGGGCCACGCATCAGCTTCGAGGTCGGGCATCACCGGGGCATCATCGGGCTGCTACCGCAGACCGGCTCCCCGCCGCCCGGGGGTGCGCCCGGCGGCACCGAGCAGCAGCGCCGGCCGCCCGCACAGCCCCCGGGAGCCGCGCCGCCGGCACCCGGGCGACCCGACTACCCCGGCTATCCCGGCTACCCCGGCTACCCGGAGGCCCGGCGCACCACCGTCATACCGGTGTCCCCGCCGCCCCCGGAGCCGGCCCACGACACCACGACGCGCAACTTGGGCGCCGGCTCCGGTCCCGCGCCGCCCGGCGCGGGCATCACCTGGATCGGCCGGGCGCTCGACAACGACATCGTCATCGCCGACGTGCTGGCATCACGCCACCACGCATTCTTGACCCCGACGCCGGTGGGCACCGAGATCAACGACGCGCACAGCATCAACGGGACGTTCGTCAACGGGATCCGGGTCGGCTCGGCGATCCTTCGCGAAGGCGACGTGGTCACCATCGGCAACGTCGACCTGGCGTTCACCGGGGGCACCCTGGTCCCTCGCACCGAAGCCGCGGCCTCCACCGGCGGCCTGGAGGTCAACGCGGTCGGCTACCGCTTCAACGGCAACGCGCTGCTCGACAACGTGTCGCTGACCGCGCGGCCCGGCACGCTGACCGCCGTCATCGGCGGCTCCGGCGCCGGCAAGACCACGCTGTCGCGGCTGATCGCCGGCTACGCCAGCCCCACCTCGGGCACGGTGACCTTCGAAGGCCACAACATCCACACCGAATACGCATCGTTGCGCAGCCGGATCGGGATGGTCCCCCAAGACGACGTGGTGCACCGGCAACTGACCATCAACCAGGCGCTCGGCTATGCCGCCGAGCTCCGGCTGCCACCCGACACCAGCAAGCAGGATCGCGCGCAGGTGGTCGCCGGCGTGCTCGAGGAGCTGCGGCTCACCGAGCACGCCGACACCCGCGTTGACAAGCTGTCCGGCGGCCAGCGCAAACGCGCCTCGGTGGCCCTGGAACTGCTCACCGGCCCGTCGCTGCTGATCCTGGACGAGCCGACCTCGGGCCTGGACCCGGCGCTAGACCTGCAGGTGATGACGATGCTGCGGCAACTCGCCGACGCCGGCCGGGTGGTGTTGGTGGTCACCCACTCGCTGACCTACCTCGATGTCTGTGATCAGGTGCTGCTGATGGCGCCCGGGGGTAAGACCGCGTTCCTGGGTCCGCCCGACCAGATCGGCCAGGCGATGGGCACCACCAACTGGGCCCAGATTTTCGCGAAGGTCGGCGCCGATCCCGACGAGGCCAACCGGCGCTTTCTGGCCCGCAACCAGCCCCCCGCACCGGCACAGCCCGAGACGCCCACGGACCTTGGCGCACCGGCGCACACCAGCGTGCGCCGCCAGTTCTCCACGATCGCGCGCCGACAGGTTCGGCTGGTCGTAGCCGACTGGGCCTACTTCACCTTCCTGGCGGCGTTGCCGTTCGTCCTGGGTGCGCTGTCGCTGACGGTCCCGGGCGACACCGGGTTCGGCATGGCCCAGCCGACCAGCCAGACTCCCGACGAGGCCGCACAAATTCTGACACTGCTGTCCATCGCCGCGGTCTTCATGGGTACCGCACTGACCATCCGCGATCTCATCGGCGAGCGCGCCATCTTCCGTCGCGAGCAGGCCGTGGGGTTGTCGACGAGGGCCTACCTGGGCGCCAAGGTCACGGTGTTCTCCATGTTCGCCATCACTCAAGCGGCGATCACGACCGGGGTCGTGCTCCTGGGCAAGGGCGTACCGACCCAGCAGGCGGTGCTGCTCGGCAACCCCAGCTTCGAGCTGTTCACCACGGTCGCTGCCACCTGTGTGGCCTGCGCGATTCTGGGCTTGCTGCTGTCGTCGCTCGCCCGGTCCAGTGAGCAGATCATGCCGTTGCTGGTGGTATCGCTGATGCTGCAGCTGGTACTCGCCGGCGGCCTGGTCCCGGTGACCAACCGGATCTTCCTGGACCAGTTGTCGTGGGCGGTCCCCGCGCGGTGGGGTTATGCGGCGTCGGCGGCAACGGTCAACCTGCGCGAGCTGGTGCCCGGCTCGTACAGTCCCGAGGACAGCCACTGGACGCACTCGCGCCCGGCGTGGCTGTTCGACATGGCGATGCTCGCGACGCTGTCGGCGGCCTATGCCGGCCTGGTGTGGTGGCGCATCCGGCTCAGACGCCATTGACCGGGCGGGCCCGGAGCATGGCCTTACGCTTCGGCGCCGCCGTCCAGCCGCAGCCCGTGTGCCAGCGCAAACGCGAGGGCCTGCGGAACGTCAATGCGGGCACCTGTCAGCGACGCCGTCGTCCACAATGACGGGTCCACGGTGGCCCCGCGCAGGTCGGCGGCGTCCAACCGGGCGCCGGTGGTGCGCGCGCCGCTCAGGTCGGCGCCGCGCAGCACGGCCTTGCGCAGATCGGCCTCCACCAGGCTGGCCTCGCGCAGCCGGCAGCCGCTCAAGTCGACCCCGCGCAGGTCATTGCCGGCGAGCACCGCCAGCGTGAAGTCGACCTCGTCGAACGTCAGCGGCCGCATCCGGCACTGCGCAAACACCGAGCCAAGCATGCTGCATTGTGCAAATGCGCTGTGCCACAAGATAGTTCGTTCAAATGTGCAATTGCGAAACGCCGATCCCCGATGTTCGGATTCGCTGAGGTTGACGCCGCTGAAGTCGCATCCACTGAACACCACGCGTTCGGTGCACAACCGGCTGAGGTCTTCGTCGCGGAAATCCCGGCCGTCGAATTCGCGGTCCACCCAATGCCGCAACGCGGTCAGCTGCCCGTCAGGCTGGCCAGGGCGTATTCGCTGACCGCGATCAGCGCATCGGTGGCCGACCTGCGGCTGCGGGCGTCGATGCTGATCACCGGGATGTGCACGGGCAGCGTCAGCGCCCTGCGCACCTCGGCGGCCGGATACCGTGGCGCGCCGTCGAATTCGTTGACCGCGACCAGGAACGGCAGGTTGCGGTGCTCGAAGAAGTCGACCGCGGCGAAGCTGTCCTCCAGGCGGCGGCAGTCGACCAGGACGATCGCGCCGATGGCGCCGCGCACCAGGTCGTCCCACATGAACCAGAACCGGCGCTGGCCCGGGGTGCCGAACAGGTAGAGCACCAGATCCTCGCCGAGAGTGATGCGGCCGAAGTCCATCGCCACCGTAGTGGTCCGCTTGTCGGGGGTGGCCTCGATCATGTCGACGCCGGCCGAGGCATCGGTGACCATCGCTTCGGTGCGCAACGGCATGATCTCCGACACCGCGCCGACGAACGTGGTCTTGCCGGCGCCGAATCCGCCCGCGATCACGATCTTCGTGGAGGCATGGGCCGCGGTACCCCGCCCCGGGTGCACCTCAGAGTGCTTGGAGGCCACGCAGCGTCCTTCCTATGAGTTCGCGGCGCTCATCGCTGGTCGAGCGGTCGGTCATGGTCCGATGCACCCGAAGGTAGTCGGAGCTGACCAGATCACCCACCAGGACGCGCGCGACGCCGACCGGCAAATCCAGCCGGGCAGCGATTTCGGCCACCGACGGGTTCGACGGGCCGTCGAGGCACAACCCGATGATCTTGCCTCTCGTGTCGTGCGGCGGCCACCGGTGAGCCGAGCCCGCCGGCAACGCTTGCACCGCAGCTTCCAGTGGCAGGTCGATGTCGGTGCCGGTGCGTCCGGCCGTCAGGGTGTACGGGCGGACCAGGTTCGCCCCCGGCCGGGCTAGCGGCGGCTCGCGTCTGTCCATTGCGGCTCGGGTTGGGCACGGCGGGAGGACTGCACGACGCTGCCGACCCGTTCGACCAGGATGGCCATCTCGTAGCCGATCTGCCCGATGTCGCATCCGGTGACCGCCAACGTCGCCAGGTGCGAGCCGTCGCCGACCCGCATGAGCAGCAAAAAGCCGTTCTGCATCTCGACCACCGACTGCAACACCTGACCACCCTCGAATAGCTGGGCGGCACCGGTGGCCAGGCTGGCCAGGCCCGAAGCCACGGCCGCCAGCTGGTCGGCGCGCTCCCGGGGAAGATACTCGCTGGCGGCCAGCGGCAGACCGTCGACGGACACCAGCAGGGCATGCGCGACGCCGGGCACCTCGCGGGCGAACTTCGACACCAGCCAGTCCAGCGGGCTGTCCAACGAACGGGCGTTCATTGCTGATCGGCTTCCTGACTGGTCGTGCGGGCGTGCGCCCGGCCGGTGTGCACGCCACCGAAGTGGCTGCCGATGGAGGCACGAACCGCATCGGGGTCGCGCACCGCGGCCGCAGCCTGCGGTTGCCGGTCGGGATGCGGTCCGCCGCCGGGCTCCGGTTCGGCGGCCCCGGGGACCAGCCGGGCGCCGGGGGTGCGCACCGGCAGGCCGTGGTCGGTGCGCGATTCCACCGGCTGGTCCTGGGCCTGGGCGGCGGCCGACCAGCCGCGGTCCCACACCGACCGCCAATCCAGATCCGGGCTTGCGGCCAGTTCGCGCGGGTCACCCAGCATTTCCGACAGCATCCGTTGGTAGATGACGTCGTCATCGCCGGGACCGGCTGGAACCGGCGGATCGGCGGGCCGGGCACCGGCGGCAGCCGAGCGTTGTGCGAAAAAAGCCGAGGTATCCGACGCGGTGGCCTGCTTCGTGGGCGGCGGCTGAGCCGGAGTCTGTCCGGCATCCTGGCGGGCTTCGTGTCCGGCTTCGTGGCGGGCTTCGTGGCGGGCTTCGTGGCGGGCTTCGTGCTGGGTCTCCCACCAGGGCGTTTTCAGTTCGCGCCGGGCCGGTGGCTGGCGCCCGGCGGGCTGGGCGGGAATGTCGGTGATGCCGCTGGAGCCCGGGTTGCGGCGCGGCAGCAAGGTCACCGGCGGCACCGGCTTGTCGGCACCGTTTTGGTACGACGCCGCCGAGGCGGCCGGATCCGGCGCCGGTTCGGGGGCGGGCGGCTTGATCACGAACGTCCGCGGCGTGGGCGCGGGCGCACCGACCTGGCCCGCCGGCGATACGCCGGCCAGCACAGCAACGGGCAGGTAGACCTCGGCGGTAGTGCCATTACCGGCTTCACCGGTCGACGGGCCGCGCAACCCCACCCGGATGCCATGGCGGGCCGCCAGCCGGCCGACCACGAAAAGACCCATGTGGCGCGCATTGTCGGGGGTCACCTCGCCGCCGGACTGCAGCCGCATGTTGGCGATGCGCCGATCGGAGTCGGTCATGCCCAAGCCGCAGTCGGCGATGCGCAGCAGCACCCCGCCGGCGCTGCCGCGCACCGCCGACACCCGAACGGTCGTGGTGGGCGGCGAATAGCTCAGCGCGTTGTCGATCAGCTCGGCGAGCAGGTGGATGACGCCGCCGGCGGCCGCCCCGATCACCATGCAGTCGGCCACGCCGCCGACGGAGACGCGGCGATAATCCTCGACTTCCGAGACGGCGGCGCTGACCACCGTCGGCAACGAAACCGGCTCACGTCGCTCCCGGGAAATCTCCGCGCCCGCCAGTACCAGCAGGTTGGCGCTGTTACGACGCAGCCGCGCGGCCAGGTGATCCAGCCGGAACAGGCTGTCGAGCCGGTCAGGATCCTGCTCGTTGCGCTCGAGCCGGTCGATCAGCGACAGCTGCTGGTCGACCAGGGAACGGCTGCGCCGCGACATCGTTTCGAACATGTCGTTGACCAGCAGCCGCAGCCGCGCCTCATCGCCGGCTAGCAGCAGGGCCTGGGTGTGCAGCTCGTCGACCGCATGGGCGACCTGGCCGATTTCCTCGGTGGTGTAGACCGCCAGCGGCTCCGGCTCCGGCTCGCCCCCGGCTCGCACCCGGGCGATTTCGCCCTCGAGGTCGGTGTGGGCGACTTTCAGCGCGCCGTCGCGCAGCACCCGCAGCGGCCGGATCAGCGCTCGCGCTACGAGCAGCACGATGACCAGTGCGATCGCGATGGCGGCCAGCACCACCACGGCGTCGCGGATGGCGGCGTCACGCCGCGCGGTGGCCTGGGCCTGGACCGAGTTCGTCACCGACGCGGTGGCGTCCTTGATGACCTGTTCGGCGATCCCGTCGGTGACCTTGATCGAACGCAGCAGTTCGGCGTTGCCGACGAGCTCGCTGGCCGGATCGGACATAATCGCCATCCGGGTGAGCAGCTGCTGCTGCAGATTCTTGGCGTCCGGCGAGCCGACGCCGAGCACTTCGCTCATCCCGAACAGCGTCGACGGTTCGGTACCCGCCAGGGTGATCATCGAGGTGCGCAATTGCGGCTCGGGAAGGTCGGCGCCGCGGGTCACCAGGATCTCCTGCATCGTCATCTGCCCGCGGGCTCCGACAGCGCGGCTCAGACCCTGAACCTGGGCCCGGATCTGCTCACTGTCGACCCGCACCGACGCGTTGATCGCATCCTCGGCCGTCAACAGCAACGACGCATAGGTGGTAATCCGGTCCCGCAGGCCGATGCTGTTCTCCAGCACCTTGTCCAGCAACGCCTGGCCGCCGTTCAGCAGGGTGTTCACCCCGGACCGGACGTCGGGGATCACGTCGGTGTCGGCCAGGCGGGTCTGCAGCTCGTACTTTCGGGCCGTGAAGTTCTTCTTGGCTCCCTCGACGTCGCGTCCGGTGGAACTCGCCAGCAACGCCACGTCCAGTGCCGACATGTACTTGGTGATCGCCGGTATTACGTTGGCGCGAGCGGCGGCCAGTCGCAGATTGCCGGAATTGGCCATCGCGGCGTCGACCCGCAACACCCCGAACACCGTCGCCAGCAGCAGCGGTACCACGGCGATCGCAACGACTTTCCAGCCCACCGGCCAGTTGCTCAGCGACCAGGCCGCGGGGCGGGGCCTCGCGGGCCGCGGTTGGGCGCCGGGCACCCCGGATGGAACCGCCGCGACCGGGGTGGTCGGGCGGGCGAACATGGTCACGTTATTGCGGCCGGGCAACCGGCCGCACCCCTGATTCGTCGCGCTCGCAGAGACCAGAGACTCATCAAAACTTCCTGCCTTGTTCCGCCCGCCCCGGCAGCTGAGAGCCAACGCAAACGCCTGGCAATCCGACGAGTATGACAGGCTCCCCTGTGAACAAAGCCGAGGCCTCCACAATTGTTACTGAGCAGATAACGTCCGCCGCAACACACCGGGCGCCGGCAGCAGTCCGAAATGCGAAGACTGCGTGGTCGGCGGCGATCCGGCATACGAAGCAGTTTTCCGCCTTGCTCACCAATTATGTTGTGCTGCAATGGATTAGCGTATGCCATGGGCACCACGCGCAGCGATGAGCACGTCGGCGGCGGCGTTTGTCGGCTTGGTCGGCGGATGGGATGGTCCTGCAGTCGGGGCTGCACGGGTGCCGATTGGGAACTGGGCAACAAGATCGTCGAACTGCCCGGCGTTGATCAGCCCATAGGCACGACGAATCTGCCAGGCCCACTGGAGAATGACACTGGAGAATGAGAAGTAGGTGACCATCTGCCACCATCGTCGAGTGTTCCGGCTCCTCTTTTATTCCCCAC
The DNA here is from genome assembly GCF_002102175.1 of Mycobacterium gastri. GTDB lineage: Bacteria > Actinomycetota > Actinomycetes > Mycobacteriales > Mycobacteriaceae > Mycobacterium > Mycobacterium gastri. Next base: position 10,694 of record NZ_LQOX01000148.1, on the reverse strand, counting down.
GTATTGCGCCCAATACCGGAAACGCCATCCGCACCGCCGCCGCAACCGGTTGCGAACTGCATCTGGTGGAACCACTGGGTTTCGACCTGTCCGAGCCCAAGCTCCGGCGGGCCGGTCTGGACTACCACGACCTGGCGTCGGTCACCGTCCATGCGTCGCTGACGGCAGCGTGGGACGCGCTGTTGCCGGCGCGGGTGTTCGCGTTCACCACCCAGGCCACGACACCGTTTTCCGACGTCCGCTACGGCGCGGGGGACGTGCTGATGTTCGGCCCGGAACCCACCGGGCTGGACGCGGCGACCCTGGCCGACGCGCCCATCACCAAGCGGGTGCGCATTCCCATGCTGGCGGGCCGACGTTCGCTGAACCTGTCCAACGCCGCGGCGGTGGCCGTGTATGAGGCCTGGCGCCAGCATGACTATTCCGGAGCAATCTAGGGACCCGGTTGCCTGTGAGCCAGATGCCCGTCTCCTGTGAATCGGCTGGGGTTGCCGGGCAAACGCCGGATCGGGCCTGTCAGGCCGCAATACGTTGAAGGATCGCGGATCTCGCAGTGATAGCCCGAAGGGACAGCGATGTCTTACGTGGTAGCGATCCCCGAAGCGGTGAACGCGGCGGCGGCGAAAGTGGCCGGCTTCGGCGCGGCCCTCAGTAAGGCGAATTCGTCGGCGGCGCTCGCCACCACCGGGTTGCTGGCCGCCGGTAGCGACGAGGTGTCGGCGGCCATAGCGTCGTTGTTTTCCGCCCACGGCCAGGGCTACCAACAGGTCGCCGCGCAGATGACGGCGTTTCACGACCGCTTCGTGCAGGCATTGACCGCCGGTGGGGGCGCTTATGCCCACGCCGAGGCGGCCAACGCCTCCCCATGCAGACCCTGGAGCAAGACGTGCTCGGCGCGATCAACGCCCCGACCCAGGCCTTGTTGGGGCGTCCGTTGATCGGCGACGGCGCGGCTGGCACCGCGACCCACCCCAACGGAGCAGACGGCGGACTGCTGTTCGGCAACGGCGGCATCGGCGGGGCCGGCGGCGGTGGTGGCGCCCACGGCACTGCCGGCAATGGCGGCGCGGGCGCTCTCGGTTCCGACGTCTCCGGCCACAATGGCAAAACCGGCCTCGGCGGCGACGCCTTCAACGGCAGTCCCGGCAACAACGGCAACCCGGGCTAGTTACCAGCTGTTCCAGTGCGTCAGGCTCTCGGCGGGTAGCCGCTTTGCCGGTCACCCCGGTTCCTACGGCCTCGGCGGACCCACCTTCAACGGCGGCAACGGCAATAACGACAACCCGGGCTGAGCTGTCACCGCCGCAGCGAGCGGGTTGGTGTCGGTGAATTTGCCGCAAACCCGAGATCCGTTGGTCCGCATTGCGATACCGTCCGAGGGCTGGGATCCTCAAGGTCATGTGATCGGGGGCGTTGTGATGTCGTTTGTGGTGGCGGTCCCCGAGGCGGTAGTGGCGGCGGCGTCGGATGCGGCGAACATCGGTTCTGCGCTTAGTGCTGCGAACGCGACGGCGGCCGCCAGCACGACGGGGCTGCTGGCCGCCGCGGGCGATGAGGTCTCGGCGGCCGTGGCGTCGCTGTTCTCCGCGCACGCCTTGAGCTATCAGCAGGTCGCCGGGCAGGCGGCGGCGTTTCACGATCAGTTTGCCCAGGCCTTGACCGGCGCCGGCGGCTCGTATGCCCTCACCGAAGCCGCCAACGTCCAGCAGAATCTGCTCAACGCGGTCAACGCGCCCGCCCGGGCGCTGTTCGGGCGACCGTTGATCGGCGACGGTGCGGCCGGCACCGCGACCAACCCCAACGGGCAAGATGGCGGCCTGCTGTATGGCAACGGGGGCGCCGGGTACAACAGCAGCGCCACCCCCGGAATGGAGGGCGGCAACGGCGGCAACACCGGGCTGATCGGCAACGGCGGCGCCGGTGGAGCCGGCGGCGCCGGCGCCGCCGGTGGCGCCGGCGGTAACGGCGGCTGGCTATACGGCAGCGGCGGCAACGGCGGCATCGGCGGGAATGCGGTCATCGCCGGCGGCGCGGGCGGCAACGGCGGCGCCGGCGGCGCCGCCGGGATGTGGGGCACCGGAGGCAGCGGCGGCCACGGCGGCAACGGCCTGGCCGGCAACGATGGCGTCAACCCCACCCCCGTCACAAACCCCGCGCTCAACGGCGCCGCCGGCGACAGCAATATCGAACAAAACACCCTCTGGAGCGGCAAGCGAGGCGGTGACGGCACGCCCGGGGGTGCCGGCGTCAACGGCGGCAACGGCGGCGCGGGCGGAGACGCCAATGCCAACGTCCAAAATTCCTCGGGTGGCTTCGCGGGCAGCGGCGGAAACGGTGCCACCGGTGGCGATGGCGGCGCCAACGGTGGCGCGGGCGGTGCCGGCGGGCAGGCCGCGTCCTCCGGCTACAGCTCGGGCGGTGACGGCGGCGCCGGCGGCGCTGGCGGTACCGGCACGAACGGCCAGGCCGGCGGTGCTGGCGGCACCGGCGGTGCCGGTGGTCGCGGCGGCTGGCTGGTCGGCAGCGGCGGCAACGGCGGCAACGGCGGCAACGGCGCCACCGGCGGCGACGGCGCCATTGGCGGTATGGGTGGCGCCGGCGGCAGCCCCGCCAACCAGGGTGGTAACAGCGCCCTGGGCACCCAGGCGTACGGGGGCGACGGCGGCACCGGCGGCAGCGGCGGTACCGGCGGAACCGGCGGGCACGGCGGCGCCGCGGGATCCGGCGGTGATGGCGGCGCCGGCGGCTGGCTGATCGGCAACGGCGGCAACGGCGGCAACGGTGGCACTGGAGGCTTGGGCGGTGCCGGCGGCGACGGTGGCATCGGCGGGGACGGCGCCGTCGGCGGCAACGCCAAGAGCACTTCCTTCACCCCCTTCGACGCCCACGGCGGTAACGGTGGCTCTGGTGGTGACGCTGGCCATGGCGGAACCGGCGGCGACGGCGGTGACGGGGGGCATGCCGGCACCGGCGGACGTGGCGGGTTGCTGGCCGGCCAGCAGGGCAACTCCGGCAACGGCAGCGGCGGCGGCACCGGCGGCCACGGCGGCATCCATGGCACCCCCGGCAGCGGAAAAGCAGGCGGCATCGGCACCGGTAACGCTGCCAGCACAAACGGCGCCCCCGGCGCCACCGGCCTCGGCGGCGATGCCTTCAACGGCGCTCACGGCAGCGACGGCAACCCAGGCTGATCCGCGGCTGGACTACCAGCCGTTCCAGTGCGTCAGGCGTTCAGCGGGCAGCCGCTTGGCCGGCCGGAAGTCGGTGCCCTCGGTGTAGGCGATCGGGAACAGCCCGCCCTGGCTGTACTGGTCGTAGGGAATGCCGAGCACGTCGGCCACTTGCTGCTCACCGTTGCCCAGCAGGTGCAACGTCGTCCAGCAGGAACCAAGGCCGCGGGAACGCAGCGCCAGGCAGAAGCTCCAGACCGCCGGGAACAGCGAGGCCCAGAACGACACGCCGCCCAGCGGCGTCTGGTCTTCCCGGCCCTGGATGCACGGGATCATCAGCACCGGCGCCTCGTGCATGTGCTCGGCGAGATAGGTCGCGGAATCTCTGACCTTACCCATCCGCTCACCGCGGGTGTCGCCCTCGGGGTACTCGGGCGCGGGTGCGCTGAGGTATGCCCGGGCATTGGTCAGGTAGACGTCGGCGATCGCTTTCTTGGTGGCGTCGTCCTCGACGAACACCCACTGCCAGCCCTGGGAATTGGAACCGGTGGGCGCCTGCAGCGCCAGATCGAGGCATTCCATCAGCACCTCGCGCGGCACCGGCTTGTCGAAGTCGAGACGTTTACGAACCGAGCGGGTGGTGGTCAGGACTTCGTCGACGGTCAGATTCGGGGTCATGTGTGGAGGCTACCGTTGTGCCCATGAGCGTCGAACTGACACAAGCGGTTTCCAGCAGGCTCACGTCGGACCACTATGGGTGGCTGACCACGGTCACGAAGGCGGGACAGCCGGTTCCGCGGCTAGTGTGGTTCTACTTCGACGGCACTGAGCTAACGGTGTACACCATGCCAGGGGCAGCCAAAGTCGCCCACATCAAAGCGCATCCCGAGGTCAGCCTGAACTTGGACTCGGACGGCAATGGCGGAGGGATCATCGTCGTCGGCGGGACCGCCGCCGTGGTGGCCACCGATGTCGACTGCCGCGACGATGAGCCGTACTGGGCCAAGTATCGCGAGGACGCCGCGCAATTCGGTTTGACCGAGGCCATGGCCGAATACAGCACCCGGCTGAAGATCACTCCGACCCGGGTGTGGACAACGCCGACTGGCTAGCGAGCGGGCGCGCCGAAAGTGAACTGCACGACGCAATGTCGGCGGGTCGCGTCGTCGATTTCACAGTCGGCGCCACGGCTCTAGCGGAAGTCGCGGGACCTGGAGCCGACCGCCAGGCTGATGCGGCCCAGCCGCTCGGCCACGACGGTGATTGCGCCGCTGGCGTTTTGGACCTGGCCGCGGATCAGCAGCGCCGGCGCCGTGTTCGCCAGTCTGCGGTGCCGTGCCCACACCCCCGGTGTGCAGAGCACGTTGACCATCCCGGTCTCGTCTTCGAGGTTGATGAAGGTCACCCCATGGGCCGTCCCGGGCCGCTGCCGATGGGTCACCGCACCGGCGATCAGCACCCGGTCGCCGTCGGGCACCGATCCCAGCGCGTCGGCGGGGAGCACCCCCATCGCGTCCAGGTCGGCGCGCAGGAACTGCGTGGGATAGCTGTCCGGGGAGATGCCGGTGGCCCACACGTCGGCGGCGGCCAGCTCCAGCTCGCTCATTCCCGGCAGCGTCGGGATGTGCGACCCATCAGCACCGTGGGCACCCACCCCGGGCAGCCGGTCCGGCCGCTGAGTGGCGGCGGCCCCGGCCGCCCACAGCGCCTCTCGCCGCGACATCCCGAAGCAGCCCAGCGCCCCGGCCGTCGCCAGCGCTTCGGCCTGCGGCACGGAAAGCTGCACCCGGGATGTCAGGTCCAGCAGCGAGGCGAACGGGCCGTTGGCTTTTCGCTCCTCGACCAGCTTCTCGGCGAGGTCGTCACCGATACGGCGGACGGCGCCCAGCCCGAGGCGGACCTCCATACCCGCGTTTTCCAGAGTCGCATGCGCCAGGCCGGCGTTGACGTCGGGACCGTGCACCACCACACCGTGCCGGCGCGCGTCGGCCACCAGCGACTGGGGTGAATAGAAACCCATCGGCTGGGCGCGCAGCAGCGCCGCGCAGAACGCCGCCGGGTGGTGCAGCTTGAACCACGACGAGTAGAACACCAGCGACGCGAAGCTCAGCGCGTGGCTTTCCGGGAAGCCGAAATTGGCGAACGCCTCCAGCTTTTCGTAGATCCGGTCGATCACCTCGTCGGGGGTGCCGTGCAGCGCACGCATGCCGTCGTAGAACCGCCCGCGCAGCCGCCGCATGCGTTCGGTGGAGCGCTTGGATCCCATGGCACGGCGCAGCTGGTCGGCCTCGGCGGCGGTGAAGCCGGCGCAGTCGACCGCAAGCTGCATCAACTGCTCTTGAAAAAGCGGTACTCCCAGCGTCTTCCGCAATGCCGGCGCCATCGACGGATGTTCGTAGACGACCGGGTCGATGCCGTTGCGCCGCCGGATGTAGGGGTGCACCGACCCGCCCTGGATGGGTCCGGGACGGATCAGCGCGACCTCGACCACCAGGTCGTAGAACACCCGCGGCCGCAGTCTGGGCAAGGTGGCCATCTGCGCACGCGACTCCACCTGGAACACCCCGACGGAATCGGCGCGGGCCAGCATTTCGTACACCGCCGGTTCGGAGAGGTCGAGCTTGGCCAGGTCCACCTCGAGGCCCTTATGTTCGGCCACCAGGTCGATGGCGTAGTGCAGTGCCGAGAGCATGCCCAGCCCGAGCAGGTCGAACTTCACCAAACCGATTGCCGCACAGTCGTCTTTGTCCCATTGCAGGACGCTGCGGTTTTCCATGCGCGCCCACTCCACCGGGCACACGTCGGCGATCGGGCGATCGCAGATCACCATGCCGCCGGAGTGAATGCCCATATGTCGCGGGAGATTCCGGATCTGGATGGCCAGGTCGATCACCTGCTCCGGAATGCCCTCTAGATCCGCCGCAGACCCGTTCCAGTGGCCGATCTGCTTGCTCCATGCATCCTGCTGCCCCTGCGAGAAGCCCAGCGCGCGGGCCATGTCGCGCACCGCACTGCGTCCCCGGTAGGTGATGACATTGGCGACCTGGGCGGCGTAGTCGCGGCCGTATTTGTCGTAGACGTACTGGATCACCTTTTCCCGCTGATCCGACTCGATGTCGATGTCGATGTCGGGTGGGCCGTCGCGGGCCGGCGATAAGAAGCGCTCGAACAACAACTCGTTGGCCACCGGGTCGACGGCCGTGACGCCGAGGGCATAACAGACCGCGGAGTTGGCCGCCGACCCCCTGCCCTGGCACAGGATGTTGTTCCTTCGGCAAAACTGGGTGATGTCGTGCACCACTAGGAAATAGCCCGGAAACCTCAGCTGGGCAATGACTTTCAGCTCATGCTCGATTTGGGCGTAAGCCCGTGGCGCACCGTCGGGCGGTCCGTAGCGGTGGTCGGCGCCCACCATGACCAACTGCCGCAGCCAGCTGTCCTCGGTGTGCCCGTCGGGTACGTCGAACGGCGGCAGCTGCGGCGCGATGAGCGCCAACTCGAACGCGCACTGCTCGCCCAGCTCGGCGGCGGCGGTCACCGCCTCGCGGCGCCAAGCGAACAGCCGGGCCATCTCCTCGCCGGACCGCAGATGCGAGCCACCCAGCGGCGCCAGCCACCCGGCGGCGGAATCCAGGGACTGCCGGGCGCGGATCGCACCCATCGCCATGGCCAGCCGGCTGCGTGACGGGTAGGCGAAGTGCGCTCCGGTGGTGGCGACGACGCCGACGCCGAAGCGTGGCGCCAGCCCGGCCAGCGTCGCGTTGCGTTCGTCGTCGAGCGGGTGGCCATGGTGGGTCAACTCGATGCTGACCCGGTACGCACCGAACCGATCCACCAGATCGGTCAGCGCCCGCTGCGCCACGTCCGGGCCGCCTTGGCAAAGCGCCTGGCGCACATGGCCTTTCCGGCATCCCGTCAAAATGTGCCAGTGCCCGCCGGCGGCCTCGGTCAACGCGTCGAAGTCGTAGCGCGGCTTGCCCTTCTCGCCGCCGGCCAGATGGGCTGCGGCCAGTTGCCGGGACAGCCGCCGGTAACCCTCGGGACCGCAGGCCAGGACCAGCAGATGCGGGCCGGGCGGGTCCGGCTGCTCGGTGCGGGCCTCCGATCCCAGCGACAGCTCGGCGCCGAACACGGTACGCATATCGAGTTCGGCAGCCGCTTCGGCGAAGCGCACCGCCCCGTACATGCCGTTGTGGTCGGTGAGCGCCAGTGCGCGCAGATCCAGCCGGGCGGCCTCTTCGACCAGCTCCTCCGGCGTGCTGGCCCCGTCGAGGAAGCTGTACGCCGAATGCGCATGCAGCTCTGCATACGCCACGGACGAACGGACCCGAGCATTCTCTGGCGGCTGGTATGCCCCGCGCTGGCGCGACCAGGGGCCCTCCAAGCCGGCATCGTCGGCCGGCTCGGCCGCAACCGGCGCCCCGGCATGGCGTGACCTGCCGTCCAGCACCCGCTCCATTTCCGCCCAGCTCGGCGGCCCGTTGCCCCAGCCCATACCGTGCAGTGTATCGAACATTTGTTCGATTGTCGAGCCATCCGGTCGGCTCGATCGCCGCTGTTAAACCCTTTGTTAACTTCAAAACGCGTTCTTAACCTGGCAGGCCTATCGCCCCTGGGCGCTCGCGACGGATACTGGATGGATTCACAAAAGGCGGTGGGGAACCCGGCATGGCACAACTGACCACATTGGACACCGGTTTGCTCAAGGCCGGGGATTCGCAATGGCACACGAGCCTGGCGACCGGTGCGGTGGCGGTCGTCAACGGCGTCGTGCCTGACTTTGATCTACTCAAAGGCGTTCTGGCCCAGCGGCTTCGATCAATGCCCAGATACGCACAGGTGCGACGGGCCGAGTGGGTCGACCATCCGCAATTCGATCCGGCCCAGCACATGCAACGGATGGCGCTGCCCAGCCCGGGCGACGACACTGAACTGTTCCGGGCCATCGCTCACGCCTTGACCCGCCCCCTCGAGGTGGACCGCCCGCTGTGGGAATGCTGGATCATCGAAGGCCTCAACGACAATCGCTGGGCGATCCTACTCAAAATCCATCCGTGCATGGCGGACGGCATTTCGGCTGCACAACTGCTCGCCGGCCTCTGCGACGATGCCGACAACCACACCTTCGCCAATCGCGGTGCCGTCACACCGCTTCCGGCACCGCACACCGGCACCCGCAGCCGCACCGATGCGCTGTGGCGAACTGCCGCCGCCGTCACCACAACCGTGTTCCAGGCGGCCGCCCGCGCTGTGACCTGGCCGGTGGCGCGCGCGTCGTTGACCGGACCGCTGATCACCATGCGGCGTTATCACACGGTGCGCGTTCCGCTCGCCGACGTCGACAGGGTGTGCCGTAAGTTCGGGGTCACCGCCGACGACGTTGCGCTCACGGCCATCAGCGAGGGCGTTCGGACCCTGCTACTGAACCGCGGCAACCAACCGCGTCCGGCCTCACTGCGGGTTCTCGACAAGACCGGCCGCCACATCGCAACCCAGCTGCCGCATCTGCCCGTCGAGCAGGAAGACCTGATCAAGCGACTGCGCACCGTACACGCCCAATGGCACCCGGGCCGCCAGAGCGGCCGCCACAACCCCGCAGGGCTTTCGTACTACCCACCATTTGCACTGTGCGCGAAGGCGATTCAAGCGTTGACCCGGCTCGCACCGCGCAGCGTGATGACCCTGGCGACCGACATGACCGGGCCGCGCCACCGGCTACGACTGATGAGTCAAACGTTGGACCGGCTGCTGCCGATCCCACCGACCGCCCAGGAGTTGAGCACCGGGGTCGCGGTGCTGAGCTACGGCGACGAGCTGGTATTCGGCATCACCGCCGACTACGACGCCGAGCCCGACATGGCGCGACTTGCCGCCGGCATCGAGCTGGGGATGGCGCGTCTGGTGGCACTCAGCCAAGACTCCGTTCTGCTGTTCTCCAGGGACCGCCGCAAGCGTGTGACCGGCGCCCGGACCGGCGGCGCGCGCGGCCGCATGTCCGCGTCCCCGGTGCGCCGCTGAGCCCGATCCATCGGCATTGACCACCGTGAGAAGGTGGGATGATGTCGGTCACCATCGACCCGCGCCGCCACGATGCGGTGCTGCTCGACTCTTCTTTCGACTCGTCAGCTGACTCCGCCGAGCCGCTGATCGGTCAGCTACGCGAAGCCCGCGTCAGTACCGGGGATTTCTCGTCCAGCGGTGATTGCCGAGATGCCCTGAACGACGCGGCCGATCGGCTGGCGGTGCGGCCGGGCAGGTGCGTCGTCATCGCCGTCGAGCCGGCCGGCGCCACGGCCGCGCGCGAGAGCGGGTTCGCACTGGTGATCGGGGTCGACCGAAACGGACACGGTGACGCGCTGCGTCGCTGCGGCGCCGACGCCGTCGTCACCGGCCTCGGGGACGTGCTGGTGCGCACCGGCGACCGCCGCATGTCCGAACTTCCGGACGCACTGGACGCACCTGGCCTCACCGCCCACCGGCCCGCGGTGTTCTTCGACTTCGACGGCACCCTGTCCGACATCGTCAACGATCCCGACGCGGCCCGGCCCGTCGCCGGTGCGGCCGAGGCGCTCATCCAGCTGGCCGCGCAGTGTCCCGTCGCGGTGCTCAGCGGCCGCGACCTCGCCGATGTGACAGCGCGGCTGGGCGTCCCCGGGATCTGGTATGCCGGCAGCCATGGTTTCGAGCTGACCGCACCCGACGGAACACACCACCAGAACGAGGCAGCCGCGGCGGCCATACCGGTGCTGGAGCAGGCCGCCGCCCAGCTGCGCGAGCGCCTGGGGTCGATTCCCGGTGTTGTGGTGGAGCACAAGAGGTTTGGCGTAGCCGTGCATTACCGCAACGCGGCACGGGACCGCGTCGGCGACGTCGCCGCGGCGGTGCGCACCGCGGGCCAACGCGACGCGCTTCGGGTGACGACCGGCCGCGAGGTGATCGAGTTGCGCCCGGATATCGACTGGGACAAGGGGAAAACACTGCGCTGGGTGATCGACCACCTGCGTTCGGGCAATGCTCCCCTGGTGCCGATCTACCTGGGTGACGACATCACCGACGAGGACGCGTTCGACGCCGTCCGACCGGACGGCGTGCCGATTCTGGTGCGCCACACCGAAGATGGCGACCGCGCCACGGCGGCGCTGTTCGCCCTGGACAGTCCGGCGCGGGTCGCCGAGTTCACCGCGTGGTTGGCCCGTCAGCTTACTGACGCTCGCGTGGATTAGCCGGCGGCGCGTGGGTTCGCATCAATCAACTGGGAACAAAGTCGAACGTAGAACGTGTCTCCTGATTCGGCGGTGGTCTTCCTCGGTTTCCTCGGTCAACAGGAGGGTCAACGACACCTGGCCACCTGGTGCATAACAGCACGGGGCCATCGCGGCCATCCCAGCGCCTAGCGGCTGCGCCGTCACACGCTCGTCGCATCAATAAATCGCGGCCCGCGCCAATCTGTCGACCGCCACCGTGATGGGACCGGTTTGAGCAGGGTTTAGCCACGGTCATGGGACCACCCGTTTGCCAGTGATG
>NZ_LQOX01000147.1 GCF_002102175.1 Mycobacterium gastri | reverse complement strand
ACATCATGCTCGCTGAGCCAAACAGGTGGTCCCTAGCTGGTGGCAAACCAGTGGTCCCTTCCCGGTGGCAAATGACAATGCGGCGCCGGCGTTCAACCGGGGATAGAAAGTAACGTCTTGCCTCATGCGCAATTTGTCGGCTCGCCGGCAACAGACACAACACGTCCAACGCCATCCAAATTGGGCCAGGCCAAATTGGATCGCCAACTCAATTCGATGAATAGGGCGTACCGCTACGAACACCAAGAACAGGGTGAGTAGTCGGGTCGTGGTAGCCGAAGTAACGTCATGGCCGTGATGCCATTACACAACCCCTGCCGGGTCGATCGAATGGCGCGGAGAGTTGCTTTGACGCTACCCTGCTCTACACGAGCGAGCCGACGTTCCGGGCATTCTGGTGGATGCCGTCGGCCTGGCGTGGGCGTTCGCTGACCAGAAGTTGCGGGAGTAGTGGCTCAATGTTTGTTTCCGATCCGGTGCGCCAAGTCGCGACCGGCGAACTGCCGGGCCCGCCACCGACGGATTTGACACAAACGGCAGTCGGGCTTGCCGGCGACGGAGCCGGTAGACGCCGGCGGGCCGACGACCTCGCTCGGCTTCGAACACAGGAGCATCGTTGACTGACCCCGTGACCGCGCAGGCAATAGCCGCTCTATCCCGCGGTCACCGCCTGTTCGCGCGCCGCGCCACGCCGGCTGCCATAGGCAGCGCCCCAGCACGCGTCCAGGCGCACGCCGACGCAATACGGCAGGCGACGGTAGCCCACCCGCCCGTCGCGGCAAACCGGTCCGATGCCTCGGTGCGGGTGCTGCGCCGGTTGGCCGACACCGATGCGGAGCTGGCGCAGATCACCGCAGCAGCCCAGGCCGATCACGCGCACGCCGGCACCGTGACGCGCGCGATCCTGGACGCCGCGAAGGCCGATGTCATGCCGTCCGTTGACACTCCACTGGGCCGGCGCGAGGCGATGGCCCGGATGGTGGCACGGCTACGAGCCCAGCATCGACACATTGCGCGGTCGAAAGCGCGGGCACGGCTGCATGCAGTGCGGCTGCGGCGGTTGCAGTACCTGCGGACAGCAAGAAGAAGGCACTACGAAACCACACTCAGCGGACGCGCAGCGGTATCGGCCGCAATTCAAGAAGCCTTGGACATCAAGGGTATTCACGACCCCGTCGCACGAGCCAGGTGGACCCGTGGTATGGATCTCGTGGCACGGCGCGAGTCCAACTACAATCCCAACGCCGAAAACCACTGGGATTCAAACGCTGCAAAGGGCACGCCCAGCAAGGGCGCTTGGCAGTTCATCGCTCCGACGTTCGCGAGCTATCACCAGCCGGGGACGTCGACCGACATTCACGACCTGGTTGCCCAGGCGTGTGCGTTCATCAACTATGCGCGCGGCCACTACGGCGTGGCCGCCGATGCGTCGAATTTGGCTGATCGGATTCAGCAGGCCGATCCTCGCCGAACACCTAAGGGGTATTGAGAAATGCCGTTGAGTTTGTCCAACCGTGACCAGAACTCCGGTCACCTGTTCTACAACCGACGGCTGCGCGCAGCGACGACCCGGTTCTCGGTGCGAATGAAGCACGACGACCGCAAACAAACTGCCGCGCTAGCGTTGTCGGTCGTGTTGGTCGCTATCGCAGCAGGATGGATGATGCTGCTCAATGTGCTGAAACCCACTGGCATCGTGGGCGACTCGGCGATCATCGGTGACCGCGATTCCGGCGCCATCTATGCACGCATCGACGGCCGGCTATATCCAGCACTGAATTTCACGTCCGCGCGATTGGCAACCGGGACGGCCGGACAGCCGACATGGGTCAAACCGGCTGAGATTGCTAAGTATCCGACCGGTCCGCTGATCGGCATTCCCGGAGCGCCCCCGGCGATGCCGGTAAACCTGGGCGCCATCTCGGCGTGGGCGGTGTGCGATACCGCCGGCCGGCCACGCAGCGGCGACAAGCCGGTGGTCACCTCGATCGCGGGCATGCCCACCGGCGGCGGGCGCGCCGCACCGATGTCCAGCGACGCGGGCCTGCTGGTGACATTTGAGGGCAGCACATATGTGATCTGGGGAGGCAAGCGCTCACAAATCGACCCGGCCAATAGGGCGGTGACCTTGAGTCTGGGACTCGATCCCGCGGTGACGATGCCGGTGGAGATCTCGCGCGCCCTCTTCGACGGGTTACCGGCGACCGAACCGCTGCGGGTGCCGCAGGTAGCCGAGGCCGGAACTCCGTCGAAGTGGGTGCCGGGTTCCCAGGTTGGTGCGGTGCTGCAGGCCCAAACTGCCGGCGGGGGAAGCCAGTTCTACGTACTGCTGCCGGACGGCGTGCAAAAGATCAATAGCTTCGTGGCCGATCTGCTGCGCAGCGCCAACTCCTATGGATCGACGGCGCCGCGGCTGGTCACTCCCGACGTCCTCGTCAACACACCCCAGGTGACCTCGTTGCCGGTGGAGTACTACCCGACTGGGCGGCTGAACTTTGTTGACACCGCGGCGAATCCGACCACCTGTGTTTCGTGGGAGAAGGCGTCGACGGATCCGCAGGCCCGCGTCGCCGTCTACAACGGCCGGGGTTTGCCGGTTCCCTCGTCGATGGACAACCGGATCGTGCGATTGGTGCGTGACGACCGCAACCCGGCGTCGGTGGTTGCCAACCAGGTTCTGGTGTTGCCGGGTGCGGCGAACTTCGCGACCTCGACCAGTGCTGTGGTCACCGCCGATTCGCGTGAATCGTTGTTCTGGGTGTCAGCCAACGGCGTCCGATTCGGAATCGCCAACGATGAATCGACGCTGCGCGCGTTGGGACTGGATCCGTCGCACGCCGTGCAGGCGCCGTGGCCACTGCTGCGGACCTTCGCGGCAGGACCGGCATTGTCACGCGAAGCTGCGCTCTTGGCTCGCGACACGGTGCCAACGCTGGGCCAGGTGGCCGTGATGACGACGACAGCGAAAGCGGGCGGCTAGCAGGATGTCGAAGAAAGCATTTCCCATCAACCGTGCCAAGATCCAGCCGCCGAAACCGGTTCGGGTAGCGCCCAATGCGCCGATAGCACTGCCGGAACGCGAACCGCGCAACATCTGGGTGATGATCGGCGTACCAGCGCTGATCGTGGCGCTGATCGGCACCATCGTCATGCTCTACGTGTCGGGCGTGCGCAGTCTGTCGACCGGGTTCTTTCCGCTGATGGGCATCGGCGCATTCAGCATGCTGGCGTTTTCCGGTCGATTCGGCCGCGCCCGCAAGATCACCTGGGGCGAAATGGAAAAGGGTCGCCGCCGCTATCTTCGCGATCTCGACGGCATCCGCGACGAGATCCAGGACGCCGTATGCGCGCAACGCTCGTGGCAGCATGCGGTGCACTCCGATCCGCGCGGTCTGGGCGCCATCATCGGCGGGCCCCGGATGTGGGAACGCGGCCGCGGCGATGTCGACTTCCTGGAGGTGCGGCTGGGCACCGGCGTGCAGCACGCACCCGATTCGGTGCTGTCGGTGACCTGGCCTGACATCTCCTCCGAGGAGGAACTCGAACCCGTTACCGGGCAGGCGTTGCGCGATTTCATCTTGGAGCAGCGCAAGATTCGCGATATCGCCAAGGTGGTGAATCTACGCTCGGCACCGGGCTTCAGTTTCGTCAGTGAAGACCTGGATCGGGTGCGATCGCTGGTGCGTTCGATGCTGTGTTCGCTGGCGGTGTTTCACAACCCGCGCGACGTCAAGCTGATGGTGGTGACGCGTAACCCCGAGGTGTGGTCATGGATGGTGTGGCTGCCTCACAATCTGCACGACGAGCTGTTCGATGCGTGTGGATGGCGGCGGTTGATCTTTGCCACCCCCGAAGAGCTGGAGGCGACGTTAGGCGCCGAGTTGCACATGAAGGGAAAGCGCGGCGCCTGGGCACCGCCGACGGCGGCCAGCCCAACGGCAATGGGCTCGGCGCTGGAAACCGGCCAAGGCACCGACGCGGTGGATTTGGGACCGCACTTGGTGATTGTTGATGACAACACCGGCAGCCCCGATGCGTGGGAGAGTGTCGTCGGGCAGGTCGGCAAGGCCGGTATTACGGTGCTGCGTATCGCGTCGCGGGTGGGAACCGGCGTTGGATTCGGCGACGACCAGGTTTTCGATATGGCTGAACAAGGTGGCGCGACAAGCGGTTCCGTCGCCCTCGGGCCCGGCACGAATGGCTCCGATGGCTCTGACGCCGAGGACGACGACGCTCGCCCCACGCCGCTGCTGCGAGCGCGCGGCAAGTTCTTTGCGCACGCCGACCAGCTGTCCATCCATCGCGCCTACCGATATGCGCGCGCGATGGCGCGGTGGTCACCGACAAGCCGCAGCGAGATCGTCGATTCGACCAGCGGCGCCGCCGAGCTGCTGCGGGCACTCGGTATCAGCGATCCGCGCGAATTGGATGTCGACCGGTTGTGGGCCGAGCGCCGCGGCCGCGGCGACGAACGATGGTCGGAGATCCCGGTCGGCGCAAAACCGAACGGCGAGCTGCAGAACGTTATCATCCGCGCAAAAGACTTTGGCGGCTTCGGGTTTCATTCAGTGGTCATCGGAACCAGCGGCTCGGGCAAGTCCGAGTTCTTCTTGTCGTTGGTCTACGGGATCGCGCTGACGCACTCGCCGGAGACGTTCAACGTCATCTTCGTCGACATGAAGTTCGAATCTGCGGCCCAAGACATCCTGGGGATTCCGCATGTGGTTGCCGCTCTGTCCAATCTCGGTAAGGACGAGCGGCATCTGGCGGAACGTATGCGCAGGGTGATCGATGGCGAGATCAAACAGCGATATGAGTTGTTCACGTCGGTGGGTGCGCGCGATGCCAACGACTATGAAGAGATCCGCCTTGCCGGTCGCGATCTGCCGCCGGTACCGGTCTTGCTTGTCATCGTCGATGAATACCTGGAGTTGTTTGCCAACCACGAGAAGTGGATCCAGCTGATCATCCATATCGGTCAGGAGGGCCGCGGCGCCAACGTGTTCTTCATGTTGGGCGGGCAGCGGCTGGACCTGTCGTCGCTGCAGAAAGTCAAGTCCAACATTGCATTTCGGATCGCGCTGCGAGCCGAATCCGGCGATGACAGTCGGGAAGTGATCGGTTCGGACGCGGCTTACCATCTGCCGTCCAAGGAGAACGGTTTTGCGTTGCTGAAGGTGGGGCCGCGCGACCTCGAACCGTTCCGCTGCTTCTACCTGTCCGCGCCATTCGTCGTGCCGAAGAAAAAAGAAGTGGCCAAAACCATCGACATGACGTTGACCAAGCCCCGACTGTACAACTGGCAGTACCAGCCGCTGGACCCATCCGACGCCGAGGCGCTGAAGGCCGCGGCCGCCGCCGATGCGGAACCCGACGAGTTCCTCTACCACGACGACGGATTCAAGAAGAAGAAGATTGTCGACGTGTTGCGCGAATCGCTACGGGCCGTACCCCATCGATCGCCGCGACGGCCGTGGTTGGAGCCACTGGAAGATGCTGAACCGGTTGATGTCCTGGTGGCTGGATATCGCGGTAAGCCATGGCATGTCGACTACGGGGACAACCCGGGGCTGATGTTTCCGGTCGGCGTCATGGACATCCCCGAAGAATCCAAACAGGTCGTGTATGCGATCGACGCGCTGCGCAGCAACATCATCGTGGTCGGCGCCAAGCAGCGCGGCAAGACGACCGCCTTGATGACGCTAATGGCCTCGGCCGCAACGATGTACAACCCAGCGCGGGTGACATTCTTCTGCATCGGCGGGGCCACCATGGCTCAGGTCGCTTCGCTACCGCATGTCACCGACATCGTGTCGCCCAAGGACGCCGAAGGCATAGAGCGCATCTTGAGCACGATGGAGGCTTTGATCGATTCGCGTGAAGAGGCGTTTCGGCGCGCCAGAATTGATCTAGACGGATTCCGAGAGCGCCGTTTCGGCCCGGGCAGTGACGGGATCGGAGGCACCGACCCCAACGACCAATTCGGCGATGTCTTTGTGGTGCTTGACGATTACGACGATTTGTACTCCCGGGACAACACAATCGGTGATCGCGTCATTTCGTTGAGCAGCCGCGGTCCCGAATACGGTGTGCACCTGATGGTTAGCGCGGGCGGCTGGATTCACGGCCAGCGGCAAAGTCTGCTGCAGAACGTGACCGCGCGAATCCAGTTGCGGCTGGCCGACCCAAGCGAAAGCCAGATGGGGCATTCGTCCATCGAGTCACGCGAGGCGGCCCGACGAACGTTGAACCGCCCCGGTTTCGGTTTGACGGAGAGTTTGCACGAGCTGCGCGTTGGTGTTCCGGCGCTGGCCGATCCTGCAACCGGCGAATTGGTCGGTATTACCGAAGTCGGGGAACGAATCGCTGACGTCGCTGGTGTGACTAAACACGCAAGCCTGCAGCGGCTGCCGCAGCGGGTCGAGCTCAAGGCGATCCTCGAGTACGAGGCCGCACATCCCAGCGGCGACGACCTGTCGATTGCATTTGCGATCGGCGAGCGGCACCAACTCGGCCCGGTGCCGCTCAAGTTGCGGGAGAGCCCAGGGTTGATGATTCTGGGCCGCCAGGGCTGCGGCAAGACCACCGCGCTGGTGGCCATCGGTGAAGCGGTGATGAGCCGGTTCAGCCCGGAAGAAGCCCAGCTGACGCTGATCGACCCCAAGACCGCCCCGCACGGGCTGCGCGACCTGCATGGCCCCGGCTATGTGCGTGCGTACGCCTATGACCAAGACGAGATCGACGAGGTCATCACAGAGCTGGCCCAACAGGTCTTACTGCCCCGATTGCCTCCGAAGGGGCTGAGCCAGGAAGAGTTGCGCGCGCTCAAGCCATGGGAAGGGTGTCGGCATTTTGTGCTCATCGACGACATCCAGGACCTGCGCAAGGAACAGACTTACCCGCAGAAGCCGCCGGTGGGTGCGGCGCTGTGGAAGTTGATGGAGCGCGCCCGCCAGATCGGTTTGCACGTGTTTACCACACGCAATAGCGCGAACTGGGCGACCATGCCGATGGACCCGTGGATGAGATTCCAAACGTCAGCGAAAGTGGCCCAGCTGTACATGGATAACGACCCGCAAAACAGGATCAACCGAATGGTCCGTGCGCAAGCGTTACCGCCAGGACGTGCTCTTTTGGTGGACACCGATGACGCCGTCGAAGGAGTGTTAGTCGGGATCCCGTCGACGCTGGCCGCACAGTAGCGGCGGACACGGCCGGCCGGAATCAAGCCCGCCTGTTGATGGCCTAAGTCCTAAGACTGGCCTAAGACCGGCCTAAGATGGGCCTAGGCCGACGCCGAGATACCAGATACCTTAATAGAGGTACCATTGCAATATGGCATTCACCGTCAAAGACCAAGAAGTCATCGACCTCGCGGACACACTTGCCGCACGCCTGCATCTTCCCAGCCGTATCGACGCCATTCGGCATGCCCTCAAAGCGCAGCTCGAAGTCACCCAATCCCGCACTGGGAATCGCGCTGACGAACTCCTCGAAGTCCTCGAAAGCGAAATCTGGCCTCTGCTGAAGGACCGATCACCCATCACCAAGGCTGAGCGGGAACACGTGCTTGGGTATGACCCCGCGACGGGGGTTTAGAGCAGATGATCGTCGACACCTCGGCCATCATTGCCCTGATCCAGGGCGAAAACTCGCACGCCGAGAAAGTGGCGGTGGCGCTCGCCGGTGACCGCAGCCCGGTCATGTCGGCTCCAAGCATCGCTGAATGCCTCATCGTCCTGGCCAACCGGTACGGCACGGTCGCACGGACCGTCTTCGACCGTCTGCGAGCCGAGATCAACCTAGGAGTAGAGGCTTTCACCGCCGACCATGCCGTAGCCGCATACCGCGCCTACCTCCGGTATGGCAAGGGCCGGCACCCGGCCGCCCTCAACTACGGCGACACGATGACCTACGCGACCGCCAAGCTCGCACATCAACCACTCGTCGCTGTTGGCAACGACTTCGCGCAGACTGACCTCGAGTTCGACGGCGTCATCGGCTACTGGCCGACGCAGAGACCTGCTCGACAGCAATAACGGTCAGGCTGCCGTATCCCGTGCTTTCGACCGAGCGTGCTCGGCGAAACGGAAGCCGCCGAGAACGGGTGCGGTCACTCGTGAGTACGCGATGTGTCGACTCGCACTAGACTGACCAACCAACACGTCTCATCGCGAGACCACATTCGGAGGGTGAACATGGTTTTGTCTGTGCAACCAGAGGCCGTGCTGGCATCTGCAGCCGCCGAGTCGGCGATCAGTGCGGAAACCGAGGCGGCGGCCTCCGCGGCGGCGCCGGCGCTGCTCGGGACGACCCCGATGGGAGACGATCCGGACTCCGCGATGTTTTCAGCGGCACTGAATGCCTGCGGAGCCGGCTACCTCGGCGTGGTTGCCGAGCACGCTGCCCAGCGCGGGTTGTTCGCTGGGACGCAAGGCCTGGCGTCGGGCGTGTACGAGTCCACCGAGGCTTTACGCGCAGCGGCATCGGCACTGGGTTAAATCCGCATGCCCGATCCAGGATGGGCTGCGCGTACACCTGAGGCCAATGACCTGCTGCTCAAGGCGGGAACCGGAATCTCCACGCATGTGGCGAACCAAACGGCGTGGACCACTGTAGGTGCCAGCCACCACGCCTCGGGTATCGCGTCAGCGATCAACACCGCCGCAACCGCGGCGAGCTGGCTTGGCCTCGGCTCGGCGGCCTCGGCGCTCAACGTGACCATGCTCAATGCCTCCCTGCACGGCTTAGCCGGCTGGGTCGACGTCAAACCGGCGGTGGTGTCGGCGGCGATAGCGGCGTTCGAGATGGCCAACAGTGCCATGCGCCCAGCACCGGAATGCATGGAGAACCGTGACGAGTGGACGGTCGACAACCACATCAATCCGCTTGTCTGGGGGGCACTGACACCGCGAATCATCTCGCTTGACGTCGAGTATTTCGGGGTGATGTGGCCCAACAACTCGGCGGTGGGCGCGACCTACGGCGGGATCCTGGCGGGTCTGGCGGAAAGTCTGGCCATTCCGCCGCCGGTCGCGACCATGGGCGCCTCGCCGGCGGCACCGGCCCAGGCGGCTTCGGCTGTCGGGCAGGCTGCTGCGGAAGCCGCAGCTGGGGACGGCATGCGCTCCGCCTATCAAGGGGTGCAGGCGGGAACAAGCGGCGCCGGCCAGTCAACGTCGGCCGGGGAGAACTTTGGCAGCCAAATCGGTACCTTCATGCAACCGGTCCAGTCGATGATGCAAGCGGTTCCTCAAGCTTTGCAGGCTCCGTCCGGGCTGATGCAGGCGCCGATGAGCGCCCTGCAGCCCTTGCAGTCGATGATGGGCATGTTCGCCAGTCCCGGCGCTCTCGGCATGGGCGGCGCGGCGCCCGGGGCTTCGGCGGCTTCGGCCGCAGCGGGGGCCGCGGCGACCGAGGCGTCGGTCGGTGCCGGCGGTGGGGGCGCCTCTCTGGGCGGCGCGGGCATGTCCGCTACCAGCTTCACCCGTCCGGTCAGTGCGTTCGAGTCCGGAAGCAGCGGTCGACCGGTGGGATTGCGGCCAAGCGGGGCGTTGGGCGCCGAAGCCTTGCGTTCGCCGACGACAACGACGATGAGCGGCACGCCCATGGGCGGCATGCCGGTGGGTCATGCTGCCGGGGGCCAGCGCGCATCGCACGGCAAGTCCGAGCAGCCGGCGACGGTGCGGGTGGTCGACGACCGCTATGACCCGAACTGGCGCAGAGGGTGAATCGACAGCTCTGAATAGCAGCCATACACTTCGCGTCATGCCCCCATAGACAAGGGCGAACCGGCTCACCGTAGTTAGGAGAAAATCCCCATGGCAGACGGCACGATTCAAGTAACCCCGCAGATGCTGCGCAGTACCGCCCATGACATCCAGGCGAACATGGAGCACGCGATGGCCATAGCCCAGGGCTACCTGGCCAACCAAGAGAACGTCATGAACCCGGCGACCTGGTCTGGTGCTGGCGTGGTTGCTTCCCACGCGACCGCCACCGAGGTCGCCAACGAGTTGAACAAGGTCCTAACGGGAGGCACCCGGCTGGCTGAAGGCCTGACACAGGCCGCGGCGCTGATGGAATCGCACGAAGCGGACTCACAGCACGCGTTCCAAGCCCTCTTCGGCGGTGGCCACGGATCCTGACCCACCCGCCTCCCTGCATAACACCCTTCGGAAAGGAACTTGACCATGGCAGATCAGATCACTTATAACCCGGCAGCGGTATCCGATTTCGCGACGGATGTAGGCTCGCGTGCCGGGCAGCTGCACGAGATTCACGAAGACACCGCCAACAAGACGAATGCGCTGCAGGAATTCTTCGCGGGCCACGGTGCGCAAGGGTTCTTCGATGCTCAAGCACAGATGCTTTCGGGGCTTCAGGGTCTCATCGAGACGGTGGGTCAGCACGGAACCACGACCAGCCACGTGCTGGACAATGCGATCGGGACTGATCAGGCGATCTCGGGGTTGTTCTAGTTCCAGCGACGCCGGCGGGTACCGAATGTATCCGTTGTGACACGGGTTCCCAGTGGGGTGGGGCAAACGCGCGAAGCTGCGCGTATGCCCCACCTTCTGTTTCTACATTGAGGTGAGGGCGCCATGCTGACGACGACAGTCGACGGGCTGTGGGTGCTACAAGCGGTAACCGGGGTGGAACAGATCTGCCCGGAACTCGGTCTGCGGCCGTTGCTGCCGCGGCTCGACACTGCCGAACGGGCACTGCAGCATCCGGTCGCTGCCGATCTCAAAGCCGCGGGAGCGCTCGACGAATCAGGCAACGCCGATCCCATGATCCGCGAATGGCTCACCGTGCTCTTGCGACGCGACTTGGGCTTACTTCTGCTCATCAACGTGCCCGGCAGCGAGCCGACGCGGGCAGCCATCTGCCGATTCGCCACCTGGTGGGTTGTTCTAGAACGCCATGGCAAACTGGTGCGGCTATACCCCGCCGGCATGGCCAGTAACGAGACGGCGGCCGGTGAACTTGTCGTGGGTCAGATCGAGCAGTTGTGCGGCGTCGCCGAAGCGGCGCCGTTGCGGCCGGTCACCGTGGATGCCGATGCGTTGCTGGAATCGGTGCGCGACCCCACCAGCTTGCGTTCCTTCTTGGTCAGCCAGCGTCTGGACATCGACCAGTTGCAGATGCTCACCATGGCCGCCGATCCCTCGCGGTCTGCACACGCGGCAATTGTGGGTCTTCAAGCTGGTATCGGGCCGGAGAAGACGGCGCGCCTCCTCATCGGTGATACCGCGGTAACCATCATCGACACCCCGGCCGGTCGCATCTGCGTGGAAAGCGTGATGTCCGGGCAGCGACGCTACCAAGTGCTCTCGCCTGGTTCGCGAGGCGACATCGGTGGTGCGGTGCAGCGCCTCATCCGCCGCTTGCCCGCCGGTGACGAGTGGTACTCCTACCGGCGTGTGGTGTGAATAACAGTGACGCGGAATGGCGCGTTGCCGCAGGTACGGGGCAACTGCGCGAGGTAAACGTGGAATCACGAATCGTGTTAGCATCGCCGTCGTGACAAGCCCTTGGAATGACCCGAATATGTCAGACGAAGGAGCGCTCGGACGGGGGGATCCATCAGTTCGGCGCCACTTTCGGGATTCGGTATCCGACACCATGCGTATTACCGATCTGGCGGCCCCCCGGAAAATTCCCCCAGGGTCGGGCTGGCGGAAATTCATTTATGCCGCGTCGTTTCACAAAATCAACCCGGGGGAATCCCCCCGGGAACGACACTACCGCGATTTACAGGCGCGCATCCGGAGGCATATTCGTCGGCAATATGTGATCACAGTGGTTTCCGGCAAAGGGGGCGTGGGGGTAACCACGATGGCCGCCTGCATCGGCGGTGTGTTCCGCGAATGCCGGCCGGAGAACGTGATTGCGATCGACGCGGTTCCCGGCTTCGGCACGCTGGCCGACCGCATCGACGAGTCGCCGCCGGGAGATTACGCCGCCATCATCAACGACACGGATGTCCAGGGCTACGCGGACATCCGCGAACACCTTGGGCAAAACACCGTGGGATTGGACGTACTGGCCGGAAACCGCACCTCAGACCAACCCCGACCGCTGGTTCCGGCAATGTTCTCGGGGGTGTTGTCGCGGCTACGGCGAACCCACACGGTCATCATTGTCGACACCGCCCCCGACCTCGAGCACGATGTCATGAAGCCGGTGCTGCAGAACACCGACACCCTGGTGTTCGTCTCCGGCATTACCGCGGACCGGTCCCGGCCGGTGTTGAGGGCGGTGGACTACCTCAGGTCGCAGGGCTATCACGAGCTGGTCTCGCGAAGCACGGTAATCATTAATCACACCGACAACATCACCGACAAAGACGCGCTGGCGTATCTGACTGAGCGGTTTACCAAGGTCGGCGCAATAGTGGAAGTGATGCCGTTTGACCCGCACCTGGCCAAGGGCGGGATCATCGACACGGTTCACGAGGTGAAGAAAAAGGCGCGGTTACGGCTATTCGAAATTACCGCGGGCCTGGCCGACAAATATGTTCCCGACGCCGAGCGGGCCGCGCCGTGACGTCCCCGCATAAGGTTGCATTCCCGGCACGGTGTGCGGTCAACATTTGCTACGACAAGCATCTGAGCTCGCAGGTGTTTCCCGCCGGAATTCCAGTGGAGGGATTCTTCGAGGGAATGGTCGAGCTGTTCGACGCCGACCTGAAGCGTAAAGGTTTCGACGGTGTTGCGCTACCGGCGGGCAGTTACGAGCTGCACAAGATCAACGGTGTCCGACTGGACATCAACAAGAGCCTCGACGAGCTCGGGGTTCAAGACGGCGACACGCTGGTCCTGGTGCCGCGGGTGGCCGGCGAGTCGTTCGAGCCGCAATACGAGTCGCTCTCGACGGGATTGGCGGCCATGGGTAAGTGGCTGGGCCGTGACGGCGGGGATCGGATGTTTGCCCCGGTAACTCCCCTGACAGCTGCCCACACGGCGATGGCCATCATCGCCATGGCGGTCGGAGTCGTGGTGGCACTGGCATTGCGGACCCGAACTTTCACCGACAGCCTGGTTCCGGCTGCGGTGGCCGGTGGGATCGGCGCCTTGCTGGTGGTAGGAGCGGCGGTGGTGTGGTGGGGCTGGCGGGAGCGGCGTGACCTGTTCAGTGGCTTCGGCTGGCTGGCGGTGGTGTTGCTGGCCGTCGCCAGTGCGTGTGCGCCGCCGGGTTCGCTCGGTGCGCCGCACGGGCTGATCGGGGTCGTCGTGGTACTTCTCGGCGCGGTCGCGATTGGTGTAGTGACCCAAAAGCGTTGGCAGACCGCGGTTGTCACCGCCGTGGTGACGATGTCCGGGATCCTGGCCGTGGTGGCGGTGATCCGGATGTTTCAGCCGGCTTCGGTGCAGGTGCTGGCGATTTGGGTGCTGGTCGGCCTGCTGGTCCTGGTCAGGATGACCCCCACCATCGCGCTATGGGTAGCGCGGGTACGGCCCCCGCACTTCGGGTCGATCACGGGCCGCGACCTTTTCGCGCGCCGTGAGGGGATGCCCGTCGACACCGTGTCTCCGGTCAGCGAGGCCGACACCGAGGACGAGGACAACGAACTCACCGACATCTCCGCGCGCGGCGCAGCGATCGCCGCTTCGGCACGGCTGGTCAATGCGGTACAGGTAGGTGTGTGCACCGGGGTGTCGCTGGTGCTTCCCGTCGCAGTGTGGGGGGTGTTGACGCCGGGGGGCCCGTGGGCTTGGTTGGCGCTTCTGGTGGCCGGTCTGGCAGTCGGGATCTTCATCACCCAGGGCCGCGGATTCGCCGCGAAATACCAAGCGGTTGCCTTGGTGTTGGGAGCGTCGGCCGCGGTATGCGCAGGCGTTGTCAAGTATGCTGTCGCAGCACCACGAGATGTCCAGGCCGGGCTTTTCTGGCCCGTCGTGGCGGTGGTGGCGTTTGCCGCATTGGGTTTGGCCGCAGCGCTTTTGGTGCCGGCGCTGCGGTTCCGGCCGCTTATCCGGCTGACCGTGGAATGGCTGGAAGTGCTGGCGATGATCGTGTTTTTGCCGGCGGCCGCGGCTCTGGGGGGGCTGTTCGCATGGATTCGTCACTGAGCCGACGGTGCTTGCGTGCGACAGCGGCGAGCGCCGCTGTCGCGCTGGTGGCCCTCTGGACCAACCTTCCTGCCGCACAAGCCATCCCACCACCATCGGTGGATCCGGCGCTGGTACCTCCAGACGGACCGCCCCGGCCCGACCAACCGATGCACCGCACCAATAGCTGTTCGGCCCCGATCGCCGTGAAAAACCCCGATGTCGCGCAGCTGGCACCGGGATTCAACCTGCTCAACATCAGTAAGGCGTGGCAATACAGCACCGGTAACGGAGTGGCCGTCGCCGTCATCGACACCGGCGTCACCCCCAACCCGCGATTGCCGGTGGTTCCCGGTGGTGACTACATCATGGGCGAGGATGGCTTGTCCGACTGTGACGCGCATGGCACGGTGGTGAGCTCGATCATTGCCGCTGCGCCGCAAGGTATTTCACCCATGCCGCGGCCCATGCCGGCCACTCCGGCGTTTTCCCCGCCGGCGGGGCCGCCGCCGGTCATCGCCGCACCGGCGCCGCCGGTGGAAGCCCCGCCTCCCACGCTCCCGCCACCGCCGCCGACACCGGTGACGATCACCCAAACGGTTCCGCCGCCACCGCCGCCGCCTGAGGAAATGGCGCCGTCCAATGGGCCGCCGGATCCGCAGACCGAGGACGAACCGGCGGTGCCGCCGCTGCCGCCGGGCGCCCCGGACGGGGTGGTGGGGGTTGCCCCGCACGCAACCATCATCTCGATCCGCCAGTCCTCGCGAGCCTTCGAGCCGGTCAACCCGCCACCGGCGGGTCCCAACTCCGACGAAAGAGTGAAAGCCGGCACGCTCAATACGGTGGCGCGCGCGGTGGTACATGCGGCCAACATGGGCGCCAAAGTGATCAACATTTCGGTCACCGCATGCCTACCGGCGGTCGCCCCCGCCGATCAGCGGGCGCTGGGCGCCGCACTGTGGTACGCGGCCACCGTCAAGGATGCGGTGATCGTCGCCGCGGCCGGCAACGACGGGGAAGCCGGCTGCGACAACAACCCGATGTATGACCCACTGGACCCTTCAGATCCCCGGGATTGGCACCAGGTCAAGGTGGTCTCCTCGCCGTCGTGGTTTTCCGACTACGTGCTGTCGGTCGGTGCCGTCGACGCCAGCGGCGCCCCACTCGACAAGAGCATGTCGGGCCCGTGGGTTGGCGTGGCGGCGCCGGGAACCCACATCATGGGTCTATCGCCGCAAGGCGGTGGACCGGTCAACGCATACCCACCCTCGAAGTCGGGGGAGAAGAACATGCCGTTTTGGGGCACCAGCTTCTCGGCGGCATACGTCAGCGGCGTGGCGGCACTGGTACGGGCCAAGTTTCCCGATCTGAGCGCGCATCAGGTGATCAACCGGATCGTGCAGTCGGCACACAACCCGCCCGCGGGGGTCGACAACCGAGTGGGATACGGGCTGGTCGATCCCGTCGCCGCGTTGACGTTCAACATTCCCGCCGGCGAACGGCTGGCCCCAGGATCCCAGAGTCGGGTAATCACCCCCGCACCGCCGCCCCCGCCCCCGGATCACCGGGCGCGCAACATCGCCATCGGGTTCGTCGGCGCAGTCGCCGCCGGGGTGCTGGTGGCGGCAATCGCGTCCCGGCTACGGAGGGCGCGATGAGGCCGACCCTGACCGGGTTCGGTCCGGTCAGCGTCAGGCGGGTGGTCGGAGTCTGGGTGGTATTCGGGCTCGCATTGGCGGGCTGGGCGCTGGGCGGTTACGTCGGCGCAGGATGCGCCCTGGCGGTGGGCATTGCGGTGGTGTTCATCCGGTGGTGGGGCCAGCCGGCGTGGTCATGGGCTGTGCTGGGGTTGCGGGGCCGGCGCCCGATCAGTTGGGACGCCCCAATTACGGTGGCCAACAACCGGTCTGGTGGTGGCGTCCGGGTCCAAGACGATACCGCGGTGGTGGCGGTGCAACTGCTTGGCCGAGCGCATTGCGCAACCACGGTGACCGGCTCGGTGACCGTCGAATCCGACAACATCATCGATATCGTCGAGCTGCTGCCGCTGTTGCAGCATCCGCTGGGACTGCAGCTCCATTCAATCAGCGTCGTCACACTCGGCTCCCGAACCGGCACCGTCGGGGACTATCCGCGGGTGTACGACTCAGAGATCGGCACCCCACCCTATGCGGGTCGACGCGAAACCTGGCTGATCATGCGGCTGCCGATCATCGACAACGCCCAGGCATTGCGGTGGCGCACCAGCGTTGGGGCTGCGGCAATTTCGGTCGCTCAACGTATCGCCGGCTCGTTGCGCTGCCAAGGTCTGCGCGCCAAGGTGGCGACCGCCACCGACCTGGTCGAGCTGGATCGCCGGTTGGGGTCGGACGCGGTAGCCGGCAGCGCGCAGCGGTGGAAAGCCATCCGTGGAGAATCGGGCTGGATGACCACTTATGCCTATCCGGCCGAGGCGATTTCGTCGCGGGTCCTTACCCAGGCATGGACCCTGCGCGCCGACGAGGTCATCCAGAACGTGACGGTATATCCCGACGCGACCTGCACCGCGACCGTCACGGTGCGTACACCCACCCCGGCCCCAACCCCGCCCAGCGTGATCCTGCGGCGCCTCAACGGAGAGCAGGCCGCAGCCGCGGCAGCCAACATGTGCGGCCCGCGGCCGTACCTGCGCGGCGTGCGTCGCAGCGCGTTGCCCGCGCAGCTGGTCGGCGAGATCGGACCGTCTGGTGTGCTGGTGGGCAAATTACCCAACGGCGATCGGCTGATGATCCCGGTTACCGATGCCGGTGAGCTGTCGAGGGTGTTCGTGGCCGCTGACGATGCCATCGCAAAGCGGATCGTGATCCGTACGGCCGGTGCCGGCGAGCGGGTCTGTGTGCACACGCGTGACCACGAGCGGTGGGCCAGCGTACGGATGCCAGAAGTCAGCATCGTCGGCACCTCACGGCCGGCGCCGCGCACCACAGTCAGCGTCGTGGAATACGTGGGACGCCGGAAGAGATACGGCGACAGCACATCCGAAGGCGGTGGCAACGATATTGGCGATGTCGCAATTGCGCCCACGCCGCGGCCGGCCAGTGTGATCACCGTCGCGCCGGCCGGTACGGCGCTGCCCGAGGGACATCGCCACGGATTCGAGGTCACTATCGAGCAAGTTGACCGGGCTATGGTCAAAGTCAGTGCGGCAGGCCGGCATTGGCTGGTGGAGATGGAGATGTTCCGCGCCGAGAACCGTTACGTCAGCCTCGAGCCGGTCACGATGTCGATTGCTGCGCAGTGACTCGATCAACGTTGCGGCACAACGTGATGAGGCGGGCTTCGCACAGCCGGGACGAGCACCGCCACGCCGTCGAGGATGGTGGATACAATGGGTGATTTGCTCACTGCCCGTAGGCATTTCGACCGCGGGATGGCGATCAGGAGCAGCCTGGGACCAGCGGACGCGTTACCCGAGTTCGTCGCCGCCACCGACGCCGACCCGTCGATGGCTGACGCATGGCTGGGCCGCATCGCCTGTGGCGACCACGACCTGACGTCGCTCAGACAGCTCCATACCAACAGCGAATGGCTACACCGCGAAACCACGCGGATCGGCCGGACGCTTTCGGCCGACATCCAGCTGGGTCCCTACGTTGGCATCACGGTGACCGACGCATCGCAGGTGGGACTGGCGCTGTCGTCCGCGCTCACTATCGCCGGGGAGTACGCCGAGGCCGACGCGCTGTTAGCCAACCGCGAACTATTGGATTCGTGGCGCAACCATCAATGGCATCAGCTGGCCCGCGCATTCCTGATGTTCGTCACGCAGCGTTGGCCCGACGTGTTGTTGACCGCCGCCGAGGATTTGCCTCCGCAGGCGATCGTCATGTCTGCGGTAACGGCCTCGATTTGTGCGCTGGCCGCGCACGCCGCAGCCCACTTGGGGCAGGGCCACGTCGCCCTGGACTGGTTGGACCGTGTCGATGTGATCGGGCACAACAAGTCGTCGGCGCGCTTCGATTCCCATGTGCTGACCGCATCCATTGGCCCGGCCGACATTCCGCTGCTGGTCGCGGATCTGGCGTACGTGCGCGGAATGGTGTACCGCCAGCTGCACGAGGACGAAAAGGCTCGGATCTGGCTGTCCAAAGCGACCATCAACGGTGTGCTGACCGAGCCGGCCAAGGAAGCGCTGGCGGACCCGAAGCTTCGCCTGGTCGTGACCGACGAGCAGACCATCGCCAGCCGCACCGACAAGTGGGATCCGGCGACGGCGAAAAGCCGCGACCAGCTCGACGACGACGATGCGGTAGAGCGCCGGGCCGAGCTGCTGGCCGAGGGCCGCGAACTGCTGGCCAGGCAGGTCGGTTTGGCCGCGGTGAAGCAGGCGGTGGCGGCGCTGGAAGACCAGCTTGAAGTGCGTACGATGCGGCTGGAACACGGCCTGCCCGTTGAGGGGCAAACCAACCACATGTTGCTGGTCGGGCCGCCGGGCACCGGTAAGACCACCACCGCCGAAGCGTTGGGAAAGATCTATGCCGGCATGGGAATCGTGCGCCATCCTGAAATTCGGGAGGTCCGCCGTTCCGATTTTTGCGGGCACTACATTGGCGAATCCGGGCCGAAAACCAACGAGCTGATCGAAAAGTCGCTTGGCCGAATCATTTTCATGGACGAGTTCTACTCACTGGTGGAACGCCACCAGGACGGCACCCCGGACATGATCGGCATGGAGGCCGTCAACCAACTGCTGGTCGCGCTGGAAGCGCACCGTTTCGACTTCTGTTTCATTGGGGCGGGCTATGAGGACCAAGTAGACGAATTCCTGTCCGTCAACCCGGGTTTGGCCGGCCGGTTCAACCGCAAGCTGCGGTTCGAGTCCTATTCGCCGGCCGAGATCGTCGAGATCGGGCAGCGCTACGCCACACCGCGCGCCAGCCTGCTCGACGACGCCGCGCGCCAGACATTTCTGGACGCGGCGACCACCATCCGCGACTACACCACTCCCGCCGGCCAGCACGGTATCGACGCCATGCAAAACGGCCGGTTTGCCCGCAACGTCATCGAACGCGCCGAAGGCTTTCGCGACACTCGAGTGGTCGCCCAAAAGCGGGCCGGCCAACCGGTGTCGGTTCAGGATCTGCAGATCATCACTGCCGCCGACATCCAAGCCGCGGTGCGCAGCGTGTGTTCGGACAACCGCGACATGGCCGCCATCGTCTGGTAGCAAACCGTGACCCGGCGCCGGCGGGAAAAGCGTTGTTTACGCAGCCGTTACGTCTAAAATGCACGCAGACCTGACACGCAGATGCCAGGTCGGCAACGCGGCTTAAATGAACGGAGTGATTCCGGGGTGCACCGGATCTTGCTGACGGCGGTGGTGCTGGCGTTGCTCAACGCGCCGCCCGCGTTGGCAATCAATCCCCCATCGATCGACCCCGGTGCGGTACCGCCCGACGTCACCGGCCCCGACCAGCCCACCGAACAGCGCGTCCTGTGCTCGAATCCCACGACCTTGCCGGATTCGAGCTTTCACGATCCACCGTGGAGCAACGCCTATCTCGGCGTCTCGGAGGCGCACAAGTTCGCAACCGGAGCCGGGGTGACGGTGGCGGTGATCGACACCGGTGTCGACGCGTCGCCACGGGTACCGGCGGAACCGGGCGGCGACTTCGTCGACCAGGCCGGCGACGGCCTGTCCGACTGCGACGCGCACGGGACGCTGACCGCCTCGATCATCGCGGGCCGGCCGGCGCCCACCGACGGGTTCGTCGGCGTCGCACCCGATGCCCGGCTGCTGTCGTTGCGGCAGACGTCCGAGGCCTTCGAACCGGTTGGTACCCAACCCAATCCCAACGACCCCAACGCCACCCCGGCGGCCGGGTCCATCCGCAGCCTGGCCCGCGCGGTCGTGCATGCGGCCAATCTGGGTGCCGGTGTGATCAACATCAGTGAAGCGGCCTGTTACAAGGTGACCCGGCCCATCGACGAGATCGGCCTGGGCGCGGCGATCAATTACGCGGTCAACGTCAAAAACGCCGTGGTGGTCGTTGCGGCCGGCAACACCGGTGGCGACTGCGCGCAGAACCCGCTGCCGGACGCGTCGGCCCCCGGCGACTCTCGTGGCTGGAACAAGGTGCAGACGGTCGTCACGCCCGCGTGGTACGCGCCCCTGGTGCTGGCGGTCGGGGGCATCGGCGAAAGCGGTGTGCCCAGCTCCTTCTCCATGCATGGACCGTGGGTGGGCGTGGCGGCCCCAGCGGAGAACATCGTCGCCCTCGGCGACCGCGGCGAGCCGGTGAATGCCCTGCCGGGCCGCGAGGGGCCGATCCCGATCGCCGGCACCTCGTTTGCCGCGGCGTATGTCTCGGGTCTGGCGGCGCTGGTGCGGCAGCGGTTCCCGGAGCTGACCCCGTTGCAGGTGATCAACCGGATCACCGCCACCGCGCGACATCCGGGAGGCGGAGTCAACAACCTCGTCGGCGCCGGCGTGATCAATGCGGTGGCGGCGTTGACCTGGGACATCCCGCCGGGACCCGCGTCGGCCCCGTTCAACGTGAGACGAATTCCACCTCCCGTGGTAGAACCCGGCCCGGATCGTCGCCCGATCACCATCGTGGCGCTGTCGGTTCTGGGCCTGACGCTGGCGCTGGCACTCGGCGGACTGAGCGCGCGGGCGCTGAGGCGCCGATGAGGAATCCATTCAGTCCGATACGGTTACGGTTCAGCACCGGTCACACATTGGTGGTAGCGGTGCTGGGCCCGCCCACCATCATGCTGTTCCTGCACACGCGCTACTGGTGGGCGGGCATAGCGGTAGTCGCGGTGGCCGCCATCGTGGCCACGGTCACCTTCTTCGGGCGTCGGGTAACCGGCTGGGTAGCAACGATGTTCGCGTGGCTGCGCCGGCGCCGCAAGCCGCCCGACGTTCCGTCCGAGCCGGTCGTGGGTGCCACCGTCAAGCCCGGGGACCACGTCGCGGTGCGGTGGCGCCGTGAATGCCTGATCGCGGTCATCGAACTCAAGCCGCGACCGTTCACCCCAACGGTCATCGTCGACGGGCAAGCCCACACCGACGACGTCTTGGACACCCGACTGTTGGAGGAGCTTCTGTCGGTGCACTGCCCTGATTTGGAAGCTGACGTCGTGTCGGCGGGCTACCGTGTCGGCAACACCGCCTCGCCGGATGTGGTGAACCTCTACCAACAGGTGATCGGCGCCGACCCGGCCCCCGCTAGCCGCCGGACGTGGATCATGTTGCGGGCCAACCCCGAACGTACCCACAAGTCGGCGCAGCGGCGTGATGTGGGGGTCGCCGGACTGGCCCGCTATCTGGTCGCGTCGGCCACCCGCATCGCCGACAGCCTGGCCAGCAATGGTGTCGACGCGGTGTGCGGGCGCAGTTTCGACGACTATGACCACGCCAGCGACATCGGTTATGTGCGCGAGAAGTGGTCGATGATCAAAGGCCGCGACGCCTACACCGCCGCCTACACCGCACCGGGCGGCCCGGACTTGTGGTGGTCGGCGCGCGCCGACCACACCGTCACCAGGGTCCGCATCGCTCCCGGGATGCCGCCGCAGTCCACCGTGTTGCTGACCACGGTGGGCAAGCCGAAGACGCCGCGCGGCTTCTCCCGCCTGTACGGCGGCCAGCGGCCCGCCTTGCAAGGCCAAAATCTCGTCCCCAACCATCACTGTCAGCTGCCGATCGGATCGGCCGGTGTGCTGGTCGGCCAGACCGTGAACCGGTACCCGGTATATATGCCGTTCGACGACGTGGACGCGAGCATCAACCTCGGCGACGCTCAAACCTTCACGCAGTTCGCTGTGCGCTCGGCCGCCGCCGGCGGAATCGTGACGGTTGGTCCGCGCTTCGAGCAGTTCGCCAGCCTGATCGGCGCGCACATCGGTCCGGTCGCCAAGATCGCGTGGCCGAACGCGACGACCTACCTCGGTCCGCATTCCGGCGTCGACAAGGTGATCCTGCGGCACAACCTCATCAGCACTCCACGGCATCGCGAGCTGCCGATCCGGCGGGTTTCCCCGCCGGAAGAGAGTCGCTACCAGATGGCCCTGCCAAGGTAGCGCGGCGTCGGCAAGCATGGGGACGACCGAAATTTTTGGTGCAGGAACCTTCCGCTTCAGCGACGATAATGGCTGTAGTACTAAGGAGGATGATCCGATATGAGCCAGCCGCAGACCGTGACGGTGGATCAGGACGAAATTCTGAAGAGGGCCACCGAGGTGGAGGCCCCGATGGCGGTTGCACCCAATGACGTTCCGGAAGGTCCATGCGACCTCACCGCGGCGATCAACGCCGGTCGTCAACTTGCGGTGTCCGCCGAGAATATGCAGCTCTACTTGGAGGCCGGCGTCAGGGAGCGGCAACGGCTGGCGACGTCCCTGCGCAACGCGGCCAAGGCTTACGGGGAGGTCGACGAGGAGTCTCAGACCGCGCTCGACAGCGACGGGAACGCAGCTGTGTCGGCCCAGTCCGCCGGCGGCGCCGGCGGCAACAGCTCGGGCGAACTGGAGGAAACCCCGAAAGTGGCGGCGGCCGGCGACGGTAATTTCACTGACCTGAAGGCGGCGGCAACCAAACTCGAAGCAGGTGACCAGGGCGCAACGCTGGTCAACTTTGCGCAGGCCTGGAACAATGTCAACCTTGCGCTGCAAGGAGACATCAAGCGCTTCCGGGTTTTCGAGAATTGGGAAGGCGACGCGGCCACGGCTTGCGAAGCCTCTATGGACCAGCAAAAGGAGTGGATACTCCACATGGCGAAATTGAGCGCTGCGCTGGCCAAGCAGGCTCAATACATCGTCCAGTTGCAAGTGTGGGCCAGACGGTCACATCCTTCGTTGGCGGACATCACCAAGCTCGAGGAGTTGTCGAAAGACCCGGCCTACAAAGACCAGGCGATCAAGCTCTACGCCGAATACCAGACCAAATCCGAGCAGGTGCTGAGCGAATACACCACCAAGGCGGATCTGGAACCGGTGAATCCGCCCAAGCCTCCGGCCGCCATCAAGATCGATCCACCGCCGCCCGCCCAGCCACAGGGTTTGATCCCCGGCACGGTAATGCAGACGATCACCGGCGGCTCGGGCGGAACTCCCACGACCGGGATGCCGATGGCGCCGATGGCCCCGGCCGGCGGGGCTGGTGGCGGCATGCCGGCCGGATCCAGCGCAGAACTGACGTCTGCCGCTCACCAGGCGGCAGCGAACCTGTCGAAGGAGCCGGGGATGAAGCCGATGTCGCTGGGCGGCGGCGGAGGCGGCGGAGGTATCGGTGGAGCACCGCTGGGTGAGCCGGCGGGTCTGGCGGGCACCGACTCGGTGCGGCCGGCTGCCGCGGGCGACATCGCCGGCGCGGCTCAGGGGAAGGCCGCCGCGGGCAGTGGGATGGGCGGGGGTGGCATGGGCATGCCGATGGGGGCACACGGCCAGGGTCAGGGAAGCTCCAAGTCCAAGGGCGCCCAGCAAGACGACGAGGCGCTATACACCGAGGACCGGGCGTGGACGGAGGCCGTCATCGGTAACCGCCGTCGTCAAGACAGCAAGGAGTCGAAGTGACCAGCATGGAAATGGACCCGCATGTCGCCCAGACGTTAGCGCTGGCGGCTCGGTTCCAAACGGCCCTCGATGGGACGCTCAATCAGATGAACACCGGATCTTTCCGGGGCACTGACGAGACCGAGACCGTCGAGGTGACAATCAACGGACACCAATGGCTCACCGGGGTCCGTATCGAGGAGGGCCTGCTGAAGCAAGTGGGCGCGGAAGTCGTCGGGGCGCGGGTCAACGAAGCGCTGATGAATGCACAGTCCGCGGCGACGGCTTACAACGACGCGGCGGGCGAGCAATTGGTCGCGGTCCTGTCCGCCTTGTCGGACACGATGAACAAAGGGCTGATCTAGCTCAGATCTAGCTCGGTGCTCAGCCACGTGGATGCCGGCCGGCATGCTGCCGCCCAGCGTCCGGCCGTGTCATTCCGGCGTGTTCCGATGCCGTCTGGCACCATGCTGCGCGCGTCTCGTCCCATCGCGGTTCGAGCGATGCAGCGATCACATCACCATGCCGTGCCAGGATTGCCGACGTCCGCGCGGCGCCGGATTCGGCGGCCGTCCCGATCCCAAATTGCCGCATCTAGCTGGTCTTAACCTCGGTTAGGCTTGTTAACCATGACGTCCGGTACCGCTCATCAGCTGTCGCCGCATCAAAGCCGGCGCCGCGGCTGTGCCGCGTGCGCGCCGGTCGAACGATCCACTGCGGGTACCTACCCGACAGGTCTCGTCGCTGCGGCCTGGCGGCTGTTGGGAGGAGAGTAGGCGATGGGCATTCCGAGGCCGATAGGAGAATACGCCGGGCAGATGCTCGAGCCGAGCGGGTGGCCTGAAGCCGATGAGGATACCTTCTACGACCGGGCGCAGCAGTACAACCGGGTCTTGCACCAGTTCACCGACGTGATGGATGCCTGCCGCCACCAGCAGGTCGAGGTGTTCGACGGCGGTGTGTGGACCGGTGGCGCGGCCAATGCCGCCAACGGTGCACTGGGGGCAAACCTCAATCAAATGAGCACGCTGCAGGATTACCTGGTTGGGGTCATTACCTGGCACCGCCACATCGCCGGGCTGATCGCACAAGCAAAGTCGGATATTCACAACAACGTCGACGATGCACAGCGGGAAATAATCGCGCTGGAGAATAACACCGACTTGGAGGCCGATGCCCGAAAAGCGGCAATCGAGTCTGTGGTCCGCGAAAGGCACAGCGCAAATGCCAGCTTGGTGGCAGAAGCCGCTGAGCGCGTTTTGGAGTCCAAGAACTGGAAACCGCCGCACAACGCGCTGGCAGATCTGCTCCACCAGGTAACGCCTCCCACCCCCGAGGTGCCGTCGTTGGTGGTACCAACTCCGGGTCGGCCTGCTCCCGCGCCGCCGGCCCCGAAGCCCTTCGAACCGACGCCGGTCAACCCGCACAAGCCGGTGACCCCTGGTGCACCGGTTACCCCGGTCACCCCCAGGCCGGTCCCCCCGGTCACGCCGGGCAAACCGGTTACCCCCGGTGTCCCGGTCACTCCGGTTACCCCCAGGCCGGTCCCCCCGGTTACCCCGGGCAAGCCGGTGACTCCGATCCCACCGGTTACCCCGGGCAAGCCGGCTAAGCCGGTCACCCCGGTTAACCCGGTCAAGCCGAAGCCGGAGGAGCCGGTCAGCCCGGTGACGCCGGTCGTGCCGGCGCCGGCGCCGGCGCCGGCACCATCCGCTCCTGTTTCACCGACACCGACACCGGCGCCGGCGCCGGCGCCGAGCCCGCAACCGGCTCCGGTGGGCCCGTCGCCATCACCGAGCCAGCCGTCGATGCCGAGCGACCCCGGAACCCCATCGACGCCGCAAACCCCGTCGACCGAGCCCGCCCACGTGAAGCCGGCAGCCGCGACGGAGGCGCCGTCGATGCCGTCCGCGCAACCGACGGCTCCGTCGGGCCCGTCGCATGGCGACGACGGGTCGTCGTCACAGCCGATGGCACCCGCGGCCGCCGGCGGGATGCCGGCTGCCGCTCGCGGAATGTCCGGCGGGACCGCCGCTGCCGCGGCGTCAGCGGGGGCCAGCCCGAGCACCGGGCAGGGTGCCGCGTCAAGTGCGGGCTCGCGTGCTGCCACCGGGCGGGCGCCGTTGGGCCCGGCCGGCAGGGCACCGGCAGCAGCGACTCCACGCGCAGCGTCGGCGCGTATAGCGCCTCCAGCCCGACCGGCGCCGCCGCCCGAGCCGCCCGAGAAGGAAAAGCCTGAGTCGGCCGACGACCTCACGGTGTTGCCGTCGGTGCCGGTTTCGGCGGCGCGGGCGGCGCGCGATGCTATTGCCGCGGCGTCTGGTGCCCGCCGCGGCAAGGCCGACCCGCTGCGGTTGGCGCGTCGCATCGCAGCGGCATTGAATGCGCCCGACGTCCGTGACGAGGGGGATTACGGATTCTTCTGGGTTACGGCGGTGACCACCGACGGCGAAATCGTGGTGGCCAACAGTTACGGCCTGGCGTACATACCCGACCACGTGCAATTGCCCGCGAACGTGTTCATGGCCAGTGCCGACCACGCCATTCCGGCGGACGAAAAGGCCCAATTCGCCACCTATCCGATTCTCGCCGTGCAGGGATGGGCCGCGTTTCACGACCTGAAGCTGCGGGCGGTGATCGGAACCGCGGAGCAATTGGCCAACTCGGATCCCGGCGTGGCCAAGATCATCCTGGAAGTGGACGACATCCCAGACAGCGGCAAGATGACCGGGCGCTCCCGGCTGGAGGTGGTGGATCCTTCGGCGGCGGCCCAGCTGGCCGAGACCGAGGACCTGCAGTTGCTGGGCCTGTTGCCGCCGGCCCCGGCCGATGCCAACCCTCCGGACGACGAACGGCACATGCTGTGGTTCGAGCTGATGAAGCCGATGACCAGCAGCGCCACCGGCCGCGAGGTGGCCCACTTGCGGGCGTTCCGCGCCTATGCCGGGCACTGCCAGGAGATCGCCCTGCACCAGGCATACGGCGCGCCCGACGCGGAGGCTCAGCGCCCAGCGGTCGAGGACTGGCTGTACTGGCGATATGTCACCGGTTTGCTCGACAGCGCCCTGACCTCGGCATCCTGAACCTGCTGACCCCGGGGCCACATCAGCCCCGGGGCGCATCTGGGGCCACAGCGTTCATCCGTCACCTGGATATGACCTGGCGACCCAATTTCGCGCTGAAGTAGATCTGGGCGAAAGCGATGCCCGCCGCTGAGAGACTTAGACGGGTGCTGCGATCGGGCCCGCCGACGCGTCGCCGGCGGGCGCGGCGTGGACGGGAGCGCTGACCAACGTGGCCGCGCCAGCCGCGGCCCCATCTTCCTCGTCTTTGTCCTCGTCTTTCTTGGTGTCATCGACGAGTTGCCCCTGCTGCTCCGGTTTCGCGTCGGAGGCGAGTTGGGCGGGCGCTGCGCCGGCGCCCTGCGAGCTTTGCGAGCCCGCCTGTTGCGCTGACTGACTGATGGTCTGTGCGATCGGAGACGCTTGCTGCGCCATCTGACCGGCTTGTGGGGCCAGCTGGACGACCTGCGGCACGGTAGCAGCCACCCGCGGCGACAGCGCCTCGGCCTGAGCGCTTACCGCCTGGCCGAGCTGCGACACCGCACCCGCGGGCGCACCCAGCAGTTGCGCGGCGGGAGCGCCCAGCGATTGAGCAGACTGTCCGGTCAGGCTCGCCGCGGCCCCAGCCAACCCGCTGGCTTCGCGCTGTTGGCCGTCGGAGGCGAATTGGTACTGCGTCAACGCGTCGCCCAGCGACTGATCGGCTTTGCTGTAGATGTCAGCCGCGGTAGACATGCTGGTCGCCGTCCGCTTGAGAGCGGCATTGACGCCGGGCAACCCGTCGGAAACCAATGATTCGATGCCCGGCATCGTCTCGTTGATCGCTGCCGATATCGGATCGGATCCGGTCGCCGCGATTGGCCCGGGAAGCGTCGGGAAAACAAGTTCGGCGAGTTTGCTTCCAGCGGCAATCAGGCGGGCGGGATCGACGGCCAGTGGTTCAGCCATCGCAAAATCCCTTCTGTAGGTTACCCATCGAGCAAATTTTACCCGACCTCACATAAGGCCAATCGCGCCAATTTCGACCACCAGTGCAGTGTATAAAAACGCACGCCGACAGCTCAGAAGCGGATATTCCGAACCATGTCGTAGACGCTGGTGATCCACAGCAGGAGCGGAACGATTGACGCCACCATTGCGCCGTCGATCAATTCCAGAATCCGCTTCATCACCGGCGAGACGCGACGGATCTGAGCCGTCGCTCCCACCACGATCAGAGCCACCACCGCGGTGGCGAGGTAAACGGTCAGCATTAGCCAGGCATGCTGCGGATACCAGAGGCTGAGCCTGACCGCCAGACCTGTCGGGATGACGACGGCCGCCGCCAGCATTGCCCACGCACACCACCGGTCTGCGTACAGCCGCGACCGGAACCCACAGATAACTGTGATCAGGCCCGCCACCACCAGGCTGTGCACGAAGAAGTGTCCGTGCACCACCACCGCGATCGAACCGGCGGCAAGCACCAGGGTCCCGGCCGTGACGTAACCGATGAGCAGCTGCTTGGCCAATTTGCTGCGCTCGGTCAGACGTGCGGCAGACGCCGGCGCTGACGCGATGATGGCCTGCCAGGTCGGGGTCTCCTCGTTGGTGGCGTCCTGGGCGGTGACGGGATCGAGCAGTTCCTCGTTGTCCACGGTTTCGCCCGGAACGGGGATGGGCGGTAGCGCAATCCGCGCGACGGCAACGGTCAGTTTGGCCGCGTTCGTGACGATGACCAGCCCGAATGCGATCGCACCCGCAGGGACCCAGTGCTGGTAGCCGTAGCCGAAGGCAACCGCGGCGGCAATGGTCGCGATCGATGTGATCGCGACGAACGACGCCAATTCATGACGCCGCCGAGGACCGCCGCGCGTCATCAGCGTCAGGAACAACACGGCCGTGGCGGCAGCCGCGAGCTGCGGAGCTCCCAGCGAGTGCACTCCACGCGGTAGCGGAACAGCGATCGCCGCCGCGGCGGTGAGCGGTTGGTAAGCCGCGAGCAGCAGGCTCTCGGACAGGCCCATTTTCTGGTAGAACCGCGTTGCGACAAAGCAGCCCACTAGCACCGCCACCCCGATGATGCCGATCGCCAGCGGCCAGAAGGGGCTGCGTCCGGTTGCCCACCACGCCCGAACGGCGACCGCGGTGATCGGCAGGGTCATCACCGGTATTGCCACACAAACGAAGCGTTCCAGGGCCGAGCGGTCGAACTCTGGCGATTCGTCAAGCACGGCTATCGCGTCGATGACGTCTTCGACGAGCGGCCGATAACGCTCGGTGCGGCTCAGGGTCACCAGGGTGAGCAATGAGCCGTCGACCACTCCTGCTTCGTCGAGCGATTGATCCAGTCTCAGCGGTGGGAATCCGGGCCGGGCGAAGGCCCACACGCCCTGTGCGGAAAAGTCGAAGCCGGCCAAGACGTCGGGCGGGGTGTCTTCCAGCAGATCGGCCAGCACCGCGACAGTGTCGTCGATATAGGTTCCCATGGGTGCCGCCGCGGGCAGCACCAGGTCCGTCATTCGTTTGCCGGTCAGCATGGTTACCCGGGTGGTCGCCGGTTTGGGCGGAGTTGTTCCCGCGGCGGCGGCGGGGGCGGTAACGGCAGGTGCGCTCATCGACGTCCGGCCCTTTCAAAATCGTCGGATAAGGCTGCTGCCAGCTCGAGGATTCGTCGTTTGTAGACCGGACCGAGCTGGTCGAGGTGAATTTCGCCGCCGGCCGCAATGTGCTTGTCCCACGGTAAGACCACCACCCGGCCGGGCTGGAGCTGCTGTTCGAACTGCCGGACCACGTGCTTTTCCGCGACGTTGGTCTCTCCGACACATACATGGTCGACGACCACGCAGGCGCGGTTCAGAAGGTCCTGATATCCGTTGTGACGCAACCACTCCATGGCGATTGCGGCTTGGCGAGCGCTGTCGATCGATACATTCGTCACGATCACTATTGCCGACGATGTTTCCAGTACGCTGCGCGTCACCGGGTCGAAGAGCCCCGCTCCGCAGTCGGCAACGACGAGGTTGTAGAACTTGGATACCTTGTCGACCGCAACCCGCATGTCGTCGCCGCTGAGCCCGCGGCGCGCGGTGGTGTATTCCTGAGCGGGCAGGATTTCGAGATTGGCGGCGTTTACGCTGGTGTGCGCGCGGACGTCGTTGTAGTGCGACAACTCCGGGTCGGCCAGTAGATCCGCGATCGACGAGGGCGACGAACGGCCCGCGCGGTCGGCGAGGTTGCCGCCGCCCGGATCCGCATCGAGCACCAGGATCCGGTCACCCCGTACCTGCGCCAGTGTCGTGCCCAGCGTGACCGTCGTGGTGGTCTTGCCGGCACCGCCCTTCAGGCCCAGCACCGCGATCTGATACGAGCCGCGAGGTCTTCTGCTGACCCTGTTACACAGGCCCAGTTCGTATTTCTCGTCGGGTGACAGTCCGAAGTTGATCCGGGTGATCGAGTGCAACCAACGCCGCCACCCACGTTTGGACACCAGTTTCGCGGGCTTCCCGGCGCGACGACCATCGACGGGAGCAGGCTCGATGTGGGGCCTGGCCGGGGCCGGAGCAGCCGGGAGTTGACCCCGGGTGGGAGAGTGCGGCGGTTGAGCGCGCACCGGGCCCGGGGGCTGAGCCCGAGTGGGCGCCAGCCGGGATGGAGGCAGCGCGGTTGTTGGTGTCGCGTCAGCGGCCTGATCGGCGCGCCGCCTGGCGCGACGGCCGCCAGTGGGTTCGGGATGGGTTTCGACAGGAGGTGCGGCCGCAGCGGGCGCGGCCTCCGACGGACGATCGACGTCGGAGTGGCTTTGCGGTAACCACGCGAACGCGGATGCCGGTCCAACCGTGGACGCCGGTTGCGTCTCTGCTGCCGACGGGCGTTGCGGAAGGGCGGCACCAGTTGCCGACGGCGTCTCGTCGTCATCCGGTTCGGGCCGATAGCGGTGACCCTGGCGGGCGCGTCGCGAATGCCGGGGAGCATCGGACTGCGGTTGCGCGGGGGGCGGTTGCTGATGCTCGCCGGCCCGAACGCTGTGCGGTGACGTTTCGGTCGCTATGGGCCGAGTCGGCGTGGTAGGAGGTTGCGGTGGTTTCGGGGCGGCCGCAACCGGTTCGGCGGCGGACCGCGACGGTTGCGGTGCTGCTTGGGGGGAGGGTGATCGCCAAGTCGTGGCCGGTGGCGGTGGGCCGGGGCGGTGCGTGGGTTCGGGTCGTGGTGGTGCTGGCGTCGGCGGCGCGCCGATCGGCATCGGTGCGACTGGAGGTTTGGGTGACGGCGGTGCCGGTGGCGGTTCGGCCGAGGGCTGCTTGCCAGCCGGCGGCGGTTCAGCAGCGGACACCGGTTTGCCCGGCGGCACAGTCTGCGGGGGTTCGGGCGGCGCCGGTGGTTCGGCGAAGGCTTGCGGTTGTACCGATGGTGGTTCTGGTGGTTCGGGTGGAGCCGGTGGTGGTTCGGGTGGTGCCGGCGGGGGTCCGCCGATCGGCATGGGGGGCAGCGGCGACTTGGGCCCGGCCGGTGCCGGTTCGGCGACGGCGTGCGGTGGTTCGGGTGGTGCCGGTGGTGGTTCGGGTGGTGCCGGCGGGGGTCCGCCGATCGGCATGGGGGGCAGCGGCGACTTGGGTGGTGGCGGCGGCGTCTCTACCGAGGCGGGAGGCGGGGTCGCCGCGGCCGGGGGAAACGGCTGCGACCAGTCGATCGGTGTCGCGGGAGCGTCGCCATTAGGTTTGGCGGGCGGTGGATATGGCGAACTCGCATCGAAGTACGTTTCGGTGCCCGCTTCTTCTGGAGGCTCCGAACCTTCAGCGGGCCGAAAGAGTTTGTCATAGTCGGCCGGCATGAGAACCTCTCAGAAGTTCGCCAAAAATAGGACAAAGCACGAGAAGGGGCGAGATCCCCAAAGGGTTGGACTCGCCCGATCTCGTGCTTCGGTATTGTACGCGAATAGGGGGTTACCTATGCGAACATCCCCGTCACGTTGCCCTCGGTCGAGGCCATGGCCTGACCGGCTTCGCTGATCGTGCGCGAGAGGTTCTGCAGCGCGTTGTTCAGCTCCTGAGCGGTGGCGTCCCACTTCTGCTGGACGCCCTGGTAGGCCTCCGAACCGCTACCGCCCCAGGCCGCAGCCAGTTTGGTCAAAGACTGCTTGCCCTCGTCGAGAAGGGAATGAATGCTGGTGACATTCCCCTGAATTGCGCTGGCCGCGGCCTCGATGCCCGCGAAATTCCACTGCTGCTCTGTCATGTCCTATTGCTCCGTTTCTTTGTGGTAATTAGGGGGTCAGAAGCCCATTTGTGAGGACAGCGCCTGCTGCTGCTCCTCGTCGGCCTTCGAGTATTGGACGCCGGCCTGACGAATGTTCGTCGAAATTTCCTCGAGCTCCGCCTTTTGTTTGTTGGCCGCCTCTTGGAAGCGAACCACCGCGGCCTGGGCCGCCGCGCCCGCCGCACCACGCCATTGGGCCTGCAGCGAAGCAGCGGTTGACTCGACCTGGTCGATCTGGGTCTTCATGTCACCGGAGATCCGCTCGAAGTTACCTGCCTCCTGCGCGAGGGTAGCGGCATCGGTCTTCATCTCTGCCATGCTGGACTACTTTCTCTCTTTCTTTTCCTCGCCAAAATGTTGGCAAGTCTTCCGGCCCGGGTGGCCGGGAAGTCTGTTGTCTGAGGCGACGCTCACCAGTCGTCCTCGTCGTCCCAGTCGTCTTCGTCTGCGTCGTTGCGCTCCTGGGTGAGCGTGGCCGGTGCGGCCATCCCCGGTCGGGAAGAACCGCCGGCTTGTGCTCCTTGTCCCATCGCGCCGGCACCCACCGGGGCGGCTCCGCTGGTCGCCGACGACCCTGCAGCAGCGGCGGGTTGCACGGCCGGGCCGACAGGCTTGTCGAGCAGCTCGCTCATGAACGGCGTGCGGGCCATCGTCCCGCCGGCGCCCGGCAGCGCCTCCCCGCGCAACAAGCCCGCGCCCATACTGGCGCCGGATCCACCGGCCAACGGGTGGTTGGACAGTGGACTGGTGCCGACCAGGCCCATCTGCAGAGCATCGTCGTCGGCCTGATTGCTGCCGCCCATGCCGCCGGTCTGGCTGAAAAGCGAAGTCATCTGTTGCATCGGCTGGGTCAGCTGTTGCATGGGTCCGCTGGCCTCGGCGAGCTGTCCAGCCGTCGCCTGAAGCTGGCTGGAAGGTACGCCGGTGACCTGTGACGCCATATCGAAGACCGGGCTCGCCGCCATGCTCTGGCCGCTGATGCTCGGATCGAG
The DNA here is from genome assembly GCF_002102175.1 of Mycobacterium gastri. Classification (GTDB taxonomy): domain Bacteria; phylum Actinomycetota; class Actinomycetes; order Mycobacteriales; family Mycobacteriaceae; genus Mycobacterium; species Mycobacterium gastri. The sequence continues at coordinate 125,083 of NZ_LQOX01000147.1, read as the reverse complement.
GATCGCGGTCATTGGCTCGAGCTTGTCGAACAGCGTGTTAGCCAGGGTCTCGGCCTGGTAGACGTCCATCGCCAGGGCGGCCTGCATCCACATGCGGATGAAGTAGTCCATCTCGTTGAAGGCGATGGGCACGGTGTTGATGCCGAAGAAATTGGTCGCCACCAAAATTGCGGTGGTGATGTGGTTAGCCGCGATCTCGGCCAGCGACGGCGTGGTCGCCATCGCCTGCGTGTATGCGGCCGCCTGCGCCGTGGCCTGCAGACCCCGCGTCTTGGCCTGCGTTGAGGCGGTCTGCAGCCAGGTCACCATCGGCAGGGCAGCCGCAATGGCCTTGTCACTCCCCCCGCCGGTCCACGCTTCACCCAGCGAGTTCAACCGAGCGGTCAATTCGACGGCCTGAGCATCCAGGGCGGCCGCGAACGCCGCCCAGCCCGTGGCTGCGGCCAGCATCGGAGCCGGGCCCGCGCCGGCCATCAGCCGCGCGGTGTTCAGCTCCGGCGGCATTGCGTGCCACCACATGGCGATCACTCCTTCTGGTTGCGCTGTCTCTGTCGGTTGGTTGACCTGTTAGGCGATGACGCCGGCGGCGCCGTCGTCGACTTGCGAATAAGTCCGGGCGATGTCCTGGACCGCGTCTCCGGCCCGTTGCAGTTCGGCCTGGGCCGAGCTGTTGGAAGCCAGCATCTGCACGCCCGCGGAGGCGAACGCCGCGGCCGCCTGGGCCGAGACCTCGTCGGCGCCCGCGGGCACCAGCCCGGTCACCGACGTCACCGCCGTCGCACCAGCTGCCACACCACCGAGCGCGTTATCGCTCACATGCCCGCCAATGTCGGCAGCGGCGGCGGCGTGTGACATTTCATCCATTTGCCGACTTCTTCTCCTGGTATTTGCCGTCTAGCCGTTAAATCGTTTAGTTATAGCCGGAAGTAAACCCCGGCGAAGAGCACCGCGCTGGGCTCCGATTACCGCGGTCTCGGGACCTCCTCACCGCGATTGAAATAATCTTAACCGGGGGTTGGGGGTGCTGCGAACACTTCTTCTGGAGGCTCGATGTAAGGGGCCTGGATGACCTCTTTGCCATCCGGTGAGACCAGAAATGCCTGGCCAGGAGGCCGCCGCTTGACCTTGAACTCGCTCGACGGGAATTCCTGCTTCTCGCCGGAAAGGAACATTGTGGGGGCGCCCGACCCGAATGCGGCGCCCACGAACTTGTCCATGGTCGCCTTGTATGCCTGGCTCATCTGGCAGGTCACAATGATGTGCAGCCCGATATCTGTCGCTGCCGGCAATAACGGTGCCAGTGGTGCCATTGGGGGCATGCCGCCGGCGGCGCCCACAATCATGTGCCAATCGTCAACCAGGAGTACGACATCGAATCCGCTCCACCAGGAACGCGAGCGCAACTGCGCCGTCGTCAGGTTGGTGGGCGGCAACCGCTTCTTCAAGTTGACTGCCAGGGCCTTGACCGCCTCGTCCAGGCTTGCGCTGTTGCGGTTGATCGCGCCGGCGGAAAGCAGGTGGCTGTCGGGCACCGCGTCAAGCAGGCCCGAGCGGTAGTCCGCAAGCATGAACCGCACCTGATCGGGACTGTTGCGGGCACAGATCGCTTGGGCGATGGCGTGGGCAATGGTGGTTTTGCCGGACTTGGCCGCACCGAAGATCAACAGGTGCGGGTTCGAGTGCATGTGGGCGTGCGCCACCGACAGGTCCGTCTCGCGCAATCCGATCGGGATCTCCCAGCGAGTGCGGTAATCGGCCTCCGGTCCGGGCGGGTTCGGGTCGAGCTCGTACAGGTGAATCCGCTCGGGCAGGACCCGGACCGGCGGTGCCTGGTCGGTGTGCTGGGCCGCGATCTGCGCCACCCCGGCAGTCATCGCCTCCACCAGGTTCTCGGCGCTGTGCACGCCGTCCAACCTGGGCGCCCCGATCATCAAGTGGTGCTTTTCCATCGACACCGCCCGGCCGGGACGATTCGCCGGGATCTCGCGGGCAATCCGGTCGATCTGGGTTTCGTTGACGTCGCCGAGCCGGAACTCGATCTTGGTGCCCAGGTAGTCGCGGACGCGTGACTTCAGCTCCGTCCACCGGGGCGTCGAGATGATGACGTGCACACCGAACGACAGTCCCTGCGCGGCCAGATCCTGGACCTGCATTTCCAGGTCCGGAAACTCACTGACGAAGGCCGGCCACCCGTCGATGATCAGAAATACGTCACCATAAGGGTCGGCCGCGACGGGCTGGTTCGGATCGTCACGCAGCTGCCGGTACATGGCGATAGAGCCCACCCGGTTTTCCTTGAAGGTGGTTTCTCGTTGCCGCAGCACGGATTGCATCTCCGCGACCACCCGGGCGACCTTGTCGGGCTCGGAGCGGCTGGCCACCCCGCCGACGTGCGGCAGGTTTTCCAGATAGATCAGACCGCCGCCGCCTAGGTCGATGCAATAGAACTGGACATTGCGCGGGGAGTGGGTGGCAGCGGCCGACATCACCAGCGTCTGCAGCAGGGTGGATTTCCCGGTCTGCGGTGCGCCTCCGATACCGATGTTCCCGCCCGCTCCGGAAACGTCGACGCCCCAGACGTCCTGGAGGTGGCGGCGCGGTTCATCCATGATGCCCAGGGCGAAGCGCAGCGGTCGCCGCCGGTCGCGCGCGATGAGCTCGTTGAGCGGCGTCGGATCGGTCAGCGGCGGCAGCCACATCTTGTACGCCCGCGACTCGGCGGTGCTGAGTTGGTCCAGGATGACCTCGCGCAACGTCCTTGTCTCAGTATTGGTCATGACGTCAAGGCCTCCTCAAGCATCGGGGCCGCGGTGAACGGCCGGATTCGCAAGGCCTGCTTGGGAATCTGCGGACCAGCCTTACTGCCGTCGCCATTGGCGTCGACCCCCGCCGGCGGAACATATGGCCCACTGATATAGAACGTGCTGAACTTGACGGGGTCTTCCATGCCCACCCGCAGGAACCCGACACCGCTCTCTTTGTTGGTGATGTAGACCGCTTCCGGAGTGCCTATCACCGCCTTGGACTCATGAGAGCTGGTGGTGCGCAATGCGATTCGGTAGGTCAGGTTGGGTTCCAGCTTGTCGATGCGAACACCGCCGGTCTGCAGTGACTGGGTGGCCAGCAGCAGATGCACCCGCAGTGACCGACCCACCCGGCAGATCCGGTCGAACAGACCGATGAAGTCGGGATGACTTTGCAGCAACTCGGCGAACTCGTCCACGACGACGAAAAGCGTTGGCAGTGGCGGAAGATCGGCCCCGCGTTCCCGGTACTTCTCGTACTCGGCGACCCCGGAGAGGGCGCCGGACGCACCGACCTTTATCCCGGCCTGCCGCAGAATCGACTGCCGGCGGTCCAGTTCGCCGGTCAACACCTCGCCCATCCGGCTGACGAGCTCGGCTTCTTCGGCCATGTTGGTGATGACGGCGGCGGTGTGCGGCAGCTTTTCCATTCCCAGGAAGGTCGAGCCGCCCTTGAAGTCGGTGAGCAGCAGGTTGACCTGATCCGGGTGGGTCATGGCCACCAACGACAGGATCAGGGTGCGCAGAAACTCGGATTTCCCGGAACCGGTGGTGCCGATCAGCATGCCGTGCGGCCCGCCGCCGAACTCCGCACCCTCTTTGATATCGAGGTACATGACGTTGCCGGTCTTGAGTTCGTGACCGAAGGGAATCTTGAGCCGATCACGGTCGGTGTCGGTGTACATCCGCCAGCGCCCAGGGGTGATCTCCTCGACGGTCTTGGCGCCCACCAGCTGATGCCATTCGGTGGCGACCTTCTTCTGGACGCGCGACGTCTTGTCCAGGATGGTGCCCGTGATGGACCAGCCGGCCAGCTTGCGGGCGAGACGAGACGCTTCGTGCGGCGACATGCTGTCGGCGACCGAGGTCACCAGGCGAAACTGCTGGCCCGGCAGCCGGTCGTCAGCAGTCCCGTCCTCGGCGACCCGGATGCGGTAAGCCGAGCCGCGGTGGTTGCCCAGGGTGAGCACCGTGACACCGGCCCGGCCGTCGGGCGGGAATCCGGCCTTGCCGCCGGTGAGGTCCACCACGACGACGTAGGGGCCGGTGGGAAGCGTGTCGGGAGCGTGCGGCCCGCGCGCGGCCAGGTCGGCGAGACCATCCGGGCGGGTGAAGATCATCCGGACCGGCCCGCCGGCGTCGGAATCGGTCTGATGCTGAACGTGCGGCAACCATTTGAGCCAGGACCAATCGGGGTCCTCGGGATCATCGGTGAGGACCCGGATCTGCAACAAGTCCGGCGGATGGAACACCGCGAGATGGCAGATCATGGCCGTCAGCAACCGGTCGGCACCCGGCCGCGCGCCGCCGATCGCGATGGTGGGAAAGGTGCGCAACTGCAGCAGTTTCGGGCAGTCGTGGATCAGCCCGTGGGTGCGCAGGAACTTGACCACCCACATGTGGCTGACCGGCTCGAGGTACGGCTGCGGTGCCGCGGAGGCCGCAGCCAGCTCGCCGCCGACGGCCGGTTTCAACAATCGGTCCACCGCCGGCTGGTCGCCGATCCCGATCCGGGTGGCCGCGTAGAAGTCGCTGTTGGCGGGCCGGGACCACTGCCGCTGGGTACCGATGAGTGACAGCAGATCGTCGGGATGCGGGGCGTGGTAACCGAAGAACGCCACCTGTGAGGTGGCCGAGGACGTTACCCGTCCGCGGAGCCCGGCGAGATAACGCAGGTATTCCTTGCGGTCGGCGTTGATTTCCGGCACCTTCTTGCCGCCACCGCCGGTACCCCCGGCCAGGGAGCCGACCATCATCACGATCATCATCAGCGGCATCATCAGCATGTACGGCGACAACTGCCGTCCGCCGGCGAACATGATCGCGATCATGCCGAGCATGGCGCCACCCATCACGTAGGGCAGCACCTTCTGAACGCCCGAGGGCGGAATGTCGATACCGAGATCGTCGGGCGGGGTGAGGCTGATCTCGCCCGGTGTCAGCCGTGGGCCGCGAGTAATGGTCGGGGTGAATTTCTTCGTCGTCATCAGGGGACTCCGGGTGTTCCGGCGGGGACTTTTCGTGGATTGGGATCGGCGGGAAGCGTTTCGTGCTCTAACAGGGCGGCGTCTTTGGACAACACCGGCCCGTCAACCAGTAGCCGAACGACCTCCCAGGGCGCGGTTTTCGGGGAACCCAGACCCAGTGCTTTGGCGGAATCGGCATTCGGGACCCCGTAACGCACCCCTTCCGGATCGATGTAGTACATCGATTCGCCGTAGCGCGGATCAGGGGACTGCAACTGGACGAACTTGCCACCGTCGATATATACCGTTGCGGTGCCTTGGATCTGCTTGATACCGGTGTTCATGGCCGACGGTGGGATCGGTAGATGCCGTCCGGACAGAACCGTTGTCTTCGGCGCCTGATCTCCGGCTCTGCGTTCCCACATCCAGCACAGGGTGGGCTCGTCCGGCCTGGACATGATCTTGAGCTGCTCGGCGGGCAGCGGCGAGTCGTAAACGCGTTCGGGAATGCGCACGACCAGGCTCGGCACGACCGCGGGCGGTGCCACCAGTCCGTGCGACTGGGTCGCGCGCAGTGCCGCCGCCGTCGTCGCGTTCACCGCAGCGATGCCGTCGGGCAGCACCACGTAGTATTGCGGCCCCTTGTCGGTGTGGATCTGAAATACCGAGCCGATCACCAGATCATCAGGCAGCCCAAGGGTATTCGGTGTTCCCGCACCCGGTATGGGCGGCAGTTGCCAGGCGCCCATCGCGGGCAGCGCGTTGAACATGCCCTCCGACATCGGGACCGGCTGGGCGGTGACGGGGATCCCCATGGCTGAGGTGAGGGCCCGGTCGCTGAGATCGATCGAATGTCGGCCCTTGGCGGTGACAATCCAGGTCTGGCCCTGGTAGGTGGCCAGCGTTGCCTCGTTGGCCTGGATCGGGTTGATCGACGAATCGATCAGCAAGGGCATCACCAGGACCGACGTCTGAACTGCGGCGGACGCGGCGCCGGGCCGGACGACGGTGTCGCATAAGGTCCAGGTCGAGGTGGTGTCCCCGGAAACCGGTGTGGCGTAAGGGGCGCCGGGGATGCCGATCGTCTGACCCAATGGCATCTTGCTCAGTTCGGAGGACTTCACGGTGGCGGGGTTGGCCGGGTTTCCCAGCACCAGCCGGGCCGAGGTCAGGTTGTAGACGGGATGCAACTGTCCTGACACGATCACGTACAGCTGGTTGGTCGTCCGGTCGGTGAGAAGGCTGCTGGCGCCGAGCTTTCCCTGCGGTTTGAAGAAGGCCAACAGCCCGGCCCCGAGCAGGATCAAGACCGCGATGACGATGCCCAGCCCGACCGAACGGCTGTAGAACTGCAGCGGATCGTCGAACATGCGGGTGTCGCGCCGCACGATCGCGTGCTCGAGCCGGCGAAGCAGGAAGCGCCAGCCGCTGACCTGAACCTTGGTGGTGAGGCGAAGCCCCATGGTTCACTCTCTCATGTTGAGGTGCGCATGCACAGAGGCGATCGCCTCGGCCATGTCGGCGCCGTTGATCTCTTGCAGCCGGTCCACGTCCAGAGATTCGATGTCGATGCCCTGTGCCAGGCGCATGTCCCGGTATTGCTCGGCGGCTTCGACCAATTGCCGTGCGTAGCGGCCGTTTCCGGCGATATCGAGGGCCGGGCGGCCGCGCAACGTCCGCTCGTGCAGCATCTTGGCGGCCCGCAGGAACTCATCGGCGGCCTCGGTGCTCAGCATCGAGTCATTGGCGGTGGCAATGACTTTCGCGATCTCCAGGAGCTCTTCGGGGCTGTAGGTGTCGAACTCGATGCGGGTGGCGAAGCGGGACCTCAGGCCCTCGTTTGTCTCCAGCAGCCGATCGATGTCCGAACTGTAGCCGGCGATGATCACCACCAGCCGGTCACGGTCGTTTTCCATGCGGGCCAGCAGCGTGTCCATCGCTTCCTGCCCGAACGGGTCGGTGCGCCCATCCCGTTCCTGCACCAGCGCGTAGGCCTCGTCGATGAACAGCACGCCGCCCAGGGCTTGGTCGATCGTCTTGGCGGTCTTGACCGCCGACTGCCCCTCGTACTCGGCGACGAAGTCCTTGCGCGATGTCTCGACCAGCTTGGGTTCGGCGATGACACCTAACCCGGCCAGAATGTTGGCCACCACCCGCGCGATCGTGGTCTTGCCGGTACCGGGCGGCCCGGTGAAGATCATGTGCTTGCTGGGCTGGGCGACCTTCATGCCCTTGGCAGCGCGAACCCGGGCCATCATGGTCGCCGCGCGGTATCGCTCGATCTGTGTTTTGACGCGGGTGAGTCCGATTTGGCGGTCCAGCTCGGCCTGGGCTTCGGCCAGCAGCCGCTCGCGACCGGAGGTGTCGGTCACCACGCTGCCCGGATCCCACGGGTCGGAGCGGGAAGCGATCTGCTCGGCCGTGGTCGTCTTCAAACGATACGATGAATCCTTGAGCGCCGCGGACACTTTCGGACCCGGATGGGTGGTCTGCAACCATTCCAGCAGGGCCACCGCGGCGTCTTCGTTGCCCTGGGAGCGGCGCGCCATGGCCAGATACCACGCGATGGCGCGTGCGCACGCTTCACCGGCCGGCGAGTCGTTGGCTTCGGTGAGGCGGCGTTCGGCTTCGGTGAACAAGCCCAGGTTTGCCGCCGCCACACCGTGCGCCACACCGGCAGCCCCCGCCAAGAACTTGTCCGGCCATTTCGCGCCGCTCTTGACTTCGTCGATCACATCGGTCCAGCGCTCGGCGGCGCCGTAGATCACCGCTTTGAGCCACGACACCAGATGCTCGGACCCGGGGACCGCGCTGGCCTCGATGGCCTCCATGGCGTCAGCGTAATTGCCTTGGGCCGCTTCGGATGCGGCGAACCCCATGGTGATGGCCAGTGGCGATGCAACGGGGTAGGTGATGTCTCCGTACAGGCCGCCGATGGGGACTCTGGCGCCCAGGGTGCTCATCGAGATCTGCGCCGAACCCGCCAATCGGCCGAAGTTCCGGCGCGAATACCAGGCGCGGAACAGCGTCACCCGGTCGAGGTCACCGCATCTGATCCGGCCGACCCACGCATCGCAGGCCGACTCGTCGTCATTGGTGATTTCGGTGAACAGGTCCAGCGACCGCGCCTCTGACAACGGCAGCATGCCGACGGCACTTTCGAACAGACCGGCCAGGCGATCAGTCATGTATCACCGTTCGTTGTACCGAGAGGTGTAGTCGACCTCGTAGCGAGTGGCGAACACCTCGGCTTCGGCCGCGGCGGCTTCTTCGGGCGTCGGCAAATTCAGAGTCATTTCGACGAACTCGCGAAGCAGGGCATTCGCCTCCTCTCCGTCGCCCGTCAACTCATTCATGCTCTCCATCATGAAGGTGTGCTGGGCTGCCCGGGCCTTTTGCCGGGCCAGGTCGGCGATGACGAAGATCTCTTCGGCAAGCCCTGATTCGGTCATGCGCGAGGCCTTGTCGGTCACCGTGATCTTCTGGATGATGCCGCCCATCATCGCCGTGACCGACACGCTGCCCTGCGGGTTGGTCACCGTGAACAACTCGAGCTCGGACTCTTCTTCCTTCTCGGTCAACCCGTGCAGGGCGTCCAGGTCGGCTCCGGTGTCCGCCGGTTCGGGCGGCGCGTACTCATCGAGCGCGTCAAGTGAAGATTCCTCGGCGGCACCGGCGGTGAAATCCAGCGCGCCGAAATCGTCGCTGACGTAGTCGTTCCCGGGCAGGTCCACTATGGCTCCCTTTCTGACTCGTGACGGAGATTGAGCAGTCAGCCTCGGGCCGAGGCTTGGGTGTGATCCGAGGCGTGATCTAACCAGGAGCCCGCGGGAAGAAGTTCCACCAGGGCGTCCAGTGCGAGCTGTAGGTTCTGCTGCGTGCCCGGGAGGAAGCTGCCGTACAGTTCACCGCCGACGACGCGGGGAAGGGACACCAGCCTGCCGTGCGCTGAGTCCAGAACACCGGCGGCAGCTTTGGTGTGCGTCGTCGTGCCGCCGGGATGGCGTTGGCTGGCGACGATTTCCACCCAGCTGTCCGGATTGCTCACGATCTCGGTGTAGGTGCGGGCCGCGGTCGGGGCGAGGCCGTACCGGGTCAGCTGAGCCGCGGTGGTGCACTCGGCCAGCTCGCTCGCGAGGCCCGTCAGCGGTTCCACGCTCGCGGGTTCCGCGGTACCCAGCACGGCTGTCACCATGCCTGCCAGACGGACCTGAGGAGCCACCAGCTGTAGCACCAGCATGTCGCCATTGCGCACCGCGATAACATGGCGATCATCCTTGCGGCACACCACGAACCGCACCATGACGCCGCCGATGTCGCGACGCCACCAGCGAGCCTCGAGGGTCCGGTCGGACCGGCTCAGGGTGTCCACCATCGAGGCGACTGTCGGATGGGGATAGCCGTTGTGGTCCAGCACGCCTTGCGCAGTGAGGTCACGCCGCACCTGGTCCCAGACGACTTCCCGCAGGTCGTCTTGCGGGATGTTCGGCCGGATGCCCAGTGCCACTGGGAAATCGACCAGATGCAACCGGTCCGCGAGTACCAGCATGCCGTCGATGGTCACCTCGACGCCGACGACGTCGTCGACGAGGCCCGCGCGGCCGGCAGCGAGCGGACCGGTCATATCAACCGAAGATCTTGTCGATGACGCCGGCCAGACCTTGGTCGGAATTCAGGTAGGCCCCGGCCGCCGAGAGCAGATTGTTGGCCAGCCCGCTGGTGACCCCTTGCAGCCCAGTGCCGGTCTGGTTGCGGGTCGTTTCGAACTGTTGCAACGTGTTGTTGAATTTCGACGTGAACGAACCGTGGGTGATCTGGACGCGCTGGCTGATTCCGCTGGGGGCCGAGGTGGCCGATTTGAGTTGCCCGGCGATCTCGTTGTGCATACCCGCCAGTACCTTCAGGAAGGACGGTACGACGCCGAGTATTCCTGTCATGGGGTGGACCTTTCCTCTACGTTCTTCTTTTTACTCGTTATGGCTTTGGTGCGCTTGGCTTTGATACGGCAGGAGCATCAAACCAGCCCACTCGGCGCGGGCCTGGGCGGAGGAGCCTGCCGCTGCTGGCCGCCGGCGGCTCCGGCGTCGATCGGCGCGCGCTCGGCGCCGGCTCCAGCGGCCGCGCCTTCCTCGTCCTCTTCCCGCTTGTCGCTGACGAGGGTGGCCTGTTGCTGCTGGCCGCCCTGCTGGGCCTGCGAGGAGATCATCTGCGCCTGCTGACCGGCCATGCTGCCGAGCTGGCCCGGCCCGCCCCCGGCTCCCACGAGCTGCTGCAACTGACCCATCGTCGCCGTGAGCGAACTGACGTTGGGTAGTTGGCTAAACGACAGCAGGTCGGCGAAGCTGAGGCTGGGCAGGCCCGCGAAGCCGCCCAAGAAATCTGGCAGGGCGGCCAACTCCGTCCAGGTCGGCAACTTGCCGAGGTTGCCGATTCCCGGGATCAAGTCGCCCAGGCTAGGTAAGCCGGGGAACAAGTTGGGGATGCTGGGCAGCCCGGGCAGGCTCGGGAATCCGGGGATTGGCAAGCCGGGGAAGCCCGGCAGGCCGGGCAGGTTGGGCAAGCCGAAGTCGGGCAGGCCGGGCAAGTTGCCGAAGTCGGGCAGGCCCGGAATGGACGGCCACTCGAATTCGGGCAGGCCCGGAATCGGCAGGTTGAAGTCCGGTATACCCGGGACGGGCGGCCACTTGAAGTCCGGCAGGCCCGGGATGTCGGGCAGGCCCGGGATCGGGATGTCGGGCAGTTTCGGCGGCCAGAGGCCGTCGATGATGTCGGGGATGCTGGGAATGGGCAGACCAGGGAATTTGGGCAGGGTCGTGAACATCTCGATAAGCCGGCCGAGCAGGCCCTGCAGGTTGGTCATGTTCATCAGCGTCATGATCGTCAGGTACAGCAGTGCGCCGCCGACGACAGCCATCGCAATGCCGGACATCGGCAGTGCGAGTTCCCACGACCACAGCCAACCCAGCAGCGGAACCTTTTCCAGCACCTTGCAGGCCTTGTAGACGCCGTCGATCATCTTCTTCATCGCCCGCAGGACGTCGCGCGTGTTGGACACGTACTTGGCCTGGTTCGAAATCATGTTGCCGGTCAAAGAGTCGATGTCGCCCATCACCTTTGCGCGAAGTTGCTGCGCAATGTTCTGGTTCAAATAGGCGTCGGCGGCTTGGCCGATCCAGTTGGTACCCGGAATGGCGAGCCCCATCTTGTCGCTGATTTGCTTGAACAGCGTCGCGCCCGTGTTGAAGACATCACCTGGGTCGGGGATGCCCTCGCCGAGCAAGAGCAACTGGCCCCAAATGAAGTTACTGGTGTTCTTGCAAAGGTCGCTGCCCTTCATTTACGTCTTTCCTCACACTCGCTGATCCTGTGCACTGACTTTTGTGCATCTTTACACCGCACGTTGAGCTTAGCAGCGCTGTGGTGACGGTAGATGCACGAATTTTTTGGTGAGCCGGGCGATTTCGTGCGCGGCGCGTGACGCGACCGCACAGCCGGCCGACCGGGCGGCGGTGCCGTTCCCCGGACGATTGAACCTCGAGCGCTCCATTGTGTTGCGGCTCCCGGAGTCGACTCAATTGATTTGACGGATAAGCGTTTCGATTGCCTCGGCGGCTTCGGCCGGCAAAGCTTCCTCGGCTTCGGCGCGGACAATCATTTCTTCTGCCACTCCGGCTGCCTGTGCAGTTTCGGAAGCGGAAAGATTGGCCCGCCGGCGCGCGGCATATAAACGCTGCGCCAGCGTGGCTCCCGGGGCGGTGGCCCCCAGCGTCATCAATTTGTCGTGGTAACGGCGCACCGCGCCCAGTGCCTTGATCAGTTCGGGGGTAATACGACTGATGCGAGTCGCCTGTACGGCGATGGCCTCGAGCTGGCGCAAATCGGCGAGGATCGGCGCTGCGCGCTCGGTGAACTCGGGGTCCTCGGGCGGCGGTAACGCGGCGATGGCCAGGCTGCAGGTGTCGACGGCCGCCGCCACCGCCTGCGCGATCAACGACGCCGGGCCCTCGGCGGGCTGCGGCTCGGCATCTGCCTCGAAAGTCGGTATCGCCGGCTGATGCGCAGCTGGCTCGCCCTGGCGGATCCGGGCGATGGTCCCGGGCGCCCATTGCAGCACTTCCTCGAGCTTGGCCCGGGTCCGTTCCCGCGGCCAGCTACGGCCCTTCTCGAAGGCGATCAATGCGCCCGCATTGATGACCCCGTCGGCCGCGAGGCTGCGCTGACTGATGTCAAGCTCACGCCGTCGCGCCGCGGCGGCCGCACCGGCGCGGACCACGCCGGGATCGGGTTCGCTGGTCTGGCCATCCGACTGGTCCGCCGGTCGTTGTTCACGGCGCTGCTCTTCAGGCGAATTCGACGGCCTGACGACTTCGAACGTCAACGCCTTGCCTCCAGTGGGATCGCCGAACCGGACGATGGTCTTGTCGCTGACGGTCACAGATCCTTCGCGTCGTCCGTCGACGAACATACCGCTCGGGCTGTTGCCGAGGATGCGCCACGGTCCATCTTCGGACACTGCTCGCAGATGTGCCTGCGAAACGTCTGGATCATCAAACTGGACACCGGCCAGGGGTGGGCGACCGATGGCCACGACATCACGGTCGCGGGCGATCGCGTGCGACGGTTCGCCGCTGTGGGCGACCAGCAGAGCCGGCCCGACAGGTGATTCGGCGTTGGGCATCTGCGTCGCTCTCCTGGCTCGTCCTAGCTCGCGGGTACTGGGGTGGGCAGCAGGACAAGCCTTCCGCCGACGATCATCCTAACCGTTGCGCCCTTCCACCGCTACGCTTTCGCTACGTTTTTGGGACCGTGGCCGCAGGGGGTCGGCGGCGGGTACTGCTGCGGCGGTACCGCACCAAACGCTACGGTTCTGCCGCGCAGAAGTATTGCAAGCCGTAACGGTTTGCGCAATGGGTTAGCCCGCTTTGGACGCCGGGCCGCCGTCATGAGCACCTTCTCTTCTGAATCTAAGGCCAGGTGACGGCGCATATCGGCGGGGTATGGAGGACTCGCTCGAGGTAGCCGTAGCGCGCTTCGGCAGGGGCTACTGACTCCAACTGTTGCACTGCAACGGTTCGTGCTATACGCTACTGCTCGGGAGGCTACCGACCTGCAACGCTTTAAGAGGAGCGCAACGATATGACCGCAACGGCTCTGTACGAGGTCCCGCTGGGCGTCTGCACGCAGGACCCCGACCGCTGGACAACGACACCCGACAACGAGGCCAAGGCGATGTGCCGGGCCTGCCCGCGGCGCTGGGCGTGCGCCCGGGACGCCGTCGAATCCCCGGGCGCGGAAGGTCTTTGGGCCGGTGTGGTAATTCCTGAGTCAGGCCGGGCCCGGGCGTTCGCGCTGGGTCAACTGCGGTCGCTGGCGGAGCGCAACGGTTACCCCGTGCGCGAACGGGTGGTCGCGCAATCGGCATAAGACTGCCGCGATCCGAGCCGCTGCTTCGAGGGGTCTGCGGTGCGGTGGGCGGTCAGTCGTTGCCACACGTAGACAGCGCGAGAAATCGAAAGATTTCTCGCGCTGTTTTCGTATCAGCTGCCCGCCGGCAAGCGGCAAAGACGGCCACTCTGAGCGTGATTCGACGACCCACCGTCCCGGGCCACCCGGAGTGACCCGGCTCGTCGGTGCGATGATGCCGGTCGCAAGGGAGGTGGTGCATCCGGTACATCGGTGAGGAAAGCGTGCACGCACCGGCTGCACGAGTATGGGAACTGCTCGTCGACGTCGAGGGCTGGCCGGCCTGGATGAAGTCCATGCGCGAGATAGAGCACATGAAACCGGTCCATTGACCGTGGGCAGCCGGTCCCGGGTGAGCCAGCCGAAAGGTCGACTGATGGTATGGACGGTCACCGAACTGCAGCCTATGCACCTTCACCTGGGCGGCAACCCAGCCCGAACCCCAGCCACGTCTTTCGATCGAGGCGGTGCATCGCATCGACGAAGGCGGGAGCGGCGTGCGAACCACGTTCGAATTGATCACGACCGGACCATTGGCGTGGCCGGCCGGTCTCACCGCGGGTTCGCGTGTTCGCTCGTCTGTCGACATGGAAAGCAACGGCCTGAAACGGGCAGCCGAGTCGGGCTGAGCCCGCCGGCGAGTCAGTGCGCCGGAGTCGCCGCCTCAGGGCGCGGGGCCCGGCGCTCGTCGGGCCGTGATGCGAAGTACTCCATGATGATCGCCGCGATTTGCAGAAATTTCAGCCGAGTCGCCGGCGCCAGCTCGTGGCACACGTCGATGACGCCGCCCGGCCTCAGATGTGGATCAAAGGGCACCTCGACCACCCGCTGCCCGTGTTCGACGAACTCGCGGGCAAGCACCGAGCGGGTGCGTTTGTCGGAATGGCCATCGGAGTCGTTGAGCACCACGATGCTGCGCCGCAACAGATCCGTCAGCCTGCGGTCCGATAGCCACTCCATCGTCTTGGCCGCAGCGGAGGCCCCGTCCGCCCACGGCGAGGACACCACTATCAGCGCATCGAGGTCGCGCAGCACTTCCTGGGTGAGTGGAGCGTCCATCGTCGAACCGCAGTCGATCACCGAGATCGCGAAATGGCGGTCCAGCCGCAGCGCGGCCTCCCGGTAGATCGCAGGGTCGAGCACCCTGCGCGCCCCGGCCATCGGTTCGCCGGGCAGCACGTGCAGGCCCACGGAGTTACGGCCCAGCCGAGCGACTATGTCGGCGAACGACTGCAGGTCTTTGGCTGCGGTCAGATCCCAGAACGACCCATGCGCGGCCGGATCGATCCTGCTGCTCAACCGGCCGAAGGCAGTATCGGCGTCGATCGCCACCACGCGGTCCTGCCGGCGCAGTTCGGCGAAGATGGATCCGATGCTGGCCGCGACCGAGGTCTTGCCGACGCCGCCCTTGCCCAGGACGCCGACCTTGTGGCCACCGGGCAAGGCGGTCCGAATCGCGACTTCGAAATCGGCTGCCTGGCGTTGCGCGGCGGACGGACCGGGATTGATCAGGCCGAAGGACACCACCCGAACGAGGCGTCGCAAGCCGTGGTCGGCGTATCCGCCCCCGGAACCGGTTGCCGGTCTGACGGCGCGCTCGGCCCGAACACCCGGTGGGACCGGGACATCGGATGGTGCGGATTGCGGCGGTTTCGGTGCCGGATCGGGCGGTGCCGGCGGGCGCATCGGCGGGCGCGGCGGCATCGCTGACTGCGGTGTGTCCGGTCGTGGCTGCGCCGGTCCGGGAGGGCGCGGGGGTTGGGCTGAAGCCGGTGGCGGCGAGCCAAATGCGAACGCCGGCGGATGCGGTGGCTGAGATGTCGGTGGGCGCGGCGGGGCGGGGGGACGCGGGCCAGACACGCGAGGAGGAGCCGGCCGCTGTGGGGGCGCCGGCGGATGCGGTGGCTGAGGCGCCGGTGGGCGCGGCGGGGCGGGGGGATGCGGCCCAGACGCGCGAGGAGGAGCCACCGGAGCCCGCGATGGCGCCGAATGCGGAAGCCCGGACCGCGGACCGGCCTGGCTGCTGCCCAGGCCGGCGGGCGGCGACGGCCGCATCCGGTCCCTAAGGAATTCGTCGCGCTCGTTCATAAGCTCCTCAGTCGAGTCGGACCACCACCGCCGGACGCCGACCAGTATCCGTCCCAGTATCGAGCACCGGGCGGCTGCCTCAGCTGTTGGCCCAGGCTCGTTCACGGCCGGTTTTAGACTCCTATTAGTATTGTGCAAACTCGACGGCGAACCACCCGGACACTGCCCGCAGCGCTGTCCTCGGGCCGTCGACACCAGACCCGGCGGTTTCCGCATCATGGCTGCCATGCTTTATCACCGAGTTTGTTACCGGTGTGACGGCTGTGCGAGCGGCTGATCGTGGTGGCAGCGGGTGCTGGCGGGCCGCCCCAGCAAATTAGTCTAAGCAGTTGCTGTGGCCACCGGTGGCACTTCGGAAGCGGGTCAAGGCCGCGGTTTCACGGTTCCAAAAACGGCAGGTGAGGATGTCGTCGGAGGCCGGTCCCGCAGCACCTACGGCACGGGCGGCGGCCGGGTTACCATTGAGGAAGTTGGCATGTCAGGCGGGTATTGTCATATCGTTTTACGACTTGTCGAGATCGGTACCGAGGCACCGTTCAGCGCTGCACGGACGAATCCCCGGCCTGATCATTCCGCTTGACGGACAGCCTGTCGACAAGACCGGAGGGGTCAACGCCCGCAACGTCACGGCATGGCGCCGTCGGAGCTGCTGGTAAGGCCGCGCAGGAAAGTCTGCTGAAGGGTTAGGTGGGTATGGCGCCCAAGCGCGTCGGGCTATACAACCCCGCGTTCGAACACGATTCGTGCGGGGTAGCCATGGTCGTTGACATGCACGGCCGGCGTAGCCGCGACATTGTGGACAAGGCGATCACCGCGCTGCTCAACCTCGAACACCGCGGTGCTCAGGGCGCCGAGCCGCGCAGCGGTGACGGCGCGGGCATCCTGATCCAGGTTCCGGATGCCTTCCTGCGGGCGGTCGTCGATTTCGAGCTGCCCGCCGCGGGCAGTTACGCCACCGGCATCGCGTTCCTGCCGCAGTCGTCGAGGGACGCCGCGACGGCCTGCGCCGCGGTGGAAAAGATCGCCGAGGCCGAAGGCCTACAGGTGCTGGGCTGGCGGAACGTGCCCACCGACGACTCGTCCCTGGGCGCCCTGTCCCGCGACGCGATGCCCACCTTCCGTCAGGTGTTCATGGCCGGCGCTTCCGGTATGACGCTGGAGCGCCGTGCCTACGTGATTCGCAAGCGCGCCGAGCATGAACTCGGCACCAAAGGCCCCGGCCAGGACGGCCCCGGCCGGGAGACCGTCTACTTTCCCAGCCTGTCCGGCCAGACGTTCGTCTACAAGGGCATGCTCACCACTCCGCAGCTCAAGGCGTTCTACCTCGATCTGCAGGATGACCGGCTGACCAGCGCCCTGGGTATCGTCCACTCGCGGTTCTCCACCAACACCTTCCCGTCCTGGCCGCTGGCGCATCCGTTCCGGCGTATCGCCCACAACGGCGAGATCAACACGGTCACCGGCAACGAGAACTGGATGCGGGCCCGCGAGGCGTTGATCAAGACCGACATCTTCGGGTCCGAAGCCGATGTCGAGAAACTGTTCCCGATCTGCACCCCCGGGGCCTCCGACACCGCCCGCTTCGACGAGGCGCTCGAGCTGTTGCACCTGGGCGGGCGCAGCCTGGCTCACGCGGTGCTGATGATGATCCCCGAGGCGTGGGAACGCCACGAATCGATGGACCCCGCGCGGCGGGCGTTCTACCAGTACCACGCCTCTTTGATGGAACCCTGGGACGGCCCGGCATCGATGACGTTCACCGACGGCACCGTCGTGGGCGCGGTGCTGGACCGCAACGGCCTGCGCCCTTCGCGGATCTGGGTCACCAAGGACGGCCTGGTGGTAATGGCCTCCGAGGCCGGCGTACTGGACCTCGACCCGTCGACGGTGATCCGCCGAATGCGGTTGCAGCCGGGCCGGATGTTCCTGGTCGACACCGCGCAGGGCCGTATCGTCTCCGACGAGGAGATCAAGGCGGAGCTGGCCGCCGAGCACCCGTATCAGGAATGGCTGGACCGCAACCTGGTTCCGCTGGACAAGCTGCCGGCGGGCAAGTACGTGCGGATGCCCCACGACCGGCTGGTCATCCGGCAGCTGACTTTCGGCTACACCTACGAAGAACTGAACCTGCTGGTGGCGCCCATGGTCCGGACCGGCGCGGAGCCGATCGGGTCGATGGGCACCGATACGCCGATCGCCGTGCTGTCCCGGCGTCCCCGGATGCTGTACGACTACTTCCACCAGTTGTTCGCCCAGGTGACCAACCCACCGCTGGACGCCATCCGTGAGGAGGTGGTGACCAGCCTGCAGGGCACCACCGGCGGCGAACGCGACTTGCTGAACCCGGACGAGAACTCCTGTCACCAGATCGTGCTGCCCCAGCCGATTCTGCGTAACTATGAGCTGGCCAAGCTGATCAACCTCGACCCGGACACCGAGGTCAACGGGCGCCCGCACGGCATGCGGTCCAAGGTTATTCGGTGTCTGTACCCGGTGGCCGAGGGCGGTAGCGGGCTGGCGGCCGCGCTGGCCGAGGTGCGTGCTCAGGCGTCGGCAGCGATCGCCGACGGTGCGCGGGTCATCATCTTGTCCGATCGCAACTCCGACGAGAAAATGGCGCCGATACCGTCCCTGCTGGCGGTGGCCGGCGTCCACCATCACTTGGTGCGCGAACGAACCCGGACCCATGTCGGTCTGGTCGTCGAATCCGGTGACGCCCGCGAGGTTCACCACATGGCGATGCTGCTGGGCTGCGGGGCCGCCGCGGTCAACCCCTACCTGGCCTTCGAATCCATCGAAGACATGCTCGACCGGGGCGCCCTGGAAGGACTCGGGGACGGTGTCGACCGCAAGAAGGCGCTCAACAACTACATCAAAGCCGCGGGCAAGGGCGTGCTGAAAGTGATGTCCAAGATGGGCATTTCGACGCTGGCGTCCTACACCGGCGCGCAATTGTTCCAGGCCGTCGGCATCTCCGAGGACGTGCTCGACGAATACTTCACCGGGCTGACCTGCGCTACCGGCGGCATCACCCTGGACGATATCGCCGCAGACGTTGCCACCCGACACGCGCTGGCCTACCTGGACCGGCCGGACGAACGGGCGCATCGCGAGCTCGAAGTGGGCGGGGAGTACCAGTGGCGCCGGGAAGGTGAATACCACCTGTTCAACCCGGAGACCGTGTTCAAGCTGCAACACTCCACCCGCACCGGGCAGTACAAGATCTTCAAGGAGTACACCCGCCTGGTCGACGATCAGAGCGAGCGGATGGCCTCACTGCGCGGCCTGCTCAAATTCCGCGCGGGCGTGCGGCCCCCGGTGCCGCTGGAGGAGGTCGAGCCCGCCAGTGAGATCGTCAAGCGCTTCGCGACCGGGGCGATGAGCTACGGCTCGATCTCCGCCGAGGCACACGAGACGCTGGCGATCGCGATGAACCGGCTGGGTGCCCGCTCCAACTGCGGCGAAGGCGGGGAGGACATCCGGCGATTCGAGCGCGACCCCAACGGCGATTGGCGCCGCAGCGCCATCAAGCAGGTCGCCTCGGCCCGTTTCGGGGTCACCTCGCACTATCTGACCAACTGCACCGACATCCAGATCAAGATGGCCCAGGGCGCCAAACCCGGCGAGGGCGGCCAGCTTCCGGGTCACAAGGTATACCCGTGGGTGGCCGACGTCCGGCACTCCACACCCGGGGTGGGCCTCATTTCACCACCGCCGCATCACGACATCTACTCCATCGAGGACCTGGCACAGCTGATCTATGACCTCAAGAACGCCAACCCGTCCGCACGGGTGCACGTCAAGCTGGTGTCCGAAAACGGGGTCGGCACCGTGGCCGCGGGTGTCTCCAAGGCGCACGCCGACGTGGTCCTGATCTCGGGGCACGACGGCGGTACCGGGGCGACCCCGCTGACGTCGATGAAGCATGCCGGCGCGCCGTGGGAACTGGGCCTGGCCGAGACCCAGCAGACGTTGCTGCTCAACGGGTTACGCGACCGGATCGTGGTCCAGGTGGACGGCCAGCTCAAGACCGGTCGCGACGTGATGATCGCCGCGCTGCTCGGCGCCGAGGAATTCGGCTTTTCCACCGCGCCGCTGGTGGTGGCCGGCTGCATCATGATGCGGGTGTGCCATCTGGACACCTGCCCGGTCGGCGTTGCCACCCAGAACCCGGTGCTGCGGGAACGGTTCACCGGCAAGGCCGAATTCGTGGAGAACTTCTTCATGTTCATCGCCGAGGAAGTGCGGGAATACATGGCGCAGTTGGGTTTCCGCACTTTCAACGAGGCCGTCGGCCAGGTGGGATCGCTGGACACCACGCTGGCCCGGGCTCATTGGAAGGCGCACCGCCTGGATCTGACGCCGGTGCTGCACGAGCCGGAGTCGGCGTTCATGAACCAGGACCTGTACTGCAGTTCGCGCCAGGATCACGGCCTGGACAAGGCGCTCGATCAGCAGCTGATCGTGATGAGCCGCGAGGCGCTGGATTCCGGTTCGCCAGTTCGCTTTTCGACGACCATCAGCAATGTCAACCGCACGGTGGGCACCATGCTCGGTCACGAGGTGACCAAAGCCTATGGCGGCCAAGGCTTGCCGGACGGCACCATCGACATCACGTTCGAAGGGTCGGCCGGCAACAGCCTCGGTGCGTTTGTGCCCAAGGGGATCACATTGCGTATCTACGGCGACGCCAACGACTACGTCGGCAAGGGCCTGTCCGGTGGCCGGATCGTGGTGCGGCCGTCCGACAACGCGCCGCCGGACTACGTCGCCGAGGACAACATCATCGGGGGCAACGTAATCCTGTTCGGCGCCACCAGCGGCGAGGTTTTCCTGCGTGGCGTGGTCGGGGAACGGTTCGCGGTCCGCAATTCCGGTGCGCATGCGGTGGTCGAGGGTGTGGGCGATCACGGGTGCGAGTACATGACCGGCGGCCGGGTCGTCATCCTGGGTGCTACCGGCCGCAACTTCGCCGCCGGTATGTCGGGCGGAATCGCCTATGTATACGACCCGCGCGGCGAACTGCCCGACAACCTCAACACCGAGATGGTCGACGTCGAGACGCTCGACACCGATGATGCGGACTTCCTGCAGGGCATCATCGCGGCGCACGTCGACGCCACCGATTCACCGGTGGGCCAGCGCATTCTGGCTGACTGGCATGGGCAGCAGTGGCATTTCGTCAAGGTGATGCCGCGGGACTACAAACGGGTGCTGCAAGCCATCACCGAAGCCGAGCGTGACGGAGTGGATGTGGACAAGGCGATCATGGCGGCTGCGCATGGCTGACCCGACCGGCTTCCTCAAATACACACACCGGAAATTGCCGAAGCGGCGGCCGGTTCCGCTGCGCCTGCGCGACTGGAAAGAGGTCTACGAGGAGTTCGACAACGAGACGTTGCGTCAGCAGGCGACTCGTTGCATGGACTGCGGTATTCCGTTCTGCCACAACGGCTGTCCGTTGGGCAACTTGATCCCGGAATGGAATGACCTGGTGCGCCGGGGCCGTTGGCGCGACGCGATCGAACGGCTGCACGCCACCAACAATTTTCCGGACTTCACCGGGCGGCTGTGTCCGGCGCCGTGCGAGCCGGCCTGCGTGCTCGGCATCAACCAGGATCCGGTGACCATCAAGCAGATCGAGCTGGAGATCATCGACAACGCCTTCGACGAAGGCTTCGTTGAGCCACTGCCGCCGCATACGCTGACCGGCAAGACGGTTGCCGTCGTCGGTTCGGGCCCGGCCGGTCTGGCCGCCGCTCAGCAGCTCACCCGTGCGGGACACACGGTGACGGTGTTCGAGCGCGACGACCGGATCGGCGGCCTGCTGCGCTACGGCATCCCCGAGTTCAAGATGGAAAAGCGTGTACTGGATCGGCGGCTGGACCAGATGCGGGCCGAAGGGACCGAGTTCCGCGCCGGCGTCAATGTCGGCGTCGACATCACCGCCGAGCAGCTGCGCGCCGAGTTCGATGCGGTGGTGCTGGCCGGCGGCGCCACCGCCTGGCGCGAGCTCCCCATTCCCGGCCGTGATCTGGATGGCGTCCACCAGGCGATGGAATACCTGCCGTGGGCAAACCGGGTCCGGGAGGGTGATGACGTCCTGGGACCCGATGGGCAGCCGCCGATTACCGCTAAGGGGAAGAAGGTGGTCATCATCGGCGGTGGCGACACGGGTGCCGACTGCCTGGGTACCGCGCACCGCCAAGGCGCGGTCAACGTCCACCAGTTCGAGATCATGGCGCGCCCGCCGGACAGCCGGGCACCCTCGACCCCGTGGCCGACCTACCCGCTGATGTACCGGGTCTCGGCGGCCCATGAAGAAGGCGGCGAGCGAGTGTTCTCGGTCAGCACCGAGGAATTCGTCGGTGACGACGGGCACGTGACCGCGCTCAAAGCGCACGAGGTGGCCATGCAGGACGGCAAGTTCGTCAAGATCGAAGGCTCGGACTTCGAACTCGAGGCGGATCTGGTTTTGCTGGCGATGGGATTCGTCGGCCCGGAGAAGCCCGGTCTACTCAACGATCTCGGGGTCGAGTTCACCGACCGCGGAAACGTGGCGCGCGGCGACGACTACGAAACCTCGGTTCCGGGTGTGTTCGTGGCCGGTGACATGGGTCGGGGCCAGTCGTTGATCGTGTGGGCGATCGCCGAAGGCAGGGCCGCGGCTGCCGGTGTGGACTGCTATCTGATGGGCTCCACCGCGCTTCCGGCCCCGATCAAGCCCACCGCTGTGCCGCTTCAATAACCACACTAGTAACACTAGAAACACGCCGTTGATTGCTCGGCGAGTCGCTCACTGTTTGCCAGACGCCGGGTGTCTAATGGGGCTCTGTGGGCTCCGTCACAGCGATGCGTTGTGGAGTTCCGCCCGAGTTGTCCGATCGCAGGGAGTGTCGCTGTGCGTAGCAACCCAGTACCCCGGTCACGGGTGGGGCGAATCGCCTGGTCGTGGTTTCGTCACCCGGTAAAGAGTCACGAGTTTCCCGCCAGGAACGAGCGTCTGGCCACCGCTGAAGAGTTGCTGCGCTTCGCGATGTGATCGCCAGCTGGTTGCCCCCGCTCGGGTGCAACGCGTTTGCTCGACGATATCGAATTGTTATCTGGGCCCGGATTACGAAAGCAGCCCCGATTCCCGGATGGCCTCCGCCAGCGGCTGCAGGACCGCCGGGTCGTGGGGTGGGGCGATATAGACGATGCCGAGGTCCAGACCTTCGGCTGCCAGTGCCGCCGCTGCGTCGACGACCGGCCGGTAGTCGCGTTCCGGGACCAAGCGCAGGTGGGCCGACAGCGTGATCTCGTTGGGATCGCGACCGATGTCGGCGCAGTGTGCGGCCAGTACGTCACGCTTGCGGGCGAACTCCTCAGGCGGACCGCCGACGAAGTTCCAGTGCTGGGCATAGCGCGCGGTGATCCGCAGCGTCCGTTTTTCCCCGCTGCCGCCGATACAGATCGGTGGGTGCGGCCGCTGCGGGCCCTTGGGTTCGTTGCGGGCGTCCTTGAGCTGGTAGTACTTGCCGTCGAAATTGGTGGTCTCCTGGCTGAGCAGGCCGGTGAGCACGGCGCACGCTTCCTCGAACCTGTCGAAGCGTTCCTTGATGCTGCCCAGCTCGATGCCGTAGGCGCCGGACTCTTCCTCGTTCCAGCCGGCGCCGATACCCAATTCGAGCCGTCCGTTGGTGATGATGTCCAGGGCCGCGGCCATATTGGCCAGCACCGCCGGGTGCCGGTAATGGATGCCGGTGACCAGGGTGCCCAGCCGCAGCCTCCGGGTGGCCTGCGCGAGTGCGGTCAGCGTCGTCCAGCCTTCCAGGCACGGGCCGCTGGGGTCGGAAAAGATCGGGTAAAAGTGATCGAACGTCCATCCGGATTCGTAGACGTCGATGTCGTCGGCTTCCTGCCAGACCGCCAGCATCTGCGCCCACGTGGTGTTTTGCGGTGAGGTCTTGAATGCGAATCGCATGAGGCCGACGGTAGTCCAGTGCCCAGAAGCGCAACTACACTCGAGGCAACGATGTGCTACGCCCCGGGAATCGACACCAAACTGACCCTGCTGGCGGCCGGACTGATCTTCCTGTTGGCGCTTGTCCTCGGGGTGTGGAAGTACCGGCAGATCGTGGTCTCCGATGACCGCCGGGCGCATGTTTACGTCGACATCGCTCACCGGGCGGCGCTGCTCTACGCGTTTGCGACGCTGTTGATCGCGGTCTTCGTCGAGCTCAGCGCCTGGCCGGCGTGGCTCAACCTGACGGCGGCGATGGTGGTGGTGTTCTTTTTCGTCGCCGCGATCGGCAGCTATATCTGGCATGGGGCCCGGCGCGACACCGAAAACCAATTCGACCCTCCGGCACCGGGAACCCGGCTGGGGATGGCCCTGCTCATTCTCGGCGAAATAGGCGGTTTCGCCGTGGTGTTCGCCGGCTTCATCGTGGGGCAGTTGAGTTAGATGGATCCGGTCACCGCGCTGCGCCAGATCGCCTACTACAAGGACCGCAGCCGTCATGACCCGAGGCGCGTCATGGCGTATCGCAACGCCGCTGACGTCGTCGAGAAACTGGATGACGCCGCGCGCGAGCGGCACGGTCAGGCCAACAGCTGGCAGTCGCTGCCAGGCATCGGGCCGAAAACCGCCAAGGTGATCGACCAGGCGTGGTCCGGCCGCGAACCGGACCTTCTCATCGAATTGCGTTCTGCCGCTGAGGATCTCGGTGGGGGGGCGGTCCGCACCGCGCTGCGGGGCGATTTGCACCTGCATTCGAACTGGTCGGACGGGTCGGCGCCGATCGAGGAGATGATGGCCACCGCGGCCGGCCTGGGCCATGAATACTGCGCGCTGACCGACCATTCGCCGCGGCTGACGATTGCCAACGGCCTGTCCCCGGAGCGGTTGCGTCACCAACTCGACGTCATTGACGAGCTGCGCGACAAGCTCGCCCCGATGCGCATCCTCACCGGCATCGAGGTCGACATCCTGGAAGACGGCAGCCTCGACCAAGAGCCGCAGCTGCTGGACCGGCTCGACATCGTGGTGGCCAGCGTGCACTCGAGGCTGGCGATGGATGCGGCCGCGATGACCCGGCGGATGGTCCGCGCAGTCTGCAACGGCCACGTCGACGTACTGGGCCACTGCACGGGCCGGCTGATCTCTGGCAACCGTGGTATCCGGCCCGAATCGAAGTTCGACGCGGAGGCGGTGTTCACCGCCTGCCGCGACCACGGTACCGCGGTAGAGATCAACTCCCGCCCCGAGCGTCGGGACCCGCCGACGCGCCTGCTCAACCTCGCCTTGGAGATCGGTTGCGTGTTCAGCATCGACACCGACGCCCACGCGCCCGGCCAGCTGGATTTCCTGGGATACGGTGCGCAGCGTGCTCTCGATGCCGGTGTGCCGGTCGACCGCATCATCAACGCCTGGCCGGCCGAGCAGCTGCTGGCGTGGGTGTCAGTCCGGTAGCCTCGACATCTCCACGCCCGGGTCGCGGCCAATCAGCACCGCGCGGGTCAGCGCGGATTTGCCGAAGCGGCGCCGGATCTGGTCCACTGCCTGGTCTAGGGCCTAGGACGTCCGGCGGGTCGAACCCGGCGCGGCATTCATGACGCGATCACAACCGTGCGGAACCGGTTACGCCACGATTGACCGCGGGGATCAAGGCCCCTGGCCGTAGATGCTGCTGACCCAGATGTGCACCAGCGTGTCCAGCACGTGCGCTTCCGGGACGCACGGCTGTTCGGCGGCAAAGGACGCGAACAGCGTCCGTTCGTTCATCAGATTGAGCGCGGTGGCCAGGTCCAGGGCGGGCACGGTGACCGGCGCGGCGCCGCGGTCGCGTTCGGTCTCGATCACCTCGGCGGTGTAGGAGATCCACTTCTGCATGAACGTCGACCACAGGTGCCGGACCTCGCCGCTGGTTGCCCGGGCGGCCTGACCGGCCCGGGTGACCGCCTTATGCGAACCGAATGTCTCGAAGAAAACGTTGATCCCGGTGCGCCACATGGTGTCGCGGTCGGCGTCTGGGGCCTGGATCAGGTTTTCCAGCGCGGTGTCGGCCTCGGTGACCACCCGGTCCAGCAGCGTCAACAGCACCGCTTCCTTGGACGGGAAATAGAAGTAGAACGTCGGCCGCGATATTCCTGCCCCCTTGGCCAGGTCGTCGACCGAGATGTCGGCCAGGGGACGATCTTCCAGCAGCTTTTCAGCGGTAACCAGGATGGCCAGTTCTCGATCGTCTCCGGATGGCCGCGCCGTGCGCCGGCCGCGATGCAGCGACGCCTGACCGGTCGGGGAAGAGGCCACGACCCGCAGCTTACCGTGTGTCGATAATTTCGACACTACGTTGACGCATTCAACATCGCGTTGATAACGTGGTTCCATGACCGAGCACCTTGACGTCGTCATCGTGGGGGCGGGTATTTCCGGCGTGAGCGCGGCCTGGCATCTGCAGGACCGCTGCCCCACCAAGAGCTACGCCATCCTGGAGAAGCGGTCCGCCATGGGCGGCACCTGGGACCTGTTTCGCTATCCCGGCATTCGCTCCGACTCCGATATGCACACCCTGGGCTTCCGGTTCCGCCCCTGGACCGAGCGTCAAGCCATTGCCGACGGCGAGCCGATTCTCGAGTACGTCAAGGGCACCGCGGCCATGTATGGCATCGACAAGCACATCCGGTTCAACCAGAAAGTCGTCAGCGCCGACTGGTCGACGGCCGAAAACCGCTGGACCGTCAACATCGAGACCAATGGCACCCGCAGCCAGCTCAGCTGCTCGTTCCTGTTTCTGTGCAGCGGCTATTACAACTACGAACAGGGCTATTCGCCGAAATTCCCCGGCGCGGCGGACTTCACCGGTGCCATCATCCATCCACAGCACTGGCCCGAGGACCTCGACCACGAGGGCAAGAACATCGTCGTGATCGGAAGTGGCGCCACCGCCGTCACTCTCGTTCCGGCACTGGCGGATTCGGGTGCCAACCACGTCACGATGCTGCAGCGTTCGCCGACCTACATTGTCTCCCAACCGGACAGTGACAGCATCGCCGACAGGCTCAACCGGTGGCTGCCGGAAAACCTGGCCTATTTCGCGGTCCGGTGGAAGAATGTGTTGCGTCAGGCGGCGGTGTATGGGGCCTGCCAGAAGTGGCCGCGGCGGATGCGGAAGATGTTCATGGGCTTGGCCGCGCGCCAACTGCCCGAAGGTTACGACGTACGCAAGCACTTTGGCCCGCACTACAATCCGTGGGACCAGCGGCTGTGTCTGGTGCCCAACGGCGACCTGTTCCGTGCCATTCGCCACGGGCAGGTCGAGGTAGTCACCGACACCATCGATCGGTTTACCCCTTCCGGAATCCGGCTGAATTCCGGACGTGAACTTCCGGCCGACATCATCGTCACCGCAACGGGTTTGAACCTACAACTCTTCGGCGGGGCGACCGCCTCCGTCGACGGAGAACCGGTGGATCTCACCAAGACGATGGCCTACAAGGGCATGATGCTGTCCGGGATTCCCAATATGGCGTACACGGTCGGCTACACCAATGCCTCGTGGACGCTGAAGGCCGACCTGGTGTCGGAGTTCGTCTGCCGTGTGCTGAACTACATGGACGCCAATGGATTTGACACGGTGATGGCCGAACATCCGGGTCCGGATGTCGAGGAACGGCCGTTCATGGAATTCACCCCCGGCTACGTACTGCGCTCGATCGACGAACTCCCGAAGCAGGGCTCGCGAAAGCCGTGGCGGCTCAATCAGAACTATCTGCGCGACATCCATCTGATCAGGCGGGGCAGGATCGACGACGAAGGGCTGCGCTTCTCCAAAAAGCGTGCCCCCGTGCGGGTTTAGGTTTTCACCGGGAGACGACGACAATACCGTCGTCGTCGCTGTAGAGGACTTCGCCCGGCACGAATGTCACGCCACCCAGGGTGACGTCGACGTCGCGTTCCCCGGCGCCGGTCTTGGTGCTCTTACGGGGATTGGTGCCCAGCGCCTTGATGCCGATGTCGATGCCGCGCAGTGCGACGGAATCGCGTACCGCACCGTGTACCACCAGGCCCGCCCAGCCGTTGGACCGCGCCAATTCGGCGATCACATCGCCGACCAGCGCGGTGTGTAACGAGCCGGCGCCGTCGATCACCAGCACGCCGCCGGCCCCCGGCTGCGAGAGCACGGATTTCAGCAGGGCGTTGTCTTGAAAGCAGCGCACCGTGCTGATCGGCCCGGCGAACTCCGTGCGCCCGCCGAACTGGCGGAATTGCAGGTCGCAGCTGCGCACGTCGGACCCGATGTCGTCGACCAGATCGACCGTCGGCCGAAACGACACGCTGCGCATCGACCTAGTGGCGGCGCAGCTGCCGGACCAGCAGCATTGCCAGCAGGCTTAGCGCGACGGCGACCAGCAGTGGAACGGTGAAGTTGTTCGACGCCTGCTCCAGGTCCCGGGACAGTGGGTCGTTGGCCCGGTCGACGGCTGACTTCGCTTGTGCTGCGGCATCTTTGGCGGCAGCGGCAATTTCGCCATTGGATTTCACGCGCTGCTCGAGTCCGGGCGGCTGGGCGGCCACTGCGGCGGGTGTGGATTCCGGGTTGCCGGCGGGGGTTTTCTTGGCCGGCGCCTTTTTGGCCGGCGCTTTTTTGGCCGGCGCTTTTTTGGCGGGCGCTTTTTTGGCGGGGGCCTTCGCGGCCTTCTTGGCGGGCTGCTTCTTGGCCGGTGGTCTCGGTGTGCCGTCGGGTTCGCCGACGGGTCGATCCTGCGGGTCTGCCATGTGGCCGCTCCTTTGCAGCTTCACTGTTTGCTTGGGGTCGCTCACTGAGTCGCGAAGCACTCGGGTCCCATCATGCCAGGACGCGGTGTGCCGCCATCTCGGCTACCTGTGCGCGCTTACCGGCTACCGCCGCCGCCGTACCGCCCACAGCGCCGCCGCGGCGACCGCGGCTATCGCACCGACCGCGAAAGGCCAGGTAGGCACATCGGCGTCGGTGTTGGCCCGGGCTACCGTCACCGGGTAGCTGTCCTGCCGGTGTGGCCGCCCGGTGACGGCCGGGCCGGTGATCTCCGGCTCGGCGGTAAGCCACCCGGTGCCCGGATGCTGGATGCCGGTCAGGCTCACCCGGGTTGGACCCGCGGATGCGCGGACGGGGTCACCGCTGGCGCCATCCACCATCAGGGGCGCGGCGATCGTCAGGGCGACCAGCAGCACGGCCGCCCATGCGACACCGAGCAGATGCTTCATGATCGCCGGCGCATCTCAGGTCAGCCCCAGCCGGGCCATCAGATCGGCCTCGATGCCGTCGAGCTGTGAGGAGATCGCGGTATGGGCGGCCCGGCGCCGCTGCGCCGGCATGTTCTCCGCGGCTGTGATGGCCGCTGACAGCTCGGCGAGCCGTTCGCTGATGGCCGCGACGAATTGTTTGGTTTCCGCGTCCTTCGGCTTCTTTTCCTGGACCATCCGCAGCGACTGCTCCGACCCCGCGATCCTGGCCGACAGCCGGGCGCCGTGCCCGGAGAATTGTCCAACCTGAGCCAGCGGAACCCCGAGCTGGTCGGCGCGACGCTGGTCGATCAGCCCGCGCGCGGCGATGGCCGCCCGGTATATCACCGGCGCCAATATCGGGGCCAATAGCCGCGACACCGTCAGCGCCCGGCGGATTCGGGTGGGCGACAGCAACTTACCCTCACGCGCCGCTTTGAGCTGGGTCTCGGCGACCTTCAGTGCCGCACGATCGCTGTCCCGCTGCGCCTTGAGCTGCGCCTTGAGGGCCTTGTCCGCCGCCTTCCGCTCGTAGTTGAGGCGACGCGCCGCGTTCTTCGCCGACAGCTTGGCCTCGAACTTGGCGCGGGCCTTGATCGCGCGAGCTTCGGCGCGGCGAATCGCCCGGCTCTTTCGCTTGCGGAACAGGCCCATTCCCGGCCGCCTCCCGGTTCTCGTGGATTATCGCGGTGCGTGCGCGATCGTTGGGCCAACCCTAATCCGCGTTGGGCGTGGGCAACCCGTCAGGTCGGTGGCTGCCGGCTGTTACGCGTCGAGCAGTTCCGCGCGGCGCAGTTCGTCGATGCGGTCCACGATCTCTTGCTGCGCCTGCGCCGACAACCCATGGGAGCGCTCCGCGATGCGGCGTACGCCATCGTCCCGCATCGCGGCCAGCCACTGCAATTCCTTGTCGATTTTCGCGTAGTAGTCGTCGTCGGTGAAGTAGGCCGCCCTGATGCGGAAGAAGTTGGCAAGGGCGGCCATGGTCGCCGACGACGGGTTGGTGCGGTTGCCCGAGCGTAGCTGGGACAGGTAGGGAGCCGACATCGTGATGCCCTCCGCCTTGAGCGCGGCGATCACCTCCGCGGAGGTGTGCGGCCCGCGTCCGGGTGGATACACCGTGTCGAACAGACGGTTCAGGCGGGCAGCGAACGTCGTGCTCATCGATATGACCTCCACCGGGCTGCAAGATCGAACGGTTACCTATCGTTATTTGCTGATCATGGTAGCGACAGTTACGTCCACAACCAAGTGCAAACCTGAGCGGATTGAGTGCCGGCGTGCTGGAGGCACGATCAGGATGCCCTTGACGAGCGTCCAACCGATTCGGTGAGGTGTCTACAGAATGAACGGATTTCACAGGCTATCCGCAGAATACAGCGCGTGGGGGTGCTCGGCGATTCATCGGGCCGGTCGTCCGGGACCGGTGTACGCGCACCTCGGCAGGTGAATGTATTCAATGTCGGGCAACCAAGACCCAATGGCACAGTGCTTGGCTGCTCCTTTGCTGTCGAGGTGCACTGCGGGACGCGGCGCAGACCGGCGGCGTCGTCACCGGCCCACCGGAGCCGCCCGCAAGCGGTCGTCGGCATCGCCGAACGGTACGGGGTCCGGTAGGTGCCGTTCGGCAGCGGTTCAGGGTCGGCGGACCGACCTCGCGGCTACCGCGGAGGCATTGCGGCTCCGCCGAAGGGTTTGCGCTGTAACACCGGCCGCCGCGACGATCGCCACCGCCGCCGTCACGCCGATGGCGACCGAGCGCCACCCGAGCGCGCTGTCGAACAGCATCCACAAGCCGAACAGCAGGAACAGCAGGCTGGCCAGAACATGCAGCAGCTGCTCGGGCAGCCGCTGGTGCAGCAGTAACCCCGCAGCGATTGCCAGCCCGTCGGCCAAGATCATGCCCAGCGTGGAGCCGATCCACACGCCGACCCAGTCGTGATCGCTGGCCAGGGTCACCGTCGCCAGCGTCGTCTTGTCGCTGAGCTCGGCCAGTACGAACGATGACACCACGGTGAGCAGTGCGAACCGTGGCTGGCGCGGTGTCCCGGGCTTGTCGTCCCCCGCCGCGCCCTCTCGCCAGGCCCACACCGCGAAAATCAGGAACGCGATCGCGCCCCCGAAAGCCATTGGCCGCGCCGGCAGGGTGGCGCCCAGGAAGTGGCCGATCGCCACCGAGACCCCGTGCACCGTTAAAGAGGCGATCGCCACGCCGGCCATCACCACCCACCAGCGGAACCGCAGCGCATAGGTCATGGTCAGGAGTTGGGATCTGTCGCCGAGTTCGGCGACGAAAACAACCCCGAGACTCAGCAGTGTGGCTGCGAGCATTTCGGACGACCTTTCGACACGTGGTCGATGACGACGTGGTCATCAAACATCGGTCGAAGGTCTCGCCCACCGTCTGCTCGACGGTTCGCCGGCCGGGCTTTCACCAGTATGTCGACCCGACGATTCGGGGCTACTCCCCTTCGCTAACGATCCCCAGGTTAGCGGGAGGGTTCCGGGCGCGCCAGGGTGCCGACGGAGTTCGGGCAGTCGCATTCTCGAATTCGCGAACCGAAACCAGGGTTTCGAATTTGCTTATGCGGCAAGCAGCATCGCCAGGATCGCCGTGTCGGGATGGCTGATCGGGTCGACACCGACGCGACTCACCATGGACGTGATGGTGCCGTCCGCTTCGGCTTCCACCCAGGCGGCCCGGTGCTCCAGACCCAGGTGCGGCAACCCGGGCAGCAGGACACAGCCCGACGCTGCGCCGGTGCATTCCGGCAGCGACGGCGTTGTCTCCGAGGGCGGATGCAACATCAGCAATGCCGGGGGCTGGTGATCGGCGAAATATCCGGGTCGGATGGCGGATTCGCCGAACACCGTTCCCTCGGCCAGCACCAGGCCGACGGTTCCGGGCGCGGGTTCGTCGGGCAATTCTTCGCGGGCACCGAATACGGTTGTCGTGGAAAGCAGTCCGGGCCACGACGCGACCCGGACGGCGACCATCAGCAGCTGCGCCCATTCTTTGGTCGAATCAGGCCAGCGTCCAGAGATGACAAACCCTTTCAGAGCGCCACGAGAATGAAAGGGAGCAACCCCTATTGGTCTATCTGACCCGGCATTCATCCCGACCTCCGAGATGCCTCCATCCGAAATAACCACGCTGGTAGCTCGAACAACCGTCTAGTTTCAATAATCAAGCATGCGCGGGGATTTGGCGCCGCGCAACCCGACACGGCTAACCCCACGCCACGTTCGCATTGTCATCCAGCTGTCGTCCAGAAGTCGCGATATCGAAACCGGCCAAAGACCAGGGCGCCGCGCAATAGTGCGCGGCGCCCAAGCCCTGAAAAATTGGCGTCAGCCGAAGATCAGGCCCGGCGTTTTCGAGGTGGCCGCCTCGTAACGGGCCTGCACGTCTGCCCAGTTCACGACATTCCAGAACGCTTTGGCGAAGTCGACCTTGACATTCTTGTACTGGAGGTAGAAGGCGTGTTCCCACATGTCGAGCAGCAGCAACGGAATGATTCCGAGCGGAAAGTTCGTCTGGTGGTCGTAGACCTGGAATATCAGCAGCTTGTTGCCGAGAGTGTCCCAGCCCAGCGCCGCCCAGCCCGACCCCTGCACCGTGGTGGCGGCGGCGTGGAATTGGGCACGAAACTTGTCGAACGACCCGAACGCCTCATCAATGGCTGCGGCGAGCTCGCCGGTCGGCTTGTCGCCCCCGTTCGGAGACAGGTTCTTCCACCAGATCGTGTGGTTCACGTGGCCGGCGAGGTTGAAAGCCAAATTCTTCTCGTTCAGCAAGATCGCTGAGTGATCTTCCTTGGCACGCGCCTCTTCGAGTTTGGCGACCGCATCGTTGGCGCCCTTGACGTAGGTGGCGTGGTGCTTACTGTGGTGAAGTTCGTTGATCTGACCCGAGATATGTGGTTCCAGCGCCCCGTAGTCCCAGTCCAGATCGGGCAAAGCGTATTCAGCCACGGCATTCCCTCCTTTTAATCGTCTGACACGTCATTCGCGTGGGTTCCGCCACGCGGCGGGCTGACGTAGTCAACCCTGCTGCATGACCGCGCGCGCCGCAAGAACAGCCCCCATCGGGAACAGCTCGAACAGCTCCCTGGGATTGCCCGGGCGGCGGGGACTTAATACACGACCAGGAGGACCAGCACCGCGAGCAGCGCGAGCGCGATCAGTCCGGCACGAAGGGCGGCGATGATGTACGCGTGGTTCCAGGCGGGCGAGCCGGGGCGCGAATTCGACGGTGGCGTCGACCCCGGACCGTAGGACTGTGTCGCCATCAAACGCCTTCCACCTGCATGGTCATCTCGCCTCAGTGAGGTGAGTCACAATGAACATCGCGTCGGAGATCATAACGCCTGGTGCACAGGTTGAAAAATTTCGCGACGGGCAACCCCGGGCAGGGCCGCCAACTGATGGCCATGTGATGGCAAGACCGCTCCTGCCGGCCGTCGGAAGCGGCTGCCCGCGGCCCCGTGGGTGAGTCGGGCCGGACAACCGCTGACGGCTCGGCCGCCGCTGCGCCGGCAAGTCGCGTGACCAGGCGACGGCGGCGCTTCGCCCGGCGGAGAGCCGCACTTCGCTCGCGGCGCCGTCGGGCTGTCGATCGGCGCGTCCCGGGGGGGCGATGTTATCCACAGTCCGACTCGAACCAGGCCGATAGAGGTGGCATCGAGATGGCCCACCGGCTGTGGATAAAGCTGTGGAAACTGTGGATAGGTCATGGCTACTCCTTGGTAGCTGTCCAGGTCCCTGTCCAGGTTCTGTCGAGGGTCGCACGGGCTGCCTCGTCGGGGGCCCGGGCCGCCGCGGTCCCGCTCTGTCCCGCGCACGCAAGTGCTTCCCCGATCCGGTTTGACGCCGTGCTGTGCCGTGGCGCCGACACGCTATTAGGCTGGTCCGGTGATTCAGGTGTGCTCCCAGTGCGGCACTCGGTGGAACGTCCGCGATCGTCAGCGGGTGTGGTGTCCACGTTGCCGGGGGACCCTGATGGCGCCGCTGGCGGACCCGTCGGCGGGTGACCCGCGGTGGCGTTCGCCGGTGGGCCCGCAGCCGGCGCCTCAGCTCATGCAGCGCACCCCGGCGCGGCTCCCACCCGGGTTTCGATGGATCGCGGTACGCCCGGGCGCCCCGCCGCCACCGCGGACCTGGCGACGATTCCGCGGACCCACGCCACGCTATGCCGTGATGCCGCGGTGGGGTCTGGCGGACCGACTCCCTTCGACCGCACCTTCGCCTGCCGAGATGCCCGAGAAATCCGGGCCGGCCGCACCGACGGTGCGGTCCGTGCTGTTCGCCACGATCGTGGTGCTCGGCATCGCCGCACTGGTCTATGCGGTGCGATACGTGCTGCTCATCGTCAACCGCAGCCTATTGCTGAACTCCCTGGTGGCCGGCGCCGCGCTGTGGTTGGGGGTGCTGGCCAGCATTGCCGCGCTCGTTGCGATGATCGGCTGCTTCGTCGTGCTGATTCGCTGGCTGATCGCTCGTCGGGCCGCCGCCTTCGGGCATCATGGCCTGCCCGAGCACCGCTCGTCGCGGCAGTTGTGGGCCGGCTGCCTGCTGCCGTTGGCCAATTTGTTCTGGGCGCCGGTGTACGTCATCGAATTGGCGGTGGTCGAAGACCACTACCACCGGCTGCGCCGGCCCATCGTGGTGTGGTGGATCGCCTGGGTGGTCAGCAACGCGGTGTCGATCTTCGCCATCGCCACCAGCTTTGCCGGCGACGCCCAGGGCATCGCCAACAACACGGTCATGACGGTTGTCGGCTACGCGCTGGCGGCAGCCGCCGTCTCCGCTGCCGGGCGGGTCTTCGAAGGGTTCGAGCGCAAACCGGTCG
This sequence comes from Mycobacterium gastri, assembly GCF_002102175.1. Classification (GTDB taxonomy): domain Bacteria; phylum Actinomycetota; class Actinomycetes; order Mycobacteriales; family Mycobacteriaceae; genus Mycobacterium; species Mycobacterium gastri. The sequence goes on along the minus strand of NZ_LQOX01000147.1, from coordinate 90,445 downwards.
AACGGCCGGCACACCGGTGGCTCGTGGTGCCGGACGGCCCGCCCCGGCAACCCGCCCCGCCAGCTGCCGGTGCAGTTGAGCCGCAAAGGCAAGAACCGGCAGCATAATGGGCATGACCTGGGCCGACGAGGTGATCGCCGGGCACCCGTTTGTGGTTGCCCACCGTGGCGCGTCCGCTGCTCGACCAGAACACACGCTGGCCGCCTACGACCTGGCCCTCAAGGAGGGCGCCGACGGCGTGGAATGTGACGTGCGGCTAACGCGTGACGGCCACCTCGTCTGTGTGCACGACCGGCGCTTGGACCGAACCTCGACTGGAGTCGGGCTGGTCAGCACGATGACGCTGGCCGAGCTACGCGAGCTGGAATACGGCGCCTGGCACGAAAGCTGGCGTCCGGACGGCACTCACGGCGACACCAGCCTGCTGACCCTGGACGCGTTAGTCGCGCTGGTGCTGGACTGGAACCGGCCGGTGAAGATCTTCATCGAGACCAAGCACCCCGTCCGCTACGGTTCGCTGGTCGAAAACAAAGTGCTGGCACTTCTGCACCGCTTCGGCATCGCCGCACCCGCTTCCGCCGACCGGTCGCGCGCAGTCGTGATGTCGTTCTCGGCCGCGGCGGTCTGGCGGATCCGCCGCGCCGCGCCGCTGTTGCCGACGGTGCTGCTCGGCAAGACCGGACGCTACCTCGCCAGCAGCGCGGCCACCGCCGTCGGGGCGACGGCGGTGGGACCGTCGCTGCCGGCATTGAAGGACTACCCGCAACTCGTCGACCGTGCGGCCGCCCAGGGACGGGCGGTTTACTGCTGGAACGTCGACGAATACGACGATGTCGAATTCTGCCGTGAGGTCGGGGTGGCGTGGATGGCCACTCACCACCCCGCCCGCACGAAGGCCTGGCTGCAGCAGGGGCGCGCCGGCCAGGCCGGCGGCTAGAGGCTGCCGCCGGCGGCGCGCGGGGCGCCTGAGGCGGACGGCGCCCGGCCCACCTCGCGGGCGACGAAGTTCTCGAGCTCGAACAGGTTGGATCCGGCCCGGTCGGCAATCCGCAGCAGGGTGGACATCAGCGACATCTCTTCGACCTGTTCTTGCAGGAACCACTGCATGAACTGCTCGCCGAGGAAGTCGCCCTCGTCACGGGCCACCGCCGCCAGCCGGCTGACCTGGTCGGTGACGGCACGTTCCTGGTCGAGCGCCAGCGCCAGCGCGTCACGCGGTTTGTCGAACTGGTTTCGGACGGTGTCAACGCCCGGTATTTCGACGCGAAGACCGCGCTCGAGCAGATGTTGCACCAGCATCATCGCGTGGTTGCGCTCTTCGACCGCCTGGCCATAGAAATGCTTCGCCAATTGCGGCAAGTCCTCGCCGTCGAAATAGACCGCGATCGCAATATATTGCTGCGCGGTAGTGAATTCGTTGAAGATTTGCTCCTGCATTAGCGCATGGAATTTGGTCTTGTGTCCGTCGTAGTCAGTCATGAAGCCAGGTTAGTGCAGGTAGAGCGTGGTCCGCAACGAAGGCATCACTTAGTGAGGAAAGCATTTCCTAACTGTTCCGAGGCCATCAATAACCCTCTTTATCAGGCCAGGATTGCCTAACCAAATTAATCCTAATAGAGCATTATTGCGGGTGGCCGTAGCGCAAACGATGCGTGACCTCTCTGGGGATCTGATTTGGGGCCGAAACTTCCGAGACTTCCAAGGCTTCCTCGCGCCGAGCGTGAACCGTCGCGGGATCAACGTTCGACGCGTCCTGCACACCGGGTTAAGTGATTATGGTTGCCCGTCGAGCGCGGAAGCCGGCACGGGAGCATCCGAAGCGAGCGCGTCGAACAATTCCCGGGCCGCGTCGTGGTTCCATACCACCACCGAGCCGACGTCGCTGTCGGTGAACGCGCCGATCGGAACCGTCAGCGCTGTGGTGTGTCCGTGCAGCGCCCATCCCAGGCGGGCCAGGTCGAAGACATGGGTGCCCTGGTCGACGGTCAGCGCCGCGGTGGCTGCGTGTGGCACCGCATACCAACGCCACGGGTTCAGCCAGACCGCGGGGCTGCCGGCACGGTGCAGCAGCGCTGCCATGAACTGGCGTTGGTTGAGCATCCGGTCCAGATCGGCCCGCGGTGTCGCACGAGATCGGACGTAACCCAACCCTCGTCGGCCGTCCAGTTGTTGGCAGCCGGCCGGAAGGTCGATACCGGCCAGCGGATCGCGGATCGGCTCGCTCAGGCACATGTTGACCCCGCCCAGCGCGTCGACCAGCTCGGCGAAGCCGCCGAACCCAACCTCGGCGTAATGGTCGACGCGCAAGCCGGTGGCCTGCTCAACCGTCTGCACCAGTAAGGGCGCGCCACCTGTGACGAAGGCGGAGTTGATCTTGTCGCGACCGTGACCGGGTATCGGCACCGAGGAATCGCGCGGTATCGACACCAACGTCGTCGGGGTGCTCGATCCGAACCCCGGCACATGCACCAGCAGGATGGTGTCGGTGCGTCCGGTGCCGACGTCGCCGCCGGTGGCGAGGTTCTGCTGTTGCTCGGCGGTGAGGTCCTGGCGGCTGTCGGAGCCGACGAGCAGCCAATTCGTGCCGCGGCCGCTTCCCGGGCGATCGGCGTAGTCGCTGAACACCGGCTCGCGGCGCAGAGATGTGTCCAGCCACAGCGCACCGCCGAGGATGCCCGCCCCGGCCAGTAACAGAACAACCAGCACACTGAGCGCCACGATCCTGCCCCAGCGCCGCCTGATCCGCTTGCGGCGCGGCTTCGGCGTTACCGGCCGCGGGGGCGGAGCCGACGCGGTGGGACCGTGCTGCCGTCCGGGCCGGACTGGCCGGACTGGCGAGTCAGTGGTCGCTGGTGCGGGTTCCGGTTCGGGCCGGGGTCTGCCCGGTGGCCGCGGTGGCGGGTTGTCGCGACGGATGACCTGTGACGGCTCCGCCGGCCGTTGATGCACCGGTCTTCGGGGTCCCCCGGGCTCCGGTGATCGATCGCCGTTCACCTGGACAACGTACGTGGCCGGACCCGACGATGCAGCCGGCCGCGAGGGCGTGCTAGGAAGCGCGGCGCCGGCGGGCGCGCAAACCGTTGACGAAGGGGCACCCCATCAACATCCGGATGGCCTGCCCCAGCCCGTTCATGTCGTCAACCGGCCGGTGGAACGGCAGCCGGATGTCACGGTCGCCGTCGTCGCCTTCGACCCGAAATTGCACGCCGTACCGGTCGAGGCCGAGGGGACGGATCGGGCCGCGTCGCCATTGGGCCGGCAGCCGGGACACCAACCGGGCAACCACGTCGCCATGGACGGTCGTCAGATGCCACAGCAACGTCGATTCGATCTCGCAGAACGGGTCCGGCCGGGCTGCCAGCAGGTCAGCGACACTGACCGGCGAGGCTCCGGTGGTGTCGGTCACGACCACCGATTCGGTCTCCAGCCGCAGCAATGCGTACCGGCTCTGCTGCCGGAGGGCGGGGCCGGATCGGGGAGTCTCGACCTGCAGGAGGGCCGGGTCCGGGTTCTCGGTGGCGATCGTGTCCACCACCGAGCTAACCGCTCCCCACGGGACCCGCTGCAGGCGGCCGCGGATCCACACCAGGGATCGGACCGGCTCCCGGACCGGCAGCGGGGCGTAGTCGGTGAGCTCCAGCAAAGCCTGAGATCCGCAGCCGAGCCCGTAACCGGTCACGGCGGCGCGGTCAGCGGGAACCGCCACGGCGAAGGAACCGTCGGACATCAAGTGGTGCAGCGGCGCGGCCATCGGTTGGTCGGGCTCTACCGCCAGCAGGCCCGCGCCGGCCCGGGCGCACACAGTGCGAATGCGCTCGGCCGTCGTGGGCGTCGGGCTGGTGATCGGAAACATCGCAGCGACTCCTCGGAATTAGGTAAGCCTAACTTAAGCCACCTGCCTCGTTCGTCGCAAGGACCCGATGCGCCACTAGTGTTGTCAGCGTGGTCTGCATCGCCTACCTCGGTCCGGAAGGGACTTTCACCGAGGCGGCGCTGCTGCAGATAACCGCGGCCGGGCTGATACCCGGGCGGGACGCGGAGCTGACGGAGCTGCCGCAGCGGCTGCCGGTCGAAAGCACCCCCGCCGCGCTCGACGCTGTCCGGGACGGCGCGGCGGATTTCGCCTGCGTGCCAATGGAGAACTCGATCGACGGATCGCTGGCGCCCACGTTGGACAGCCTGGCCATCGGTTCGCCCCTGCAGGTGTTCGCCGAGACCACGCTCGAGGTGGCCTTCAGCATCGTCGTGCGGCCCGGCCGCAGTGCCGCCGAGGTACGTACGCTGGCTGCCTTTCCGGTGGCGGCGGCGCAGGTACGGCAATGGCTCAGCGCGCATTTGCCCGGCGTCGAGATGTGTCCGGCGTATTCGAATGCCGACGCGGCCCGCCAGGTGGCCGATGGCCGGGTCGACGCGGCCGTCACGTCGCCGCTGGCGGCCGCCCACTGGGCGTTGGCGCCGCTGGCCGACGGTGTCGTCGACGAATCCAGCGCGCGGACCCGTTTCGTGTTGATCGGCCGGCCAGCCCGACCTCCGGCGCGCACCGGTGCCGACCGCACCTCGGCGGTGTTGCGGATCGACAACGTGCCCGGCGCACTCGTGGAAGCGCTGACCGAGTTCGGCATGCGCGGCATTGACCTCACCCGGATCGAATCCCGGCCCACCCGCACCGAATTGGGCACCTACATGTTCTTCGTGGACTGCGTCGGTCACATCGACGACGACGCCGTCGCCGAGGCACTCAAGGCGTTGCACCGTCGTTGTGCTGATGTGCGATACCTGGGTTCCTGGCCGACGGGACAGGCGGCCGGCATGCGACCGCCGCCACCCGACGATGCATCGATCTGGCTGGCTCGGCTCAGGGAGGGCCAGCCCGACCCGGTCCGGGAGCCGGGGCGATGAGCGGTCGTCTGGTGCTGTTGCGGCATGGCCAGTCCCACGGCAACGTCGAGCGCCGGTTGGACACTCGGCCACCGGGCACGGCGTTGACACCCCTGGGACGCGAACAAGCACGCGCGTTCGCGCTCGGCGGCCCTGCCCGGCCGCTCCTGCTTGCGCACTCGGTGGCGGTCCGCGCAGCGGAAACGGCCGAGGTGATCGCGGCCGAGCTGGACTTGTCGCCGCTGCGGCTCGACGGCATCCACGAGGTCCAGGTGGGGGAGCTGGAAAATCGCAACGACGACGAGGCCGTCGCCGAATTTAACGCCATCTACGACCGCTGGCATCGCGGTGAGTTGCATGTGCCGCTGCCCGGTGGTGAGTCCGGCGAAGACGTCTTGGACCGTTGCGTGCCGGTGCTCACCGAACTACGGATGCGCTACCTGGACGACGCCGCCTGGGACGGTGACATCGTGGTCGTCAGCCATGGCGCGGCGATCCGGCTGACCTCGGCGGTACTGGCCGGAGTCGACGGCACCTTCGTGCTCGACAACCATTTGGGCAATGCCGAATGCGTGGTGCTGGCTCCGATCACCGACGGGCGGTGGAGTTGTGTGCAGTGGGGAAGCCTCACGCCGCCGTTCTACCCCGACCTCACCCAAGGCCCACCCACCCCAGTCATCGACGCGGTGACGTCAAGCACTGACCCGATGGGGTGATCCAACCCCTCCGTTAGCCGTGTCAGTGCACCCGCAGCCGACCGCGTCGCAGTCGATGACGAACGTGTGCACCGATATCTCCGGCCCGTCGCAGTCGGTTTCGGTGCATTCGGCCCGGCCCAGAGGATGCCGAATGATGGCCCCGTGGCAGTGATAGACGCCCGTCCGGCAGTCGCGACAGACTGTGCTCATGAAGCGTTCTTAGCACCGGGGCCGGACAAATCCGGGATGCCGCGCCCGTCACCGGCCGGGTTCGGTCAGCCCCACCCCAGTTCGTCCAGCCGGGCATCGTCGATGCCGAAGTGGTGGGCGATCTCGTGGATCACCGTGATCGCCACCTGGTCGACGACTTCGTCGGCGGATTCGCAGACATCCAGCAGGGCGTCGCGGTAAATGGTGATGGCGTCCGGCAGTGCTCCGGCGTAATCGGAGTCACGCTCGGTCAGCGCGACCCCCTCGTACAAGCCCAGCAGGTCGCGGTCGTCGGGGTGGCGGTCGGCGACCAAGATGACCACATTGTCCATCGCGGCTGCCAGTTCGGGCGGGATGAGGTCGAGGGCGTCGGAAACCAGTTCGTCGAACCGTTGCGGGTCCATCCGCACCGCCACCGGCTAACCTTCCGGCGCGGGCTCGGCGGGTGCGGGGGCTTCGGGTGCCGGGGCCGCCGGCGGCCCCCCGCCATCGGCCGGCGGGGCGGCGGGTGCTTGGGTGGTAGCCGGGGCAGCGGGTGCTTGGGTGGTAGCCGGGGCTGCGGGTGCGCGAGACGGTGTCACCACCGGCTGTTGATTGGGCAGGTGCTGGTTGCCCGGCGGCGTGATCGGGATCTCCTGGACCGGGGCAGCGGGTTGCGTGGTCGGCACCTGCAGCGGGATCGGCGGCAGCGTGAGCCGCTCCTCGGGGATGTCGGGTGGTGGTATCGGGGGCTGGCCGTTGACCAGCAGCGCCCCCTTGGCGCTGTTCACCAACGTGGCCCAGCCTCCGTTGCCCAGTGTCGCGCCGATACTGCATGCGACCTCACGGCTTCCGGCCGACCAACTGGACAGCGACAGCGTCGGATAGATCAGGGTCAACGTGGTGGTCCGCAACTTGATGGGCGCCAGGTAGGCGTCCGTCATCCGGGTGCAGTTGTCCTTGATGTACGCGTCCTGCTCGGGTTCGGCGGGCAGCGCGTTGGGGAACTTCTCGGCGAGGTTGACCGTGCCGGTGACCTCCATCGCGTGCGGGGCCGTGCAATCGACCGGAACATCGACCGGTTGGTTGGTGTTCGAGTCGATGGCCAGGCAGGTGCCGGCCGGCCAGACCTTGGACTGGTCGAGGTCGGCAACCTTGCCTTTGAACAGGGCCTGCTGATTGTTGGAGCCGGGCAACTGCAGGCCGCACAACATCCGCCGCTCGCCGGCTTGTCGCCACGCGCGGTCACCGGACCACAGCATGCTGATGGTGAACTTGCTGTTCGGATCGAACTTGGTGCCGAGGTAGCGGCGTACCGTGGCCTCGCACTGTTCCTGGCTGATTTGCTGGATGCGTGCCGGCGACGGGGGAGCGGCGTTGGGCCCGTACTCCGAACCGGGGAAGGCCCGCATGTCGATGGACTCGGCCACCTCGAACCGGTGGTCGTCGGAACAGCTGACGATGGTCGCGGCCTCCGGCATGGCGTCGGGCCAGGTCAGGCAGTCGCCGCTGGCAGCGCGGTTGAAGGCGGTGTTGCTCTTGGCGCCGGTGCTGGGCACCGGATTGTTGTCGATGTAACCGGCCAGCCGCCCGGGACCGGTGGTCACCGCGGGAACCGCGGTGACCAGCCCGGCGATCAACAGGGCACCCAAAGCGGTGAGCAGCAGCGCCCGCCGGGTCGCCGACGCCTGCAGAGCACGGGGCCAGCGGAAGCCCGCCCGCGGCGGCTCCGCTTGGGCCGCGGCGGCTCCGGTGTCCGGTGAGCTGTCAGGTGGCAGTTGCTTTTCGGGCGTGTCCAACATCCGTTCCATTCTGACAGGGCCCACCCAGTCGCGTGACCAATGTTGCTGATGTGAGACCAGAGCCGATGCCCGGCCATCTGACGCCATCGGGCTGTGCTGTCAAAAGTAGTCTTGCGGCCGTGATCGACCTGAAGCTGCTCCGCGAAGACCCCGACGCCGTGCGGCGCTCCCAACTCAGTCGTGGTGAGGACCCGTCGCTGGTCGATGCGCTGCTGACGGCCGACGCCGCCCGCCGCAGCGCGATCGCGGCGGCTGATGCGCTGCGCGCCGAGCAGAAGGCCGCCAGCAAGAGCGTGGGCGGCGCGTCACCCGAGGAGCGCCCGGCCCTGCTGCAGCGCGCGAAAGACCTTGCCGAGCAGGTCAAGGCCGCCGAAGCAAACCAAACCGAAATCGAGGCGGTGTTCACGGCGGCGCACCTGGCGATCCCCAACGTCGTAATGGACGGCGTCCCTGCCGGCGGGGAGGACGACTACGCGGTGCTCGACGTCGTCGGTGAGCCCGCACCGCTGGACCACCCCAAAGACCACCTAGAACTCGGCGAGGCGCTGGGGCTCATCGACATGCAGCGCGGCGCGAAGGTGTCCGGATCGCGGTTCTACTTCCTGACCGGGCGGGGTGCACTGCTGCAGCTGGGGCTGCTGCAGCTGGCGCTGCGGCTGGCCGTCGACAACGGCTTCATCCCGATGATCCCGCCGGTGCTGGTGCGCCCGGAGGTCATGTCCGGGACCGGCTTCCTGGGCGCCCATGCCGAGGAGGTGTACCGGCTGGAAGCCGACGACCTCTACCTGGTGGGCACCTCGGAGGTTCCGCTGGCCGGCTACCACTCCGGGGAGATCCTGGACCTGTCCGCCGGGCCGTTGCGCTACGCGGGCTGGTCGTCGTGCTTCCGGCGCGAGGCCGGCAGCTACGGCAAGGACACCCGCGGCATCATCCGCGTGCACCAGTTCGACAAGGTCGAGGGCTTCGTCTACTGCACACCCGGCGACGCCCGGGCCGAACATCAACGGCTGCTGGGCTGGCAGCGCGAGATGCTGGCCCTGATCGAGGTGCCGTATCGGGTCATCGACGTGGCCGCGGGCGATCTCGGCTCGTCGGCGGCGCGCAAGTTCGATTGCGAGGCCTGGGTCCCGACTCAGGGCGCCTACCGCGAGCTGACCTCGACGTCGAACTGCACCACCTTTCAGGCGCGCCGGCTGGCGATTCGCTATCGGGATGGCAACGGCAAGCCGCAGATCGCGGCGACTCTCAACGGCACGCTGGGCACCACCCGCTGGCTGGTCGCGATCCTGGAGAACCACCAGCAGCCCGACGGCAGTGTGCGGGTCCCCAAGGCGCTGGTCCCGTTTGTCGGTACCGACGTGCTCGAACCTTAAGCGGGGACGGTCTGATGCGACTGTTCGTGCCGGCGCTGCCGCTCGATGATGGCGAAGTAGCAGGCGAACGCGAAGGCGAAGCTGGTGAACAGGCTGCTAAGGAAGTACAGCCACGGGCGCCGGATACCCCGCCGATAGCCGTCGGTGATGGTAAACAGCGGCAGCAGAATGACATTCGCGATCGTGTAGTCCTGGCTGGCAGAACTGGCGGCCGGGTTGGTGAACATCAGCCGGATGTAGTCTGCCCAGCTGCCGGGACCCCAGATTGGGTTGGCCGATCCGTGCGTGTAGTGCTGCACGAAGTGGATGTTGAAGTACCAGCCCAGCGCGATCGAGGTGACGCCGGCGGTGTAATACACGCATTCCAGCGGTGACAACCAGGACCCGCCCGCCGGTTTCGCATAGACCTTCGGGTTCGACGCCACGATCCAGGCGACGACGGCCAGCCCGAGTAACGCGTGGACAACGAGCGACACCATGGCCGCAGTGTCACCGCGCCGAAAAGTTTTGTCAATATTGTCATAACTTTTCTTGGTACCTTACTGCCATGGTCCGGCCAGCGCTGACGGCGCGCAGCGAACGCACCCGGGAGGCGTTGCGTCAGGCCGCCCTGGTGCGGTTTCTGGCCCAAGGTGTGGCGGATACCTCTGCCGAACAGATCGCGGCAGATGCTGGGGTGTCGCTGCGGACGTTCTATCGCCACTTCCGCTCCAAGCACGATTTGCTGTTTGCCGATTACACCGGGCTGCATTGGTTTCGCGCGGCGCTGGACGCCAGACCGGCCGACGAACCGATCATCGATTCGGTGCGGTCGGCCGTCTTCGCATTTCCCTATGATGTGGAAGCTGTCACGAAAATCGCCGCCTTGCGCGGTAGCGAGCTCGATCCCGGCCGGATCGTTCGGCATATCCGCGATGTCCAGGCCGACTTCGCCGAGGCCATCGCCGGGCAGCTGCAACGCCGTAGCTGCGTTGCAGACCCGACACGAGACCAGCGGTTGCGGGCGGCGGTGACGGCGAGGTGCATCGCCGCGGCCGTCTTCGGCGCGATGGAGGTGTGGATGCTTGCTGACGACCGGTCGCTCGGCGAGTTGGCGCGCATGTGTCACACGGCGCTGGAATCGCTGCGGGCCGGTATCACCGAGGCGTGGGTGCCCAACCACGTTTCGTCATAATTGACAAAACACTGCGATCCGTGCCAGCGTGCCTTGCGGGAGGGCAGCAGCATGTCGGATTACGACGCGATAGTCATCGGCGCCGGGCATAACGGGCTGACCGCGGCGGTGCTGCTGCAGCGGGCGGGACTGCGAACCGTGTGCCTGGATGCCAAGCGCTACCCCGGCGGGATGGCCGCCACCGTCGAGCTGTTCGACGGGTACCGGTTCGAGATCGCCGGCTCGGTGCAGTTCCCGACGTCGGCGGTGGTCATCAGCGAACTCGGATTGGACACCTTGCCGACCGTCGAAATGGAAGTTATGTCGGTAGCACTGCGCGGTCTCGGCGACGATCCGCTGGTCCAGTACACCGACCCGATGAAGATGTTCGCCCACGTCAACGAGGTGCACGGGGCGGACGCGGTGACCGGAATGGCAGGGCTGCTGGCGTGGGCCCAGGCGCCGACACGAGCGCTGGGACGCTTCGAGGCCGGCACGCTGCCGAAGACCTTCGACGAGATGTATGCGTGCGCCACCAACGAATTCGAGCGCTCAGCCATCGACGACATGCTGTTCGGATCGGTCACCGACGTGCTGGACCGCTACCTGCCGGACCGCCAGAAGCACGCCGCGTTGCGCGGCTCGATGACGGTGCTGGCCGTCAACACCATCTATCGCGGGCCGGCCACGCCGGGCAGCGCCGCCGCGCTGGCCTTCGGACTCGGAATCCCCGACGGCGACTTCGTGCAGATGAAGAAGCTGCGCGGCGGCATCGGCGCGCTGACCGCGCATCTGCGCCGGCTGCTGGAAAGCCACGGCGGCGAAGTCCGGTTGCGATCCAAGGTGGCCGAGATCCGCGTCGAGGGCAACCGGGTGAGCGGGGTGCGCACCGAGGCCGGCGAGATACTGAGCGCCCCGATCGTGGTCTCGGCCGTCGCGCCCGACGTCACGGTCAACGAGCTGATCGATCCCGCGGCGCTGCCCGCCGGCATCCGGGAACGGTATGCGCGTATCGACCACCGCGGCAGCTACCTGCAGATGCACTTCGCCTTGGACGAGACTCCCAGCTTTGCCGCGCCGTACCAGGCGCTCAACGATCCGGCCATGCAGGCATCGATCGGCATCTTCTGCACGCCGGAGGAGGTGCAGCAGCAGTGGGAGGAGTGCCGCCGCGGAATCGTGCCGGCCGACCCGACTGTCGTACTGCAGATCCCGTCGTTGCACGATCCGCAGCTGGCTCCGCAAGGCAAGCACGCCGCGTCGGCGTTCGCGATGTGGTTCCCGATCGAAGGCGGTGCCGACTACGGGCGGTCCAAGCTCGACATGGGCCAGCACGTGATCGACAAGATCACCCGGCTGGCACCGAATTTCGCCGGCAGCATCACCAGGCACACCACCTTCACGCCCAAGCACATGGGGGTGATGTTCGGCGCCCCCGGTGGCGACTACTGCCACGGGCTGTTGCATCCGAACCAGATCGGCCCGAACCGGCCGGGGCCGAAAGGCTATATCGGGCAGCCCATCCCGATCGGCGGGCTGTACCTGGGAAGTGCGGGATGCCACGGCGGGCCCGGAATCACGTTCATCCCGGGCTTCAACGCCGGACGTGCGGCCTTGGCCGAGCTTTAGCTTTAGCTTTAGCGCTTCGCCGAGCGTGTTCCCAGTGCGAAAAAACCGCGGAAACTTCGCAGTGGATTCACGTTCGGCGAGAGGCTAACCGCGTTCGGAGAGCAACCCATCCAGCAGCGCCATGAAATCGACCGGACGCGCGGGCGTGAAGGCCGGTTTCCACCGCGCCCCCGGTATGTCCAGGGTGATCAACGTCGACTTGAGTGGCCGGTTGACGTCCAGCGGCAGCCAGCGCTGCAGGTCCGAGCTGCCCCAGATACGGAACCGGTGGGTGAGCAGGCCCAGCGGCTCGGCCTTGTAGCCGCGGATGTCGTCTAACGCGATGACCTTGGCCGTGCCGGACGGAAAGTGGTACCGGCGCAACGTCAGCGCGGCACGGTCCAGCTGGACCACGCCGTCGTCGTAGAACTGCATCATGTTTTCGAACTCCGCAACTGGTGGCCGCGGGTGGTCAGGCAGCGGCCGTCGTCCAGCCGCCATTGCCACCCGTGCAGGTTGCAGGTCAACGTGTTGCCTTCTACCACACCGAATTTCGAAAGGTCGGCCTTTAGATGGGGGCAGCGGCGCTGAATTTCCCAGCCGTCCAGGGTGATCGATGCGCTGTCGTCGTGAGTCTCGGCGAACCAGCCGTCGGCGTAGGTGATCCGCTCGTCGGTCAGACACTTGAAGAACGTGTACAGGTATTCGTTGTAGCCGCCGACGCGCCAGGCCCGAAACCGGGTGGACAGGAAGATGGTGTTGACCCAGTCCGGTTCCCGGTCGTGCAGCACGGTGCGCACCAGCTCGGGCGCGATCGCGAACCCGTAGCGCACCTTCTCGTCGGGAATGCGTTCGCGCACGGTACGTTTCGGAAAGTCCAAGACGATGGTCTCGGGACCCAGGACTAGTTCTACCGGGTAGCCGATGCCGTCGCAGATCTGGTCGCTTTGCATCATGATCGGTTCGAACAGCGCGCGCAGCGGCTCCAGCAGCGGCTCACCGCTGGCCGAAGCCCAGCTGGCACATTCGGCCGCGACGACGGGCGCCATCCGTTCGGCATAGTCGGCGATGTATTTCGACTTGCCGGTGGTGAAGATGGACTCGACGTCTTCGACGGGCAGTGGATGGCTCAGCGAATTCAGCTGCGCGCCGGTGAAATCCGCGACCGATCCCGGAATCATCAGCAGGCCGCGATCGTGGCCGTGGGTGCGCATCTGGTCCAAGAACACCATCTGGTCGGGGAAGATGTTGGCCGGGTCGCTGCCGTCGTCGTTGAGGTGGCGCAGTTCGGGGTCCAAGAAGCACGGTGGTCCGGCCGACGGGATCACCCAGGTAGCCCCTACCTGCGCGATGTACTGGCGAGCCCGGTCCATCCCGCGCTGCCGCTTCTGGGTGCCGAAAGCTTCCTTGGCACGCGCCGGCATGTCGTAGACCATCGGGTACCAGATGGCGCCCGAGTACTGCAGCATGTGCACGTCGATAGGGCCGAACTCCGCTGCCAGCATGTCCAAGTCGATCGGACGGGCATCGTTCATGTTGAACACCGTCGTCTCGCTATCGGAAACCACCAGCGCCGAGTCCCCGATCGGACCGTCGGCCGGGGCGCGCAGCGCGATGATCATGATGTCCAGCTCACCCTTGGGCCCGCTGAGCCGGTGCTTGACCGAGTCGGTGGTCTCGAAAAAACGGTGGAACCCTAACTTCTCCAGCTCATTTCGCAGATCGGGTACCGGAAAGTCGGGAAGCAGCACCACCGCGTCCTTGTTGACGTGGGCCCGCAGGTTCTCCGCGTCGAAGTGGTCCTTGTGGAGGTGGGATACGTATAGATAGTCACAGGCGCCCAGGGCGTCCCAGTCCAGTGTGCTGTTGTCCGGAAACGGGAACCAGGACGCGAAGTAGGCCGGATTGAGCCATGGATCGCACAGGATGCTGCCCCCGTGAGTCCGGATCAGAAAGCCGGCATGGCCGACGCTTGTGACCTGCACAAATACCTTTCTGTGCCGTTCAGAGGAGATCGATGTGCGCGCGCCTACGGCGCCAAATGCAGCATCGAGCTTAGCTTGCGTCGATATCTTCGGCCTGCCACAGCCGCCGGTAGTAGTCGAGGCGCCGCGGGTCCGGCTCGACCCCATAGGCTTCGAAGAACACCGTGTCCCAGCCTCGCCCCGGGTAGTTCCAGCCCAGCGACAGTGTTGCTACCGCGAGGTCGGCCCACCGATCGGCAACACCCAAGGCGTCTAAGTCGACATGTCCGCAGCACCGGCCGTGCTCATCGATCAGCGTGTTGGGTGAACACGCGTCACCGTGACAGACCACCACCCGATCGACCGGCGGGGGGTCGCCGAGCTTTGCCCGCCAGGCCGGGGAAAGCCTGGTCAGCCGGCCGGCCGCCGACCAGTCGAACGGACACGACGGCACCGGCAACCTGTCGTGCAGTGTGCGCAACCCCACAGCGATCGCCCGCACCGCCACCTCCGGTGCCGCCAGCCAGCGCGGGTGCACCGCCGAAACCCCGGGCAGCCCGCCGGTCCGCAGCCAAGCCCGGTCTCCGTCGAGCCCGAAACCCAATACCGGCGGCACCGGCGTGTGCTGCGCTGCCCAGCGCAACCGCCGCGCTTCGTCGGCAAAGTCGACCGTCGCCGCTTCGGCTACCTTGACGAATTCGGTGCCGGGACCGATCCGGAAGGTGACGCCGCCGAGCTCATTGGTCCAGATCGCGCGCACGCGCCGGCCGGCAGCAAATCCGCGGACCACCGCAGGCACGGCCGGCGGTGACGTGGGGAAGGACATGGGAAGGGAAGGTCGCCTCTCTTTGCCTCTCTTTTCCGGCTTCAGCGTTGGCCGCCCGGAGCACTAGGCTGGACAGCTGTGGAACCGGTATACGGGACTATCATTCAGCTTGCCCGCCTGACCTGGCGCATCCAGGGTCTCCGGATCACCGTCACCGGTGCGGAGAATGTACCGGCCAGCGGTGGCGCGGTCGTCGCGATCAATCACACCGGATACCTGGATTTCACCTTCGCAGGTTTGCCCGCTTACCAGCAGGGCCTCGGGCGCAAGGTGCGGTTCATGGCCAAACAGGAAGTCTTCGACCACAAGTTCACCGGCCCAATTATGCGTCGCCTGCGGCACATCCCGGTGGACCGGCAGGAAGGGGCCGCGTCCTACGAGGCGGCGGTCCGCATGCTCAAGGATGGTGAGCTGGTCGGCGTCTATCCCGAGGCCACGATCAGCCGCAGCTTCGAGATCAAGGAATTCAAGTCGGGTGCCGCCCGGATGGCGGTCGAGGCCGGCGTGCCGATCGTTCCCCACATCGTGTGGGGCGCGCAACGGATCTGGACGAAGGGCCACCCCAAGAAGCTGTTGCGTCCGAAGGTGCCGATCGTGGTCGTCGTCGGCGAGCCGATCGAACCGACACTGGGCACCGCCGAACTGAACAAGTTGCTGCACTCGCGGATGCAGCATTTGCTGGAGAGGGCGCAGGAGCTGTACGGACCACATCCGGCCGGTGAGTTCTGGGTGCCGCACCGGCTGGGCGGCCGTGCGCCGTCGTTGGCTGAGGCGGCCCGGATGGATGCTCAAGACGCGGCGGAGAAGGCGGCTCGCCGCGCTCGGCGCGGCAATCCGGCCGGAGCCGCGGAGCAGTGACCGATGGCCGAGCCGACCTACCGCACCCTGGAGATCCTGGCCAAGTTGCTGGTGCTGACGACCGGAACCCGGATCACCTATCTCGGTGTGGAAAACGTGCCCGAGCGGGGCGGCGCCGTGGTCGCCATCAACCACACCAGCTATGTCGACTGGCTGCCGGCCGCACTGGCCATGAATCGTCGGCGCCGCCGGATGAGATACATGATCAAGGCCGAGATGCAACGGGTGAAGGTGGTCAATTTCCTGATCAAACGCACCCGGACGATTCCGGTGGACCGGGGTGCCGGCGCCGGCGCCTATGCGGTGGCGGTGCAGCGGCTTCGGGAAGGGGAATTGGTCGGCGTCTACCCGGAGGCGACTATCAGCCGCAGCTTCGAGCTCAAAGAATTCAAGTCCGGGGCCGCCCGGATGGCGCTGGAAGCCGACGTCCCGATTGTTCCCGTTATTGTTTGGGGTGCCCAGCGGATCTGGACCAAAGGCCATCCCCGGCGCCTTGGGCGGACCAAAGTGCCGGTCATTGTGCACGTGGGACCGCCGTTTCCGGCCCGCGGCGATATCGCGCAGACCGATGCTGCTCTGCGGGAGGCGATGACCGGGCTGTTGCACCAGGCGCAGCAGCGGTATCGGCACCCGCCCGGGGCGTACTGGGTGCCGCGCCGACTCGGCGGCGGTGCGCCGACGCCGTTCGAGGCGGCTCAGTTGGAGGCTGACGAGGCGGCGGCGAAAGCCGCCAGCCGTGCGCCGCATCAATCGCGGTAGCGGTGGAAGGAGAACATAAGAGATGGCCGAGCCATTTTTCCGGATGATGGAGTTTCTTGTCCCATCGATTGTCGCGGCCAACGGAAACAAGATCACCTACTACGGCCTGGAGAACATTCCTGAGCGTGGCGGCGCCTTGATCGCCCTCAACCACACCAGTTACGTGGACTGGATTCCCGCCTCGATCGCCGCCAAGCAGCGCAGGCGACGGTTGCGGTTCATGATCAAGGCCGAAATGCAGGAGGTGAAGGCGGTCAATTACGTGATCAAGCACGCCCAGCTGATTCCGGTGGACCGCTCCGAGGGCGCCAATGCCTATGCGGTGGCGGTGCAGCGGCTGCGCGGGGGCGAACTGGTCGGATTGCACCCGGAGGCGACCATCAGCCGCAGCCTGGAACTGCGGGAGTTCAAGACCGGGGCGGCCCGGATGGCGCTGGAGGCGCAGGTGCCGATCGTTCCCATGATCGTCTGGGGTGCGCACCGGATTTGGCCCAAAGATCAACCAAAGGACTTGTTCCGCAACAAGATTCCGATCACCGTGGCGGTTGGGCATCCGTTGCGGCCCCAGGGCGACGCGGTGACGCTCAACGCCACGTTGCGGCAAGCAATGGAATCGATGCTGTATCGGGTGCAGGAGCAGTATCCGCATCCGCCGGGGGAGTACTGGGTGCCCAGGCGGCTCGGTGGTACCGCGCCGAGCCCGGAGGAGTCGCAGGCCTTCCGAATCGCCGAATTGGCTGAGCGAGCGCGAAAGCGTGAGCGGGCCCGCGTGACATCGCCGAGTCGCAGCAGAATCGCTGAACTGGCCCAGCGAGCGCGCCGGCGCGGTCACCACGGCGTGACCACGCCCAGTCGCAGCAAAGGCGTACCGCACTGACGACACCGCCGAGCCCGCCGGCCCTCATCGCGTGCGACGTCGATGGCACTCTGCTCGACGACGACGAAATCGTCACTGCCCGCACCCGTGCCGCGGTACGCGCCGCGGTCGCCGCCGGCGCGACGTTCATCCTGGCCACCGGCCGCCCGCCGCGTTGGGTGCGGCCGGTTGTCGACGCACTCGGATTCGCGCCGATGGCGGTGTGCGCCAACGGCGCGGTCATCTATGACCCCGCCACCGACCGGGTGCTATCGGCGCGCACCCTGTCCGTGGATGCGCTAGCCGCCCTGGCCGAGACCGCCCAACGGGTCATCCCCGGTGCCGGATTGGCCGTCGAGCGGATCGGCGACCGTGCGCACGATACGGCGACCCCCCAGTTCGTCAGTTCGCCGGGCTACGAGCATGCCTGGCTGAACCCGGACCACACCGAGGTGTCGATCGAAGATTTGCTCAGCGCGCCCGCGATCAAGCTGCTGATCCGCAAGACCGGCGCAACCAGCGCGGAGATGGCGGCCCGGCTGGCCGAACATCTCGGTGCCAAAGGTGAAATCACCTATTCGACCAACAACGGGCTGGTCGAGGTCGTTCCGCTGGGCATCAGCAAGGCGACCGGTGTGGCAGAGATCGGCCGGCCGCTGGGAATTGCAGAGGCGGACGTGGTGGCTTTCGGGGACATGCCCAATGACGTGCCGATGCTGCTGCGGGCCGGGCTCGGGGTGGCGATGGGCAATGCCCATCCCGACGCGCGCGCCGCGGCCAACGAGGTCACCGCTCCCAACACCGACGACGGCGTCGCCCGGGTGCTGGAGCGCTGGTGGTCCTGATCCGGACGGCGCCGCTGATGTGGGAGACTGCCCGCGTGCCGGCGTACCAGCCTGATTCTCGCCGCCTGGGCGGGAAGTGTGTCGCCACGCCGGGCCAGTTACCCGGACCGGAGGAGAGCTAGTGGGGCCGGAACCAGACCCACCCGTCAGCGGCCGACCCGACGACGACCAGAGCCGGCTTGCCGGGCGGCGCGAGGATGCGCAACCGGCACCGGAGGAGGAGCCCGCCGCGGCTGCCGAGCGGTCCGACGAGACGCCGTCGGCGCCGGAGGTCGGATCCGAGCAGGGCGAGCCCGAGGAGACGCAACCGGCGCAGGATGTCGAATCGGCAGGGGACGCACCGGCCAAGCGCCGGGCTGGCAGCGTCCAGTATCAGGACGCGGAAACCTCGCGGCCACGTCCCCCGACGCCGGCCGAGCTGCGGGCGCGGCGGAAGTACGAGGAAAAGCAGCGCGCGATCGAAGAGGCTCGGCTCGAGGCGGAGGCCAAGCGCGCCAGGCAGAAGCGTGTCCTGATGGGCGCCGCGGCCGGCGTCGGGGTGGTGGGTCTGGTGGCGGGCCTGGGGTACTGGTTGTTGACGCCCGAGCATGTCACCGCCCAATGCGTTCAGGAAGACCCGAATGGTCAGCCGGTGATCGTCCCAGACAGCTACTGCACCGGCCATACCGCGGGTCTCAACGGCTTCTTCTTCTACGGCGGACATCAATACCGGTACTATTACGGCAGCTCCGGAACGGTCGGTCAACGGCCCAGCGGCGGCACCACGGTTGCGCCGAAAGGTGCCACGATCACCACGAAGTCCGGTACCACCATTTCGCGTGGCGGGCTCGGCGGCAGCGGCGGCAAGGGCGGCGGCGGGAGCGGCGGCTCGTGAAACGCGCCAGGACACAGCCGCGTTCCGACTGGCGGTCCATCGTCGAATCGCAGGGCCTGGTCTACGGCACGCCCGCGCGCGATGCGGCCGGCGCCGACCGGCCGTACTGGGACGAGTCGGTGTACTACGAGTTCGACATGGACGAGATCCTGGCGCTGGAAGCCGATGTCGAACTGCTGCACTCGATGTGCCTGAACGCCGTCGAGCAGGTGGTCCTGATGGAGCGGTACGCCGATTTCGGTCTGCCCGAATGGAGTTGGCCGTTCATCGCCGAATCGTGGCGGCGCTCCGACCCACATGTATACGGCCGCTTCGACTTACGTTACGACGGTCGCCGGCCGGCGGTGCTGCTCGAATACAACGCCGACACCCCGACCACCCTGCTGGAGGCCGCGATTCTGCAGTGGCACTGGCTCAAGGACAAGTTCCCCGCCGACGACCAGTGGAACTCGTTGCACGAACAGCTCGTCGACCGCTGGAAGGCGGTCGCTGATCTGTTGCCCGGCAACGAACTTCACTTCACCTGGTCGGGCGTGGAAGCAACCGGCGAAGACCAGATCACAACGACGTACCTGCAGGAGACCGCGGCCGAAGCCGGCTTCCACACCGTCGGCTTGATGATCGAGGACGTCGGCTGGGATGCCGCGCTGGAGCGGTTCGTCGATCTGGAAGAGGCGCCGATCGAGGCAATCTTCAAACTGCACCCCTGGGAATGGGTGCTCGATGACCAGTTCGGCAAACACGTGGTATCGAGCCTGCCGCAGACGATGTGGATCGAGCCGCTGTGGAAGGCGCTGTTGTCCAACAAGGCGATCCTGGCGGTGTTGTGGGAAATGTATCCCGGGCACCCGAACCTGCTGCCGGCCTACATCGATGACCCGCATGAACTCACCGAATACGTTCGCAAACCCAAGCTGGGCCGCGAAGGCGCAAACATCACGATCGTCGGTGCCGGCATGGAGACCGCCACCGGCGGCGTCTACGGCGAAGAGGGCTTCGTCTACCAATTGCTGGATCCGCTACCGGAATTCGACGGTATGCGTCCCGCGTTGGGAGCGTGGATCGTTGGCGACTCGGCGGCGGGTCTCGGTATCCGGGAGACCGCCGGACTGGTCACCGACGACGGCGCGGCCTTTGTCCCACACCGGATTCCGCCGCAATGAGCCATTCCGCTGAAATGAAACCTTTCCGCCAAATGAAACGGAGCTGATCTTCGATGACGACGACCATCGTGGCGCTGCATTCGGACTACTGGAGTTGGCTCGGTCGCGGGGTCGGCGCCGTCGTGTTGTACTCGATCCTCGGTCTGGTGCTGATGATCATCGGGTTTCACGCCATCGACTTCACCACCCCGGGACCGTTACGCAAGATGGTCCGCGCGGGTAAGCCCAACGCCATCATCGTGGCCGCCGCCGGGATGGTGAGCATGGCGCTCATCGTGGTGCTGGCGATCTATTCGTCGTCGGGCCGGCTGGCCGAGGGACTGCTGGCGTCGGCGACCTTCGGCATAGTGGGCATCGCCGCGCAGGTGGTGATGATGCGGATCGCGACCCTGGTCATCGGAATCGACATGGACACGTTGTTCCAGGCCGACGAATACAGCTACGAGTGTCTTATCGTGGCGGCGGCGCAGTTCGCGTTGGGCATTGTGGTGGCGGTGGCGATCCTGTGACGTGCGTTGCGATGCGGGACGCCGGACCGCAGTCGTCGGACACGCCGGTGCGATCGGTCGCGTGTTCTGTGACGGTGGTCCAGCCCGCGACGGCACGCTCCAGCCGGTAAGTCGCCGCCGACACTGCCGGCTCGGGCGCAATCGAGTACCAGCGGGCCACGGTTTCAGTGACGGGAACCAGTAGTTGCGTCGGAGCCCCACGACCCGCCAGCAAATCCTCCCAGCCGTTGGCGTCAACCGGCGGGGGCAGCAGCCGCCACCGATCACCGTGATGCCGTGCATACCTGTTGATCAGGTACTTGCCCCGAATTCGAGCCGCTCCCAGCGAGTCGCCGCGGGACTGTGCCTCGCTGCTCAACACCGCCAAGAGCACCACCGCCGACGCCAACCTGCGGTACCCGTCGAGCACACCGAACCGACGCACCGCGGCATTGAATGGCGACAATCGGTTCATGGTGATCGGGCCAAGGTCCAACGGCGGGTCGGAACAGAATTCCTCCCCGCTCGCCCAGTCGACTTCCAGTTCAGCGGCCCGGGTCAACATGCGTCGCCACAGCAACCGGGAAGCCTGGTCCGGCACCCAGGGATCGCGGTGGACGGGGTCGGCCACCAACTGGCAATCGGTGGTTCCCAGCACCGTCTGCAGTGCGTAGACGGTAGCCGTCATCTTCGATCGGTCACCCAGCGACCAGGGCGACGGCGGGGCAGATGAAGTCGAAGTGGATGCCGTCGATGGGTCGGCCGAAGCCGACGTGGATACCCTGGGCACCCTCGTTCATCAGCGAGTTCAGTGACCAGTCGGCGCCGGCGAGCACCTGTGGGTTGGTGCCGATGGAGCATTCGGTGATGCGCAGACCGTAGTCACGTGTCCACCGGGCGATGTCGTCCTTGATGTCACGGCCGTCGAGCAGACACCGGACGAGCTGGTTGTCTTTGATATGAAGCTCCACACCCTTGCGAGAGATCTCGCGGCGGTGCTCCACCCATTCCGCCGGTTCGGGCCCGGCGCGCAACTGCGGATCCCGCGACGCGATCATGCCGATGGCCCGGCAATGGCCGTCGACGAGGAATGCGCTGTCGTGGTCCGCCTTGAGGTTAGCCAGCCCGATCTCGAAGAAGGAGTGGGCCGATAGGCATTCTCCGGGCTTGATGGTCGGGTCGTCCAGGTGGATCAAGCCGGCCTGGCCGCGGGATCGGACCGCCAGATCGGTGCCCTCGCCGGTGAACGAGATATGGCCGCCCGACGACTTGATGGCTACGGCGATATCGCCTTGGCGCTGGACGCAGGACAACGGGTCAGATGCCAATAGCTTCTCGACCGTGTAGCGCACCGTGTGCTCGTCGCCGTTATGTACGGACTGGACCACGTGGATCTTGCGCACCCCCGGTTGTGACCTCAGCGCAAGCCCGACCGTGTCGGGGTTTGCGTTGACCGCGACCACGGCTCCGTCGGCGAGGGAGTCGATCTCGTTGAGCGGGATAGCCGGGATGCCGGCGTCGTTGAGCCAATCGACCAGGTCGGGGAGGTCGACGGCGATCACGGGTGCTTCGCCATCGAAGATGCGGGAAAGGCGCTCCGCGCTGCAGGGTATTTCGTGGCCGTCGGCGGTTGAGCCGCCGACGGCCACGAAATCAGTACTCACATCCATTCAAGCCAGACGGCTTCCGCGCTCTCGTCAGACGTCCGGGGGACGCTGACGTCGACAAAATCGTGCTGTTGCATCGGGGAATCTCCTTACATGAAGACAGTTGCCATATGCCACTGTCGTCGCCAAATATTATCGATCGATTGATTGTTTTGCAAGCCCGGTGTCCGGCGACGGTCAAACCGACCGGGTCGGGGCGTGCGCCTGCTAAGTTGCGCGCGTGTCCCGAAAGGTCGAACCGTCGGCTACCCGCGAGCGATCCTTCGCAGGCCCGGACCGCTGGGATCCCGACGATCACGAACGCGCGCTGCTGCGGCGTTTTGCCGACCAGTGGGCACAACTTCGCGTTCTCGATTTGGGAATAGGCACCGGACGTACCTGGTTCGCGTTCGGCTGGCGCGCCGGTCGCTATGTCGGAGTGGAGTTGGTTCACGAATTGGCCCGGCGTGCGGTCGAGCGCACGGCGGGTCGCGCAACGGTGTTAGTCGCCGATGCGGCGCGGCTGCCTCTGGCCGCCGGGATTTTCGACCTGGTGTGTTTCCCGTTCAACGGCCTGGATTACGCAGATCCCCCCACCCGCACCCGGATCCTGGGCGAAGCGGCCCGAGTGCTGCGACCGGGTGGTTCGTTGTACTTCACTACTCATTCGCTGGAGTGGCTGCTGGACCGGTCAGGTCCCGATCGCCGCGGCGAACTGTCCACCATCGAACGACAAAGACTGGCTGATCTCCGGCCTGGCGGCTCGACCGGGATCGTGGTGCTGCACGACGACGCGGGGAATGGAACCTGCTACGTCACCCATGACTGGGAAATGGACGAACTCCGCTCCCTCGGGTTCGTCGTCACCGACGTTCACGACGACAACTCGTCGTCTCGGGCCTATCTGGTGGAGCGCCCGGGTTCACCGTGATTTGCCCCACCTGCCGCTCACGCGCCGCCAGGAGACCAGCAGCAGGGCCGCGATCGCGGCGGTCACGAGGGTCGTGATGGTCGCGATGGTCGGCACCGCGAGGAAGTCGGCTGCCAGGCCCCACAGGCCGCTCCCAATCGCGAGAGGTATGGAGAAGATGAGGGCGAGCGTCGAGACATGCCGATCCCGCACCGACTCGTGCACCGCCGATTGAATCTCGGCATTGATCAACGTGCCAATCGACGCTACCCCGAAGCCGAACGAGACCATCAACAACCCGGCGCTCACCATCGTGTCCCGGACTGCGGCCAAAACGGCGCACGTCAACATCAGCGTCAGGGGCACCGTCACCAGCACACGGACGCCGACGCCGCGGGCCGCCGCCCGCGTCGTGAAGACCTGCAGGACACTGCCCGTTGCGTACAACGCGAACAGCACGCCTACCTGCGCGACGCCGCCGTCGACGCCTTCGACCGCGAGCACCGGCGTCACTGCCACAATCGGCGCCAGCATCAGTTGTAAGGCGGCCAGCAGCCCAAACAAGAGCCGGACCCGGTGATAGACCACCGGGTCGTCGGCGTGGGCAGGATTTCCGGGTTGCTTGCGATGTGGCGCCGCTACCGCATTCGGTCGCGGGAAGGTCAGCGCCAGCCCGCCGCCGGCCGCGAACACCACGGCGATCAGCGAGCTCGCGGGTTGCAGGCCCAGCAGGTGGGCGACCAGTCCGCCGCCCGCGGTGCCGCCGAGGATCGCCGCTACGCGGAAGGCCTCATACGGGCCGATCTGTCCATACAGCTCATTGCTGTCACGGCCGCGACGCAGCTGTGAGTACCAGGCCGGATAGTTCACCCCCGTGACCGCGCCGATCACCATGGCCGGCAGCAGCAGCCACAGGTACTGGTGCAGCGGAATGAGCAGCGCCATCACCATGGTGACCGTCGCCGACACCAGCCCGCTCGCCACGATCGAGGTGCGCCCCGACAGTGCGGCGCCTCGGGTCGTCAACCAATAGGAGGCCGCGGCAAACGCCAACGTATAGGCGGTGTCGAGCAACCCGGTGAGAAACGCCGAACCGGTGAAGATGAATGCGGCGTAGCGCCAGACGACCGCAATCGATGCGGTCGCGGCCGAAATCAATCCCCGCGTCACGGACAGTCGAACCAGACCGACCCTCATCCGCCAGACCTGGTCATGACACCGCACTCTAGACCGGGGGCTCGCCAGGAGACGCTAGCCGCGCAGCGACTTTGGTGGCACCGTGCAGCCGGCCAGCGAGTCGGCGTCGATGGTGCGGGGTCGGTACGCCAACCCGGGCAATCGGGCCGTCATCGCCGCGACGGGATCGTCGGAAATGGGGCCGGAAAGGCCGGACAGAAAGGCCCACTCGTGCTCGTCGCTACCGAAATAGACCACGGTGTCAAAGATTTCATGAAAGCGTCGCCAAGACCGGCGCAATGGCTCGTTGCGCCACACTGTTGGGCACCCGGCCTGGGACACGACGACCCGACCGATTGCGCGGCATCTCCTGAGGAAGTCGACGTCGTACAACCGGTTGTGCTGGGCCAGCCCGATGCGCTCGTCGGGAAGATCGATTACGACGACGTCGTAGCACTCGGTGGACCGCGCCACGAATTCCCTGCCGTCACGGTAATGTACGGTGACCGGACCGAATCCTTGTTCGGCCCTGAGCAGTTCGTCCATCGGGTAGCCGTAGGGTAGATGCTCCGCGCAGAGCCGAACGGCATCCCGATCGATGTCGACGTGATCGACATGTGCCGCTCCGGCGGCCACCGCCAGCTGACATACCACGCCTTCGCCGGAACCAATGACCAGTACCCGCTCCACCCGCTCCGCCAACAGCAGCGCCGGCACCAGCAACGCCTCGTGGTACACCAGCTGGCTGAACTCGGTGCTCTGCCGTTCGCCGTCACTGAACAACGCCACACCCTGGGCCGTTTTGCCGATCAGCAATTGCTGGAATGGGGTCCGTGCCTCACAGATGACCTCGTGCAGTTGCCAACGTCGGCTCAGTCCGGGCGCCAGCGGCTCGATGATCTCCCAGCCCGGCGTAGCGCCACCGGCTCCGCCGACGAAATAGGTTGGCAGCGGCGCAAATCCGTTGAACTCAACCGATGCGTAGCTCGCCGTGTAGGCCCCGGCGTCGTCGATCTGCACGCCGTCGCCGGGACGCAGCGTCACCGGAAGGGCGTAGCTGCGGTAGAGCACGTCGTCGCCGTCGCAGGTCGGTCCCGCGAGCACCGCATCGGCGACGGGGTCGCCGTCCCGTTCGGTCTTCAGGCGATAACGGATGTACTCGTTTTCCGTCTCCGCAAGACCCCGGTAGCGACCGATGTCGAGGTACACCCAACGGTGACCATCGGTACCGGTGCGCACCGACACCACTTCGGAGCTGATGACCCCCGCTGAGCCCACGATCACGCGGCCGGGTTCGATCACCAGCTGGGGATGACGGGAGCCGAAATGGCGTGCCAGCGCCGACTTGATGGTCTCGGCAACGGCGCTGAGTGTTGGCGCGTCGGCGGCATAGGCGATCGGGAAGCCGCCGCCGGCGTTGACCGCCGTGAGGCCGTCGAACTCAGCGAAGACGTCAGCGGCACAACGTATCCCGAGCTCCCACGCGGCCGGGTCGAGCTGTTGGGAACCGACGTGAAAACAGACGCCCTCGGGGCGCAAGCCCAGTTGCCGGGCATGTTCGAGCAGCCCGGCGGCCTCTTCGGGAGCGCAGCCGAACTTGTGGCCGAACGGCGTGACCGACGACGGAAACCGCGGAGCGATACGACATTCCACGCCGGCTCCGGGGGCGTGCTCGGCGATTGGCGTCAGCCCCGCAACGGTGTCGAACGCGAACCGCCGCACTCCGCTTGCCGACGCCTGCGCCACCTCCGACGGCTTCTTGACGGTGTTGCCGAATGTCAGCCGGCCACCATCGATCCCGGCGGAACGGCATGCCTGGATCTCGCCGACCGAAGCAACGTCGAATGCGGCCCCTTCGGTGGCGAGCAGACGCAGTACGGGTTCACTCGGATTAGCCTTGACCGCGTAGCGGATCGAAGCGCCGGGCAGCGCGGCTTGCAGCTGCGCGAAATTGTCGCGCACCCGATCCAGATCGATCGTCAGATACGGCGTCTCCGGCACGAGACGCAAGACTAACCCGACCTCAGTTCGCTGGATGCGTTGGCAGCGAGAAGTGTTCGGGAGGGACCGCGGGGCCGCTCGGGGGTTGCGCGGACACGGGAGACAGCGGCGTCGTGATTCCGTCGACGACCTCGCTGACGTTGCCGGTGAGCCGTTCGAAGTTCAACACG
Source organism: Mycobacterium gastri (assembly GCF_002102175.1). Taxonomy (GTDB): domain Bacteria; phylum Actinomycetota; class Actinomycetes; order Mycobacteriales; family Mycobacteriaceae; genus Mycobacterium; species Mycobacterium gastri. Next base: position 64,208 of record NZ_LQOX01000147.1, on the reverse strand, counting down.
CCGTGCTGGAAGTTCTGGGTGATCCGCAGCGGTTCTTGGATCTCGGCGCTGGTCGGCAGGCCGAGCGGCCCGCGTTCGTAGCTCAGCGAAGCCCAGGCGTCATAAATCGCACCGGTGACCGGCTGCGCGCCGGTGTCGGGCGACCAGTACATCGCTCCCTTGGCGAAGGTCGCATAGCGTGCCGCGCCCGCTGCCTCGGCCTCCGGCGAGGTCGGCGCGCCCAGCACGCTGTTCATCCCGCCCAGCGCCTGCCAGCGCTCGTAGATCGCGCCGCCCTCGAGCGCCTTGAGCAACTCCTCGGGGGGATCGTTGAAATGTGCGGCGATGTCCCGGATTTCGTCCATCAGGGCATAACCGGCATTGCCCGGGCAGTCGGTGTTGCCGACGTCGCGGTGGGTGAAGATGGCCGGCAACCGCGCGATCGCACCAGCCGGAAAGGTGGTGTAGGAGCTGCCGGCCGACTCCAGTTCCACAGTGCCCTTGGGGTCGACGTCGTCCATGCCCAGCCGCCAGCCGAGCAGTCGCCCGACGGCGCGGAGTTGCAGCGGTGTCGGCGCGACGTCGTCGAAGTTGCCGATCATCGCCACACCCCAGGTGTCGCGGTTGAATCCGCCGGTGTGGAACGCCTCGACCGCTTTGGTGAGGCCCCCGGCGCTGCCCTCGAACACCTGGCCGTACTTGTCGACCAGCGCGTTGTAGGCGATGTCGCACCAGCCCAGTGTCTTGCTGTGATACGTGTAAATCGCCTTGACGATCCCGGCGGATTCCAGGGGCGAATAGTCGTTGCTGCCGGCGGTGTGGTGGATCACCGCGGCGCGAACGGCCCGGTCGTATTGCGGGCTACCGCAGCGCAGCGACTCGTCGGCTCCCCATTCCGCACGGCTGATGATGGGCGGCGCTTGGCCGGGCATCGTGACCCCGGTCGGTGGTGTCCACTGTGTTCGGGCCGGCGTCTGCGGTGGCGAGATGAGGATCGCGGAGATGTTCTGCCCGAACGGTTGCTCCTTGGTGGCTGGGCGATAGCCGAGGCCGTCCGGGTTCGTCTCGGCAGCCACCGGCGGCCGGGTCACCGGCGCATCGGCCGGGCGGGTGACTGCGACCTGGACGGTCGTCGTGGTGCCGACGAACACCGGATCGGTGCTGCGCGGCCCCCCACCAGGGTCTGTGCCCGGTGTGTCGGGTGCCGCGGTTTCATACTCGGCTTGGTACCAAGGCCCCCATGACCCGTCCGGGCGTTTGGCCCGCACCCGCGTCGAGGTGCCGGCCAGGTGACCGGTCAATGCGACCAACGAAAACGGCGTCTCCTGAGTGAGTTCGCGTACCGTGACACCGCCGCCGAGGCCGATCAGCGGCTTCTCGACGAGCTGGGTGTCCTGCGCGGGCAGTCGCTCATGGGTGCTGTGAGGAGGACGGTTCAGCACCCACGAGACGATGACCACCGTGGCGGCGACAGCGGTGACCAGCATGGTCGGGACACGGCTGCGAGACGCCACCAACTAATGTTACTTGTGTGTCTAATGTTTCTAATGAGACGACACGGTACTTATCGGGAAAACCTGTCGACGACACCGCAGAGTGATGACGTGCAGCCCGTCCGGGGCGACTCTGCGGTGCCGTCAGGTGACAGGTCCCGACGTTCTTCTCGACGCTGCCTCGAGGCTGCGCGGCCTCAGGCGATCGGCGTCGTCGGCACTGCCGGCGGTGCCACCACCGGCGCGGCGGCCGCCGGCACCGCGGGCGGAACCACGGCGGGTGCACCGACGGCAGGTGCGCCAGCAGCCGGTGCCGCCGCGCCGCCGTTCTGGATGGCCTGCATGATGGACGGCATCAGCACGCCCTTCAGCAGGTCGATGGCCTGCCCGGCGCCCAGCTGATTGGCCGCCTGCATCACGTCGTTGAGGAGCCCGCCGCCGCCGCTGCTTCCTGCGCCACCGGTGCCGGTGCCGATCGGGCTGGTGGCCGGCCCGTAGCCGGTGCCTGGCCCGTAGCCCAATGACGGGTCTCCCAGGATCGGGTAGGTGCCGTCGGCCCCCGGGTCCAGGCCGGCCGGTGTCGTGATGGGAATCTCGTTGGCGCCGGCGCCAAGTGCCGGGTCCAGCCCCGTCGGGCTGGTCAGGCCCGGCGTCGCTCCGGTGGGGCTGGTCAGCGCGGGATTCACCGCTGTCCCCGGTGTCGGCGGCGTCAAGGTGGTACCCGGCAGGGCCAGTGATCCCGGCGTCGACGGCGTCAAACCCGTCGGACTGGTCAGTCCCGGGCTGGTCAGTCCCGGACTGGTGAGACCCGGGCTGGTCAGTCCAGGACTGGTCAGTCCCGGGCTGGTCAGCCCCGGGCTGGTGAGACCCGGGCTGGTCAGGCCCGGACTGGTCAGGCCGGTGCCGGCGGCACTGCTGCCGGTCAGGCTTGGCACCGGCGGCAGGTTGATACCGAACTGCGAAAGCCCCTGCGACAGGGCCGACATCAGCTCACCGGGCAAATCGGCCACGCTTGCCGCCCGGACAAACTCGTGGTGCTCGGGCGGTTTGCTTCCCGCGGTCGCTTCGTAAACGAGAAAGTATGCACAAGGACTCGCAACTGCCAGGGCCGCGACTGCGCTCATGGTGGTCGAGAGCTTGCGTCGGCGTCGATTCGGCACGGAAGTCTCCTCAATCTGGACTATTTATCGCGTCGGCTCCCTCGCCGTCGTCGACGGAAGGAAACCCACAAGGTCGATGGTACGAGTGAGGTTTGTGTGACTAGTGTGGCTATATCGAATCGTGAGGCAATCGCACCAAAGGTGCGATGTTGGGTCGGTGACGGACATGAGAAGCTGCGGACTCACCCAAAACCTGCGAGAACCCTCACTCGGGCGAGCCGCCAAGTCGGGTTTTGGCGGCGGGGTCGGATAACCTAGGCAACCGATGACCGCACGTTTCGACCTCTTCGTCGTCGGTTCCGGATTCTTCGGCCTGACGATCGCCGAGCGCGTGGCTACCGAACTCGGCAAGCGGGTCCTCGTTGTCGAGCGGCGCCCGCATATCGGCGGCAACGCCTATTCCGAACCGGAGCCGCAGACCGGGATCGAAGTCCACAAGTACGGCGCGCACCTGTTCCATACCTCCAATAAGAAGGTGTGGGACTACGTGTGCCAGTTCACCGGCTTCACCGACTACCGGCACCGGGTGTTCGCGATGCACAACGGGCAGGCCTACCAGTTCCCTATGGGCCTGGGCCTGGTGTCGCAGTTCTTCGGCAGATACTTCACGCCGACAGAAGCGCGCCAGCTGATCGCCGAGCAGGCTTCCGAAATCCACACCGCCGACGCCCAAAACCTCGAGGAGAAGGCCATCTCGCTGATCGGGCGACCGCTTTACGAGGCTTTCGTCAAGGGTTACACCGCCAAGCAATGGCAGACCGACCCCGCTGAGTTGCCGGCTGCCGTCATCAATCGGCTGCCGGTGCGCTACACCTTCGACAACCGGTACTTCAGCGACACCTATGAGGGTCTGCCGGTCGACGGTTACACGGCGTGGCTGCAGAACATGGCCACCGACGACCGCATCGAGGTCAGGCTGGACACCGACTGGTTCGACGTCCGCGACCAACTGCGCGCCGACAGCCCGGACGCGCCCGTCGTGTACACCGGCCCGCTTGACCGCTACTTCGAATACGCCGAAGGCCGGCTGGGTTGGCGCACCCTGGACTTCGAGGTGGAAGTGCTGCCGGTCGGAGACTTCCAAGGCACCGCGGTGATGAACTACAACGACCTCGACGTGCCCTACACCCGCATTCATGAATTCCGCCACTTCCACCCCGAGCGCGATTACCCGACGGACCAGACGGTGATCATGCGCGAATACTCGCGGTTCGCCGAAGACGACGACGAGCCCTACTATCCGATCAACACCGAGGCCGACCGCGCCCTGTTGGCCGCCTACCGGACCAGGGCGAAGTCCGAGACAGCGTCAGCGAAGGTCCTGTTCGGCGGCCGCTTGGGCACCTATCAATATCTGGATATGCATATGGCCATTGCCAGCGCTTTGAGCATGTACGAGAACGTCCTTGCGCCCCACCTGCGCGACGGTGTGCCCCTAATAGAGGAAATCTCCGCATGACCGCCGAAAGCCTGCTGTCCCGGATCATCCTGCCGCGACCGGGCGAACCGCTCGACGTGCGCAAGCTGTACCTCGAGGAGTCGATTACCAACTCGCGGCGCGCTCATGCGACCAGCCGCACCTCGCTGCAGATCGGCGCCGAGTCGGAGGTGTCGTTCGCCGCATATTTCAACGCGTTCCCGGCCAGCTACTGGCGACGCTGGTCGATCTGCACGTCGGTGGTGCTGCGCGTCGAGCTGACCGGCGCTGGGCGCCTCGACGTCTACCGAACCAAAGCCACCGGTGCGCGGATCTTCGTCGAGGGCCGTCAGTTCGTCGGCGCTCAGGACTGCCCGCCGGGGCAGCCGCAAATCGTCGAGGTCGAGGTGAGCCTGCAGCCATTCGAGGACGGTGGCTGGATCTGGTTCGACATCACCACCGACACCGCGGTCACCCTGCTCAATGGTGGCTGGTACGCGCCCATCCCCGCCCCGGGCACCGCCAACGTCGCCGTCGGCATCCCTACCTTCAACCGCCCCGCGGATTGCGCCAACGCGCTGGCCGAACTCACCGCCGACCCACTGGTGGACCAGGTGATCGGTGCGGTGATTGTGCCCGACCAAGGCACCCGCAAAGTCCGCGACCACCCAGACTTTCCGGCCGCGGCGGCTCGACTGGGCAACCGGCTGTCCATCCACGACCAACCCAACCTGGGCGGCTCGGGCGGCTATAGCCGGGTGATGTACGAGGCGCTGAAAAACACCGACTGCCAACAGATCCTGTTCATGGACGACGACATCCGCATCGAGCCGGACTCGATTCTGCGGGTGCTGGCCATGCACCGTTTCGCCAAGAGCCCAATGCTGGTCGGCGGGCAGATGCTCAACCTGCAGGAGCCGTCGCACCTGCACATCATGGGCGAAGTCGTCAACCGCTCGAACTTCATGTGGACCGCCGCGCCGCACGCCGAGTACGACCACGACTTCGCCGAGTACCCGCTCAACGACAAAGAGGAACTGAGCAAGCTGCTGCACCGGCGCATCGACGTCGATTACAACGGCTGGTGGACGTGCATGATCCCGCGGCAGGTGGCCGAGGAGCTGGGCCAGCCGCTGCCGTTGTTCATCAAATGGGACGATGCCGACTACGGTCTGCGCGCGGCCGAACACGGCTACCCCACCGTCACGCTGCCCGGCGCCGCCATCTGGCACATGGCCTGGAGCGACAAAGACGACGCGATCGACTGGCAGGCCTACTTCCACCTGCGCAACCGGCTGGTGGTGGCGGCGATGCACTGGAACGGTGACGTCACCGGCCTGGTCCGCAGCCATCTCAAAGCGACGCTGAAACACCTTGCCTGCCTGGAATATTCGACGGTGGCTATCCAGAACAAGGCCATTGACGACTTCCTGGCCGGCCCCGAGCACATCTTCTCCATCCTGGAATCGGCGCTGCCGGAAATACACCGCATCCGCAAGGCCTATCCCGATGCGGTCGTGCTGCCCGCCGCCAGCGAGCTGCCGCCGCCCTTGCACAAGAACAAGGTGATGAAGCCGCCGGTGAACCCGGTCACCATCGGTTACCGGCTCGCCCGGGGGATCGTGCACAATCTCGCGACCGCCGACCCGGCCCACCATGAGCGCCCCGAGTACAACGTGCCGACCCAGGACGCCCGCTGGTTCCGGTTGTGCACGGTCGACGGGGTCACCGTCACGACGGCCGACGGCTGCGGAGTGGTCTACCGTCAGCGCGATCGGACCAAGATGTTCGCGCTGCTGTGGCAGTCGCTGCGCCGCCAGCGCCAGCTGCTCCGCCGCTTCGACGAGATGCGCAGGGTCTACCGCGCCGCGTTGCCCGTGCTGTCCAGCAAGCAGAAGTGGGAGACGGTGCTCTTCACGGCGGAAAACCAAGAGCACCGACATGCCTGAAGCCCACCCGTTGGGGGTGCCGGCGCACGGCGAAACCGCTGCGATAGTGGCTGTTCAGTCGGCGCTGGCCGACCGCCCGGAATCGCTGACGGTGGCGCAGGGGCTTTCCTACTTCGGCGAACACAGCATCGGCTGGGTGGCCGTGTCGGCGATAGCGGCGGTCCTTTCCCCACGGCGGCGCCGGGATTGGCTGGTCGCCGGGGCCGGCGCCGTCGCCGCCCACGCGGCGGCGATATTGGTCAAACGGGTGGTCCGGCGCAAACGGCCTCATCATCCGGCGGTCGCGGTCAACGTAGGCACGCCCAGTCAGCTGAGCTTCCCGTCGGCGCACGCGACCTCCACCACGGCTGCGGCCATCCTGATGAGCAGGGCCGCAGGCCTGCCGATCGGGCTGGGCGCGGCAGTGCTGGTGCCACCGATGGCCCTTTCCCGGATCCTGCTGGGGGTGCATTACCCCAGCGACGTCGCCGCCGGTGTGGCGCTCGGCGCCGCCGTCGCGGCCGTTGCAGTGCGACTCGACGTCAGCCTGCAGAGGGGTGTGTCGATATGAGTGAAGACGTGGTGACCGGACCGCCGGCCAACCTGGTTGTCGGCGTGGTCAAGGCGATGCGCCCGCGGCAGTGGGTGAAAAACGTCCTGGTGCTGGCCGCGCCGCTGGCCGCGGCGGGCCGCGGGGTCCGATACGACTACGCCGAGGTACTGACCAAGGTTTCAGTGGCGTTCGTGGTGTTCAGCCTGGCCGCTTCGGCGATCTACCTGATCAACGACGTGCGCGATGTGGAGGCTGATCGCGAGCACCCCACCAAGCGCTTCCGCCCGATCGCCGCCGGGGTGGTGCCCGAATGGCTGGCCTACACAGTGGCCGCGGTGCTGGGGGTGGCCTCGCTGACCATTGCCTGGCGGCTGACCCCCAGCCTGGCCGTGGTGATGGCCGTCTACCTGGCCATGCAGCTGGGGTACTGCTACGGCCTCAAGCACCAAGCGGTGATCGATATCTGCATCGTGTCGTCGGCGTATTTGATCCGCGCCATCGCCGGTGGCGCTGCCGCCGACATTCCGCTGTCGCAGTGGTTCTTGCTGACCGCGGCGTTCGGGTCGCTGTTCATGGTGGCCGGCAAGCGCTACGCCGAGCTGCAGCTGGCCGAGCGCACCGGCGCGGCGATCCGCAAGTCGCTGGAGAGCTATACCAGCACCTATCTTCGATTCGTCTGGACGCTCTCGGCCACTGCCGTGGTGGTGTCCTACGGGTTGTGGGCGTTCGAACGCGACCGGTACTCGGGTTCGTGGTATGCGGTGTCGATGGTCCCGTTCACCATCGCGATCCTGCGTTACGCAGTCGACGTCGACGGGGGGCTGGCCGGGGAGCCCGAAGACATCGCACTGCGCGACCGGGTGTTGCAGTTGCTGGCGCTGGCGTGGATAGGAACAGTTGGGGCCGCCGTTGCCTTCGGCTAGTTCGAGATTCAAGGCCCTGCGGGCCAGCGCGCTGGCCCGCAGGGCCGCGGTCCGGCGGGTCAGGTGGCCGGTTTTTCCCTATGAGCCGGTGGTCCGGATCAGTCTGTGGGTCAACGTTGCGGTGGTCTGCGTGCTGTTCGGCTGGGGCGCGTGGCAACGGCGCTGGATCGCCGATGACGGGCTGATCGTGTTGCGCACGGTGCGCAACCTGCTGGCCGGCAACGGGCCGGTGTTCAACATGGGCGAGCGGGTGGAGGCCAACACCTCGACGGTGTGGACGTATTTGCTCTACATGGCCAGCTGGGTGGGCGGGCCGATGCGGCTGGAATATGTGGCGCTGGCCGTGGCCCTGGTGCTGTCGTTGCTGGGGGTGGCGCTGCTGATGCTCGGCACCGGCCGCTTGTATGCCCCCAGCCTGCGCGGGCGCCGCGCGATCATGTTGCCGGCCGGCGCGCTGGTCTACATCGCGGTGCCGCCGGCGCGAGACTTCGCCACGTCAGGGCTGGAAAGCGGGCTGGTGCTGAGCTATCTCGGGCTGCTGTGGTGGATGATGGTGTGCTGGGCGCAGCCGCTGCGGGTCCGTCCCCACGGTCGGGTGTTCATCGGTGCGCTGGCTTTCGTCGCGGGATGCAGCGTGTTGGTCCGGCCCGAGCTGGCGCTGATGGGCGGCCTGGCCTTGATCATGATGCTGGTCGCGGCGCGGACCTGGCGCCGCCGGGTGCTGATCGTGCTGGCCGGCGGCTTGCTGCCGGTCGCCTATCAGATCTTCCGGATGGGCTACTACGCGTTACTGGTGCCCGGCACCGCGCTGGCCAAGGACGCCGCCGGCGACAAGTGGTCGCAGGGCATGATCTATCTCTCGAATTTCAACCGGCCCTACGCCCTGTGGGTGCCGATCGTGCTGTTGGTGCCGCTTGGCCTGGTTCTGATGCTGGCTCGTCGCAGGCCGTCGTTCCTGCGTCCGGTGGTGGCGCCCGACTACGGGCGGGTGGCCCGGGCGGTGCAGAGCCCGGCGGCGGTGGTGGCCTTCATGGTTGGCAGCGGCCTGCTGCAGGCGCTGTACTGGATCCGGCAAGGCGGCGATTTCATGCACGGCCGGGTGCTGCTGGCGCCGCTCTTCTGCATGCTGGCCCCGGTGGCGGTGATTCCCGTGTTACTGCCCGATGGCAAGGACTTCGCCAAGGAGACTGGTTACTGGCTTGCCGGTGTGGTCAGCATCCTGTGGCTGGGTGTGGCGGGCTGGTCGCTGTGGGCAGCGAACTCGCCGGGGATGGGCGACGACGCCACGCACGTCACCTATACGGGCATCGTCGACGAGCGCCGCTTCTACGCGCAGGCCACCGGACACGCCCATCCGCTGACCGCCGCCGACTATCTCGACTACCCGCGGATGGCCGCCGTGCTGACCGCGCTCGACAACACCCCGGAAGGCGCCCTGCTGCTGCCGTCGGGCAACTACAACCAGTGGGACCTGGTGCCGATGATCCCGCCGGGAACGGCTCCCGGCATCCCGGCCACCCAAAAGCCGCAACACGCGGTGTTTTTCACCAATTTGGGGATGCTGGGCATGAACGTGGGTCTCGACGTCAGAGTGCTCGACCAAATCGGGCTGGCAAACCCGCTGGCCCAACATACCGAGCGGTTGAAGCATGGCCGGATCGGCCACGACAAGAACCTGTTCCCCGACTGGGTGATCGCCGACGGTCCGTGGGTGAAGTGGTATCCCGGTGTTCCGGGTTACCTCGACCCGGCCTGGGTCGTGCAGGCGGAGGCGGCCCTGCGGTGCCCTGCGACTCAGGCGGTGCTGAATTCGGTGCGCGCGCCGTTGACCGTGCGCCGTTTTGTGTCCAACGTGGTGCACTCCTTCGAGTTCACCCGGTACCGGATTGACCGGGTGCCGTTCAACGAACTCATCAGGTGCGGGCTCGAGGTGCCCGACGTGCCGCCGGCCCCGGCTCGGGAGTGATTCGGGGCCAGCGATCCGGCCCGAATGCCGGGCCGCGGGGGCCTTGCCGCGAAGAATTTCGGCCCAATTGCGAGCGGGCGTCCGTGACGCGCTTCCCACGGTTTGAGGCGAGACTGACAGCAACATCACATTTGAGCCGTCACCAGCGACCACCGAACCCCGGGCACATGCGGAAACGAGATCTCTGGCCGCCGCATCCGGCGCGAAAATCACCCGAAATCGGCGCCCGGTAACGCTTTCGGCGCGGTGCTCGATGAGAGAACCGACCCCAAGTTGTGGTTGACTACACGGGCACTGCGACGCCGAGCGCGCAGTCTGACGTAGTTGAGGATGCGCCCTATCCACCGGATGCGCCTAAAAGATTGAGGATGAGGAAGCAAGGATGAAGCTTGTTGACAGGTTTCGTGGCGCCGTGACGGGTATGCCGCGCCGACTCATGGTGGGAGCCGTTGGCGCGGCCCTGCTGTCGGGTCTGGTCGGTGTTGTCGGCGGTTCGGCGACCGCGAGTGCGTTCTCGCGGCCGGGCCTGCCGGTGGAATACCTGCAGGTGCCCTCGGCGGCCATGGGCCGCGACATCAAGGTCCAGTTCCAAAGCGGTGGGGCGAACTCGCCCGCGGTGTACCTGCTGGACGGCATGCGCGCCCAGGAGGACTTCAGCGGCTGGGACATCAACACCCCGGCGTTCGAGTGGTACTACCAGTCGGGCCTCTCGGTGGTCATGCCGGTCGGCGGGCAGTCCAGCTTCTACTCGGACTGGTACAACCCGGCCTGCGGTAAGGCCGGCTGCACCACCTACAAGTGGGAGACCTTCCTGACCAGCGAGTTGCCGCAGTACCTGTCGGCCAACCGGCAGGTCAAGCCGACCGGCAGCGCTGCTGTGGGTCTGTCGATGGCCGGCTCGTCGGCGTTGATCCTGGCCGCGTACCACCCGGCGCAGTTCGTCTACGCCGGATCGCTGTCGGCGCTGCTGGACCCGTCGCAGGCGATGGGGCCGTCGCTGATCGGTCTGGCCATGGGCGACGCCGGTGGCTACAAGGCCTCCGACATGTGGGGTCCCAAGGATGACCCGGCGTGGCAGCGCAACGACCCGACGCTGCAGGTGGGCAAGCTCGTCGCCAACAACACCCGCATCTGGGTGTACTGCGGCAACGGCAAGCCGTCCGACCTGGGCGGCGACAACCTGCCCGCCAAGTTCCTCGAGGGCTTCGTGCGGACCAGCAACTTGAAGTTCCAGACCGCCTACAACGCGGCCGGTGGGCACAACGCCGTGTGGAACTTCGATGACAACGGTACGCACAGCTGGGAGTACTGGGGCGCGCAGCTCAACGCCATGAAGCCGGACCTGCAGCACACGCTGGGCGCGACACCTGGCGGCGGCGGCACCGGCACCACGCAGGGCACCTAGACGCCCTGGGCGCCGCGACGGCGTCCGATAACCCGCATTCGACGGCGGCGACCCTCCGGGGTCGCCGCCGTTGGTTATTTCCGCGTTATCTCCCCTTTATCCCGTTGTGTGCGGTGTGGTTAGCTACCTTGCGGGCCGGGGCTTGCCTCGAACCCGCCGCACGGTCGGGCGCTGTGAGCACGCAGCGATACACGATGGAGGTGGATATGAGGGGTCTGTCGGTGTTGCTGCGACTGCTCTGCGTTGCGGTGCTGTCGATCGCGCTGGGCGGTGTCATGGCGGCCGCAGGATCGTCGGGCGCGGCCAAAGCCGCCCCGTACGAGACCCTGATGGTGCCGTCGGGCGCCATGGGCCGCGACATCCCGGTCGCGTTCCTGGGCGGCGGCCCGCACGCGGTATACCTGCTGGACCCCTTCGACGCCGGCCCGGATGTCAGCAACTGGGTTACCGCGGGTAACGCGATGAACACCCTGGCCGGCAAGGGAATCTCGGTGGTCGCCCCGGCCGGCGGTGCCTACAGCATGTACACCAACTGGGAACAGGACGGCAGCAAGCAGTGGGAAACCTTCCTGTCCAGTGAGCTTCCCGATTGGCTGGCGGCCAACAAGGGCCTGGCACCCGGCGGACATGCCGCCGTCGGCGCATCTCAGGGCGGCTATGGCGCGATGGCGCTGGCCGCGTTCCACCCGGACCGATTCGGCTTCGCCGGATCGCTCTCCGGGTTCCTGTACCCGTCGAGCACCACCACCAACGGCGCGATCCTCGCCGGTCTGCAGGAGTTCGGCGGTGTGGACGGCAACGGCATGTGGGGTGCCCCACAGTTGGGCCGGTGGAAGTGGCACGACCCGTGCGTGCATGTCGCTCTGCTGGCGCAGAACAACACCCGGGTGTGGGTATGGAGTCCCACCAACCTGGGTGCCAGTGATCCTGCCGCCATGATCGGTCAAGCCGGTGCGGCGATGGGTGACAGTAGGTCGTTCTACCAGCAGTATCGCAACGTCGGCGGGCACAACGGCCACTTCGACTTCCCGGGCGGCGGCGACAACGGCTGGGGCTCGTGGTCGGCACAGCTGGGCGCCATGTCCGGCGATATCGTCGGCGCGATCCGCTAGCGAGCCGACGGGCGGGCCCACCTAGTCGGACCCGGACCCGCGCGGCGCGGACATCGTCCGGGACGGAACTTCCTCACCAGCCGGTACCGTGTATGGGGTGCGGCAGCGGGGCGGCGCCACCGTGTTTCTACGCGGTGTGGGTGACTTCGGGCGGCTCGGGCGGTGAGCATGCGCGACACCGCCGCCGACCGCACGCTGTACTCAGACTTACCGACGCTGCTAGCAGGAGAACATGGCTACCAACTCCCGGCGCAGAAGACGCCGCCAACGAATCCTCGCCTGGGTTGCGGCCGGTGCCCTGGCGTCGGTCGTCGCGCTGGTCATCGTTGCCGGTGTGGTAATGCTGCGCCGCCAGGAAGCACCGCCCAGCGCAGTACCGCCCGGGGTACTGACCCCGGGTCCCACCACCTCCCATCCACGCAAGCCCCGGCCCGCCTACCAGGATGCGTCCTGCCCGGACGTGCAGTTGATCTCGGTACCCGGCACCTGGGAGTCGTCGCCGCAGGACAACCCGCTTAACCCGGTGCAGTTCCCGAAGGCGTTGCTACTCAATGTGACCGGGCCCATCTCCCAGCAGTTCCCCGGACCGCGGGTGCAGACGTACACGGTTCCCTACACCGCGCAGTTCCACAATCCGCTCAGTTCCGACGGTCAGATGTCCTACAACGAAAGCCGGGCGGAGGGCACTCGCGCGATGGTGCAGGCCATGACGGACATGACCAACAAGTGCCCCTTGACCAGCTATGTGGTGGTCGGTTTCTCGCAGGGGGCGGTGATTGCCGGCGACGTGGCCAGCGATATCGGCAACGGCCGCGGTCCGGTCGACGACGACCTGGTGCTGGGCGTGACGCTGATCGCCGATGGCCGTCGCCAGCCGGGGGTGGGAAACGACATCCCGCCCAGCCCCCCTGGTGAGGGCGCTGAGGTGACCCTGCATGAGGTGCCGGTGCTGTCCGGGCTCGGCCTGACGATGACGGGTGCCCGGCCGGGCGGTTTCGGGGCGCTGGACAGCCGCACCAACGAGATCTGCGCCGAGGGCGATCTCATCTGCGCCGCCCCACGGGAGGCGTTCAGTCCCGCTAACCTGCCGACCACCCTCAACACATTGGCCGGCGGCGCCGGCCAGCCGGTCCACGCGATGTACGCCACCCCTGAATTTTGGAACTCCGACGGGCAGCCGGCGACGCTATGGGCGTTGAACTGGACACGTGATCTCATCGACAAGGCGCCGCATCCCAAACACGGGTGAGCTGGGGACGCGTGGCCCGAACGCCGTGGGCGGGGCCAGGCGCCGCAGCACGCGCGTGCTTGCAGATCGAGACACCGGGACACGCTTTAGTGCCCCGATCGTTACGCGAACAGCGGTACCTTGTGATTTGGTCTGTCGCCTCGCGCCCCTTAACATATTAAGAGAAATTTAAGAGCATGTGGATGACCCGGTTGGGTCGTAACTGGCAACGATCGGCGCGCCCGCGAGTGTTCGCGCCGCTCAGAGGCCCGGATCGAGCACGGAAGTAACTCGTCGGCGGAGCCGACCAAGATGTAAACCCCGTCGGCGGAGCCGACCAAGCAGTGTTGTGACAGGAGAGGGCGGCATGGCGTACCACAACCCGTTCATCGTGAATGGAAGAATCCGGTTTCCGGAAAACAGCAATCTGGTGCGTCACGTCGAGAAGTGGGCGCGGGTGCGTGGCGACAAGCTGGCCTACCGGTTCCTGGACTTCTCCACCGAACGGGACGGCATCGAGCGTGACATCTTGTGGTCGGAGTTCAGCGCGCGCAACCGCGCGGTCGGCGCCCGCCTGCAACAGGTCACCCAGCCCGGCGATCGGATCGCCATCCTGTGCCCACAGAACCTGGACTACCTGATCTCCTTCTTTGGGGCGCTGTACTCCGGCCGGATCGCGGTGCCGTTGTTCGACCCGGCCGAGCCGGGCCACGTCGGCCGGTTGCACGCGGTGCTCGACGACTGCACCCCGTCGACCATTCTGACCACCAGCGACTCAGCCGAGGGTGTGCGCAAGTTCATCCGCAGCCGCTCGGCCAAGGAGCGGCCCCGGGTAATCGCCGTCGATGCGGTTCCCACGGAGGTCGCCGCAACCTGGCAGGAGCCCGACGCCAACGAGTCGACGACGGCCTACCTGCAGTACACCTCCGGATCGACCCGCACCCCGACCGGCGTGCAGATCACCCATCTGAACCTGCCCACCAACGTGCTGCAGGTGCTCCATGCCCTGGAAGGGCAAGAAGGCGACCGCGGTGTCAGTTGGCTGCCGTTCTTCCACGACATGGGCCTGATCACCGTGCTGCTGACGTCGGTGCTGGGCCACAGCTTCACCTTCATGACCCCGGCCGCGTTCGTGCGCCGGCCCGGCCGCTGGATTCGCGAACTCGCTCGTAAGCCCGGCGAAACCGGGGGAACATTCTCCGCCGCGCCGAACTTCGCCTTCGAGCATGCGGCGGTGCGCGGTTTGCCCCGCGACGACGACCCACCATTGGACCTGAGCAACGTCAAGGGCATCCTCAACGGCAGTGAACCGGTGTCGCCGGCGTCGATGCGCAAATTCTTCGAAGCCTTTGCGCCGTACGGTCTGCCCGAGACTGCGGTCAAGCCGTCCTACGGTCTGGCCGAGGCGACGCTGTTCGTCTCGACTACCGCGCCCAACGAGCCGCCGACCGTTATCCACGTGGACCGCGACGAGCTGAACAAGCAGCGTTTCGTCGAGGTGCCCGCCGACGCGCCGAACGCCGTCGCGCAGGTCTCGGCCGGCAAGGTCGGCGTCGACGAGTGGGCGGTCATCGTCGACCCAGACGCCGCCAGTGAGGTGCCGGACGGGCAAATCGGCGAAATCTGGCTGCACGGCAACAACCTGGGCATCGGCTACTGGGGCAAGGAAGAAGAATCCGCTCAGATATTCCGCAACATCCTGAAGTCGCGGATCAGCGAGTCGCACGCCGAGGGAGCCCCCGACGACGGACTGTGGGTGCGCACCGGCGACTACGGCACCTACTTCAAGGGACACCTCTATATAGCGGGCCGGATCAAGGACCTGGTCATCATCGACGGCCGCAACCACTACCCGCAGGACCTGGAGTACACCGCGCAGGAGTCGAACAAGGCCTTGCGGGTCGGCTACGTGGCCGCCTTCTCGGTGCCCGCCAACCAGCTGCCGCAGCAGGTATTCGACGATCCGCATGCCGGGCTGAAGTTCGACCCCGAGGACACCTCCGAGCAGCTGGTGATCGTCGCCGAACGCGCTGCCGGTACGCACAAGCTGGAATACCAGCCGATCGCCGACGACATCCGTGCCGCCATCGCCGTCGGACATGCGGTGA
This sequence comes from Mycobacterium gastri, assembly GCF_002102175.1. Lineage (GTDB taxonomy): Bacteria > Actinomycetota > Actinomycetes > Mycobacteriales > Mycobacteriaceae > Mycobacterium > Mycobacterium gastri. Next base: position 48,936 of record NZ_LQOX01000147.1, on the reverse strand, counting down.
CCGTGCGGGACCTGCTGTTGGTGTCGGCCGGCACGATTCCCCGGACCTCCAGCGGCAAGATCGGACGGCGCGCGTGCCGGGCTGCCTACCTCGACGGCAGCCTGCGCAGCGGCGTCGGTTCCCCGACGGCGTTTGCCACCGAATCCTGAGCCCCAAAACCACAAAGGTACCCATGGCTGACATCGACGACCCTCAGAACCCCGAAGCGAACTTGCCCGACCACAAGTCGGACTTAACGGTCCCCGAGATGCGTCAGTGGCTGCGCAACTGGGTGGGTAAGGCGGTCGGCAAGTCCCCCGACTCGATCGACGAGTCGGTGCCGATGGTGGAGTTGGGCTTGTCGTCGCGCGATGCCGTGGCGATGGCCGCCGACATCGAAGACCTGACCGGCGTCACGCTGTCGGTCGCGGTGGCCTTCCAGCATCCGACCATCGAGTCGCTGGCCACCCGGATCGTCGAAGGCGAACCCGAAACCGCTGATGACGGCGTCGACGTCACCGACTGGACCCGCAACGGTCCCGCCGAGCGGGTCGACATCGCGATCGTGGGCCTGTCCACCCGGCTGCCCGGCGACATGAACACCCCCGACGAAACGTGGCAGGCGCTGCTGGAAGGCCGCGACGCCATCACCGACCTGCCCGAGGGCCGCTGGACGGAGTTCTTGGAAGAGCCGCGGCTGGCCGAGCGGGTCAAGGCGGCGCGCACCCGTGGTGGCTACCTGAAGGACATCAAGGGCTTCGACTCGGAGTTCTTCGCGGTGGCCAAGACCGAGGCCGACAACATCGACCCGCAGCAGCGGATGGCGCTGGAGCTGACCTGGGAGGCGCTCGAACATGCCCGCATTCCGGCGTCGAGCCTGCGCGGCGGGGCGGTCGGCGTGTACGTCGGTGTCTCCAACAACGACTACAGCTTCCTGGCCGTGTCAGATCCGACGGTCGCGCACCCATACGCGATCACCGGTACCGCCACCTCGATCATCGCCAACCGGGTGTCGTACTTTTACGACTTCCGCGGCCCTTCGGTCGCGGTCGACACCGCATGCTCGAGCTCGCTGGTGGCCACCCATCAGGCGGTGCAGGCGCTGCGCAACGGCGAATGCGACATCGCGGTGGCCGGTGGTGTCAATGCCCTGATCACCCCCGTGGTAACGCTGGGTTTCGACGAGATCGGACAGGTGCTGGCCCCCGACGGCCGGATCAAGTCGTTCTCCGCCGACGCCGACGGCTACACCCGCTCCGAAGGCGGCGGCATGGTGGTGCTCAAGCGGGTCGACGACGCGCGCCGCGACGGCGACCAGATCCTGGCCGTGATCGCCGGCAGCGCGGTCAACCACGACGGCCGATCCAATGGCTTGATCGCGCCCAACCAGGACGCCCAGGCCGACGTGCTGCGGCGGGCCTACAAGGACGCCGGCATCGATCCGCGCACCGTCGACTACATCGAGGCGCACGGCACCGGAACCATCCTCGGTGACCCGATCGAGGCCGAGGCGCTGGGCCGTGTCGTCGGCAAGGGTCGTCCCGCCGAACGGCCGGCGCTGCTCGGCGCGGTGAAAACCAATGTCGGACACCTGGAGTCGGCGGCCGGTGCGGCCAGCATGGCCAAGGTGGTGCTGGCTCTGCAGCACGACAAGCTGCCGCCGTCGATCAACTTCGCCGGGCCCAGCCCCTATATCGACTTCGACGCGATGCGGCTGAAGGTGATCGACACGGTGACCGACTGGCCGCGGTACGGCGGGGACGCCGTGGCGGGGGTGTCAAGCTTTGGCTTCGGCGGCGCCAATGCGCACGTGGTGGTGCGTGAGGTCTTGCCGCGCGATGTGGTGGAGAAAGAGGCGCGTGAATCCGAACCCGCGCCAGCGGCGCCCGCCGAGGCGGCCCCGTCCGAGGCGCCCGCGCTGGAAGGCCACTCGCTACGGTTCGACGACTTCGGCAACATCATCACCGACACACCGACGGGATTTAGCGGAGCCGAAGAACGAGAGCCCGAACTTCCGGGCGTCACCGAAGAAGCACTGCGGCTCAAGGAAATCGCTCTGGAAGAGCTCGCCGCGGAGGAACCTCAGCCGCCGCTCATCCCGCTTGCGGTGTCGGCGTTTCTGACCTCACGCAAGAAGGCCGCAGCCGCCGAGCTGGCCGACTGGATGGAAAGCGCCGAAGGCCAGGCCTCCTCGCTGGAGTCGATCGGCCGGGCATTGTCGCGGCGCAATCACGGTCGCTCCCGCGCGGTGGTGCTGGCCCACGACCACGAGGAAGCCATCAACGGCCTGCGCGCGATCGCCGCGGGCAAGCAGACGCCGTACGTGTTCAGCGTCGACGGGCCGGTGACCAACGGCCCGGTGTGGGTGCTGGCCGGGTTCGGCGCCCAGCACCGCAAGATGGGCAAGAGCCTGTATCTGCGCAACCCGGTGTTCGCCGAGTGGATCGAAAAGGTCGACGCGCTGGTGCAGGACGAGCTGGGGTATTCGGTGCTCGAGCTGATCCTCGACGACTCGCAGGACTACGGCATCGAGACCACCCAGGTCACCATCTTCGCGATCCAGATCGCCCTCGGTGAGCTGCTCAAGCACCACGGCGCCAAGCCGGCCGCGGTGGTGGGCCAGTCGCTGGGCGAGGCGGCGTCGGCGTATTTCGCCGGGGGCCTGTCGTTGCGCGACGCCACCCGCACCATCTGCTCGCGCTCGCACCTGATGGGCGAGGGCGAGGCGATGCTGTTCGGCGAATACATCCGGTTGATGGCGCTGGTGGAGTACTCCGCCGACGAGATCGAAACTGTCTTCCCCGACTTTCCTGATCTTGAGGTGTGCGTCTACGCCGCACCCACCCAGACCGTGATCGGCGGCCCGCCCGAGCAGGTGGATGCGATCATCGCCCGCGCGGAATCCGAGGGCAAGTTCGCCCGCAAATTCCAGACCAAGGGCGCCAGCCACACCCAGCAGATGGATCCGCTGCTCGGCGAGCTGTCCGCCGAGCTGCAGGGCATCAAGGCGATGAGCCCCACCTGCGGGATCTACTCGACGGTGCACGAGGGCAGCTACATCAAGCCCGGCAGCGAGCCCATCCACGACGTCGATTACTGGAAGAAGGGGCTGCGGCACAGCGTCTACTTCACCCACGGGATCCGCAACGCGGTCGACAGTGGGCACACCACCTTCCTGGAGCTGGCGCCCAATCCGGTGGCGCTGATGCAGGTGGGCCTGACCACGGCCGCCGCCGGTCTGCATGACGCCCAGCTGATCCCGACGCTGGCCCGCAAGCAGGACGAGGTCGAATCGATGATCTCGACCATGGCCCAGCTGTACGTGTACGGCCACGACCTGGACATCCGGACGCTGTTCAGCCGTGCCAAGGGCCCCGACGATTTTGCGAACATTCCGCCGACCCGCTTCAAGCGCAAAGAACACTGGCTCGACGCGCACTTCTCCGGCGACGCCTCGGTGATCATGCCGGGTAACCATGTCGCGCTGCCGGATGGCCGCCACGTGTGGGAGTACGCCCCGCGCGACGGCCAGCCGGACCTCGCGGCTTTGGTGAGAGCCGCTGCGGCCCAAGTGCTTTCGGACGCACAGCTGACAGCCGCCGAGCAGCGCGCGGTGCCCGCCGAGGGTGCCCGGCTGGTAACCACCATGACCCGGCATCCCGGCGGCGCCTCCGTCCAGGTGCACGCCCGCATCGACGAATCGTTCACGCTGGTCTACGACGCCCTGGTGGCCCGGGCCGGTTCCGAAGCGGTGTTGCCGGTCCAGGTTGGGGCGGGCGCGACGATCACTGCTGCGGCGCCGGTGGTGCCTGAAGCACCTGTCGAGGCGGAGGCCGACACGCTGACCGACAGCCTGACCAACCGCTACCTGCCGAGTGACATGGGCAGATGGTCACCGGATTCCGGCGAGACGATCGCCGATCGGCTCGGCATGATCGTCGGGTCGGCCATGGGTTACGAGCCCGAGGACCTGCCGTGGGAAGTGCCGCTGATCGAGCTCGGGCTCGACTCGCTGATGGCGGTGCGGATCAAGAACCGCGTCGAGTACGACTTCGACCTGCCGCCGATTCAGTTGACCGCGGTGCGCGACGCCAACCTCTACAACGTCGAGAAGCTGATCGAGTACGCGGTCGAGCACCGCGACGAGGTCGAGCAGCTCAGCGAGTACCAGAAGACGCAGACCGCCGAGGAGATCGCCCGAGCGCAGGCCGAAATGTTGCATGGCGGGCCGGGCAAGACCGCTGAAACAGCGGAGGCGCCGGCATCGGAAGTCCCGATCCCGCCGCCGCCGACGGACCCCTCCGGCCCTACCGGTAACGGGCAGCCCAACCTGGTGGCCGCCGCCGAAGCGCTGAACCAGGAGGCGGTCGCCAAGGCGCTCAACTCCGACGTGCCGCCGCGCGATGCTGCCGAGCGGGTCACCTTCGCCACCTGGGCGATCGTCACCGGCAAGTCGCCGGGCGGCATCTTCAACCCGCTGCCCAAGCTCGACGACGAGAAGGCGGCCAAGATGGCGCAACGGCTCTCCGAGCGCGCCGAAGGCCCGATCACCGCCGAGGACGTGCTGACGTCGGAAACCATCGAGGCGCTGGCCGACAAGGTGCGTGGCTACCTGGAGGCCGGGCAGATCGACGGGTTCGTGCGCACGCTGCGGGCCCGGCCGCCGGGCAGCACCAAGCCGCCGGTGTTCGTGTTCCACCCGGCCGGCGGGTCGACCGTGGTCTACGAGCCACTGCTCAACCGGCTGCCGGCCGACACCCCGATGTACGGCTTCGAACGGGTCGAGGGGTCGATCGAAGAGCGTGCCGCACAATATGTTCCGAAGCTGATCGAGATGCAGGGCGACGGGCCCTACATCCTGGTCGGCTGGTCGCTGGGCGGAGTGCTGGCCTACGCGTGCGCGATCGGGCTCAAGCGGCTGGGCAAGGACGTCCGGTTCGTGGGACTGATCGATGCCGTGCGGGCCGGCGAGGAGATCCCGCAGACCAAAGAGGAGATCCGCAAGCGCTGGGACCGCTACGCCCGCTTCGCCGAGAAGACGTTCAACGTCACCATCCCGGCGATCCCCTACGAGCAGCTCGAGGAACTCGACGACGAGGGCCAGATCCGGTTCGTGCTCGACGCCGTCCGGGAGTCCGGTGTGCAGATCCCGGCCGGGATCATCGAGCACCAGCGCACGTCGTACCTGGACAACCGGGCGATCGACACCGCGCGGATCCAGCCGTACGACGGGCACGTCACCCTCTACATGGCCGACCGATACCATGACGACGCGATCATGTTCGAGCCGCGATATGCCGTTCGCCAGCCGGACGGCGGTTGGGGCGAATACGTCTCCGACCTCGAGGTCGTGCCGATCGGTGGTGAGCACATCCAGGCCATCGACGAGCCGATCATCGCCAAGGTGGGCGAGCACATGAGCCGCGCGTTAGACAACATCGAGGCTGAACAGAGGGCCCCTCAGTGAGCACCAAGACCACCGCCGAGCTGCTGGCCGAACTACGCGAAAAGCTGGAGCTGGCCAAGGAGCCCGGCGGTGAGAAGGCTGCCGCCAAGCGCGACAAGAAGGGCATCCCGAGTGCCCGCGCCCGCGTCTACGAGCTGGTGGACCCGGGCACCTTCTTCGAAATCGGGGCGTTGTGCCGCACTCCGGGCGACCCCAACGCGCTCTACGGCGACGGGGTGGTGACCGGGCACGGGCTCATCAACGGCCGCCCGGTCGGGGTGTTCTCCCACGACCAGACGGTGTTCGGCGGCACCGTCGGGGAGATGTTCGGCCGCAAGGTGGCCCGGCTGATGGAGTGGTGCGCGATGGTCGGCTGTCCGATCGTCGGCATCCAGGACTCCGGCGGAGCCCGCATCCAGGACGCCGTCACGTCATTGGCGTGGTATGCCGAGCTGGGCCAACGTCACGAAGCGCTGTCCGGGGTGGTGCCGCAGATCTCCCTCATCTTCGGCAAATGCGCCGGCGGAGCCGTCTATTCGCCGATCCAGGACGACCTGCTCGTCTCGGTGCGTGACCAAGGCTACTTCTTCGTCACCGGACCCGACGTGATCCGTGAGGTCACCGGCGAGGACGTCACCCTCGACGAACTCGGCGGCTCCGACGCGCAGGCCCGCTACGGCAACATCCACCACGTGGTGAATTCCGAAGCCGAGGCGTTCCAGTACGTGCGCGACTTCCTGTCGTTCCTGCCGTCCAACTGCTTCGGCAAGCCGCCGGTCATCAATCCCGGACTGGAACCGGAGATCACCCCGACCGACCTGGAGCTGGACTCGATCGTGCCGGACTCCGACAATGCGGCCTACGACATGCACGAGATCCTGCTGCGCATCTTCGACGACGGCGACTTCCTGGACGTCGCCGCGCAGCACGGGCCGGCCATCATCACCGGGTACGCCCGGGTCGACGGGCGCCCGGTGGGCGTGATCGCCAACCAGCCCATGCACATGTCCGGGGCCATCGACAATGAGGCTTCCGACAAGGCGGCGCGGTTCATCAGGTTCTGTGATTCGTTCCAGATCCCGCTGGTGTTCGTGGTGGACACCCCCGGGTTTCTGCCGGGGGCTGAGGAGGAGAAGCGGGGCATCATCAAGCGCGGCGGCCGGTTCCTGTACTCCGTGGTCGAGGCCGACGTGCCGAAGGTGACGATCACGGTCCGCAAGTCCTACGGCGGCGCGTACGCGGTGATGGGTTCCCGGCAGCTGACCGCCGATTTCAATTTCGCCTGGCCCACCGCGCGCATCGCGGTGATCGGCGCCGAGGGGGCCGCGCAGCTGCTGATGAAACGCTTCCCGGACCCCACTGCGCCGGAAGCGCAGGCAATTCGAAAGTCTTTTATCGAGGGTTACAACCTCAACATGGCGATCCCCTGGATCGCCGCCGAGCGTGGGTTCATCGACGCGGTCATCGATCCGCACGAAACCCGGTTGCTACTGCGCCGGTCGATGCACATACTGCGGGACAAGCAGCAATGGCAACGCTTGGGCCGCAAGCACGGGCTGATCCCGGTCTAGTGGCACCCAAGTCGCCGACTGTGAATAGGGCGACGCGACACGCCGAATGAGCGTCGGCCAGTTCACAATCGATGCGTAAAGGCACCTTCGACCAGCTGGTCGAAGCGCTGCAGCGCTTCGTCGGATTCGGTGTCGATCCCGCGCAGCGGGCCGCGGTCGGCCAGATACCGCTGCGCGTAGAGCCGGGCGACGAGCGCCTTGCGGTCCGCGCCGCGGGTGGCCCGCTCCCACGCCGCCTGCTCGGTGAGCAACGCCGCGGCATAGACGTCGCCCATGAACTGGGCGAGTGGGAACAGCCGCGCCTCGGCCACCTCCCGGTCCAGCTTCGTCCAGGCCGTGATCGCCGCGTCGAGGTCCTCGATGCGGCGCGATACCAGGCGCGTGGTCTCACCGTCGTCGGACACCGACACCGCATCGCGCATCCGGGCCAGCAACGGCTCGTGCGCCCGCGACTGTTCCATGCCGCGCCGCACGTCGAGGCAAAGGATATTGTCGGAGCCCTCCCAGATGGTGTTCACCTGCGCATCCCGCAAGATCCGGGCCACTGGCCAGGTCTCGATGTAGCCGTTGCCGCCGTGCATCTCGACCGCGTCGGACGCGGCGGTGAGCCCGAGCCGGCACACCCGCAGTTTGGTCACCGGCACGGCGATGCGCTGCCGGATCGTTTGCGGCTGACGGTGGTTGGCGGCTCCGGTGCCGTCGAAAATCAGCGCCAGCGCGGCTTCGACGTCGACGATCATCTCGGCCAGCTTGCGCCGGATCAGCGGTTTGTCGATCAGCGCCTCGCCGAACGCCCGTCGCTGACGGGCATAGCACAGCGACTCGACCAGGGCCCGGCGCGCGTTGCCGACGGCGAACGAGGCGGTGCCCAGCCGCAATCTGTTGGTCAGCTCCATCATGCGGCCGAGGCCCTTTCCGTCGGCCGGCCCGGAATCAGCCTGAGGTTCATCGGACAACAGAAAGGCTTCGGCGTCGACGAACTCGATCTCGCCGGAGGCGACCGAGCGGGTACCCAGCTTGTCCTTCAGCCGCCGGACGCGCACCCCGTTGCGGGAACCGTCCCGCCGGGTCCGCAACACCAGGAAGGAGGCCACTCCCCGGGTGGAGTCGGGGGCGCCCTCGGGTTTGGCCAGCACCACAAACGCCTCACCGGCGCAATTGGAGGCAAACCATTTGAAGCCGTTCAGCAGCCAGGCGTCGCCGCAGCGTGTCGCTGTGGTCTCGAGCGCGCCCAGGTCGGAGCCGCCGGTGCGCTCGGTCATCAGTTGCGCCGCCTCGCCGTCCCATTCGCCCGAGTTGAGTTTGCCCAGGACGTAGTCGCGCACATCGGGGGGTGCGTAGGCCGTCACCAGTGACCGGACCATGTTGCCGCCGGTGCCCAGCGCGCAGGCCATCCCGATGTCGGCCTGGTTGAGCAGATAGTTGGACGCGAACAGTGGCAGCGACGGGCTCACGCCGGCCCGCTTGGCGTCGTCGCGCAGGGCTTGCTGGGCGTCCAGAATGGCCCGCTTGGACCGGGTGAATGATTCCGGCATCACCACCCGGCTGATGTCGTGGCCCCACCGGTCGTAGCGTTCCAGCTGCGGGGGATTGTGGTCGGTCTTCTCGGCCCAGCGGGTCACCGGGCCGCCCATCAGCTCACCGATGCGGGTCAAATGAGGCTCGGCGAACCCCAATTCGTCGGGCTGCAGGTAGTACGCCATGGTGAATTGCAGCGTGGGATCGGTGAGGTACCAGTTGAGACCGGTGGCGCCCTGGTAGTTCTCGGTGCGGTAGCGCCCGGCTTTCTCCGGTGTCGAGAACGGCAGCCGGTCCACGGCCTCCAGGAGGTATTCGCTCATCCTGCGACACTATTACATAGGTTTTATATATGTCTATACTTCCGGGACGCGGCTCCGCCTCGGCCGGCCGCTTCAGTAGCGGCGAACAGCTTGCGCCACAAGGGGATCCGGCGTAGCTATTGCGCGGGCCCGACCAGGGTGAGCCGCGGCCGCCGTCAGTGGTGAACGGCTCGGTCGTGCTGCTCCCGTTGGCGCTCCCTTGGGGCACAGTGCATCCGATCGCGGTGACGCCCTCGCCACCAAGCCCGCCACCAAGCCCGCGATCGAACCCGCTGCGCCCAGATACCGGGGCCCGCTCACGCGGCGTGGGGCAGATCCGGCTTTGCCGTTGCCGTGTGCTGGGTCGGCCGGCTGGGCGTCGGCGCCCAGCCGACGTAGGTGAGATACAGCCCGACCAGCGCAAAAACCAGGCACAAGCTCACCCACACGGCCTGCGCCCCGATCATGCTGTTGGCGACCGACACGAAGACCTTGGGAAAGGCCAACAGCAACAGCCCGCGCAACGTGACAAGCCAGCCCAGCAGGGACACGATAATCGCCGCGGCACCGCGCCAGCACTGGTGATTGGCCACCATCACCAAGCCGAACAGCAAGACGAAAGCCCCGGTCACCCAGGTCCACAGCGAATTGGCCTCGAATTGTGACAGCAGTTTCGCCATGTCGGAGGCGCGCACCACAGCCGTCACGTCGACGATCACCAGGAAAGGACCGAGCACCCGGGAGAACATGCGGGTTCGGGTCTGCGAATCGGGCGAGACGTTCATGGCCATACCTCCATCCGACGCCATTGACGCATCACCTTGAATCGCATCATGCGACGGCCTGCCGCGGTAGGGACCGAAGTCACTGCTAGTTACCGAGCGGCCGCCTCGCCTACATGGGCACCAGGAACTCGGAGGTGTAGAACTCGGCGGGGTCTTGGGAATTGCTGTTGGGATGCTCGACAATCACCCACACGCCGGTCGTGCCTTGGCGCACCGTGTCGCGAATGGTCACCGTCCCCGTCCCGGCCGCATCGAGGTCAAGGCCGGTGAAAGCGGTGCCCGGGGCCCCGGGACCGCACGGGGCTGTAGATGGCCGGGGTTCCTGGATCAGGCCGACGTCGTAATGCATCCCCGGCTGCGCCGCGTCGACCAGGTGCACCTCGGCGACCACCTGCGACCCCGCTCGGTGGATGAGCGCGGAGCCGGTGCCGGTAGGGGGAGAAACCGCCGGCAGCATGGGCGCGACCGAGGTGCGGCTGTAATCGCATTGCCGCATGGCCGCACCCAACGCCACCCGGGTGGCGCTGCTCGTGCCGGGATTGGCCACCGCAGTGGCGACCGTGATAGCCGCCGGGCAACTCGCCAAAGTGATTGCTGCCGTTATGGTCATAGTTCGTGTCAGCCTGCGCATGGCCCCCACCATTCTTTCCCCGCGGTTTGCCCGACCCGCACTAGATATTGACCGCATCGGCGACGGCGAAACCTCGCGCGGATTTGCCGGCCGGGTGCGGACGGATACGCCGCCCGCCCCTCGAATCTGGTGTATAACCACAGCGACCGGCCGCGGGAAGTGGCGCTCTCCAAGGGTGTGACTACAAGGTGATGGGCACGTCGAAACGAGTTCGATGACACACGAATTGCGGATCTCGCGGCGACAACTCGGTGCCGCCACGGGAGCCATTCTCGCGGGCGGGCTGATTGCCGTCGGTACCCGCGGGCACAAGTCCGCGAACTCCGCGGCATCGGCAGTCTCGCCGCAATCGCTGGGGTACACGGTCAATGTCAACGAGCCCGGCGGTGCGCCCGGCTACATATTCTTTGTCTCCGGAACCACGGCGGCCCATCTCGGGAACGTGTCGCGCCCCTGTGTGCTGGTCATCGCCGACAAGGCCGGACATGTGGTGTGGCAGCGCCAACTTCCGGCCGGGGAGACCGCGGGCAACCTCCGGGTCCAGCGCTACCGGGGAAAGCCGGTGCTCACCTGGTGGCAGGGCCGCAAGCAATGGGGCCACGGACTCGGCGCCAGCTATATCGCCGACGAACATTACAACGTGATCAGTACGCTGACGCCCGGCGGCGAGTTGTCCTCGGACATGCACGAATTCCGGCTCACCCCGGACGGCCGCGCCCTGATCACCTCCTACTCGGAGGTCGCGGCCGACCTCACACCCATCGGCGGACCCAGGGACGGCCGGGTCTACAACTGCACCGCCTCGGTGGTCGACGTGGCCACGAACCAGATGCTGTTCCAGTGGGATGCGTTGAGCCACATCCCGATCAGCGACTCGCCGGCGAAATACACCGCCGGTCAGACGCTCGACGTCTACCACATGAACTCGATCGCGCAGGACCCGGCGGGCAACCTGGTGATCAGCATGCGCGCCCTCTCCACGGTCTTCAACGTCGATTACCGCACCGGCGCCATCAACTGGCGACTGGGTGGTAAGCGGTCCACGTTCGCCCTGGACGACGGCGTCGAATTCGCCTACCAGCACGACGTGGAGATGCCCGATGCCGCCACGATCACGTTGTTCGACAACCACTACCAGGGCAGTCAGGGGCACATGGGCGATGGCTCCGTGCCGACCAGCCTGAAATGGATCCACCTGGACAGCGCCGCCGGCCGGGCGAGCCTGGTCCGGGCCCAGCGGCACCCGGGAGATCTCAGCGTGGGGGCCATGGGCAACCTGCAACAGCTCCCGGGTGGCAACACCTTCTCCGGATGGGGCACCGCCGAACACATCTCCGAGTTCACCGCGGGTGGCGAGATGGTGTTCGACGCCAGCCTGACCGGCGGTACCTATCGGGCCTTCCTCGACGAGTGGACCGGCGATCCCGTCGAACCCCCGCAACTGACCTTCGCCGGCGATACCGCACACGCCGTCTGGAACGGCGCCACCAGGGTGACCCGATGGCGGTTACTGCACGGCCCGGAAAGCAACACCATGACGCCGCGGACCACCGTCGCCTGGTCCGGCTACGACACATCGATCCCGGTGACCGAAAGCCGGGACGGCTACTACCAACTCGAGGCGCTGGACGCCGACGGGGCCCTCATCGGCAGGAGTGTGCTGATCGCACGGTAAGGAAGGCTGCGACGAGACTGCGTCTTTGTCGTCGAAACTGTGACCAGCGCGTGTTCAGCGGCTCTCGGCACACTGTGGGCGCAGACTCGAATTCAGGGGCCGATCCGGATCTTGCCCGGCGACCACAATCCGCTGCGGGTCGCGGCGCCCAGGTCGAGTTGCGCGGGCGGGGCATCGACCAGGGTGTCGAATTTGCGCAGTGATCCCCAGTCGCGGGCCCAGTCGCGGGACAGATAGGTGGCCATCACATGGGCGCGCAGCAGCAGGTCGGTGATGCCCAGCAGGCCGCCGTTGACGCCGTCTTCCCAGGTGTCGGTGTCCAGCTTCTTGGCGTTGTAGTCCGGCGTGATGCGGAACCTCGGAATCTCGGTGACACCGTTGACATGCAGCATCGGCTGCTGACACGGGAACGCCAGCCCGACCGCCCAGTCCAGCAGCACCGGTTGGGTGGAGCCGACGTATTCCTGCAACGACCGCAGGTCCGGCACCCGCGGCGGGGTCACCGCGATCCAGTCCTCGGGGGTCAGGGACAGGTCCTCGGCCACCACCCGGACGGCGACGGCGTCGGCGGGCATCTTGTCGCGGGCGAACCGCAGATTGCGCCAGGCTTTGGGCTGTTCCCCGTAGAGGTCGTCGGGCACCAGCCGTCCGGCGGGCACCAGCGCGCCCGGCCCAGGTAGCGCGTACTCCAGCACCACCGTCTGCCCGGGGGTGTAGCCGTGCAGCACGCTGTGCCCGGCGATCTTCCCGGCGGCGGTCACTACCACCAGCGGATGTCCGTCGTCCGGCTTGGGCAGCAGATACCACGCCGAGGCGAGTTTGCTCTGCTGCTGCGGCCCGGTGGTGTAGGTGCCGGCCAGCGGAACCCGCGCGGGGTCGAGTTGGTAGGGCATCGGCACGGTGGAGCCGTTGATGCCCGCGGTCTTGAGTTTGGTCGGCGCGTCCCAGTCGTAGTCGGTGCCCGGCTGGTTGGGTTTCATCACGATCGCCTCGGCGACGGTGTGTTCCGGCACGCCGTTGGGGGTGAAGCCGGTCGGGTTGATGCCGCCCAGCGGCCCTAGCGGGCCGTAATCGCCGGGCAGCGCAGTCATGAAGCCCTCGTTGGGATCCGGCTCGACGAGCACGTCGTCGGCCAGCCCGCAGCCGCCGACGAACGCCCGCAGGTTGGACCAGCCGTTGGAGTAGGTGGGGTATTGGCGCACGATCCCGGCAACCATCGACGCGACGAATACCAGCGCCATGAAGCCGGCCGCCAGCGGGACCGGCGCGGTGGTCAGTGCGCGCGGCAGGCGGCCCTCACCGCTGCCCCGGGGTGCGAAATGCAACCAGGCCGCATACAGCGCGGCGATCGCGAACAGCGCGAAAAAGATTGTGCTGACCGTGATTCCGGCGATCTTCGGCATCGCACTGTTGAACGGCACGCCGTAGCTGGAGACGTACCACCAGCCGTTGGTGGTGGCCCAGCACAACGCCAGCATGAACAACAACGCGGCCAGGAACGCCATCCGGTTGCGCGACCAGCGCAGCACCGTCGGCGACACCAAAACCGTCGTCAGCGCGGCCATCGCCGCCCCCACCGCGGCGAACAGCCCGAAGTGGTGCACCCACTTGGTCGGGGTGAACATCAGGAAGAACATGGTGGCGAAGATGACGCCCATCAACCGCCACGCCGGCCCCCGCGCTACTCGGGGAATTCGCTTGCGCCGCAGCATGATGAACAACGCGGTGAACAGGCACAGCGCGGTGATCAGGAAGCCGAAGCGGCGCGACAGCGAACCGTCGACAGTGGGCAGGATGAGATAGTAGTAACGCAGGTTCTCGGTGTACCAGGCTTGACTGGGACCGATCTTTCCGCGAACCCTGGTGGCTTCCAATACCGTTGACAGCGTCTGGTCGGCGAATACCACGGTCAGGATGATGGTGCCGGCGGCCAGCATCGGCGACAGCAACGGCAACGTGCCCACCAGGCGGTGGCGTTTCACGAAGATCCGCAGGATCGGGCGGCCGCCGGCCACCAGCGCGGCGACCGCGATCAAGCCGGTGGGCTGCACACCGAGCGTGAACGCGGCGGCGATGATCGCCAGCGCCGCCGGCGTCAGCCGGCTGTACCGCATCGACCGCTCGATCAGCACATAGGTGACCAACGAGCCCAGCGCGATAATGCCTTCGGGTCGCAGGCCGTTGTTGAACGGCATCCACGCGGTCAGCAGGACCATCGCCGCGGCCCAGTTGGCGGGTTTGCTGGACGCCACCGCCGGCCCCAGCCGGGGCAGCACCTCACGGGAGAGCAGCAGCCAGCACACCAGCCCGGCGAACAGGTCCGGCAACCGCATCCAGATGCTGGCATCGCTGACATGGGTCATCAGCGCCAGCAGGTTGTAGTACCAGCCGAACGGGTCCTCCGGGCTGCCGAACCAGCGGAAGTAGTTGGACATGTAGCCGGCGCGGTCGGCGACGCGGGCCATGCCCAGGATGTAGCCGTCGTCGGAGGAGTTGGCGCCGATGACGTGCCAGAGCAGGAACGCGAAGATCACCACGGCGTCGAGCAGGGTGAAGGTGCGCCAGTTCGCCGGAATCCACCGGCGCATCCCGCCCGGCGACGATGCAGGCCGATGCGACCTGAGGAGGAGCCGGGCAATTGAGCCCCGCCCGTCCAGCTGATCGAGCCGCCACAGCGCGATCAACGCGACGACGGTGGCCACGATCGCGCCGATGATCGCCAGCAGTTTCAGCGTGGTGGGGGTGGTGGAGAACCGGGTGTCGATGGTCGCCGACAACCGCAGCCCCGCCGGAGCGGGCCCGGTGAGGTCGGTGAACACCCCGACAATCTGAGGCCGCAGGTTGGGGTCGGGGAAACCGCCGCGCAATGGTTGCCCGCCGGGATCCTTGAGGCCCACGAAGGTGGCGAACGTTCCGGCGTGCGTCGAGGTGACCTCGATGTGCTGGCATTGCGGGGAAGCCACCAGGTCGCGCGGCACCGACACGATCACGACGTTGCGGTCGGTGACGTCGACCCGCTGGCTGCTGACGACGACGAACATCGCCTGCAGGTTGGCGTCCTTGCCCTGCTTGGGCGCGGTGCCCAGCACCACACCGCCCTGCGGCGGCATGGCGCGCACCACCTCGCACGGCACGGTGGCGGTCAGGTCGACGGGCGTCAGCGAAATCAACGGCGCGGTCACGCTATTAAGCCGCCCTTGCTGCGGCCAGTTGAGCATCGCGGTGGTCTGCACGACGGGCAGCAACGGCGTCGCGACCGACAATACGAAGCCGACCAGGCCCGCGATCGTCGCCACCCAGCGGGTCACCCGTACGTCACGGCTGGTTGCGGTCATGCTCATGGTCACCGTCATGGGAGAGCCCTGATCGGTCCTTGCCGGCTCCAGCCGGGCACGGTCACCACGCCTTGTTGGACGACGGCATCCGGCGCCTGATCGGCCGGCACCAGCCGGTAGTACTGCTCCACCGTTCCCCAGTCGCGATACCAGTCGCCGCGCAGGTACGTCGAGATCGTCGAGGTCCGCAGCAGCGCCTGGGTGAACAGGAACGGTCCGCCGGTCTGGCTGGACTGCCACAGGTTCGACGACACCGCGGTCTGCTTGTGGTCGGGCATGATCCGGTATTGCGGAAGTTCGGCCACGCCAAGGTGTTCGGAGAACGGCCGCTGGCAGGGGAAGTTGGCGGCGGTCGCAATGTCCATCAACACCGGCGTCTGGGAGCCGATCAGCTGCTGCAGCGTTTCCAGCACCGGCACCCGCGGCGGGGTGAACGCGAACCATTGCTCGGGGCTCAGGTTGGGGTCATAGGCGACGATGCGCGCGACGTCGGCTTCGGGCGGGGCCCAGGTCAGCGGGAACCGCAGGTTGCGCCACGCCGGTTGCGGGCCGAGGTCGATCGGGAACACCTGCCCGAGCGCCTGGATGCTGCCGTCGGGGCGGGTGAGGCCCCACTGCAGCTTCAGTGACTGGCCGTAGACGAAGTCGCCGTCCTCTTTGTAAGACCAGATGGCCCCGGCGGCCGAGATCACGACCAGCGGCCGGTCCGCGCTGCGGGCGGGCAGTTGATACCAGGCCGAGGTGGCCGTTGCAGCCAGGGTGTTTTCGCCGTAGCTGCCCATCACCGGGGTGCGAGCGGGATCCAGCCCGAACGGCAGCGCCGCGTGCGAGCCGTTGACCCCGACCGGGCCCTTGCCGCCGGCGGTGCCGGCGGAGTCGGTGACGGCGGCGTTGGGTTTGTTGGGCGATGCGTCGGAGTTGACCACTCCGGGTTTGCTGACCACCGGGTCGGACTTCAGGTCCTCGCCCACGCCCTCGGGTTTGAAGCCGACCGGGTTGACGCCGCCGAGCGGTCCGTCGGGTCCGAAGCTCTGACCCGGAACCGGTTGCAGCATGCCGGCATTGGGGTCGGGCTCGGCCAGCACGTCGTCAGCCATGGCGCAGCTCGACAGCCCGGATTCCAGGGCGGCCAGGTTGGCCTTGGCGGTGGTGTACAGCGGGTAGCGGGCGGCCGCGCCCTTGGCCAGCGAGCCGACTTCGCCCAGCACCATGATCACCGCGACCACCAGCAACGGGGTGGAGGCCAGGACCCGGTTGCGCCGGTTGTCCTTGACCTCGGTGTGCCCGGCGTAGTCCATCCGGAAGTGGTACCAGGCGGCCAGCAGGCCGGTCAGCACCGACAGCGCCAGGAACATCGACGTCACCGGGTGGCTGGCGATGACCGGCTGGATGTCGTACCACGGCACCCCGTAGTTGCCGACGTAGAACCAGCCGTTGATGCCCGAGGTGGCCCACGCCAGCACGAACAGTAATGCGGTGATGTAGAGCGTGAGGTTTCGCCGGCTGTGCAGGCCGATCCGCGCCACGGTGAACGCGGTGACCGCCCCCAGGGCGCCGGCCAGGCTGGCGAACGCGCCGAACTGGATGGCCCATTTGGTCGGAGTGAACGTCAACAGCAATAGGCCGACAGCCGTCGTACCGATCAGCCGCCAAGCCGGGCCGCTGGCCAGCCCCGGCACCCGGCCGCGCCGCAGCAGCACGAACAGCATTCCGAACAGGCAGAGCAACATCACCAGCACGGCGAATCGCCGCGACATCGACCCGTCCGCGTTGGACTCGACCGTGAGGAAGTAGTAGCGCAGGAAGTCTTGATACCACGCGATCGTGGGCCCGACCTTGTACTTGATCCGCGCCGACTCGGCGACCGTCGCCAACGTCTGGCTGCGGAACACCACCACGGTGATCAGCGACAGTGATGCCGCCAGCACTGCCAGCGGCGCCAGTAGGCCGTCGGTGGCCTGGCGCCGCCGGATGATTTGGGCGATGGCGCGGGCGCCGGTAAGCAGCGGGGCCAGCGCTATCAGGCCCTGCGGCGCCAGCGTGGCGGTCAGCATTGCGACGATGATGGCGAGCGCGCCCGGCGCCAGGTGCCGTTGCGCGATCGAGCGTTCCACCAGCACCCAGGTGATCAGCACACCCAGCGCGATCAGCGGCTCGGGCCGCAGGCCGTTGTTGAACGGCAGCCACGCGGCCAGGAACACCGCGCCGGCGGTCAGCACCGCCGCCGGGTTGGACGCCAGGCCGCCCTTGCCGGGTCCCAGCCGCCGCAGCGCGAAGTGACTGATGATCAGCCAGCAGCCGATCCCGGCCAGCGTGGCCGGCAGCCGCATCCACACGCCGGCGGTGCTCACCGACGCCAGGTGGGCCAGCATGCCGAGATACCAGTCGAACGGCGCATCCGTGGTGCCGAAGTAGCGGTAGTAGTTGGCGACGTAGCCGGCCTTGGGCGCGACGCGGGCGATGGTCAGGTTGTAGCCGTCGTCGGACGAGGTGGGGCCGATGATGTGCCAGAGCAGCAATGTGGCGATCACCCCGGCGTCGGCAAGCCAGATTGCCCAGCCGGGGCGGCGTCGGGAGAGTCGCACGCCGCGCCGGCGTTGGCGGTCCAGGACCGCCAACGCGACGATGGCGGCCGCCACCGCCAGCGCGCCCAGGGTCATCGCGATCGTCTTGACGGCGGTGGGGTTGGTGATGAATCGGGTGTCGACGTCCACGCGGGCCGACAGGCCGGGCTGGGCGGGCACCTTCAGGTCGGTAAAGATCCCGCCGATCTGTGGCTTCTTTTCGGCGGGCAGAGTTCCCGCGGCACCGGGAATGCCGACGAAGTCGGCGTGCGCGCCGCCGGCGTCGGCCCATAGGTGCAGCACGCTGCAGCGTCCCTCGGCGATTGCCGAGCGCGACGCCACCGCGGCCACCGTGTCGCGGAAGGCGACGACGACGGTGTCCTTGTCGGCCCGGACGAACAGGCCATGTTTACCGGTGTCCACGCCGCCGGCCGGCAGGGTCGACAGCACCAGGCCGCCGGCGCTGGGCAGGGTGGCGATCGCCGCGCACGGGACCGAGACGTCGAGTGCCCGCGGCGCCCCCGACACCAGCGGTGCGGTGATCTGGGTTGTATCGCCGGCGGCGGTACTGCCCTGGGGCCACAGGATCGTCGCCGTCGTCTGCTTCACCGGAAGCAGCGGAACCAGGGCGCACAACAGCAGTCCGGCGATTCCCGAGACGACGGCTACTAGGCGGGCGATCCGGTGAGATCGCTCATTACCGTCGAGGGGCACGAGGGTCGATCGTAGGCGACGAGGCTGAGTGGCTTTGAGATGCGGGGCCGGACAGCGTGGGCGGTTATTGCGGTCGAGTCTGCGTCAGTCGCGTGAAGCCGGCGCTGAACGGCGATGTGCGCGCAGTCTCGGCGCAGCCAGCGCGGGCTCGGACGGTGGGGTGCTGGGGTGGGGTGCGCGCTCAGCTGGTGCAACCCCAGCGGTCGAGCTTCGGGCCTACAGTGCGCGGCGCGGGCCGCGCGCGACCCGGTCGCCGACTTCTCAACGGCCTAGCTAGGACAGCTTCTGAACCCGGACTTGCCTGCCGGTATTACCCCTTGCGCAACGGCGCCGGATTCCACAAACCGCTACGGGTCACCGTGCCCAGCTGCAAGCGTGCCGGCTCGGCGTCGGGGTAATAAGGGGTCAGCCGCTGCAGGGAACCCCAGTCCCGGAACCAGTCGTCCTTGAGATAGCTGGCGACCGTCGTTGCGCGCAGCAGCAACTCGGTGATGCCCAGCGGGCCGCCGCCGTTCTTGTCCATGACGGGCGAGTTGGCCTCGGCGCCGAACCGGTCCGGCAGGATCCGCCATTTCGGCGTGTCGGTGACGCCGTTTTGATGGCCGAACGGTCGCTGGCACGGGAATGCCAGCCCGACCAGCCAGTCCAGGAACACCGGATCCTTGGAGCCCACCACGTCCTGCAGCGTGCGCAGCCGTGGAATCCGCGGCGGTGTCAAGGCGATCCAGTGCTGCGGAGCCAGGTCCTCGTCGTCGGCCACCAGGCGAATCTGGGTGGCGCTGTCGGGAATGGCCGACAGCGGCGCCCGCAGGTTGCGCCAGGCGGGCGCGGCGCCGACGTCGGCAAAACTCATGGACCCACTCGGCTTTCCAGCCGCCGCTTGGTCGTCGGTGGCCCATTGCACCTGGACTTCACGGGGGTCGAAGCGGCCGGCCGCCGAAACGACCAGCAGCGGTGTCTTGTTGCGTTCCTCCTTGGGGGGCAGGCGATACCAGCCCGACCGGAGCAGGGCCGGCACCTGGATGCCGGCCCGCCAGCTGCCCAGCACCGGGGTTCGGGCGGGATCGAGGTTGAACGGCAGCCGGGCGCGGGAGCCGTTGATCCCTGGTGCGGCGGTGGTGCCGCCTTCGGTGCCGGCCTCGGTGCCGGTGACCAGCCCGTCGTCGTTGATGAAGCTGCGATCGCCCGGACGTTCCATCACCGGGTCGGCCGAGACGTCAGCGGGAATTCCGTTGGGAGTGAACGCTTCTGAAAGGCCGGCACCCAGCGCCTCGGCTACCGGGGCGCTCATCGGGGGCAGCATACCGGCCTCGGGATCGAGCTCCACCAGCACGTCTTCGGCCAGCCCGCACCTCTTGCCGGTGACAGCTTGCAGGTTGGACCGGCCGACGGACCACGCCGGGTACTGGGAAATCATCCCCAGGGTCAGCGACGCGACTTCCATGATTACCAGCAGCCACGTCGCAATTGCCAACGGAGACTGGGTTATCCGGGCCAGCCGTGCCCCGATCCGGGTCCTGGGCGGCCCGTCGTCGGTGTCGACGAAGTGAAACCATGCCGCCACCATCAGCACCACGACCGAGAGCTCGAGCAGTGCGGTGGTAAGCGACCAGCGCCACTTCGGGAATGAATTCGACCATGGCACACCGAAATTGGATACGTACCACCAGCCGTTGACACTGGCGAAGGACAACGCCATCACAAAGATCACCACGGCGGCGAACACGGTGCGGTTGCGTCGGGACCGCAACGCCGCCCCGCTCACCGCGACCGCGGCCAGCGCCCCCAGTGAGCCGGCCAGCCCGGCGAACACCCCGAAGTGGTGGGTCCATTTCGTCGGGGTGAACATCATGGCCAGGAACGAGATGATGGTGATCCCGATGATGCGACGGCTGGGCCCGGCCGCGGTGCCCGGAATTCGCCCTTTGCGCAACGACATTGCCACCGCGACGGCGAGCGCGACGACCAGCGCCAGCACCGCGAAGCGGCGGGCCACCGACCCGTCGGGGCTGGCCATGAACAGCCGCTCGTAGCGGATGTGTTCGTCGAACCACTTGAGGCTGGGCCCGACGGCACGCTTGAGCAGGCTGGCCCCGGTCGCGCCGGCAAATGTCTGGTCGCGGAAGATCAGGATCGCGGTGACGGTGGCCGCGGCGAGCAACGGCGCCAGCAGCGGCAGCGCGCCGAACTGTTTGTAGCGCCGGTGCAGGATGGTCCGCAGCGGCCCGATCGCAACCAGCAGCGCGCCGATCGAGGCGATGCCGGTGGGCCCGGAGAACAGTGTCAGCGCACCGAGGATGCAGGCGATCGCCACCGGCAGCAGCCGGCTGGTGGCCACCGCGCGCTCCACCGAACACCAGGTCAGCAGGATGCCCAGGGCGATGATCGGCTCGGGCCGCAGGCCGTTGTTCAGCGGCAGCCAGACTGCCAGGAACATGCCCGCCGCCGTCCACGCCGCCGCGCGGCTGTGTTTGACGGCGTGGCCGAGACGGGGGATGACCTCGCGGCTGATCAACCACCAGCACATCAGTGCCATCGCCAGGGTGGGCAGCCGCATCCAGACGCTGGCCGTGGTGACGTGCGCCCACATTGCCAGCAGGTCGTAGTACCAGCCGAAGGGCGCCTCGGGTGTGCCGAACCAGCGGTAATAGTTCGCCATGTAGCCCGCGTGTTCGGACACCCGGGCCATGGTCAGGATGTAGCCGTCATCGGAGGTGTTGGCGCCGACGAAGTGCCACCACACCAGCACGGCGATGACCAGCGCGTCCAGCCCGCCGACCGACCACCAGCGCTGCGGCAGGATGCGCCGGTGGCGAGTGCCGTCGGCGGTGTCGAGGACGTGCAGTGCCACCAGGGCGACGGCGGTGGACAGCAGGCCGAGGATCATCGCGGCCATCTTCAGCGGGGTGGGGCTGCTGCTGTAGCGGGTGTCGACGGTCGCCGAGAAGCTCAGGCCCGGCGGTGTCGGGCCGGACAGATCGGTGAACACCCCGACGATCTGCGGCCGAAAGTCGTAGCCGCCGCGTTCCCCGTGCAGCGGCTCGCCGGGATGTTCGGTGTTGGGACCCTGTTTGAGCCCCACGAATTCGGCGGCGACCTTGTCGGCGTGAGCGGTAAACGTCAGCTGCTGACATGCGGGGCTCAGCACCTGGCTCAGCGGGGCGCTGACCACCGGGACATTGCGTACCACCAGCACCAGGTCGTCGTTGGCGCGCTGGATGAGCAGCCCACGGTCGACGGCGTTGGGGGCCTGCTTGGGCACCGTCGACAGCAGCACGGTCTTGCCGGTGTTCTGCGGCCCGGCCAGTCCGGCGGCGGCCTGGCAGGGGATGCTGATGGTCAGTTCGGTGGCTACATAGCCGATCAGCGGCGCCTCGACGCTGGTAAAAGTGCTGCCTTGCGGCCAGTTCAGTTGCGCGGTGGTCTGCTTGACCGGCAGCAGCGGGGTGGCCAGCGCCAGGATGGTCCCGAGCAGGCCCGCGACGGCGGCGACGAACCGGGCGATCCGGTAGTTTGCTCCCGCATCGCTCACGGAGGTAGATGGTAGCCGGGCGACGATGCGGGCCGGTGGGGCCCGCTGAGGAGTCCGGCAATCAGGCCGGGGCGTTGCAGTGCATCCGCTGCGGTTTCGGTGGCCATCAGGCACCCGGCGCCGGTTTGCGAACGGCCAAGACGAAAGGGCCTATGGTCTCGACGCTGAAACGCGGGTCGGCAAAGAGGGCGGCCTTCAGGCCCACGGTGTAGCGACGGACGTTGGGCTGGTTGGGGTAGACGTCTTCGGCCAGCCGCAGGGTGTAGGCGTTAGCTGTGCCGGTATTGGGGCCACCGCGCATCAGGAACACCGTCGGCCCGGGCCAGGGCAGCTTGTCCAGGGCGGCGATGAACTCGTCGGCGGTCTTGAGCTTGGCCCAGCTCTCGATGTGGGTGGCGCGCTTGTCGAACTGCGCCAGCGGGTTGGCGTAGTGCGAGGTCAATCCCTGGAAACCCCAATAGGGGTAGTACGACAGGAAGCTGTAGTCGGCGGTAAGCACCACGAGCTGATCGCGCGGTTTGCCGGTGACCTTCCGAATGGCGGCGTCGATGGCCGGGTAGTACTTCTCGGAGCCGGGCGGTCGCCGGTCACCGCGCTGGCCGTGGCCGTCGGTGTCGGTGTAGGCGATGGTCAGGTCGGGTCGCAGCACGTCGGGGATGTCCTGGCTGAACGCGATGGCGCCGGCCAGTCCGATCGCGCCGGCTACCGGGAGTACAGCGTGCCGCCTTACGGCCAGCGCCTGTGCTGCCTCGACGAAGCCGAACGCTCCCGCTGCGGCCAGCAGCACGGTCAACGTCGGCTGCAGCCGAAACGACAACAGCGTGGTGCGGGCCAGCGTGGTCAGCATCGACAGCAGCGACCACAGGTAGACGGCCAGCACACCGATGGCCAGTGCGCCGGCCCGGGTCGAGGACCGCGCCCGGATCACTAGCCACAGGGTGCCCAGCAGGCACAGCGCTCCCAGCAGCGAGAACTGCAGCATCGGGAAGGTCAGTTCGGCGCCGTCGGCCGGCAAGTAGTGCTGGGCGCTGCCGGTGTTGCTGACCGGGTCGCGGGCCGCCCGCAGCAGATACGGCAGCCAGGTGGTGGAGCCGATGGCGGCCGCGATGACGGCGATGGCGGCCAGCCGGCGCAGCGGGTCGACGGCCGCCTTGAGGCCGCCGCGCCGCCACCGGGACCCGGCCAGCAGCAGCGCCATCAGCGCGACCGTGAACGCGCTGTAGGCCACCAGCAGCGTGTACCAGGTCGCCGCGAAGCCCAGGAAGACACCGGCGCCGACGACGGCGGCCCAACCGTCCGTCCTCATCGTCAAGGCGCGTGTGACGCCATTGTCACGCTCGGCTTCGGGCGTGACTGTGGCGTCACGCTCGCGGCGGCGATCGCCGGCGCGCAGCCCCGACCAGGTCAGCACCAGCACCGGCGGCAGCAGCACGGTGATCATCGCGGCGTACGGCTCCGGTGAGCTGTAGGCCAGCGTCACCGCCGCCGTGGCGATGGTGACCAGCAGCGCGTACTCGAAGCGGATCATCCGCCACCACAGCACCAGCGCAACTGCGACCGCCATGGTGATCGACGTGATGGCCCACGGCTTGAACATCTCCCAGGCCGGTGTGCCGGTCAGCGCGGCGGCGCGCCCGCCGATCCAGAACCAGCCCGGTGGATAGAACGGCGGCAGCCCGCGGTAGGTCATGTCCTGCAGGGCGGGGCTGTCGGCGAGCCGGGTCAGATACTCGGTACGGAATTGCTGGTCGACCGAGATCCCGAACAGGTACAGCTTGGTGGCTCCCAGCGGCATGCCCAGCGTCACCACGGTGAACGCCGACACCAGCACCAGCCCGCCCAGCCGCGCCAGCCGGCGAAACCGCCCCAAGCGCCACACCCAGCCGACGGCGAGCAGCCCGGCCAGACAGCTGACCTGGCCGACGGTGGTCAGCGCATGCAACTGGTTGGACGACGGGTAAGCCGGCCACTCCACCCGCGAAATAGCGTTCAGTGACACCACGGCTACGACCACAGCCACCAGCGCTGCCAGGGCCATCTGGCCAATAGTGGCCAGCGCGTTGCGGGCGCCCGGCATGCTCAGATGGGCAGCTTGCGGAAGATGCTTCTCGGGATGTGTCGCAACACCATCATCACGTAACGGAATGCTGCTGGCGCCCAAACCAATTCCTTACCTTTTGCGGCCGCGGTCACCGCGAGGTTGGCGACGTACTCCTTGTCGACGGTCAGCGGAGCTTCCTTGATATGCGCGCTCATCCGGGTACGGACCTGGCCCGGCCGTATCACCAGAACCCGAACCCCATACTCGCGCAACGCCTCTGACAAACCCAGGTAGAAGCCGTCCAGGCCGGCCTTGGTGGAGCCGTAGACGAAGTTGGACCGGCGCACCCGTTCGCCGGCCACGGTGCTCATCGCGATGATTTGGCCGAAGCCCTGGGCGCGCATCTTCTCGGCCAGCAGCACGCCCACCGAAACCGCCGCGGTGTAGTTGATCTCGGCGATCTGCACCGCCTTGCGCTGGTTCTGCCACAGCTCTTCGGCATCACCGAGCAATCCGAACGCGACAATGGCCACGTCTATGTCACCATCGGCAAAGCACTGCTCGATCACCTTCGGGTGGCTTTCGGTGTCCACCGCGTCGAAGTCGACGAGTTCCACCGACCGCGCGCCGGCGGCCTTCATCGCAGCGACCGCGTCGTCGCGGCCCGGGTCGTCGGGCAGGCAGGCCAGCACGATGCGGGCCGGGGCGTTGCGCAGGTAGCGCTCGCAGATGGCCAGCCCGATTTCGGACGTGCCGCCCAGCAGCAGGATGGACTGGGGGTTCCCCACGGCATCAAGCACCATTTAGAGCAGCTCCAAACGTCGGGCCAGGTCGGAGGCGAACACCCGCAGCGGGTCGACCTTGCGGCGCACGGCGATCCATTCGTCGATGCGCGGATACATGGCGTGGAAGGTTTCGGCGGTGGTGCGGGAATCCTTGGCGGTGTAGAGCCGGCCGCCGAATTCCAGTACCCGGCGGTCGAGTTCGCTGACGAACTCGTTCAGGCCGGCCTTGATCGGAAAGTCGACGCAGATGTTCCAGCCCGGGATGGGAAAGCTCAGTGGTGCCCGGTTGCCGGGGCCGAACAACTTGAACACGTTGAGAAACGAGTAGTGGCCGCTGGCCTGGATGTCGCGGATGATCTTCTTGAACTCGTCGACCGCCTCGGTGGGAATCACGAACTGGTACTGCAGAAAACCCGCCGGACCGTAGGCGCGGTTCCATTCACCGAACATGTCCAGCGGGTGGTAGAACTGCGTCAGGTTCTGGATCTTGCCGCGGTAGGTTCCGGACTTGCGGTACCACAGCTCGCCGATCGGCCCGAAGGTGTACTTGTTGGCCAGCCCGTTGGGGAACACGTCGGGAAACGTAAGTAGTTGGGGCGCATCGAATTTCAGCGGATTGCGCCGCAGTTTGTCGGGCAGCTGGTCGAGCTTGGCCAAACAGCCCCGAGACACCGCCGCCCGGCCCAGCTTCGGGGGGGCGCTGATCGCGTCGAACCAGGCGCTGGAATAGGTGTAGCGCGCTTCGCTGCCATCGCTGTGCAGGGCGATGGTTTCGTCCAGGGTGGCGGTGACGTCACCGTCGGCGATGAAGTACGCGGTTTCGGTGGGTGTCATCTCGATGGTGGCGCGCAGGATGATCCCGGTCAGCCCGTTGCCGCCGACGGTGGCCCAGAACAATTCGGCCTCGTCACCGTCCGGGGCGATCCGCCGGACCTCGCCGTTGGCCAGCAGCAGGTCCATCGACCGCACATGGTTGCCGAAGCTGCCCGCGCTGTGGTGGTTCTTGCCGTGGATGTC
The DNA here is from genome assembly GCF_002102175.1 of Mycobacterium gastri. Lineage (GTDB taxonomy): Bacteria > Actinomycetota > Actinomycetes > Mycobacteriales > Mycobacteriaceae > Mycobacterium > Mycobacterium gastri. Next base: position 23,041 of record NZ_LQOX01000147.1, on the reverse strand, counting down.
GCAGGCGATCGCGCCGCCGACGGTGACTTGGCGGGTGCCGGGCAGCACCGGCACCCACAGCCCGAACGGCAGGGCGGCCTTCATCAGCTGGTCGAGGTTGACGCCGGCGTCGACGTCGGCCAGTTTGGTGTCGGCGCTGATGGAGTGGATGTTGTTCAGTCCGCTCATGTCGATCACCAGGCCGCCGCCGTTTTGCGCGTTGTCGCCGTAGGAGCGGCCCAGGCCGCGGGCGATCACACCGCGGGTACCGGAGTCGGCCACCCGGGCCACCGCCTTGGCGATCACCTCCGGATCGGGTGTGCGCAGCACGTCGGCCACCGACGGCGCGGTGCGGCCCCACCCGGTCAGCCGGGTGGGAGTGGTGGAACTGGCGTTGCTCGACATCGTCAAAGAGGGTACCGCCTCCCGCGGTGACGTTGCGGGACGCCGACGTCCGGCAGCGGAGGTAACGAGCCAAGGTCGCGGTCCGCTCAGCGGATGCGGAAGATCACCGCTCGCTGCACGACGAAGTTGATCACCGTGGCGGTGCCCTGCGCGATCACGAACGCGACGGGTATCGCCCACCCCCGGTAGTGCAGCAGCGCCAGGCAGAGATGATTGAGCCCGACCTGCACGGCGAAGGTAACCCCGTAAAGGCCCATGACCGCGGCGAACCGCGCGCTGCTCGGTGAGGCCTGGAAGGTCCATCGGCGGTTGATCAGGTAGGCGGTGATGGTGCCGACGATGACGCTGATGAACTTCGACAGGTCAACCTGCAGGCCCGCCCCTTTGTAGAGCGCAACGTAGACGCTGAAGTCGACGATCGCCGCGAAACCGCCGGTGACGACGAAACGCACCATCTGAGTCGTCAGATGCAGGTGCTGATGGTGCTCGCGCGTGGGCGTGGGATCAGGCTCGGGCGGGATCATCGGGGGGAAGTCTAACCGGGCCGGCCGACGCACCGGGTGCCTTCCGATGCCGCGCGTCAGCCGATCAGGTGGGCAACTTCATTGCGATCAGCTCGACCTGACTGGGTCCCCGGGGGGTGGAGTAGGTGACGGTGTCGCCGGGTTGACGCCCGGCGAGCGCCTGACCGAGCGGGCTGTTGGCGGTCAGCGTTTCCGCTTCGTGGCCTTCGGGGCTCTCTTCGATGACGGAGATCACGTGCATCGTGACGACCTCACCGTCGGGAAACCGCAACGTCACCTCGGTGCCACCGGGCAGCGCGTCGGACCCGGTCTCGCGCAGCGGCCCGGACTTCAGCCGGCGGTCCAGGTCGTTGATCCGGTCCGCGAGGACGGCGAGCTCGTCGGCGCGCTGGATTGCCTCGGCGGCGTCGCCGTGGTCGCCGATCATGCCGCGATCATTCTTTACCTCGATCTCAAGGCGGTCGTGGCGTTGCCGCAGCCTGGCCAGCTCGGCGGCGAGGTGATCGCGTGCCGCTTCCGCCAGCCCCGTTGATTGGACTTCCTCGCTCACGTCCGCAGACCTTTCGCCCCAGGTTGCCGGTAGGTGCCGGTACCGATTGCTCATCGGAATCGCGGCGCTTCAGTGTTACACCACCAACGGCCGGCCGTCACTGATATTCGCCAAGCGGATATAGCCGGTTAGTCGCGCCGTTAACCGTCGGGCGGCCCAGTCGCCCGGATCGGCGTGCCGGTCACGTCGTTACGCACCCTCTTTGGCGCCGCCGGTGAGCGGCGACACCACGTTGTCGGAGTCCTCGTCGTAGTCGAGTGCTCCGCCGCGCAGCGCGTCGAAGATGGCCACACCTTGCGACACCAGCCCGGCAGCCACCTGGCTGAGCCCTTCGGCGCCGTTCAGCACGGTCAGATTCGCCCCGGCCAGGCCACGGGCGGCTTTCTCGACGATCACCGGCAGCTGGTCGATGAGCATCCGGTCCAGCGCCACCCGATTGTGCGAAGCCGCCGCTTCGGCCTGGATCTTCATTTTCTCCGCGTCGGCGCCGGCCAGAATCCGTACCCGTTCGGCTTCGGCCTCGGCCGGCCGGACCACCTCGGCGACCAGTTCCTGCTGTCGTAGCTCGGCGGCCCGCTCGGCCAATTCGGTGCGCATTTGCAGCACCTCTCGCTGGGCCTGGGCTTCGGCGAGCGGACCGGCCTGCGCGGCCTCTGCTTGCGCCTTGTCGATCTCGGCCTTGTATTGCGCCTTGACGATGGCGGTTTGCCGGGCGAACTCGGCCTGCTTGCGCTGCGACTCCTGCTCGGCTTCGGCCGCGGCCTGGTTGGCCCGCGCCTGGGCGATCTGGGCCTGCTGCTGGATCGCGGCGTTATGTGGCGCCGACATCGCGTCGATGTAGCCAAGTCCGTCGTCGTCGATGGACTGTATTTGCAGCGCGTCGACGGTCAGGCCGATCCGGGCCATCTCTTCCTTGGAGCCGTCGAGTACCTCGGTGGCCAGCTTCTGGCGCTCGCGGATGATCTCCTCGACGGTCATCGAGCCGATGATCGAGCGCAGGTGACCGGCGAAAATGCGGCCGGTGAGCACCGACATCTGGTCTTGCTCGGACAGGAATCGCTGTGCGGCAGCGATGATGCTCTCGGCGTCGTTGCCGACCTTGAACGCGATCACGGCCCGGACGTTGAGCGTGATTCCTTGCTGGGTTACGCACTTCTCGGCAACCTCGGCTTCGCACATGGCCAACGTCAAGAAGGCGGCCTTCCGGAAGAAGGGGACGACGAAGGCGCCGTGGCCGGTGACGACCCGGAAGGGGACGTTGCCCTTGGCCTTACCCCCGGAGATCAGCATCGCCTCGTCGGGAGCGGGCACCTTGTAACCGAGCATCGTTGGACTCCTTACACTTTCGCGGTTTCTACGAGAAAAGTCCGGTTGGGATCATTTCGGTCCAGGGCTCGACGATGACCGTTCTCGCACCCCGAACCCCAACCACCAACACGTTGGTGCCCTTCGGCAACGGTTCGTCGGAGCGGGCCAGGAATGCCTCCCTGGTGCCCCGCACCGAAAGTATGACCTCGCCGGGACCGTCTGCACCCCTGGTTGCCACGATCAACGTCCCAACGCAACCGATCACCGAGGCGTCGCTCACGAAGGCATCCTGCTCCTTCAAGGGCCACGGCGTCGAGTTTTGCCGCCGTAGTCAGCCCCGCGGTTGGCGGGTGACGAAAGCTCGGCCCAGGTACGTCCCAGGTTCGTCGCTGATAGGTCGCTGATAGGTCACTGCGCCGCATCAGCTGGTCGCGCCGGACACCACATCCGGCACGTCGCCGGCCGGCCGCCCTTCCAGGCGCGGGGTGACCCGGGGATCACCGGAGACACCCCGTCGTGCGGTACCTTGCCGCCACCACCGGCGTCGGCATCGTTTCTGGCGCAATGCATCTCAACGCGGGTGCGGCCGGTCGGGGGTCAGACGGTGACCAGCGCCCCGTCCCGCTTCGGGGTCAGCACGAACGCCAGCAGGTAGAGCACCCCGACGACGATCAGCAGATTGCGGTAGCCGGTCACCAGGGCGCCATATTCGAGGCAGCCCCCCAGAATGGAACCGAGCAGGTTGATGGCGAATGCGGACTGTGCGTGCTCGGTGGCGGCGAAGCGCTTGGCAAAGGCGATGTTGGCCAGGTAAATCGGCAGGAACCCGACCACGCAGGCCACGAGCAGTCGTGGCCAGAACTGCCAACTCAGCAACCAGGCTGGGTCGACAACATACGCGATAGCCAGGGACGCGACGATGGCCCCCCACACCACGGGAAGCGGTGGAGTGCGGAATTTCCGGGTGGTCTCGACGGCCGCCAGGACGATCACCAGCACGCAGGCGAAGACCAGCGCGTTCACCAGCCAGGTGGTGCCGAACAGCAGCGCGAAGGTGGCGATGTTCTTGGTCTCCAGTAGCAGGAACGCGGCGCCCATGAAGAAGAGGTCGAAGTAGGACCGCATCGATCGAAACGAGCCGCCCAGCAGCCGAACCGCAAGCAGCGTGATCAGCATGATTCCGGCCAGTGCCCACACATACATCGCCGGGATCGCGCCGCCCTTGTAGTAGAGGAACGGGCTGTCGTCGGTGGCGGGCGCGACGACCGCGCTAAGCGGTGCGTACGGCGCGGCGCACTTCTGATTGGCCGGATCGACCGCGACGGTGATCACTGCACGATGATTGGCCGTCCGGTCGACACACGGCCGATGTCCGAAGGCGGCGGCCGCCGTCTCGGCCAGCCGGTCGATGAGCCAGGGCTGGCGATAGGCGTTGTACATCGCGAAGACACCGCTCGGCTTGAGGTGCTCGTAGGCCGTCCGTAGCGCGCGGTCGGTGAACAGGAACGATTCCAGGCGAATCTGCGAGGCGCCGTTGACCAGAGCCAGCGAGTCCGGCAGCGCGAACAGGATCAGGTCGTAGGTGGCGTCGGTCGATTGCAGGAAGGCCCGGCCGTCGTTGATGTGCACGGTGACGCGCGGGTCCGAGTAAGGCTGGTCGGGGTTGCGCCTGACGCCGATCTGCACGAGCCGCGGGTCGATGTCCACCGCGTCAACGTGCTTAGCGCCCTTGGACAATGCAATGGCGACATCGGACCCCGACCCCGCCCCGACGACGAGCACGTTATCCAGGCGCAGCGTGTTCGTCCGCTCGTAGGGCAAGCGGTATTGCTGGTAGGCCGGAGCGGACTGGGTGAGAATCCAGTCCGCCGGCGCCATCACCTGGTGCGGGATGCCGTTGACCGAGATCACCACCAGCGTCGCGCCGTCCCACGACCTATGTCCCCAGGTCTGCACCTTGTAATAAGGCGACCAAGAGACGCCGGCCGTGATCGACTCTGCGAGCAGGACCAGGATCAGCCCGGCGCCCGAGATCGCGGTCACCACTTTGAATCCGCGCTGATTCAGCGCCACCAGGATGACGGCGGCGACCGTCCCCCACACCACCGACGGCGCCCGCAGGAAGGACAGCAGCGTGAACATGCCGATGCCGAGCAGCGAACCGATCAGGTCCCAGCGGTAGCAGGTGAGCGCATCGAGTTGCCCGAAGCAGCGGCCGACCACCTCGCCCGGTCCGGCCATCAATGCTGCCACGACAACGAAGACCGCCGGCAGCACGATCCAGGCCGGCAGGCCGCTGGGGCTGACCGACGTGAAGTAGATGATGTCGCTGCCGCCGCGGTTCAATCTGATCGGAAACAGATGCACGGCGAGCACCAGCAGCATCAGCAGCACGCTGGACAGCGGCAGGATCGACCAGGATTTCCGGGAAATCAAGAAGCCGATGCCGATGCCCAGGAACGAGCCGAGCAACACAAAGTTGGTGAAGTACGACAGGTGCAGCACGTTTGACCCCAGCCAGCGGATCAGGACGAGCTCGATGAACAGTATCGCCGAGCTGCCCAGCAGCAACCGGGCGATGACCGCCCGGGCGCCGCGCCCAGTTGCCCGCTCGGGCGCCGGTTGCCCGGGCCGGGTCGAAGTCCGGGCCCGCAGCGAGGAGCTCACCGCCGCATCATGACATGTCGTGACCGCCGTCGAGGCCCTTGAACGAATAGTCGCCGAATCGCGACGGGCTTGAGCTAGATCGACATGCCCTCGAATCCGTCCTGCTCGTAGGCGTATTGCGGCTGATCCCGAATCCGATACACCTGGCTAGTGAGATGTCAGCGGGAAACCGTTGAACTTCCCCGGGACGAGCCGCGCGGTGTTCGATCGTGGCGCCCAATTTGTCCTCGATGTATTCGACGATGTATTGGACGATGTCCTTCACCCGCGTGTCGGTGCCGCTGGCGAAGTTGATCGCGCGGCCGTGCAGCGTCGGGGTGTGCAATACCAAGCTGCATGCGTCGACAATGTCGCTGACAGCCCTGCTAAAACGAACCGCCGCAACTGCGAGCGGCGGCAAGAACATGGGCCACCGCCGGACCCGCGTGGCGCCATTCCGCCGGGATCAGGACCACCTCGATGCCTGGGTCTCCCGTTATCCGATGGACCAGCGAGGCACCATGGGCGGCCGTTCCAGGAATCGAGCGTCAGGTACGACACCGGCTATGCCCCGAGCGGGCGTACCCGCCAACGGCAACCCCCCTAGCATGCCGCCCAGTCCGCTCGCGTCGGCGGCCGGAGCAGCACCGAGGCCAGTGCCCGCCAGGGCTGCGGCGGCTCGGGCCGGGGCAGCGGCGGTCCAGGCCTGTGGCACCGACAACGACCCGACTAAGCCTGCCTGCCCCATACCCGCCGACAGCACCGAAGCGTTACCGCCAACCAAACCGGCCGAGGCTGATCTGAGCAGGCCCGAACCCAACCCGTCGGCAATTGCCGGTGCCAATGCGGCGGTGGCCGACGGGAGCAGGCCCTTCAGCTTCTCTCCGGTCGACAGTCCGGCGCTGGCTATCCACGCGGTCGAACTCATCACCGACAGCATCGGACTCAGCGAGCTCAGCGCCGAGGACGGTGACGATAGCGGCGAGGCAAGGCCCTGCAACGCCGAAGGCAGCATTGAGGTCACCTGGGTCAGTGCGGCCTGCGTGTTCGTCACGATCGAATTGCCGCTCACCTGGGCCACAACCGCACCTTGCGCGGCGAGTCCGGCCGGGTTGGCGACCTGCTGCGGCGAGGTGAACGGCGTCAACATCGACGCCGCCGCAGATGAGCCCGCGTAGCCATACATCGCCGCCGCATCCTGGGCCCACATCTCCGCATAGTGGGCCTCGGTAGCCGCGATCGCCGGAGTGTTCTGCCCGAAGATGTTGGTGGCGATCAGCGTCATCAACAGGCTGCGGTTGGCCGCAATCACCGGCGGCGGCACCGTCGCCGCGAATGCCGCGGCATGGGCCGCCGCGGCGGCCCGGGCCTGGCCGGCTGCCTGCTCGGCCTGAGCAGCGGCGGTGTTCATCCACGCCACATAGGGCGCGGCTGCGCCCGCCATCCATGTCGCCGCCGGACCATGCCAGGACAAGGCGACCAACCGCGAGATCACCGCCTCGTAAGATGCTGCCGCCGAACTCAATTCGACGGCCAGCTCATCCCAGCCGGCCGCGGCCGCCAGCATCGGCCCCGAGCCGGGACCCGCATACATTCTGGCGGAGTTGATCTCCGGTGGGAGCGCCCCGAAATCCATTCGCGTATCCCTTCGATCACTGGCCGCTTCAGCCGGTTGCGGCCGCGTTGGCGGCCTCGGTGGCTGCATAGGAACCGGCACTGGTCGCCAAGGCGGCGACAAACTGGTCATGAATGGCTGTGGCCTCGGCGGCCACCGCCTGATAGAGCTGCGCGTGCGCGGCGAATTGGGTCGCGGTCAGCACCGACACTTCGTCGGTAGCCGCCGGCACCACGCCGGTCGTCGGAGCCGCTGCGGCCCCGTTTCCGGCGCTGATTGCCGAACCGATGCTCTGCAGATCGCCGGCCGCTGACGCCAGCGCTTCCGGTTGTGCAGTCACAAATGACATGGGTTGCCTCCCTTGAAAACGTCGGCACCGCTGCCGCCGACGCGTTTGTTGCTCGATTGCTCGAATAGTCCCGATGTCGTCGGGCTCGTTGTAGTGCTCGAGATTTCAGCGAGTCGGTCGACGGCAATCAGGCCGCGCGCCTGGACCTGTGCAAACCTGCCGCCACCGGCCCCTGTGGGGATCGGTCCTGGCGTGATGCGCGATTCGCGGTGGCGACGTTGGCCGGTGGTGTCGTACCCGCTCGGGTGGCCCGGTTGCCACGAGCTGCGCAGTGCACGGTTGATGTAGCCAAGGGGGTCCTTGGACACGACATGATTCATGCGATCGCCGCTTTAATCGAGGCCGCGACATGAGGCGCGGAGGTGGACGTGAGTCAGCTGTCACCGGCCGTCGTGGCATAACACCACGGCCTGATGCTGACCAGTCAGCGGCGAGCCAAGCAGAACCGGGTCAAGAGGTCTTGACCAGTGAGGACGGTGGCCGGCGCACGCGGGGGACTACGACCGGCCGGCCCCACAAGGTGAGTCAGCCATCCCTTGCCGGCGAGCGCCGCCAAAACGATGCCCACCACAATTAATGCGGTGACCGCCGATTGGGGCTGCGCAGCGATCGCAGATACCTTCGACGACTTGCAAATCGGCAGCCCTTGGACAAGTTGCGGCTGATCCGCAGTGACGGCGAGGGCGCCGGGTAGCGATGTGGACAGAAGGGGTTGCGGTGCGTTAGCCGTCGCAGACACGGTGCGCGCCGCCCCGCAGTGGCCAACGATCGCCAGCATCGCCACCGCAGCCGCTACCGCGACAGCGAATCGCAGCCGCAGCGGTCTGCATGCCGAGACACCTCGGACACCCGACCATAACCGGATGTGCCCCATACCCGCCCAGGGTACACCACCGGGTGCCGCAACCCAACGACTTCGAGCGCAGCATTTCGGTGACGTTTCTACGACGAGCCCGCTTCGATGGCCAACGATCGCAAGCCGGATCCGTTGGCGCGGAGAGACGTGTTGGTCAAGTCTTCTGGTCCGACGACCCGGCTATTGACAAGACCGTTGCTGCCCACGGCTCCGTTTGTCGTGAAGCCCAATCAAGACCACGCTAGCTAGCGCCGGGCGCCGAGTGGCCGGCCGACTGCTACAGGGTGCCCGCGTCCAAAGCCGGATAGTCGCAGCGTTCCAAATCAGTTGCCGGGCAATAGATCTGGAGCATCAGCTGGGCCGTCCAATTCCTCCTGCCGCATCGGGCTGGTCGGGGGACCAGGTGCCCGGCACCATGGGCATCGGTGGGCCGCCGCCGTATCCGTCATCGTCTAGCGTCGTTAATCCCGCTGCCGTGGGGATGCTGTCCTGCGAAACGATGCCGGCACTACCAAACGGCGCCGCACCGTCTTCGGAGCTCACCACCGCGCCGACGGTTTGGCCACCCGGCGGCCGGCCCCAGTCCGGGGCGACCTCGACGTCCATATTCATAAACTCGTCGCCATGCCCACGCAGCGTCGCGCGCCGGCGCCGCCGTGCTCGCGCCTGCTCCCGGGCTGCCGCCGGGGCCGCGGCGGTATCGGGCTCCGGCGCCTCCTTCTTGGCGCCGGAGCTGGCACTGGTGCTCATCCGCGAGTCAGACCCAATGCCGGGGCCGCCGGCCAGGTAGGGGTAGCCGAACCCCGCGACACCCGCGACCGGCGGCGGCGGGCCGGCCGGAGTGGCGGTTGGTGTGTGCGCGGGCACCGCACTGGAAGCGGGAGCCGAGCCGGGGCTCACGACACTCGATGCAGTCGGGGCGAGCCCGATGGTCGCCAACTTCGGCTCGGCCGCGACCGGGATAGGTTCGGCGGCTGCGCCCCCGGTAGGTATCGCGGCCAGGCCGGCTAGGCCGCTCCCTGCTGCCAGGCCGCTGACCGCGCCCAGATTCGCGATCGCCAGGCCAAGGCCGACCGACAACAACTGCGGAGATTGAATCAGGTAGGTGACAACCACCTGCACATGGAACATGAAATCGGCTTCCATCACGGCAAGAAAGGTTGGCACCTGCGCTGGATTCGTCAACAGGGTGTTCCAAAGCCCTGGCAGCTGCTCACTAAGTTCGGACGCCCAGCCCAAATAGAACTGTGGGTCGGTCGGGCAAAGAACCACCTCGGGTTCTCCGGTCCATGGATCTGTTCGGGTGCCGAGGTTGCAGCCGTCGCTGCCGCTGGTGCTGTCGGATTTCAGGATCTGCGGCACTGGCGAGACGCGCGATACCGCCGCCACCGCCGCGCCGGCGATTGCTTGATAGGTGCTCATTGTGGTGGCGGCCTGGATCCACATCCGCAGATAGGCGGCCTCGTTGAGGGCGATCGGGATGGTGTTGATCCCGAAGAAGTTGGTTGCCACCAAAACCGCGTGCATGGCATGGTTGGCGGCCAGCTCGGCAAGAGTCGGCATGGCCGCCAGTGCCGTGGTGTAGGCGGTTGCCACCGTGTCATGCTGGGCTGCCGTCTGCGCGCCGGTGGCACTGGCCTGCGCCAACCACAGCAGGTACGGCAGATGCGCGGCGACATACTGCTCGGCGCTGGGGCCATCCCAAGCGCCGACCTGTACCGCGCCCAACACCGCCGCGAGTTCTTCTGCGGCAGAAGCATATTCGGCGCTCAGCGACGACCATGCCGCCGCGGCCTCCGACAACGGGCCAGGACCCGGGCCGCTGCTCAGCAACGTCGAGTGCACTTCCGGCGGCAATGCCATCCACAGCGGGACGATCACGGCGCACCGCGGGGGCTCTGATGTGACGCCAAGGCCTGCCCGTCCTTGTTCAAGAGGCCGGTTCGCGACTCAGCCACCGCGACCGCACTGGGACCCAGCCCCTCCCCGCCCTGGGTGAGCACCGCGCTATCCGCGTTGGCGGTGGCCAGGACTTCTATCGCTCGACGTGACACTTGCTGCCGCTCCTGCACATGAATCCGACCGAACTCCGACTTTAATGAACATGATTGTCATTAACAAGTATCCCTTCGGGCGGACGAACTGGCCGGCCACTCCGATCGGCGATGAGCTGGCGATTACGGTCAAAACCGGCTGAGCGGTCCGACGTCGGTGCATTGGCATGGCATCGCGATCCGCAACGATATGGACGGTGTCTTTCCGGCCACGGCGAATATCGCGGGTATCCGGTGGTGCCCACCGAGGTCCGGCTTTCACCGGCGTTGCCACCCCGACGGCCGCCGGCCATCCTGGTGCCGTCGCGAGGAACACGACAAAGCCGGCTTCACTGCCCGGTATCGGATACCGCCGCTTTGACGCCCGCTTCCGGGACTAACTGGCCGCGCGGACCTATTATTTGCCCATGCCAATGGCGGTCGGTGAGGTTTTTGCGGGATACACCATTCTGCGGGTGCTCGGTGCGGGCGCGATGGGCACGGTATATCTGGCCCAGCATCCGCGGTTGCCGCGCCAAGATGCCCTGAAGGTGCTCTCGCCGCAGCTCACCGCTGACCCGCAATACCGGGCCAGGTTTGTGCGCGAAGCCGACATCGCCGCCACCCTTTCGCATCCCAACATTGTCGGCATCCACGACCGGGGCGAGTTCGGTGGCCAGTTCTGGATTTCGATGGACTTTGTCGCTGGCACTGACGCGGCGAGACTGTTGCGCGAGCGCTATCCCAGCGGGATGCCGGTAATCCTGGCCATGCAGATCGTCACCGCCGTGGCGGCGGCCCTGGATTACGCGCACCAGCGCGGTCTGTTGCATCGTGACGTCAAACCCTCGAACATCCTGATCGCCGACCTGGGTTCGGAAGCACAACGGATATTTTTGGCCGACTTCGGCATCGCCCGGTCTGTCGATGACACTGCGGGTCTGACCGCCACCAACGTTTCCATGGGCACAATTGCCTATGCCGCGCCCGAACAGCTGATGGGTGAGCCCATCGACGGCCGCGCAGATCAGTATGCGTTGGCCTGCAGTGCTTTTCACTTGCTCACCGGCGGGCAGCCCTTTGACTATCCCAGCGCCGCGGTCGTCATCACCAAGCATGTGATGGCCCCGCCGCCACCGATCGGCCAACACCGCCCCGAATTGGCGCCGCTGGAGCCGGTGTTCGCCACAGCGATGGCCAAGAAACCGGCCGAGCGATTCGCCCGCTGCCAGGACTTCGCTGCTCAGCTGCACCGCGCGTTGGATTGGGGCACCGCCCCTACCCGGTTCGGGCCACAACCGATCCTCGGGCCAAACGCCCAAGACACCCAAATGGCAGGCGCAGGCTATGCGCCCGTCCGGCCGCTGCCACCGTCATCACCACCGTTACCACCACCATTACCACCATCGTTACCAGCACCGTCACCGCCACCGGCCGGCAAGCGACGGGAGCGGCGCACCCACCTCTTGGTTGGCGCTTTGGTGGCCGTTGCGTTGCTGATCGGGGGTGGCGGCATCTTCGCGATCGTCAAACTTGCCGGGCACGAGCATCCTTCCGCCTCGGCGCCGCCGAGTGCCGGGGCGGCGAGCAGCGCGGGTCCCCCCGGAGGACCCTTCACCGGGACATACAAAGGCGACTATGGACAGGCCCTCGGGCCTGGCCTCGACGGCGGGCCTGTCGCCGGTTCGAAGCCGTCGACAACCACGTGGGGCGTGCGCTCGGTATGCCGCCCCACCGGGTGCCTGGCGACGGCGTCACGCATTAGTGGCGAAACCACAGCGCTGTCGGCGATGGTTTTCGACGATGTCGGCGGACGCTGGTTGGCCGTGGGCCTCAGCACCGACACATGCCGTGACGCTCCCTCCGAATTCTGGGTGGTGATGACCTTGCAGCCGCGTCCGGACAGCACGCTGACCGGTGAAGTCAGCAAGACCAGCGCCAACGGCTGCGCGACAAGAACGCCGGTGACCTTCACCCGCACCGGAGACGTCGACGTCAATAGCGTTGCCGACCCGGCGAGCCAGCCGCCGCGGGTGGTGTCGCCGGCCGAGGCGCTGCACGGCCGGTACCGCGACACGATCACCTGGGAAGAGGCGGGGATGAAACCGAACGTGTACGACTGGGTTGTTCGTACCGATTGTCTTCGCACAGGTGATCGCTGCATGAGCTTTTTCCACGCGCTGCCCGATAGTTCGAAGCCACTCGTATTCAGCAGCGGGAGCTGGACCTGGTCCAGTGGGGCGGACGGAAAGTGCGCCAACGGGGGCACGGCGCCGGTCAAGGAAACCGCGGAGTTTTCGCTGCCCCAACCACCGCAGGACCCGATTACGCTGCTCGCCGGGCGCGGTCATCACGAACAGACTGGGGCCTGCACCCACAGCGCACATTTCGACGAAAAATTCGACCGTACCGGCGATTAGCTGTCAAATAGCCTGGGACAAGTGCTGCGCGGCAGCTGTGTGCGGCTTTGCGTCGCGGTCGTCAGCGCATTGCGCGCCGACAGGCGCATCGGGCAAGAGCAAGCCGAGGACTTCCGACGAGGCTGACCAGCGTTGACTGACAAATCCCGGCCCGGTGCCGGTGGGCGACAGATCGCGGCGCTGACGCTGCCCACACTAGGCGTGCTGGCCGCCGAGCCGCTCTATCTGCTGTTTGACACCGCGGTGGTCGGGCATCTGGGCGCGCTTCCGCTGGCGGGTTTGGCCATTGGCGGACTGGTGCTCAGCGAGTCGCAGTTGACGTTCCTGTCCTACGGAACCACGGCGCGAGCAGCACGGTTCTTCGGCTCCGGCGATCGTGCGGCGGCCGTCAACGAAGGGACACAGGCGACATGGCTAGCGCTGGCCATCGGCTCGGTGATCACCATCGTGGTGGAAGCTGCCGGCCTGCCGCTGGTGTCGGTGATCGCCTCCCGCGGTGATATCGCCGAGGCGGCGTTGCGTTGGCTGCGAATCGCGATTTTGGGCGCGCCGGCGATTCTCGTCTCGCTGGCGGGGAACGGGTGGATGCGCGGGGTGCAGGACACTGTGCGTCCCCTGCGCTATGTCGTCGCGGGCTTTGGGCTATCGGCGCTGCTGTGCCCGCTATTGGTCTACGGATGGCTGGGTCTGCCGCGCCTGGAGCTGCCCGGCTCAGCGGCGGCAAACCTGGCCGGGCAGTGGCTGGCCGCACTGCTGTTTTGCAGGGCGCTGCTGGCCGAACAGATCTCATTGCACGTCGACCGTGCGGTGCTAAGGGCGCAGCTGGTGCTGGGCCGCGATCTGTTCGTCCGCATCGTCGCTTTCCAAGTTTGTTTCGTCTCGGCCGCGGCGGTAGCCGCCAGGTTCGGGGCCGCGGCGGTCGCCGCGCATCAAGTGGTGGTGCAGTTATGGAATTTCTTCGCGCTGGTGCTTGATTCGCTGGCCATCGCGGCACAGGCGCTGGTCGGAGCCGCGCTGGGGGCTGGCAATACCGCGAACGCCAAGTCGGTGGCGGGGCGCATTACGGCGTTCTCACTGCTGACAGCCTCGGCGCTGGCGCTGCTACTCGCCGTTGGGGCGCCCGTGGTGCCCGAGCTGTTCACCGACGACCAGTCGGTGCTGGCGATGATCCAGGTGCCCTGGTGGTTTCTGGCCGGCCAGCTTCCCATCGCCGGGATCGTCTGGGGTCTGGACGGGGTGCTCCTCGGCGCGGGAGACGCGAGGTTCCTGCGCAACGTCACCGTGATAGGCGCATCAGTAGGTTTCTTGCCGCTGATCTGGTTGTCGCTCGTATTCGGCTGGGGGCTGGCAGGAATCTGGTCCGGTCTCGCCACATTTACGGCGCTCCGACTTGTCCTGGTCGGCGTTCGCACCCTCTCCGGTCGCTGGTTAGTCACAGGGACCGGCTGACGGACCGCCTCCTCAGCGTTGACGTTCGCCCCCCTATGGGGTAGCCGCGCCGGGAACAATGCCCCGGGCGGCGAAGACCACTACCGCGGCTGACCGGGATTCAGCCCTCAGGCTGCCAGGCAGCCACCACGCTGCACTAGTGTCCGCCGCCGCCGTGTCCGCCGCCGCCGTATCCGCCGCCGCCGTGTCCGCCGCCGCCGTATCCGCCGCCGTGTCCGCCGCCGCCGTGTCCGCCGCCGCGGTACGAGTCATGGCAGTGGTCCCAATCCCAATTGGGCCCCCAAACGGGGTTCCAGAACCACCCGGGGCACCACGGGTCAGTCGGGAGGGGCGCTGGCCGCGCCTGGGCATCAGCCGCACCGCCCACCCCTAAACCGGCTGCGATCGCGATCGTCGCCGCAGCGATTGCCACCTTTTGTTTCCTGACCTTCTTCCTCATGACCCGGGGATACCCGCGATTCAGCTCGGCAAACTTGCGCGTACGGCCCCGGCGCCTCCGATCCCGTCCACAACGCTAAGCGGCAGTGGCGTCGTCCGGGGAGAAGCCGACCTTGGACGGGTTCGGCGGCCGCGGCGATTCCCTGCGGCTTGGTTGAGAGACGGTTCCGGTATCCGGCCAGCCACGGAAACGGCGCAAGTGGCTCGTCGGTAGCCGCCAGATCGCATGCCAGCCGTGAGGGATCTACGCCATGGCAGCACGACGTTATGCGATGCCGCTACTAGCCCGCCTCACCCGGACGCCGGCCGGGCTCGCCGCCCATTTCGGCTGGCCTGGATGCCATGCCACGTAAGGTGATCGTCTCGAAGCACGGCCTGGAGGTGTCATGGCAGAGTTGGCGTTGCACGGGGGTCTCCCGCTGTGGTCGGGCGGCTGGCCCGAGTGGCCGCAGTGCGACCAGGCCACGATCGAACGCGTCACCGCGGCCCTGACCAGTGGCCGATGGACGCTGACCGGCGGCTGGACCGGCGTCGAGCCCTATGAGCGCCGGTTCGCCCGGCGCTTCGCCGAGTTCCTCGGGGTCCCGTATTGCGTGAGCACCGACCACGGTTCCAGCAGCCTTGTCATCGCGTTGGAGGCGGTTGGGGTGGGCGCCGGAGACGAAGTGGTGGTTCCCGTCTTCACCTGGGTCGCCACTGCCACCGCGGTGCTCAACGTCAACGCGGTGCCGGTCTTCGCCGACGTGGACCCGGGCACCGGCTGTGTCAGCCCGGCAGCGGTGGCCGAGGCGATCACCGAGCGCACCAAGGCACTGGTCGTCGTGCACCTGCATTCTCGGATGGCCGACATGGATGCCGTCGGCGCCATCGCCAAGAGGCACGGCCTGGCTGTGATCGAGGACTGCGCGCAAGCACACGGCGCCCGCTGGAACGGCCGGGCGGCGGGCTCACTGGGCACCGTCGGCGCATTCAGCATGCAACAGGGCAAAGTGCTGACCTGCGGGGAAGGCGGTGCGGTTTGCACGTCGGACGCGCACCTGTACGACCGGTTGCAGCAGTTGCGGGCGGACTCGCGTCGCTACCCGCAGGCGGATCCGGCGATCGGCTATCCCTACCTCACCGAGGCATGCGAGGTGATGGGGACCAACCACTGCCTGCCCGAGCTATCGGCAGCGCTGTTGCTCGACCAGCTGGAGCGGCTGCCGGCGCAGCTGCATCAGCGCGCCCAAGCCGGTGAGCTGTTGGACGCCGAACTCGCCCGGGTGCCGGGCTTGCGGCCGCTGGCGCGGCCGGCGCAACTCGATCTGCCCAGCGTGTTCGCCTACGGTGTGCGGCGAGATCCCGACGCGTTCGCCGGTGCGCCCACCGATCGCGTGTGCGCGGCGGTGGCCGCCGAATTGGGTGTGCGGGTGTATCGCGCCGACCGTCCGTTACACCAGAACCGGTTGTACTGCCCGGAGACGAAACCGCGCTACCGCTGGCTGCGCGAACGGCTGCGGCCGCCGGCCGGCACCCGCTTTCCAGACGCCGAGCACCTCTACGACAACCTGATGCTGCTGCCGCACCGGGTGCTGCTGAGCACTCCGACGGGGCTGGAGGTTGTCGTAGCCGCGTTCCATAAGGTCGCCAGGCACGCAGGCGCACTGTGACGCTGCTGCGGCGATTCAGCCCGTCAGTACCCTGGCTGCCGTCCAGCGGGCCAGCGCCAGGGTCGTCAGTGACGGGTTCGCGGCGCCCGAGCGGGGAAACGTCGCGGGCCCGACGACATATCCGCCGGCGGCGGCGCTCAGTTCACCGGTCTCGCCGACGTGCGCCCCGCCCAGCGGCAGCGTGCCTGATTCGTGCTCGACGGTCCCCAGCGGCCAGCAGTAGCCGACCGGCACCGCGAGCGGTTCACTCATGACCCGGGCCAGTGCCCGATCGAAGGCGAATGGCGTGTCCAGGAAGTCCGGGAGACGCAAGGCTGTGGCCTGACGTCCGGCAAGGCGTGTCCACAGCTTGGTCAGCTCACGTCGCTGCCCGGCCAGCACCGCGCGGTCGGGTTCGCTCAGCCCTGGTGTGACCAGGCCGTACCAGGGAACCCGTCCCGGGTCGGGGAACGAGACAGCATTGTGCTCCGAACGTAACTGCTCGCCCATTGCCCACACATCCAGGAGCACCTCTTGGGTGTTCTCCGGCACCGCCCGGGTGCGCGCGAACAGGTTGGACCGGATGTTGCCGCAAGCCAGGTACTCAAACGCGTCCGCCGGCTGCGGCCAGCCAAGCGCGGCGGGCGGCAGCCGAACCACAAAGCCCTGCACCAAGTGGTCGTTCACGCCGGTGAAGGCCGGTGGCCGGTCGGCTCCCGCCAGCTGCGCCACCAGCCTGGTGTTGTCCAGGGTTCCCGCGGCGAGCACCAGGGTGGTGGTGGTGATCGTCTCAGTGTCGCCGGTGCCGCGATCTTGCACCCGAACCCCGCTGACTCTGCCCGCCCGGGTCACCAAGGTCAGCGCCTGGCACCCGGTGCGGACCCTGGGCTGGCCCCCGCGCTCGCCGGAGGCCATCCAGCTGGTACAACGGTCCAGCGGTGTGTAGGCGCGCCAGCCGCCGTCGCCGTCTGGGCGCACCGCCTGCGGCACCGCCTGACCCGCAGGCAACACGCGCCCCAAGCCGTGGATCTGGCGATCGCGGCTCAGCGTGCCGCCCGCCCAATCCGCCAATTCGCCCTCGACCTGCTCGTAGAGACTCGACAGCGCCGACCGGGCCGGTGCGGGCCAGGCCGGGTCGGCCAGCGCCCACTCCTCGAGCCGCAGCACCACCCCGTGCCAGTCCAGCGATCGCCCGCCGACCAGCCGTTCGCGGCTTGTGCGCACATAATGCGGTGGCGCGGTGCTGACCCATGCCAGCGGGGTCGGGGCCGTCGTGCCGGTGCGTGCGCCGCCGGTCTCGACGACGAGAACGTCGCCAACCCCCGCCGCCACGATTGCACTCGCGCATTCCAAACCGCTCAGCCCGGCTCCCACCACTACCACGTCGGCGGTTTCGCTCATGTCCTACTACTCTGTCTCGGCACCCGAACTGCCGGCTTAGCCAAGGTTTAGCGTATACCCCGCGTGGGTATAGATTTGATATCTGACGGGACCGGTTCTCGTTGTATCACCGGACAGCTCGCGTGATCCGCCGCCCGCTTAGGTAGCGGACGGCAAACTCGGGGGTTTGCATGGACAAAGGATTCGCGGTGCCAGGAGCCTCCAATGGTGGGTCGGCAGGACCGCGATCGGCACGAACCGGACCGCAACGCGAGGTAGCTGCGCAGGTGTACCCGCGCGAGCCGACGGTCCGCCCGGGCGGACGGCTGGTGCTGCACGTGTCGACCGCCGAATCCCATTACCGAGTGGCGTTCTTCCGGGTCGGCTTGCAAACCGTCCACCTCGGCACAAGTCCACCGTGCCACGGATACGACCTGTCGCCGGGGCTGCCGGATCAGGACTGGGGCTGGCCGCCGGAGGAATTCGACATCCCCGACAGCTGGCCGGGCGGTGTGTATCTCGCGGTGATCACCGCCGCCGCCGTGATCGACTCGCCGGATGCGGCACCCGCTATCGACGCGCGGTCGGGCCGGACACTGTTCGTGGTCCGGCGACAGGCCGGCGATGGGCCACGGATTCTGTACAAGCTGTCCTGGGCCACCTACCACGCCTACAACGCATCGGGCGGCGGCAGCATGTACCACACGGCGTCGTTCGTGCCCACGGCAACCGCCACGGTGCTGACCACCCGTCGTCCCGGCGGTGGCACCGGTGGTCAACTCTCGTTTCCCGAGGCGATCGACGTCTACGACGAGAGCACCCCGCGCGAAGGGTTCGCGCACTGGGATCTGCCGATGCTCCGCTGGCTGGAGCGGGAGGGTGTCGCGGTCGATTTCTGCACCGACCTCGACCTGCATCGCGACCCCGATCTGTTGTCTGGCTACCGGCTCTTGCTCAGTGTCGGCCACGACGAGTACTGGAGCCCGCGGATGCGTCAAGCCGTCCAACAGTTCGTCGCGGCGGGCGGCAACGTCGCCTTCTTCAGCGGCAACACCAGCTGGTGGCGTATCGACCTGGCCGACAACGGTGATATGACCTGTGTGCACCCGCCGGTCAGCCATCCGAAGGGCGGGCAGTGGTGGCGCAGCGCGCCGGAGAACGCCATGACCGGCGTCAGCTATCGCCGCGGCGGCGGCTGGTGGGACGGCCCGCGAGACCCCGTCGGCTACACGGTGCAGCACGGCGGGCACTGGGTGTACGAGGGTTTGGGTCTACGCACCGGGGACACGTTCGGCGCCGAAGAACGGTTGGTCGGCTACGAGTGCGACGGGGCGACCCTCGACCGGGGGCCGGACGGCCAGCTGCGGGCCGCCGGCACCGACGGCACCCCGCTGGACCTGGCGGTGCTTGGCGTCGCGCAGCTGGGGGAGGGCTGGCAGGATCGCCCGGCGGGAGCGGAAGCCAATGCTGTGCTGGGCGCCTACAGCGCTATCGGGACGGTTTTCACCTGCGGGACCACCGACTGGCCCAGGGTTCTCGAGCAGGGCAATTCGGTGGTGGCTGGAGTGACGCGTAACGTGCTGCGCCGGCTGGTCAACCGGGGGGTGCGGGTGTTGGGACCGTTTCCGGCTCGGCATGGCCGTTGTCTGGCCGTGGCCGGGCATCCGGTGACGTTTCATGTGGCATTGGACCGGCCGGTCCGCGATGGCACCCGGTTCTGGTGGACGATATCGGCCGGGGATCGGCCCGCTGAACCGGTTGAGGGTGGATTGTCTTGCGCGACGACCGTACCCGACGAGCCGGGGTCGCTGACCGTCACGGTGTTGGTCGAGGACGAGGAGGAACGTCTGTTCGGTTGGACGTCCGTGCCGGTGCTGTCGCGGCGGCAGGCCGCCCAGGTCGACGTGTTGTGCGGGCTCCGGGACCTGGTAATCGCCGCGGTGCCCGCGCTATCGCCGACTGCCGAGGTGGGCGTGGGTAACCGCCCGTTTGGTGATCCGCGATGGGATCCCGTTCGTGATGGGCTGCGCAAGCCGATGGGTGCCGACACTCTCCGGAAGGTGCTGGTGCGTGCGGATCAGTTGGCTCGCATCGCCGCGCCCTTCGTGCAGGAGACCGAGGAGAAAGCGCCATGACCGGGTATCTGACCGGCCGGCCTGCCGGCGAGGAGGCCGGTCCCGACCATCGGCGGTTGTTCGACCACGTCGTCGAGCAGTTGGCCGGCCAGCTTCCGGCGGGCCCCGCGGTGCCGGTGCTGATTCCCACGGTCGGATTCGGTGGGCAGAGCGGGGCCGTGCTCGATGACACCATCGCCGAACTGGCCCGGCAGCGGTGTTCGGTGCCGATCTCGGTGGTGTTCTTGGTTAACCGGCCGGCCAGCAGGCCCGCGGACGACACCATGATGCGGGCGCGTGCGGCCATCTCCCGGGCGGGTTCGGCGGCGGTGCGCTTCGGGATCGCCGAGGTGGTGATGCCGAGCCGGATGGGAGTTGGGGAGCTTCGCCAGCTGATGTTGGACGCGGTGATTCGGGTGCAGCGGCTGGATCCGGCAAGCACCGGTTTTGTCGTCGCCGACGATGACCTGGTGGCGATTCCGGCGGGAGTCCTCGAGGAGCTGCGCCAGGCGGTGACCGGACCGGTGCGGGCCGACCTGGCGGCCGGCCCGGTGCTGTTCGACAGCCGGTGGGCGCCCGCCCCGATGCTGCCGGTGTTCTTCGCCGCCGACGCGCTGCGCGCGCTGCTTGCCGCCAGGTTCATACGCCGCCAGAGGGCCACCGCCGCCGATCCGGAACACACCGAGCAGTTTGCGCGCTACGCGGAGTCGATCGCGCTGAGCGGCAACCTGATGGTGCGCGTCTCCGCGCTGGCCGAGGCCGGCGGGTTCGTCCCATACAACGAGATCACCGGTGTGCTGCGCGGGGTGCATGCCCTGGGTTCGGCGCGGCTGGTGGGCATTTGGGACTTTCGGCCCGACGACGACAATGTCCTGATGGATCTGTATCGTCGCGCGATCCGAATCAGTGCGCGGCGCGCCTTGGCCGCCTACCTGTCCGCGGGTGTGCCGTCGGTCGCGCAATGGCGGGTGTGCCGCTTCCGATCCTCGCGGGTGGACCCGGTGCGCCTAGCCGAACCGACCGTGTCCGGCGTCGCCCAACCGATCTCTCGCATGCGCACGCATCAGATCAAGGCGTTGTCCGAAGAGCTGACCGGTGTGCTGTCTGCTACGCTGCGTTACTTCCCGCCGGATGCCGAAGTAATCACGGATTGCCTTGAAGCGCTAGGGCTTTCGGCTGGATCGACGTTGATCAGCTTGGGCGGGCACGCGACGGATACCACGGTCCGGGTCAAGTGCGTCTCAGGCTTGCTGGACCGGATTCGGGAGGTGCAGGAAATCAGCACGCCCGGATGCCGAGCAAGGAGCAGCTGAGACAGATAGCGGGCACGCCCGCCAGGCCCGGGGGTGATCCCGGATTCGGGTCCGCATTGTCATTGG
The DNA here is from genome assembly GCF_002102175.1 of Mycobacterium gastri. Classification (GTDB taxonomy): domain Bacteria; phylum Actinomycetota; class Actinomycetes; order Mycobacteriales; family Mycobacteriaceae; genus Mycobacterium; species Mycobacterium gastri. Next base: position 1,968 of record NZ_LQOX01000147.1, on the reverse strand, counting down.
CACATGCCCGCCGGCAGCGCGCCTTCGAGGGCTTTCAGGGTGGGTTCGAGGACCGGCAAATCGGGCAGGTGGCTGGCCGCCGGGCCGGGATCCTTCAACCCGGTCGACGTCGACACCAGCACGACGCGCTCATCAGCATCGATCCAGCTCCGCGCGGCCAGCTGCGCAGCGGCGAGTACCGCCAACACGGACGCGCCTTCTGCGTAAAGTCCTTCGCTCGCCGCTAATTCGAGTTGCATGCGAACAATCGCGTCATTGCTTGGTTCGGCAACCGCCGTGCCGTCGGTGGCCCGGATTGCGTCCAGTCCCTGATAGGTCGCGACCCGCGTAGCGACCGAGAATGCAGTCGAGGGCCGAGTGGGAACGGTCGGCTGTTTTCCCGGTGGGGATTGCAGCCCGCGGGCATAGGCGCCAAACGGGTCGACCGCGACCAACCTGGGCATGCGGGTGCTCAGACCGAGCTCGACGAGGTCAGAAAATCCCCGGCGGATACCGGCCAGCCCGTCACCGTAGGCTGTTGGGACGACGACAACGTCGGGCGCTTCCCCAAGTTGGCGCCATAGCTCATAGGCGATCGTCTTGTATCCCTCCACACCAAACGGGTTAGAACCGATCGGGGGGGTCACAACCCCGGATATCGGCGTCCAGCCGAACGCCTCGACCGCTTGCCGCAGCACCGACCACCGGTCCGGGCCATTCTCGTACGCCACGACGCAGGCGCCATAAGCTTGCATCAGGGTGCTTATCTCCCGCGGCACCGACGACACGGTAAGTACCACGCAGCTAAGGCCGGCCACGGCTGCGTAGGCGGCCACGGCCGCGCCGTGGTTTCCCGTTGAGGAGACGATGACAGTTGAAGCTCCAGCCGCCGCTGCCTTTGTGACAGCCGCCGCCGCCAGCCTGTCCTTGAATGACCATGTAGGATTGCGGGCTTCGTCTTTGAGCATGAGTCTGTGCAGCCCAAGCCGAGGTCCCAGCCGATTCAACGGAATTACGGGCGTCTGACCTTCTCCCAGGGTCACCGGAGCATTCTCGGGCGCCAAAGGCAGCAGATCGCGGAATTCGAAGATTCCTGGCTGAGACGCCTCGGACGGCAAACAGCCAGCTGTCAGCGCGTATGCGGGGGTGAGATTCACACCCACATCGCCGCGGGCGCAACGGGGACAGCCGAACGGTGCTCGGTCTTCTGGTGCTACCTCCCCGCACCGGGGACAACGGAGAAATCCGAGATAGCGCGCGCTCATATCTATGTCTTCTTACACGGAGGAGCCAAGCTGGGACAGTCGAGGTTGATGTGATCGGTGATGCGAGCATGTCAACGCGCCTGAGGCGTGTTCTCGTTGGCCCCGATCTGCTCCCTCAACAACCTGCCGCCGACACGCATACTCTGCTATCTGCGATCCATCGTGGCATCGGCAGTCACCTTGGTTTTGCGGGCGCACCAGCTGGGCGCGCGCCGTGCAGCCGGGAGCCGGGTTGAGTGGCGGGGCGTCGCCGGAACAAACCTGTCCTTGCCGTTGGAAAAGCGATCGGCGCTGCGGTACCGTTAACGGGTATGGGGTATCGGAGGATCTGGGCGGAAGTCCGGCGCCTCGCTGGATGCAGTCGGCTAGGGCCGCGATCCCTCGTCACCGTGGTGGCTGTGGCGGGGATGCTCGTGCTCGCGGCGCACGTCGACATCCTTAGGCACGTATCCCCGCCATTTCACCCACCGCACGCTTTGGTTTCATCGCTGGGCGCTGAGTCCGCGATCGACATTGACCACCCGCACCTGAACAACGGCTCCTCGAGCGCACACCACCACGAAGCGTTCACGGAGGTCGTGGTGCCCAACTTGCCGTCCACGGCCATAGCCGCGGTTGGCTTCGCGGCGGCGATGGTCGTCGTCACAGGTTTGCTGGCCCAACTTGTGGTCTCGGCGGGGCGGGGTCCGCCGGGTGGGTTCGCCGCTGCTTTGACCGGGCAAGA